>CAZUES010000013.1:0-71815 GCA_964619465.1 uncultured Gemmatimonas sp.
TCCGACTCGGTATCGTGGGACTTCCCAACGTCGGGAAGTCCACGCTCTTCAACGCTCTGACCTCCGCTAAGGCCCTGGTCGCGAACTACCCGTTCGCGACCATCGAGCCCAACACCGGCGTCGTCGAAGTCCCCGACGCCAGGCTCCAGGCCATTGCCGCGTTCGTCAATCCGCAGCGGATCCTGCCGGCCACGGTGGAATTCGTCGACATTGCCGGCCTGGTCAAAGGGGCCAGCCAGGGCGAAGGGCTGGGCAACCAGTTCCTGGCCAACATCCGCGAGGTCGATGCGGTGGTCCAGGTGGTGCGCTGCTTCGAGGACGACGACATCCAGCATGTGATGGGTTCGGTCGACCCGGCCCGCGACCGCGACATCATCAATATCGAACTCGGCCTGTCGGACCTGGCGGCGGTCGAGAAGCGGCTCGACAAGACGGTCCGCCTCGCCAAATCCGGCGATGCGCAGGCCAAGCTCGAAGCCCGGCTCCTCGAACAGCTCAAGGCCGTCCTGTCGGAAGGGAAGCCGGCCCGGGCCGTGGTGCCCACCGCCGAAGAGTTGCCGACCTACCGTCAATTCAACTTGCTGACGTCCAAGCCGGTGCTCTACGCCGCCAACGTCAGCGAGACGGAACTCGACAGCGGCAATGCCCACACCCAGGCGCTGGCCGAGTCGATCAAGGCCGCGGGTGAGGATGCCGAGCTGATCCTCTTCTCGGCCAAGGTCGAGGCCGAGCTGGCGGAGTTGGCGCTGGAAGACCGCAAGGATTTCCTGGATGCCCTGGGGCTGACCGAGTCCGGCCTCGATCGGCTGGCGCGGGCGGCGTACCGGTTGCTGGGCTTGCGGAGCTACTTCACCGCCGGGGAAAAAGAGGTCCGGGCCTGGACCATCCGCGTGGGCGACAAAGCCCCGCAGGCCGCCGCGGTGATCCATACCGACTTCGAGAAGGGTTTCATTCGGGCCGAGACGGTGGCCTTCGACGACTTCGTCCGGGTCAGCGGCTGGAAGACAGCTCGGGAACAGGGCTTGGTGCGCTCGGAGGGTAAGGAGTACGTCGTTCAGGACGGCGATGTGATTCTCTTCCGCTTCAACGTCTAAACGTCTCTACGAACGACCGGCGGGCATGCTCCAGTGCCTGCCGGAACTCCAAGGGTGACAGTCATGCGCCCATGCCTGATCGGCCTTCCCTACGACGCCAGCTCGTCCTTCCTCCGTGGCCCGGCCGAGGCGCCGCCCATCATCCGCGCGGCGCTGCACAGTCCGGCGGGCAACCCGTGGACCGAAACGAACCAGGATCTGAGCGGCCCCGCCGGGCTCGCGGACGCCGGCGATCTCGTCTTGCCTCCTGACGAGCGGGCTCGCGGCCTGATCGAGGCTGGTGTCCGTGCGGTGTTGGACGCAGGCAATCGGCCCATCGCCTTGGGCGGCGACCATGCCGTGACCTACCCCGTGGTTCGCGCGGTAGCCGCGCATCATCCGCACCTGACCATTGTGCACGTGGATGCCCACGCCGACCTCTACGACGATTTCGAGGGCGACCGGTACTCGCACGCCTGTCCGTTTGCCCGGATCATGGAAGCCGGCCTGGCGAGTCGGCTGATTCAGATCGGGATCCGGACCCAAACTGCGCACCTGAGGGAACAGGCCGAGCGCTTCGGCGTCGAGGTGATCACCATGGACCGGTGGGTCGGCGGCGCCCGGCCTCGTACCGATGGTCCGGTGTACTGGTCGATCGACCTCGATGGTATTGATCCCGGTGCGGCGCCCGGCGTCTCTCATCGAGAGCCCGGCGGCCTTTCCGTTCGCGAGGTGATCACGCTGATTCACGAACTCGGCGGCACCGTGGTGGGCGCCGACGTGGTCGAGTACAACCCGCGTCAGGATCTGGGCGGCGTTACGGCATTCGTCGCCGCGAAGTTTGTCAAAGAGTTGGCCGGTCGGATCATGACCGACGCGTCAGCTCTGCCCTGACCGAAAGGACGGCGACGGGACTCTGTTCCGTTCAACGTCTGAGCTATAACCGTTCGACCGCCGTCCATAACCCGATGCCGACTCGGACACCAACCTGTCGGTGGGATTCCCCCCAGTCGCGTCGATAGTCCGGGTCGAACAGATGGCGACCGTAAAGTTCGATGCGCGCTAGACCACGGCGGCCGATGCCCAGATCATGACCCACCGCCACGCCGAGGAACGGACGCTGACCGGTTCGAAGGAAGCCGGGCCCCACCGATACCGTCCACGAACCGACGGGAGTAGCCGTTTGCGCGAAATGCCAGCTCACCATCGCATCGAGATACGGCCCGTCACCAGCGGAACACTTGGTGGGCACCTCCGCAGCACAGCCCCCGAAAAAGACCAGCGTGCCCCATCGTACGCGGCCCTCCACCTGGCCGATTCGGAGCCCCCCGGCGAGAGCAACGTCCGTGAACCGGTTACCGGCACCGCTCGCCTGGCCCAGCGTCCCGACGAGATTCAGGCGAGGAAACGGATGCGTCGATTGTGCGTCGACGGCAGTCATAGTCGTTGCGCATAGACCAGTAACAAACACAGTCGAGTACCAGAAGCGGGCCATGTCGGGAACTTACAAGCCGTTCCCTGACATTACCGTGGCCCGGATCACATCGGAGCATGGGTCGCCGTCTAACACCGATCTCGTCGGCTGTTCGTCCACTGGGATACCGACCCTGGACGCGGCTTCCCCCCGCGGGGCGAGCCACCGGAATTGAAAGCCCCTACCGTGTTCAACCAACCACAAAAAACGAGTCTCATACCTCCTTTGCAAGGCGCATGGCTTGAGTTCGAAAGATGGGTGAAGCGGTCAGAAATGGACATTATTGGGTACAAATGGGTGTTAATGGTTGCAATTGGGTGTAATTGGGTGTATTATTGGGTGTGATATCGACTGAAACCGTCCGCGTCGGCCCTGATCTCCTTCGGCTCATCGCCGAGCTCGAAGAGTTCAAGGGTTCCTGGCGAGCGCTGGGGCGCCTGGCCCCCGAACGGCTCTCGGTACTCAAGCGCGTCGCAACGATCGAGAGCATCGGTTCATCCACGCGAATCGAAGGAAGCAAGCTCTCGGACCGCGAGATCGAAGCCCTGCTCTCCAACCTCGAGACGACGTCGTTCGTCACCCGCGACGAACAGGAAGTGGCGGGGTATGCGGCGGCCATGGAGCTGGTGTTCTCGTCCTGGAACGAGATCACGCTGACCGAGAACCATATCAGGCAGCTTCATCGAGATTTGCTGCGTTACAGCGACAAAGACGCCCGGCATCGGGGCTGGTACAAGACCATGCCCAATAGCGTGGCCGCGTTCGACCGGGACGGCCGGCAGCTGGGCGTGATCTTCGAGACGACGTCGCCGTTCGATACTCCACAACGCATGGAGGAGCTGACAGCGTGGTTCACCGGCGAGGCGGGGAGCCGCCTGCATCCATTGCTGCGCATCGGGCTCTGGGTCGTGCTGTTCCTGGCAATCCATCCTTTTCAGGACGGCAACGGCCGTTTAAGCCGAGTACTGACGACGTTGCTGCTGCTCCAGGAGGGGTATGCCTATGTTCCGTACAGTTCCCTCGAGAGCGTGATCGAGCAGAACAAAGAAGCCTACTACCTGGCCCTGCGGCGCACCCAGCGAACCGTGTGGAGCGACGCGCCGGATTGGCAACCGTGGCTGCTCTTCTTCCTCCAGGCCCTGGCCGAACAGACGCGCCGGCTCCACCGGAAGATCGAGCACGAGGAACTGTTAGCTACGCTGCCCGAGCCGTCGCTGCGCATCATGGAGCTTGCCCGGGAGCGAGGACGGGTCACGATGGGTGAGGTGATCGCACTCACCGGCGCCAATCGCAATACCCTCAAGTTACATTTTCGTACCCTGGTCGAGCAGGGCCGACTGCGCCGTCATGGGCGCGGGCGGGGCGTCTGGTATCAACTCCAGTAACTCGACCGCGCGAACCGGCCAGCAGCGGAAACAGTAGCTCTGGCTCCGACGGAGTCACCATGTCGAACGCGTCCAGTCGTGCTCCTGCCCCGCCTCGCCAGATATTCCGACATCCGACTGGCCTCGTGCTGCCCGCAGTCCTGCTGTGCCTTGCAACGGACATGGTTGCGCAGAGCATCATTACCGGCGCCGTACGCAGTGGCGGACGCCCGATTCGAGGCGCCGAGCTGCGACTCGAACCTGCCGGTATCGGCGCAACGACGGATACGCTCGGCCGGTTCAGTCTATCGGTGAGGCAGTCCGGTGTTGCGCGCCTGTCGGTCAGGGCCGTTGGATACTACCCTGCCAGTCGGAACATATTCATCGTTGCCAATGACTCCATGACCGCGGATTTCGTGCTCGATGCCGTTGCACAGCAGCTCGACTCCATCACCGTCGAGGGACGCGGGGTTGCCGTCACCGGGCGGATGGCGCCGTTCGAAGAACGGCGTCGGACGGGCATCGGACGTTTCTTTACTCGTGAGATGCTGGCTGAGCGCGAGCATGCTACCATGGCCGACGTCCTTCGCATGACCACAGGCCTGCGCCTCATTGCACGCCCGCCGGACTGCGGCGGTGGCTTCTCCGTTGCCACCGGGCGCGGCGGAGCAATTCAATCGCAGGATTGGATGCGGTGCGGTCCGATGCGGAAGCCGATGGAATCAGCCTGCTACTTCTCGATCTACCTTGACGGCGTACGATACTGGGTTCCCGGGATGCGGGAACCTCCCGACATCAACCAGCTACGGGTCAACGGTATCCAGGGGATGGAGGTCTATCGAGGTCCCGCAGAAATGCCGGTACAGTATCAGGGCACCGGCACCCCTTGTGGCGTCGTTCTGCTATGGACCCGTGACGGCTCATAGAGGCACCGGCAACCCGCACAGCTACCCCGGCACGTCCGTCAGTCATGACACCGATCCGCTATGCCCTGCTCCACCGGGTGCGCATGACGACCCGCCCACTCCCCGCCGCAGCGCCGACTCGACCTGATTCGGCTACGATCTCTCCCCGCCGGATGGTCAGGATTGGCCTGCCCGTGACCTCCCAACCCTCATAGACCGAATAGTCCGCGCGTGAATGATCATCCGCCGCGCGCACAGTCCAGCGCGCCTCGGGATCCCAGATCACCAGGTCCGCATCGGCCGCTTCCCGGATGGCGCCCTTCTTCGGATAGAGTCCGAAGATGCGGGCCGGATTGGTCGACGTCGTGGCCACGAAGCGCTCGAGCGAGAGACCACGCTTGCGAACACCTTCCGAGAAGTAGATCGGCAACATGAACTGCAGATCGCTCATCCCCGGCCGCAGATTCGCAATCGAGAGCGCCGGATCGAGCTTCTGCGCCCGGGTCCAGGGCGCATGATCGGTGGCCAGAACATCAATCGTGCCGTCGGCAAGGCCGGCCCAGAGTGCTTCCGAATCGTCCTTAGCACGCAACGGCGGCTGGCCCACGAAGAGTGGGCCGTCGGCCCCGGCTAGCTTGTCGGCCGCATAGTGCAGATAGAGCGGACGCGTCTCCACATAGAGCGGCAATCCCCATTGCCTCGCCGCTCGGCACACCGCCAGCGCGCGCGCCGATGACAGGTGAACGATGTAGATCGGCGCCCCGGTGCTTTCAGCGAGCGCGACCGCCAGCTCGGTTGCCGCCACCTCCGCAACCTCCGGCCGACTCTCGGCGTAATACGCCAGCGAGGTCCGCCCCGCAGCGGTGAGTCGACGCACGGCCGCCGCCAGCAGTTCGGGATCTTCACAGTGCGCCATGCAGACCACGCCGGCCTGCCTGGCCGCTTCCAGCGTCCGGATCACCCCTGCCAGCTGCGAATGAAAGTCCGGCATCGGCATGAAGAGCTTGGAACTCGGCTGTCCCGCCGCCGCCATCCCTTCCAGTGCCGCGCTGAACTCGGCGGTCGGGGGCCAGGCAATGCCGTGGAGAAAGACATCGGCAATAGCTTGCGTACCTACCTGCCGAGTCATCCGGCCAATGGCGTCGAGCACCGTTTCGCCGGAACGCGCAAAGGCAAAGGTGCCCACGCTGGTGATTCCGCCCGCCAGGGCGGCCCGGGAACCGCTCTCCAGGTCATCGGCAAATGAGCCGTCGATGTGGGTGTGCGGATCGACGCCTCCGGGCATCACGAGCTTCCCCGCGGCGTCGATGACACGCGCCCCCGCCCCTGGGCTCAATCCCGGGCCAACGTCGACAATCCGATCGCCTCGGATCCGGACGTCGGCGTTCCGCACTCCGTCGGCGTTGACGACCCGCCCGCCCCGAATCAGGATTTCCGGCGTCTGCGCAAGCAGCGGACGATAGCGTCCCGCGGCAATGCTCAGCGAGCCTGCGGCCGCGAGCCGGATCACCTGCCGGCGGTTGGGCGTGTCGGTCATGGAACGGTCCACATATTGGAAGATGGTCGGGCCTGAAAGATATCCGACCCGATGAACCGACGACAATCCTGGTCTACCAACCGCTCCATTCAGCGGCGGCGGCCTCATCCACTCGGCCGGTCGCGGTGTCGCTAAGCGCCTGTTCCAGGAGCGACACGCCCCGCTCGGCTTCGCCCTCGGAGAGCACCAGCGGCGGGGTCAGCTCGAGCACCTTGTGCTCACTACCGACGTAGTAGAACAGCAGGCCGAGTTCCCAGGCCCGGTAGCACACCAGGCGGGCATAGTCCGTTGACGAATGGGTTTCCGATGCTCCCAGTTCGACGCCCAGCACCAAGCCGCGCCCTCGCACCTCCCGGACCAGCGGAGACCGGGTGGCCACCTCGTCGAGGCGCTGACGCAGAACGGTGCCGACACGATGGACATGCCGTTCGACTTCTTCGGATCGGATCGCCGTAATGACCGCCAGCGCTGCCGACGCCGTGACCGCATTCCCCTGCGTGGTCAGCATCGCCCCGGATGGCATCGTCTTCATCAGCTCATTGGGCGCGAGAACCGCCGAAATGGGGAGCCCGCCGCCCAGCCCCTTACCAAGCACGAGCAGGTCGGGAGAGATCTCTTCCCATTGGTGCGCATGGATCTTCCCCGTCCGGCCCAGCCCGACTTTGACCTCATCGACAACCAGCCACGTGCCATGACGGCGACACCGATCCGCCACACCGGCGAGAAATCCCTCTGGTGGAACGATCAGTCCGCCATCCGAGAGGATCGGTTCGATGAAGAGTGCCGCGAAAGATCCCGTCGCCAAAACCTGGTCCAGTTGCTCGAGGACGGCCGCCCCGCTGGCTGAATCGCGAGGATAGTCGAGCTGCACCAGGTCGGCACGGCTCCCTGCCCCGCCCAACGCGGCATGCCCGGAGATCGCCATCCCGCCGCCGAAGCCGCCATGGTACGACCCCTTGAAGCTGATGACGCCTTGCCTGGGTCCGTTGGTTACCAGACGGAGGGCCATGTCGCAGGCATCGGTACCCGAATGCCCGAACCAGACCCGGCGATCGACCCCATCGGCCAGGCTGTCGAGCAGCGCCTCGGCCAGCAGGACTGCAGGCGGGCTCACCAGTGAGAGCGAGCCCACACCGGCCATGGTACGGACGCTATGCTCGACGGCAGCGACCACGGCGTGATGGGCATAGCCGAGGGATGCGGCTCCCCATCCGGCGGAGAAATCGAGGATCCGGCGACCACCTGGTTCGATCAGGTGCGGCCCTTCACCGCGCAGCGCAACCATCGGATGGAAGCGCAGCTTCCCGGGATCACCCACGGCAGCCCGGTCCCGCGCCAGCCAGGTATCGCGGCCTCGGTCAGACATCGAGACGGGTCCTGACTCCGCGGGCTGCGTTGACCGCCAGCACCACCGCGCCAACCGCGACCCATGCCAGGCCGAGCAGCTTGGCCTGAGTGTCGAGACCCCACCAGACATAGCCGACCACCACGGCGCCCAGGAGCGGACAGATCAGGTGCAACAGATAGTTCCTGCTGCCATTCCGGATCATGTAGTGGGCTACCACACTGGCATGCAGACAGAGAAACCCGGTCAACGCCCCGAAGTTGACGATGTAGGTGATGCCGCTCGGATCGCTTTGGTAGACCAGGCCGATGACCAGCGAGATGACCGCGACGGCCAGCAATGCTACGTGCGGTGTACGAAAGCGCGGATGTACCTGCGCCAGCCGAGCCGGGAGCAACCGATCGCGCGCCATGCTGAAGAGGATTCGCGAAACGGCGCTTTGCGAAGCCTGCGCCGCCGTGATTCCCCAAGAGAAGGCCGTCATCCCGGCGCACAATGTGTAGAGGAACTTGCCGCCGGCAATGGCGGCCACATTGTAGAAGCCGTTGTCCGGATCGGCCGCGAGCGCCTGCCAGTCGGGTTGCAGGTTACCGGCCACGAAGGTCAGCACCATGAAGAACCCTGCCACCAGAAAGAGCACCATGAGGGTCGCGCGACCGGCGCTCCGACCTCCGCCATGGGCTTCCTCCGAGAGGGTCGAGATCGCATCGAACCCCAGAAAGCTGAGCACCGCGATGCTCGCCGCGGTCATCAGGGCACGGAAATCGAGATTACCAGGGTCGAAGATCGGCTTGCTGGTCCACCCCTCTCCGGCAGCCCCGGTGCTGACGGCATAGATGCCGAACCCGAGGAAGAGAGCGAGCGTCACGAATTGGAAAGCCAGCACGACCCGATTGAACCGCGCACTGAAGACGACCCCCCGATAATTGATGAGGGTGTTCGTCAGAGCAAAGAGCACCAGCCAGCCCCACAGCGGGACGACCGGAATCATTCCCGCGAGCGCAATCGAGGCGAAGACGTAGCAGAGGCTCGGGATCAGCAGGTAGTCGATGAGAATCATCCATCCGGCCAGGAAACCGAACCGGCTGCCGAAGGCGCGCGAGGCGTAGCCGTAGACCGATCCAGCGGTCGGAACGGCCTTGGCCATCTCGCTGTAGGCCAGCGCCGTGAAGAAGATCCCGACGCTACAGATCAAATAGGTGAGCACCGGCATGCCGCGAGACTCGGTTACCACGTAGCCGTAGATGCCCATCGGGGCGATCGGCATGATGAATACCAGCCCGTAGACCACCAGATCCCAGGTCGAAAGCCCCCGGTGCAGCTCTTCCTGATACCCCAGCTCCTGCAAGGTTTTATCGTCCGTCATCGGCCCGTGGCCTCCAAAGCGTAGTGAGAGGTTGCAGCGAGAGCCCTGACGAGCCGATCGGCCCAGCTATCGATGTCAGCGACCGTGCCGAGCAGGTCCTGGCGGACTTCGAACAGGATGGCCGGGATACCCCGCGCATCGCCGTGCATCGGTACGGTATAGTCGCCATCCGGATGAATCGAGTAGGGCTGGTTGGCACCGATGACGAGATCCGGCGATTCCAGCGCGGCAACCACGGCGCGACCGAAGCCAACCGCGTCTCCGAACAGAACGCCGGCATGCCAGGGTCGCCGGACGCCGCGGAATACCGGAGTAAAACTGTGGACGCCGACGACGACAGTCGGCCGCCCGGCCGCCTGGCGGTGGTCGAGATGATCGGCCACCGCATCGTGGAACGGCGTGAAGTAGCGCGCCACGCGGGCCCCCCGCTCCTGGGGAGTGAGGCCGGTGTTTCCCGGGATGGGCGTATCCTCGCTCCGGACGGGAACGCTGTCCTCGGCGGTCGGGGGCCGGTTCGGGTCGATCAGGAGACGGGAGTAGCCGTGAAGAAAGAGGGGGGCGTCGAGCCGCACTGCCATGGCCCGAGCCAGCGCCGCCGCGCCGATGTCCCAGGCGATGTGCCGCGAGAGGTCGGGCCCGCTGAGGCCCAGGTCCCGATACCGACTCGGGATAAACCGCGAGGCGTGCTCGCAGAGCAGCATCGCGTGCGAACGGCCATCGCCGTTGACCAGCTCGACGACGGGAGGTTCCGGTTCGATGTCTGCCAGGGAGTGACTCACTCAGTACACCGATGCGTACTTGGCAGCGAGATCGGCGGGCGAGAGTCCCGCAACCAGCTCCCGCTCCTTGGCGCGCATAGCCCGGTAGCCGGCCAGCGTCTCGCTGCTGAACCAGCCGGTGGCGACGGCGTCCGCTTCCAGCGCCGCCAGCGCCTCCGTCTGCGACGTCGGCAGGCGACGCACACCGAGCGCGTCACGCTCGCCCTCGCTCAGCAACCCGGGGTCGACATCGACCAGCGGCGGGGCTGGCAGCGCCGCGCGGAGGCCTTCGATCCCCGCCCGAATGATCACGCCGAGCGCGAGGTGCGGGCAGGCCGATGCATCGAGCGCACGGTACTCGTAGTGAAGCTGACGGGCCGGGTCGCCCCCTGCGAGCGTGGTGGTCGGACAGATTCTGAGCGTGGCTTCCCGATTCCGATCTCCGAAGGCGGTCCAGGCAGCGCTCCAGTGGTGGGGTACCAGCCGCGCATACGAGACCACGCTCGGCGCGGTAAAGGCGCACAAGGCGGGCAAGTGGCGGATGATCCCCGCTGCGAACCGACCGGAGGCGTCCGAGATTCGCCCGGGCCGAGCGGCATCGTATCCGACAGGTTGCCCGGCCAGGTCGGTCAGGCTGATATGAACGTGGACGCCATTACCCACCCCCTCAGCCGCCGTTCTCGGCGCAAAGGTCGCGCGACTGCCAAGCAGGCGAGCAACCTCGCGCGTCACCTCGCGGATCACGACCGCCCGGTCAGCCGCGGCAAGTGCGGCGGCGGGGCGGCAGGTCACCTCGAACTGCCGCCGCCCGTACTCCGGAAAGAACATTTCCGGCTCGGCACCGGCATCGTCCAAGGCGCGCACCAGCAGCGGGCCGAGCGGGTCGGCAAGCCGCTGTCCTTGGAGCGAGAAGGCGGGGGCAGCCGGTCCCTCACCCAGCAACTGGAACTCATGTTCGAAGGCAGCGACCACGCGGAAGCCCAGGCCTTCCAGATCGCGAAGGGCTCGTCGGAGAAAGGTGCGCGGGCAGCAATCCCACGGCGCGCCATCGGTGCCGACGATGTCGCACTGATAAGCGTGCAGAGCCGTGGCGCCGGGGAGGTCTGTGACCGAGAACGCGGCCTCGGGATCGGGCAGCAGCCGCAGATCGCCGCTCGATCCCCAGGGGTTATCGGCGCCGATCGGGTCGAATGCCGTAATGGCGGCATTGGCCGGCACCCAGCCGCAGCCTTTGCCGAGCCAGCGATCGAGGTCGGCATAGGGCACCGCCCTGCCCCGCGTGATGCCGGCCCAATCGGTCGTCACGAAGCTCACCAGCTCCGCAACGGACTCCGTTCTGCCATCCCGCCCGTTGGTCATGCGAATCCGGTCTCCCGATGCCTGGAAATGCCGAGTTGAATGGTTTTCACCGACCGAGCGCCCGCAGCCGACCGACGACCTGGGCCGTATCGGCGGTCCAGCAGTAGCCACGCAGCGCCCGCAGCGCCGACTCGTGGCGCTCCGCCGAGGCTGCCACACAGGCGTCGTGTACCAGGGACACCAGGTAGCCGCGATCGGCCGCATCGCGCACCGCCATGTCGACACACTGGTCGGTGACCATCCCGGCCACGATCAGAAAGCGGGTTTCCAGATTGGTCAGCACGTAGTCGATCGCGGTCGAGTTGAACACGCCGGACGAGGTCTTGGGCAGCACGATCTCGTTGGTGATCGGCTCGAGTTCGGGAATCACCCGCCCCAACGGCGACCCCTTGGGCACGTGGATGGGCGAGAGTTTGTGGTCGAGCGAACGATCGCGGCCATCTTCGGTCAGGCTCTCGATGATGGTGTGAACCACCTGGACCCCAGCTGTGCGCGCCGCGGCCAGCAGCTGCCGCTGGTTGGGCACCACCCGATCGCGCAGTTCGCGATAGAGGTGGTCGTCCGGCGTAGCAGCGGGATAGGCCGGATCCAGACCGGGCTCCACCCAGATCCGCTGCATGTCGACCAGGAGGAGGGTGACATGGCCCGCCTGATAGGGCATATCTCGCGTAATGGTTCGCCCCCCCTGGGAAAACTCAACTGGCTTGGCCATCGGTCAGTTCTCTTTCTCGATCGGTGCTTCGCCGGTCATTTCGGCGCGAAGTACTTCCAGGCGACCCAGCCGAGTCCGTGCCTTCTCGCCCGATCTGGCGGTCACGGCGGCGACGAAGGCTTCGACCTGGGCCAGAGCCGGCACCAGCGAGTCGAAGGGCGAGATCGTCTCGACCGGCGCCGCGATGACGGCGTCGGCCAGGCGTGCCACCGGCGACCCCGAGCCGTCGGTAAAGAGCACCAGATGCGCGCCTGCCGACACCGCCCGTTCGGTAAAGGCAACCACATCGGGCTGATAGCGGCGGTAATCGAAGACGATGACCACATCCCGCGGCGTCATGTCGATCAGGCTGTCGACCAGAACCGCCCCGCTGCCGTCGAGCCAGGCACAGTCACGGCGCAGCAATCGCAGGTGCTCCCAGAGATAGCCCGCCAGAAAGCGGCTGAAGCGGCCGCCCAGGCAGTGGATCCGCAGGCGCGCATCGGCGGCCAGATCGACGGCACGGTCCCACTCCGGCTGGGAAATCAGGTCGCGGGCGCCGGCCAGGCCGTGAGCCGCCGACGCCAGGAACGCCCCATACAGGTCATTCCGGGCCAGAGCCTTCCGCCGTGACGCCAGCAGGGTCAGCGGCGAACTCATCCGCTCACTCACCTCGGCCAGCACCGCCCGCTGGAACTGCCCAAACTGGCCGAAGCCGAGCTTCTGCACCAGCCGCATCACGGTCGGATCGCTCACGCCGGCCCGCTCCGCGAGCGCCGCGGCGGTGCCGAGCCCGGCCGCGGGATAATCGGCCAGCAGGGTCCGGACGACCTTCCGTTCCGACCGGGTGTAGCTGTGGGTCGGTTCGCGGAGCAGTTGTCGAATGGTCTGACGGGATCGGGCCACAACTCTGCCTGTTCGGTGTGCCGACATCAACAATATCGTCAATCACAACAAAAATGTAGGTGTATCAACATTGCCTGATCCGTTGCCAGATGATCCGCCGGCAGGTAAGCTTGGGATTCACCCTACAAGTCGACTTGCATCGCCCCGTCCCCCCGAGGAGGACCGTATGCACTTCATCCCGTCGCTCAAACGCGGCCTCGTGATCGGCCTGGCTGTCATCGGTTCGAGCACGCTCTCCGCGCAAGCGCCGCGCACCGATCGCCTGCAGCTGGCCGATTACCTGGATCTCGAACAGGTGCAATCGCCTCAACTCTCCCCGGACGGCCGTCAGGTGATCTATGGCCGCCGCTGGGTCGACAAATTGAACGACCGCTGGGAGACCTCGGTCTATCTGATGAGCAGCGACGGCTCGCGGCCGCGGGCGCTGGTCACGGGTGGGTCGCCGCGCTGGTCTCCCGACGGATCACGCATTGCCTACACGGCGCGGGGCGAGCCCAGCGGCAACCAGATCTGGGTCCGCTGGATGGATGCGGAGGGAGCGAGCACGCAGATCACGCGACTGACCGAGGCACCGACCGACCTGGCCTGGTCGCCGGACGGCAAGTGGCTGGCGTTCCGGATGCAGGTGCCCGAAACGGAGGGATGGAAGATCGAAGGGCAAGTCACCTCGCTCCGACCGCGCGGCGCGACCTGGACGCAGGCGCCCCGAGTGGTCGAGCAGGTTTCCTATCGCCGTGACGGGCAGGGTTTCATCCGCTCGGGCACCCAGCAGCTGTTCGTAGTGCCGGCCGATGGCGGCACGCCTCGCCAGGTGAGCAGTGGTGACTGGAGCGTCGGCGCCCCGGCGTGGCTGCCGGACGGCCGAACCATCACGTTCTCGTCCGGCCCCAGAACCGAAGACGCCGAGTACGCCTGGCGCGAGTCGGACATCTTCTCGATCGACATCGAAACCGGCGCGATCAAACAGCTGACGACGCGAAAGGGCCCCGACAACAGTCCGGTACCGTCCCCCGACGGGAAGCAGATTGCCTACACCGGCTACGACTGGTCGACCGACACCTGGATCGACTCCAAGCTGTATGTCATGAACGCCGACGGCAGCGACTCACGGGTGCTGGCAGACATCGATCGCAGCCCCGGCAGCCTGACCTGGGCCCATGATGGCAGCGGCGTCTACTTCACGGCCCAGAGCGAAGGGAGCCAGAACCTGTGGTTCGCTCCCCTGCGCGGTTCGGCGCGGCAGGTCACCAAGGGCGTCCATATGCTCGCGGTCTCGGATATCGCCCGCGACGGCACAGTGCTCGGTACGCTGAGTTCATTCCATGAACCGGGCGATGTCGTCTCCTTCAACCTGCGGACGCCCGAGACGGTCCGGAAACTCACCGACGTCAACGCCGACATCCTGGCCGGCAAGCGACTGGGCCAGGTCGAAGAGATCTGGTATACCTCGGTCGACGACTACAAGGTGCAGGGCTGGATCATCAAGCCGCCGGACTTCGAGGCCTCGCGCAAGTATCCGATGATGCTGGTCATCCACGGCGGGCCGCATTCGATGTACAACGTCGGCTTCAACTTCGGGTGGCAGGAGCACGCGGCCAACGGCTACGTCGTGCTGTACACCAACCCGCGAGGCAGCACCGGCTACGGCAGCGCCTTCGGCAACGCCATCAAGAATGCCTACCCCGGCAAGGACTACGACGACCTGATGCGCGGCGTCGATGTCACGATTGCCAAGGGATACATCGACGAGCAGAACATGTTCGTCTACGGCTGCAGCGGCGGCGGCGTGCTGACCTCATGGATCGTCGGCAAGACCGATCGCTTCGCAGCGGCATCCGCGAATTGCCCGGTGACCAACTGGCTCAGCTTCGTGGGCACCACCGATGGCGCCACCTGGTATCGGAACTTCGAGAAGTTTCCGTGGGAGGATCCGAGCGAGCACCTCCGCCGCTCGCCGCTCATGTACGTCGGCAACGTCAAGACGCCGACCATGCTGATGACCGGCGTCAACGACCTCCGGACCCCGATGCCGCAGACGGAGGAGTTCTATCAGGCGCTCAAGATGCTCAAGGTGCCTACCGCCATGGTTCGGTTCAACGACGAGTGGCACGGCACTAGTTCCAAGCCGTCGAACTTCCTGCGGACTCAGCTCTACCTGCGCGACTGGTTCAAGAAGTACGCCCGAGGGGAGCAGCGCACCACCCAATGATCCCCTCCGGGCCGGTTCGGTGCTCGGTCGCTCACGCGGCCGGCGCCGAATCGGCACGGGGCAGCAGGTACTCCGCCTTGACCGAAATCCCTGAACAGTCGCGCGCCAACCCCCGATAGCGGGCGACCTGGTGACCGGTTACAATCCGCCGTCCCCAACGGAGCAGTGGCATGTCGGCACCCGGCGTCATCGTCGTCATCGAATATCACGCCCACGCAACTCGGATCGCCGAGGCTCTGACGGCGCTGCAGCAGCTGATCGAGATCGTGGTGCGCGAAGAGCCGAGCTGCTTCGGAATCCGGCTCCATCAGCATGCTGAGGACCCGGCGCGCATCCTGCTCTGGGAGGCGTGGACCGAGCGAGCCGCGTTCACCGGACCGCATATGGAAACGCCGCACCTCACCGCCTTCCGTGAACGCATTCCCGAGTTGTTCGTCGGGCAGCCAACAGCGTCATTCTGGGTCCAGCAATCGGTCGTCACCCGATGACCGACCGATGGGGCCGCCTCAGCATCGGATGCGCGGCGGCGCTGCTGATGCTGGGGTGCGAGCGGGCACCGACCCACGCCATCGATCTGCTCGACGAGCGTGAAGGCGTCCGCATCTGTCGCGATTCGTTTGCAGAGGGAAGGGTCGAGTGCAGCTATACTCGACCGAACGTTCGCCTTTCGATGATCCACGACCCCAACTCAGGCGTGGAAACCTTCCTTCGCTACCAGGATCTCCCGGGCTCGGCCGCGGAGGCAGCCTACGATTCGGCTCGGGCTCGGCTCGAAGCTGCTCTAGGCCCAGGCACTACCTGCGCAGACCATCACCTCTCCTGGCTGATCGGGACCGACGTGCTTCATCTGATCCTGCGATCGCCCGATCCCGCCCCGGCCGACAGCTCGGCGCGAATCTGGGCCATCGCCGCGTTCGGGGGGCGAGGTTCCGGCGGAACCTGCCAACCGGCCGGCTGAGCACGGTTCGACATATGTTGATGCACGAAGCGCGATGGCAGCGGGACTGGAGCGAGGCGCGGCTCGATCCGCCCAGTGACGTCGCCCCCCTGCTGGCCCGTTATCGGGAACCCCACCGGGCCTACCATACGGTCCAGCATCTGGACGAGTGCTTTGGTTGGCTCGACCGGGCTCGTCCGGCTACGACGGAACCGCATCTGGTTTCGCTGGCACTCTGGTATCACGACGCGGTATACGACCCGCGCGCCTCGGACAACGAGCAGGCCAGTGCGGACCTTGCGGCAGACGCTTTGCGCAGCGCAGGCGCCGTTCCCGCCGTCGTGACCGCGGTGTCCGACCTGATTCTGGCCACGCGCCATGCGGCCCTTCCTGCCCCCGGCGATCCAACTGTGCTGGTCGATATCGACCTGGCGATTCTCGGCGCCGCCCCGGAGCGCTTCGAGGAATACGAGCGTCAGATTCGTGTGGAGTACCGATGGGTACCCGGCCTGATCTTCCGACACCGGCGTGCCGAGATCCTGCGCGGCTTTCTGGACCGTCCCAGACTCTATCAGACCGAAATCCTGCATCGGGAACTCGAGCAGCGGGCCCGTGACAACCTCGCGGCGGCGTTGTCCAAGCTCGGCCAGGCGAGTTAACTTGCCGCCAGCTCGGACGACCGGGCGAGGTGACCGTGATACCCCGGGGGACGACCCCCGAGTTTCTGGGAGCGAGTGATGGCGTGGGTCGTCCTGGTCATCGCCGGCCTGTGTGAAGTAGGCTGGGCAATTGGTCTCAAGTACACCGACGGGTTCAGCCGGCTCGGGCCGAGCCTACTCACCGTCCTGGCAATCATCGCGAGCATGGTGCTGCTGGGCGTCAGTCTCAAAACACTACCGGTCAGTGTCGCCTATCCGATCTGGACCGGCATCGGCACCGTGGGTGCCGCTACGCTGGGCGTAATCCTGTTCAAAGAAGTCCTCTCCACCGCCCAGGTCGTCTTTCTGTTGATGATCGTGGTCGGTATCCTGGGCCTCAAGTTTTCGGTCAAGTGAGGAGGTCTGGATGCGGTTCTCATTGATCATCATTCCGCTCGTCATGGGCACGTTTGCGCTGGTCAACGCCCGCAAGCTGGGGAAAAATCCCCAGATCCCGCGTGATCAGGTGCAGATGCTCTACGCCATGGGCGTCCTGCTGCTGTTGCTGCCGATCGCGCTGGAGTTGGGCATCTGGGGCGTTGCCGCCATCCTGGTTATCGCCGGGATCATCTACCTCTGGCTGGCGCAGCAGGCAGCTCACCTGCCCAACGCCAACCCGCGCGGCGATGTCCTGACGGGCTGCGTCCTGTTTGCGGCCGGCGGCTTGTGCGGCTGGGCGGCGCTTTCCGGGCGGCCGATCCCGCCGTGGCTGATCATCACGCTGCTGCTGATCGCTGCCATCGGGCGACCACTGCTCAAACGGCGAGCACCGCCTCCCGTCCAAGGTGATGGGTGACGATCCGACCTCCCGGTCCGGACATGGCGCAGTAGATTTCGGGCCAATCCCTTTCCCCCCATCAGGGCGCTATCCCCGCCCGGGAGGCATCGATGAGGCACGCTCGCCCTGCCGTCTTCGTCTGGTCATTACTGGCCATCGTCGGGTGCGGCTCCAAGCCGGCCGCCGACCCGAACGTGACCCCGGCCGATGCGGCAGCTGCGCATGACGACCACGGCGCCGGGCATGGCATCGTCGACCGTGACTGGCACCTGACCTCGGTCGGCGATCTGGTCAACCCGCGCGGGGCCGGCGACCAGCCGGTAACCCTGCGGTTCGACACGGCCGCTAACCGCGCCGCAGGCTTCGCAGGATGCAACCGCTACGCCGCCAGCTTCGCATTGGTCGGCGACAGCCTCCGCTTCCTGGCACCGATCTCGACCAGGATGGCCTGCGATCGCGGCCTGGACGTCGAGGACGTCTATCTCAAGGTGCTGGAGCAGGTCCTGTCATACGTAGCAACCGACTCGACTCTGACCCTGACCGGAGCGTCCGGTCCACTGGCGCAGTTCCGCGCGCCTTGAGCGGTTTCCTCCACCCCGCGCTGCGGTAAGGTCGATGGCGCTGCGCGAAGAATTGGAGCAGAGCGGAGCCTGGCTCTTCCGATATCGGAGCTGGGTTCCGCCCGTCGTGCTCGTGCTGCTCGTGGTTGCCGGAGCCGATGCATCGAATGGCACAGCGGGACTCTCCCCGACCGGTACGGCGGTCGGGTTCTCCGTAGCAGGCCTGGGCCTCTTGCTCCGCATCTGGGTCATCGGGCATGCCCCCTCGGGCACCTCGGGAAAGAATCGCGCCTGGCAGGTGGCCGATTCGCTCAATACGACCGGCCCGTATTCATTGGTACGGCACCCTCTCTACCTCGCCAATTACCTGCTGTGGCTCGGCCCCGCCCTGGCGCTCGGGATCTGGTGGCCCCCGGTTCTCGTTTCGCTTCTGTTCGCGTTATACTATGAGCGTATCATGTTTGCCGAAGAGGAATTTCTCCGGCAAACTTTCGGGCCCCGGTATCTCGAGTGGGCCGCCCAAACTCCTGCATTCGTTCCACGTCTCTCGGGCTGGCGCCCCGCAGCTCTGCCGTTTTCGCTGCGGACGGTACTCCGGCAAGAGTACTACGCATGGTTCTCGACGGTGGCACTCTTCGTGCTCCTCGAGGTGGGAATCCGGTTCGTCACTACCGGCCGCATTGCGCTCTCCCGTCCCTGGGTGGCACTGCTGCTGGTGACGGCGTTCGTCGCGGCCGTGTTGCGCGTACTCCAACGGTACACCAAGGTGCTCCATGTCGAAGGCCGCTAGGCTCGTCATCGGTTTCTCCCTGGTCGGATCGCTCCTCCCCGCTTCATCGTCAGCCCAACAACCTGCCACCCTCCTCGTTCCCGATCTGCCGACTCTGGAATTCAGCCGAGTCTCGATCGTCGACCGCGAGGAGGGTCTCAAGATCGCGGGCCTGGTACTGCTCGCCGCCTCGCTGGATGGCACGGTGCAGCGCCAGGCGCAGGCGATGCGCGGATCCGGGAGCAATCGGGTTGCCGACTGGGGCAACGCTGCCGGACATCTGCGGTACATGGGCCCGGTCCTCGCAACGGGATGGGCAGTGGGCCAGATTGCGGGACATTCCAATCTCTCTCGAGCAACCGTGCAAGCCACCAGCGCGGGGCTCATCGCCGGGGGCATCGCCACGGTGCTCAAACGGGGCTTCGGACGCTTTCGCCCGCGGGACGGATCGTCAGAGCGTTTCGCGCCGCTGAGCGACCACAGCGCCTTCCCCTCGGGCCACACCACGCTAGCCTTCGCCATTGCCACCAGCCTGGCACACTCGACCAACGACAAGACGATCGGGGCATTGCTATACGGCGCCGCAGCGACGACGGGATTTGCCCGGATCAACGACAACAAACACTGGTTCTCCGATGTCGTTGCCGGCGCGGCCCTCGGATATCTGGTTGGCCGCCAGGTGAACGCGGGACTCAAAGACACCCGCCCGCTGGTCGGGCCGGGCCTGGCCGGGCTGTCGATCGCCTTCTGACTGGCGCTGCCTGGAGACCGATACCCGAGTTTGACGTAACCGGGTCCGGTGATCCGTAGTTAGATTATGGCAGTTCCAACCGCAATCTCCTGCTCGAGAGAGATCATGACGTCACGTCGTACCTTCGTCCGTTCCCTGGCCGCCACCAGCGGTGCGTTGTCCTTCGGCCTTCCGAAGGGCCTCTGGGAAAGAGCCGAAGCGTTTCCGCGCCAAGGCAAACCGCTCAACATCCTGGTTCTGGGGGGCACCGGCCAGACCGGCCCGTTCCAGATTCACTACGCCGTGGCCCGCGGGCACAAGGTGACGGTCTTCAATCGCGGCCGACGTCAGACCGAGCTTCCCGCCGGAGTCGAGCACCTGATCGGCGATCGGAACGACAATCTCGAGGCTCTCAAAGGCAGCAAGACGTGGGATGTCATCATCGACAACCCGACCACCTTTCCGCGCTGGGTCCGCACGGCCGGTGACGTCCTCAAAGGCCGAACCGATCAGTACGTCTTCATCTCGACCATTTCGGTTTTCGACAAGTGGAATCAGCCGAACATGGACGAGAATGCGCCGCTCGCGACCATGCCCGACCCCACGGTCGAGAACATGCAGTATTATGGCGCCATGAAGGCGCTCTCCGAGCAGGAATCGGAGAAGTACTACCCCGGCAAGGTCACCGTGGTCCGGCCCGGGCTCATCTCCGGGCCGCGGGATGAGACCGACCGGTTCAGCTACTGGCCGATCCGGATTGCCCGCGGCGGAGAGGTCTTGACCGCGCCGCTCGATCACTTCGCCCAGATCATCGACGGCCGCGACCTGGCCGAATGGACCATTCGGATGTGCGAGGCGCGAACCTATGGCATCTACAACGCCACCGGACTGTCCACCACCCACGGCGAGATGCTGAACGGAATCCGTTCTGCACTCTCGAGCGAAACGCAGGGGACGGTTACGCTGACCTCGCCGGACCTCGCGTTCCTCAGGGAACAGAAAGTCCGGCCCTGGGCCGAACTGCCGGTCTGGATGCCCAATGAAGGCGACACCGAGTATTGGAACAAATGCGTCGTTTCGAAGGCGATCGCAGCCGGCCTGACCTTCCGACCGTTTGCCACGACGGTGCAGGATACGCTTGCCTGGCACCAGAAGCGTCCCGCCGAAAACCAAGCCAAGCTGCGCGCCGGCCTGACGCCTGAGCGCGAAGCGGAAATCCTCAAGGCGTGGCACGCCCGGAAGAAGTCCTGAGTTCTGCTGCCGGTGCCGGGTCGACGGATCCGGTAACCCGGTTACTGCAGCGTGTCGTCGAGGTGCGCCCGGATGAAGTCCGGGCGCTCCTGCTTTCCTGCGGGTACTTCTTCTGCATTCTCTCGGCCTGGTTCATCATGCGGCCGATTCGCGAGCAGACCGGAGTAGCCGGCGGGATCAACAACCTGCCCTGGCTCTATACCGGAACGCTGATCGCGACGCTGCTGGTTCATCCACCCTTCGCGGCGCTGGTGGCGCGGCTGCCGCGCCGCACCTTCGTGACCATCGCCAACCGGTTTTTTCTCAGCAACGTCCTGATTTTCTTCGGACTGTTTCAGACGCTGCCGGAGTCGCAACTCGTCTGGCTGGGCCGGGTCTTCTTCGTCTGGACCAGCGTCTTCAGCCTCTTCGTCACGTCGGTCTTCTGGTCGTTCATGGTCGACGTTTTCCGGACCGACCAGGCCAAGCGACTGTTCGGCTTCATCGGGTTCGGCGGAACGTTAGGCAGCATCACGGGAGCGGCGCTGACAGCCACCCTCGCGCCCCGGATCGGACCGGTCTACCTCTTCCTCGTCTCCGCCGTCCTGCTCGAACTCGCGGTGCAGTGTGTCCGTCGTTTGAGTGCCGTGTCGTCAGCAGGTACCACGGCGGGCGGAACGCCGGCCGGTGAAGCCCTGATCGGCGGGCGGACGCTGGCAGGTATCAAGCATGTGATGCAGTCGCCCTATCTGCTCAATATCTGCCTGTACATGCTGCTGTTCACCATCGGCTCGACCGTGCTGTATTTCCAGCAGGCGCAGATTGCGCTGCAGTCGTTCTCCGATCGGGCCGGACAGACCGCGTTCTTTGCGCGGATCGACCTGGCGGTGAACATCCTTACGCTGCTCACCCAGGCCTTCCTGACCGGCCGCCTGATCAAGGCCCTCGGCGTGTCGATTACCCTGGCCCTGCTCCCGGCGTTGACGGTGATCGGGTTTCTGGCGCTCGGCACCTTCCCGATTCTCGCCGTGTTCGTGGTCTTCCAGGTCTTGAGGCGGGCGGGTGAATATGCCGTCGCGCGACCAACCCGCGAGGTGCTCTATACCGTGCTCGACCGTGAGGACAAGTACAAGGCCAAGCACTTCATCGACACCTTCGTCTATCGCGGTGGCGATCAGGTCGGCGCCTGGAGTATGCGCGGTCTGACGGCGCTCGGGCTGGGTTTTGCCGGAGCGGCGTACCTCGCGGCGCCGGTCGCGGCGGCCTGGCTGGGCATTGCGCTCTGGCTGGGCCGGCGCCACGCGGTGCTGGCGCAGGTTACCGAGGCGGGTCGAGCTCCAGTAGAGCCAGGCGGCTCGACGCAATCCCGGTAAGACCGTCGGTGCGGTCGGCGAAATAGGAGTTCTGCTCGTCCGGACCGACCGTTTCCAGAACCCGGAATCCGGTCGATGCGACCGCTTCGACGAATGCTTCCTCGGTCGGATGCGCACGGTGCACCGTGAACCCGCCCTGCGAGAAGGCCTTGAGCGCCCGATCCTCGCCCGCCCGGCCCCGCTCTTCCCGAACCACATAGCCGACCGCGACCCGGCTGCCAGGAGCTGCCAGCTCCGCAAGGTCATGCAGGACATCCGTCAGCTGCTGGCCATCGAGACAGCGCGAGAAGCCCAGCCAGGAAAAAAAGGCGGGACGGTGGAAACGGAAGGTCGAACGCCGCAAGGCATCGGAAAGTGACTCCCGGGCGTCGTCCAGCGGAATCCATTCGACATTCTCGGGCTCGCGCCCCAGACTGCCGATGCGATCGCGCTTGGCGCGCTGGGCCGCTCTCCGATCGATCTCGAAGACTTTGAGCTGACTGGCCAGATCGGTTCGCCGCAGCGCGAACGAGTCGAGCCCGGCCCCGACCAGAACGTACTGCCGCCCCCCGGCGTCGACGAAGTGCTCGAGCCAGTCTTCCGCGATCCGGGCCTGGTACAGCAAGTGACCCCGAATCGGGCGGTATTTGCCGTAGAGCTGCTCGAGCACGAAGTGGCGCAGGAACCCATAGCGGCAGATGGCACGCCACCCGGGGCTCGCGAGCCGGAGCGCAAAGGGATCGGCAAAGATGAGCGGCCGTTCATCCCGGTAATGCGCTGCGCGAAACGCGGCCGCCAGTTCGGCGGCCCGATCAGGCAAAGCAATCAGCATCGGCAGATCGGTTGTTGAGGCTTGGAATACGATGGCCAGCCCGTACAATACTGTTTGCCGGCGGGTTTGGCGAGGGGGTCCGGGAGCCCCGCGCGCTCGAACGAGCCGCGGGGCTGAAAGCCGGTCAGCGGTTGGGCTGAGGAGTCACCCTGAGATACGGCTTCTTGGCGACCCAGCCCTTGGGAAACTTGGTTTTAGCGTCGTCGTCCGACACGGCCGGGACGATGATGACATCCTGCCCGTCCTTCCAGTCGGCCGGGGTCGAAACCTGGAAGTTGGCCGTCAGCTGAAGCGAATCGATGACCCGAAGGACCTCCTCGAAATTCCGCCCCGTGCTGGCCGGATAGGTCAGCGTCAGCTTGACCTTGTGGTCGGGACCGATCACGAACACCGAACGGACGGTCGCGGTATCGGACGCATTCGGATGGATCATGCCGTAGAGACCGGCCACGGTTCGATCCGGGTCTCCGATCATCGGGAAGTTGACCGTATTGCCGGTCACTTCGGCAATGTCGCCCTCCCATTGAACATGCGAGGCGACCGGATCGACGCTCAGCCCGATCACCTTGGTGTTCCGACGATCGAACTCCGGCTTGAGCTTGGCAACCGCACCCAGTTCGGTGGTACAGACCGGCGTAAAGTCCTTCGGATGGGAAAACAGCACCGCCCAGCTGGTGCCTTTCCACTCATGGAACCGAAGAGGACCCGTGGTCGTATCCGCCGTGAAATCCGGAGCTAAGTCGCCGAGCTGCAGTGCCATTGTCGAACCGTCCTTCTGGGAGAGGGTAGATATCGAACCCTCTCAAACTAGTCGGGGGCCTTGATCCGGCAAGCGCCGCTCAGGCGCCCCGGACCCTCCCCGCGCGACGAACGACCCACCGTTCGACCACGACATACAAGGTCGGCAATACGACCAGCGTCAGGGCCGTAGCCGTCACCAGGCCGCCGATGACCACCGTCGCCAGCGGGCGCTGCAGTTCCGCGCCGGGCGAGGTGGACAGCGCCATGGGGACAAAGCCGAACCCGGCAACGAGCGCGGTCATCAGGACCGGCCGGAGCCGGGTGGACGCCCCGTCGAGCACTGCCTCCTCGAGCGTCGAGCCCGCAGCCCGGAGTTCGTTGATATAACTCACCATCACCACGCCATTGAGCACGGCAATGCCGAACAGCGCGATGAAACCGATGGCGGCTGAGATACTCAAATTGAGACCGCTGAGCCACAGCGCGGCGACCCCGCCGACCAGCGCAAACGGCACGTTGGTCATGATCAACGCCGCATGCCGGCCGGTGCCGAAGGCCCAGAAGAGCAGCAGGAAGATGCCCAGAATCGCCAGCGGCACCAGAACGGCGAGCCGCCGCATGGCACTGCGCTGGTGCTGATACTGGCCGCCCCATTCGAACCGGTAACCTTCCGGCAACGGAACCGCCGTCGCCAGCGAGGCCGAGGCTTCCTCGACAAAGCTGCCGACATCGCGGCCGCGAATGTTGGCCCCGACCACGACCATCCGCTCGGCACCCTCGTGCGCAAATGCCTCGGGCGCCTCGACCACCTGGAGGCGCGCCACCGCGGCAAGCGGAACCCGTCCGCCGGCCGGAGTCGGCACTGGCAGCTCCGCAAAGTTCTCCGGGCTCAATGTCGACGCGCCGGGCATCCGCACCGCCACGCCAATCCGCCGCGGGCCATCAACGACCGTCGTGGCGACCGAAGCACCAAGTGCCAGTTCGACCTCGCGCCCGACGTCTGCCGCGGCAATCCCGTACCGCGCCAGGGCGTCGCGATCCAGATCGAGTTGCATCTGATGCACGCGGGCCGCCGCCGTGGCCTTGACCTGGGCTGCGCCTCGAACGTCGCGCAGCACCGACTCGACCCGCAGGGCGAGCGCGGCCAACCGGTCCGGGTCCGCTCCGATCACCTTGACGCCCACGTCGGTAGTAATGCCGCTCTCCGCCTCATCGAGCCGCATCTGGATCGGCTGGGTGAAGGCGTAGCTGATGCCCGGAACCTCGCGCAGAGCGCTGTCCATCGCCGCCAGCAGCGCATCCTTGCCGCCTCGGCGCCAGGTGTTACGCGGCTCGAGGATGATGTAGGTATCCGACTCGTAGGTGCCCATCGCCTCGGTGGCCAGGTCCGGCCGACCGAGCTTCGATACCACGGTGCGCACTTCCGGAAGCCCCTGCAAGGTGCGCTCGATGGCCAGCGAGTACTCGACTCCGTCGCCGAGTGCCGTCGACGGAAGCCGGCGGGCCTGCACCAGGACGCTGCCTTCATCGAGCCGCGGCATGAACTCCCGCCCCAGACGCCCGATCCCGATCACCGCCAGCGCGATCAGGGCGGCGGCTCCGGCAAAGACCGGCGTCTGCCGAGTCAGCGTGCTCTCGAGCAGCCGGCGATAGCGATGCTTGAGCCGCTCGAACGCCTCCCAGTGCGGTTCGCGAACGTTGGCGAGCCAGGTCCGGGCCGCCGCCGGAACCACCGTCAATGCCAGCACCAGCGATCCGAGCACCGCCACCACCACGGTGAACGCCATCGGAACGAACATCTTCCGTTCCGTCCCCTGCAGCGCAAAGAGCGGGAGATAGACGGCGATGATGATGGTGATCCCGAAGAGCACCGGCCGCCCGACCTCCCGAGCCGCGCGATGCAGGCGATCGGTCGTATCCTCCGCCGATTCAGACCCCGTCGCCGAGCGGCGTAACATGTTCTCGATCATCACGACCGACCCGTCGACCAGCAACCCGAAATCGAGAGCACCCAAGCTCATCAGGTTGGCCGAGAAGCCGAACCACTTCATGGCGACGAAGGCCCAGAGCATCGAAAGCGGGATCACCGCCGCTACGATCAAACTGGCCATCACGTTCCGGAGAAAGACCCAGAGCAACACCACCACCAGCATGCCGCCAAGCACCAGATTCTTGCCGATCGTTGCGGTGGTCTGCTCTACCAGTTCCGTCTGATCGTAGAAGGCAACCAGCTCGACCCCCGGCGGCAGCGCCGGAACGATCTCGGCCACCCGGGCCTTGATTCGGGCAATCACGCGCTGGGCGTTTTCGCCCTTCCGCATGATCACCATGCCGGAGACGACTTCGCCCTTGCCGTCCCAGGTAATGGCCCCCTGCCGAGGCAGCGCACCGGTGGTGACCTGGGCCAGATCCCGGATTAGGATCGGCACCCCGCCCCGCGTGGCGACCGGAACCCGCTCGATATCAGCCGGGCCGGTCAGTCGGCCGCGCCCGTAGACGATGAACCGCTCGCCGCGCTCCTCGGTGTGCGCCCCGCCGAAGTTGGTGTTGTTGGCTGCGAGCGCCGCCTCGACTTGTGAAAGCGAGAGCCCTGCCAACGCCAGGCGGCGTGGGTCGACCACGACATGGTACTGTTCGGTTTCGCCGCCCCAGCTGTTGACCTCTGCCACGCCGGACACGGTGCGCAGCATCGGCGCCAGGGTATAGTCCTGGAGCGTCTTGAGCTGTCCCAGGCCCCACTCTCGCGTCCGACTGGTGAGCACGTACTGGTAGACCTCGCCCATGGCCGTCGACACCGGACCAAGGATCGGCGTGACGCCGTCGGGCAGGTCGGCTGAGACATCGCCCAGGCGCTGGGCCACCAGTTGCCGCGCAAAGTAGCCGTCGATCCGATCTTCGAAGATGACCTGGGTGATGACCAGTCCGAACTTGGTGGTCGAGCGCACCGCCGTCGCACCCGGGAGACCGAGTAGCGCCCGTTCGAGCGGAAAGGTGATCAGCTGCTCCACTTCCTGCGGAGCAATACCCGGTGCATCCGCGATGACGCTGACGGAGTTGGCCGTGATATCCGGAAACGGTTCGAACGGAATGGTCCGAAAGGCCCAGAGGCCCAGGCCGACGAGAAGGGTCGTCCCTCCGGCAATGAACCAGCGACGATCGAGTGAGAACCGCAGCAGTCGTGTCAGCACCGGCTACTCGTCGTCCCAGACATTTTCGAGTGCGGATTTGAGCATGAACGCCCCGACGATGACGACGGGCACCCCGGCCGGCAGCCCGGCAACCGCCATCTCTCCGTTGCCGAGCGCAACCGCCTGAACCGCCCGCCGACGGAACCGGTTATTCCCGTCAGCGACGAAGACGACATCCCCCTCGGCAGACCGCTGCACCGCATCCGCAGGAAGGACGACCCGCTCGACCGGATCTGCCGCCGGCAGGAGCATCGAGGCGAACATCCCCGGCTTGAGCCCGGCCGGGATGGCAAGCAGTTCGACTCGGACGTCGACGGCGCGACGGAGCGAATCGACCATCCCGGACACCCGCACCACCCGGCCCGGAATCAGATTGTCCGGCATCGCGTCGATCCGAACGGCCACCGAGTCGCCTGGCTCGAGACGGAGCGCCGCGTTCTCGGGAACGAAACCGGTGACCCAGAGCTTGCGCGCATCGCCCAGCGTAGCCAGCGGCGACCCGACCAGCACCGCCTCACCCGGGCGAACTTTGACTTCGAACACCGTGCCCGCGCGGGGCGCCCGCACCATCACCTCGCCGGTCGGCGAGGGCGAGAGATGGCGCATGATCTCCTCGCTGCGCACCTGTTCGGCCTGGGCCGCCTCGAACTGTGCTAGGCGCCGCTCGACCTCCTCCTTCGACACGGCCTCCGCTTCCAGCAGCTTACGGGATCGCTCGTACGCCGAGCGCGCCACGGTCAGCTGGGCCTGCGCGGTAACCACGTCACGGTGCGCAATGGCCATCTCATGGGAATGGATGTGGAAGAGCGGCGTTCCGGCGTCGACCCGGTCGCCGGGCAGCACCAGAACCTCTTCGATGCGGCCCTCGACGATCGACCCGACGTGCGACGTCCGGGTGTCGGGCGTCATGACCGTCCCCGGTACCGTCAGAGGAATCGTCACCCTCCGCATCACGGTGGTGTCGACCACGATCCGCGCCGACTCGAACTGCGCCGCGGTCAGCTCCACCACGCCGCGCGGCAGGGGCGGAGACGCCATTTCCGCCTCGTCGCCACCGCACGCCGCCGCACCGGCGACCAGAACAGGGAGCGCCAGGCGTGCCATCATGATTCGGTTCATCGTCATCACTCCGATGGGTCGTCGCAGAGCACGCCGGCCTCGACCGACGCGCCTCGTGCCCGGGCCAGTGCCGCGCGCGCAATCCGTCGCTCGGCACGCCAACTCTCGTAGTCGTCCAGTGCGGCGAGCCGGGCCCGACGCGCATCGAGCAACTCGGCGAGCGTTGCCTCCCCGGCATCGTACCGGGCTTCGGCCGCGGTCACCGCCCGCGCGAGGTCGCTTCGCCATGCGGCATCGAAACGGGTTCGCGACGCTTCCAGTACCGTCACCGTCTGCTCCGCATGGTATCGCTCGGCTGCCAGCCGATTCACCACGGCCTGATGCTCCGTCTCACGCGCCTCGGCTTCTGCTCGTGCCGCCGCAGTGGCGGCCCGTCCGCGCGAGAGCACGGGAAGGTCGACCGCCACCCCGAGGATCAGCCCGGAAAAGCCGCCGGTGCGCCGGAGCCCCACCTGCGGCACCAGATCCGGAACGCCGAGCCCGCGCTGACGATCGGCCTCGGCACGCGCCTGAGCGACAAACGCAGCGGCCACTTCCTCCTCCGCGTGCGGCCGCGGTAATACACCTTCCGTCGCGCAGCTGCCGGCCGTAACCTCGAGCACCGTCCCGGGAGGGTGTCCCAGCAACCGCGCCAGGGTGGCTTGCGACCCCAGCAGCGCCGCTTCGATGCGAGCTTGCCGCGCAGCCGCCGTCGCGGCTTCGAGTCGGGCCCGCGCCGCGTCGCCACCAGCCGCGCGTCCCTCCTCAGCACGGCGGGCCATTGCCGCCGCGAACCGTTCCAGCGCAGCACTTTCCGCCCGGGCGGCTTCGAGCGCCGATCGGTCGCGCTCAACCAGCGCAATGCTTTCTACCACCGCGAAGGTCGCATCATGCTCGGCAAGCGCTACCCTTGCTGCTGCGCCTACCGCCTGGGCCTGGGCAGCCCGAATCGCGGCGCCGTGGTCACCACCCAGTGGAACCCAGCCCGACAGCGTGATCTGGCCCTCGACGCCGGCCAGTCCGTCGCGACCCGTGACTTCCCGCTGGGCGCCCAGATTTTCGGCCACGGCGCTCAACGTCGGGTTCCGCCACGCGCGGGCCGCCGCAATACCATGGCGCGCGGCATCGGCCCGCGAGGCCGCGGCAGCCACCCGAGGAGCCTGCCGTCGCGCCAGATCGAGCGCATCGGTCGCTCCAACACGGACCGTATCGACGGGAAAACCGGCGACCGCCAAGGCAACCATGAGCAACACCAAACGACCTCCGGAATGCGGCGCGGGAAGGGTAACGCTCCAACATGAACTCCCGATGAATGCGGAGGGGCACGGGCGCCGATTAGCTTTCGGGATTACCCACACCGCGGACCAATGCGCCTGCTCGTCGTCGAAGACGAACCCCAACTGCTCGATTCGCTGCTCCGCGGACTCCGGTCTGCCGGGCACGCCGTCGACGGCGCCTCGACCATCGGGCTGGCCATCGACAAGCTCGGTCGCGATCCGTACGACGGAGTCGTCCTCGACCTCAACCTTCCCGACGGGTCCGGACTCGATCTGGCCCGCCGGCTGCGCGACGACGGCGCCCAGCTCATCATCCTCGCGCTGACGGCATACGACAGCATCGCCGATCGGGTCGCCGGCCTCGACGCCGGTGCCGACGACTACCTGGTCAAGCCCTTTGCGCTGGATGAGTTGCTGGCGCGCCTGCGGGCACTCGAACGACGACAAGCCAGCATCCGGCCTAACGCCATCACGGTCGACGACCTGATCATCGACCCCGCCGCGCGTACG
This sequence comes from uncultured Gemmatimonas sp., assembly GCA_964619465.1. Lineage (GTDB taxonomy): Bacteria > Gemmatimonadota > Gemmatimonadetes > Gemmatimonadales > GWC2-71-9 > SHZU01. The sequence continues at coordinate 29,688 of CAZUES010000013.1, forward strand.
GCCAGCCGCGGTGGCCAGCCGCTCGAATTAACGACCACCGAGTTTTCGCTGCTCGAGTTTCTGGCCAAGCACGCCGGGCAGGTGGTCGGACGCGCCACCATCAGCGCGCACGTCTGGGACGAGAACTACGACCCGCTCTCCAACATCATCGACGTCTACATCGCGAGGCTCCGCCGCAAGCTCGACACCGGCGGCGCCCCGCTGCTCCACACCATTCGCGGTGCGGGCTACGTACTGCGTACCGAGCAGGACGATGGCTAGGTACCCGCTTGGCGGACTTCGGGTCCGCCTCACCGTTGCGGTCGGCGCCAGCTTCAGCCTGCTGCTGGCAATCTCGGCGCTGCTGCTCTACGCTGTCCTGGAGCAGCACTGGCGCGAAGAGGTCGACAGCAATCTCAAGCATTCGAGCGAGGGGGCCTACGCCCTGTTCCTCGCCGACACCGAAGACAACGTGACCCCGGAAGCCACGCTGATCCACGTCGCCACCGAACTGGTCTACGGTGATCGCTCGATCGTGGGACTCGATCCCGACGGGCAGATCATCGCTCACAGTCGCTCGATCGAAAACACCCCGGAGTTCTTCGACACCGACCTCCGTGCCGTCGATACCATTCCCGTCACGCTGATGACGGCCGAGGGACCGTCGCGGGCCATGGCGGTCCGCTTGCCTGATGGATTCCGATTGATTCTCGGCGTGTCACTGGGGCCGGTCGAAGAGCGGCTCTGGGATCTGCGGCTGACGCTGGCAGTCGGCTTCGTGCTCAGCGTTCTGATGGGAACGGGGGTGGCGTTTCTGGTGTCGGGGCGCGCGTTGACCCCGGTTATCGAAGTGGCCCGCACGGCAGATCGGGTCAGCGATGCGCTGGCTCGTGGTATCGTGCCGGACGTGGCACTCCCGCCCCCCGCCGCGCCCGATGAGGTCGGGCGGCTTCAGGTGGCGTTTGCCGCGCTGGTTCGCCGCCTGGATATCGCGCTTGGTCGGGAGCGGGAGGTGGCCGCGAATCAGCGGCGCTTCTTTGCCGATGCCGCGCATGAACTCCGTACCCCGATCACTATCCTGCGGAACGAGATCGAAACGGCACGTCAGACCACGGATCCTGCCGCACCCGAGCGGACCATGCTGGACCGGCTCCAGACCGAGGCCGAGCACCTGACCAACCTGGTCAGCGATCTCCTGCTGCTGGCTCGCGGAGAGACGGCAGGCGACCTGCGCACCGCGTCGGTATTCTATCTCGACGATGTGGTGAGTCGGGTCATCCTGAGGGCCGGGCGCCATCCCGCAGCTGCCGGCCGGCAACTGAGCACCGGGCGCTTCGACACCGCTGCCGTCCGCGGCGACCCGTCGCTGCTCGAGCGCGCGGTAATGGCCCTGGTGGAAAACGCCCTGGTCCATGCCCCGGGCAGCGATATCGAAATCATGGTCGGCACTGAGAACGGCGCCGCCCCAAGGCGGTGGGTCGCCGTCGCCGACAACGGCCCCGCTATCCCGCCCGAGGCTGCGGATAAGATCTTCGAGCGGTTCTTTCGGGTCCGGCACGACATCCCCGGAAGCGGGCTGGGCCTCGCCATCGTCCGCTGGATTGCTGAACTCCACGGCGGCACTCTGCGCCTGGAGCAACCCGACGGACACGGCAAGGCCTTCGTCCTTGAACTCCCCGGCGCCGACGGCTCGGCGCCGGGTGCGGACTCAGCCTAACGACGCCAGGTAGTCGACCGCGTGGTGCAGTTGGTCGAAGTCGTCGATTACGAAGAGCAGATCGGGCAGGCGATCGACCGGCACCGGTGTCGCCAGCACCTGGGCCAGATCGAACGGCCGACGAATGCACGCGGCTCCCAGAGCATGGCGACTCAGCGCCGCCGAGGGAACCAGCTCGCTGCCGTACACCTTGGTCTGCTCCCCTTCCCGGATCAGGCCGAACTCCGACGTGAACCAGAACAGACGGGAGAGGCCTTGCTGCGCAACGGGCAACCGCGCCTTGATCACCGCGGCCCCGAACCGTTCGAGGAATGCCGCGTAGCGGATGTCCGCCAGCAGCGGTGCGTGCCCCAGCAGGTCGGCAAAGATGTCCTGTGAAGGCGGGTGCTCGACCCCGGCCGACGGTCTGATCGCCACGGCACTCGGCAAACGCCGCCGACTCAGGCTCCGCGCATAGTGCGCCGTGGGGAGAAACGGCTCGCTCGGAACGATGGCCCATCCGGTCCACGGTACCAGGCGACGGTTCAGATGGCGAAAGTTGGGGATCCGGGCCGGGCCGAGATCGAGATGGCCAATGCCTTTGAGCACCGGAGTCGCCGCATCGGTCAGCAGCGTCGCAAAGCGTCGGCAGTACAGGGCCGTCCACACCGAATGGTCCTTGACCTCATACGCCGAGGGACGCTGGCGCAGGGGCTGCTGGCGGTGGCCGACTGAGACGACGCTCTGGGACGACATCGCGACACTCCTTTGAGGGAAAACAAAAAAAGCGACCCACATTGTTGCGGGTCGCTGCCGAGTCATGCGGATCTATCTATCGATCTTTATAGATGCACTCGGCCGCGACCCCGAAACCACTCGAGGCAGCACATAATCCGGCCGACCATGCAAATCCGATTCATAGTGTCGGAATAATAACGGCGCGTAAAGCGCGCGCAAGCCTCCCCTTGTACCGGACTTGCGACGACAGCGAAACGTCTGGGCGACATGGCGCGGAGCCTCATCGGTCGCCCAGGCGCTCGACCCGCGAGACCATGATCCCGTCCTGCGCCTTGATCGAGCGGATCCGGTCGGCGAGCGGCACTTCCGAAATCTCGACCACCCGACCGACCAGCGGCGCGTGAAGCAGGTGCAGCTTGCCGTTCTTCCAGAGGGCAAACCCGGTGTGGGCCACGTCGAGGCCGGCCAGGGTCGAGGTCGCCGCGATGATATCCCCGTCGCGAATGCCTCGGGCGGCAGCGGCAATACGCGTCTCGCCGATGAACCAGCGCGGACCGGAGGCGGTCAGATCCTGCTCGATCTGTCGAATGGCGGCAAGGTTGTCGGCGTCGGCCAGCTGACGGTACGCCGAGACATGGCGCGTCATGAAGGAGATCGGCTCCGAGTCCGCAACCCCGCCCAGCGATCGGCTGATCTGCTGCAGCGTACCGCGCCGCTCGTTGTCCGCCAGCCACTCGGAGAAATAGTGCAGGCGGCTGGGGTAGCCGTCGAGCGTGCCACCACGGTAGCGGACCGCCTCGAGATACTGTTCGTAGCGCCGGCGCGCCGACTCAGGAGCCTCGAGGGCCGCAACGCCGTCGTTCCGGATGAACCGCACCAACGCCAGAACATTCTCGATAAAGGTGACACAGTCGAGTTCGCGGAGGTTGACCACGACGCGCTCCCGACCGGGCACTTCCAGCGTACCTGGCGTATAGGTCGCCCCGACGAAGGTAGCCCCCATCCGCGCGATGGCCTGCCCCAGTGGTAGCGTATCCAGGCGCTGCGCAGCCCCCCAGCGTACCTTGGACTCCAGGATCGCCCAGTCCCGGGCCGTCCATACGGTTCCCGGAATCGAATCGGCCCGCGCATCGGCCGCCAACGGGGCCGCGAAGGTACCAACTGCCAGGACCAGCGCAGCGATCATATTCCGGCCACTACTCGTGCGATCCCTCATGGAAGTAAGGTAAACAGCCGCGGCCGGCCTCGCAGACTGCCGGAGCCGGCCGGGCTGAAGGTACCCACCGTCACGGATTGGGAACGGAGACCGTGTCCCGGATGACCGGGAGCGTGTCGATTACCGCCCCCCGCACCATGGTATCACGCCACATCCCGACCTCGAGGCGGAACAGCTCCGCCAGATGGATCAGGTCAGCGCCATCGGGCTCGGCCACCTCGCCGATCAGGCCCGCGATACGCGCCAGATTGCCGACCGCATTGGCGTATCCGCTGTCGGCGCGGACAGCGGCCTGGTAAGCTCGTTTGGCGGACACCGGGTGCCCTGCCCGCTCGAGCGCCACACCCAGGTTGTTCTGGAAGACGGGCGAGGTTGACCGCAGCTGGACGGCGCGGGCCAACGGGCCGAGTGCCAACTCGGGCTCACCCTGCTCGAGGAAGAAGGAGCCGTAATTGTTCAGCGTCCAGACGTCGTCTTCATCGACGATCAGCGCGCGCCGATAGGTTTCGCTCGCCTGCTCGGCAAGGCCCTGCCTGGCTTGCGCCCGCGCCAGCAGTCGGAGCGCCTCGGTCGACGACGAATCGATGGTCAGGGCTTCGACCGACCGTTCCGCCGCTTCACCCGGGCGGCCCCAATCGAGCAGGGCGCGCGCGGCGCCGAGATAGTGACTGGTCACCCCCGGCTCGAGCGTGATGGCCCGATCGAACGCCTTGACGGCATCCCGATAGCGGCCGCGACGCATGGCATCGAGTCCGACGGCGCGGGCATCGGTGGCGGTCACGACGTGCTCGATCGACGGCGTGGTGACCACGGGTGCGGCAACCCGCGGCGGCAATCCACCCGCCGGTATGACAACTGCAACCGGCTCCTCAGGCGGCAGCTGCGTAATAACGACCGGCTTGCCACCAGGCACATCGCAGGCCCCGAGCACGGGGAGCAGCAACCAGGTTGCCATCGAAGGGCGGCGAAGCGGCAGGATAAAGCGGGTCATACGTCCTCCTTGAGAGTGGAACCCGCGGACGGCAATCGGCCGCGAGGTCATCACTCTCAAAGGCAAGCGCGCTGCCATGGGAGCGGCCGCCAACCCCACACTGCCAAGTCATTCCGGCACAAAGCGTTAAGTGTGTTGTCGCCGGAGCACAGCCGAGGGCGTCGTGTCCTGATGGACACAACCAGGCGGGAGGAGACGTGTCCCCGTGGACACGATCGCTGAGACGATCAGGAGGGCGACGTGATACCCAGCCGGCGCATGATCTTGAGCAGGCTGGCGTGATCGGCCAGGCCCAGGGCATCGGCCGTCCGGGTGATCTGCCAGTCGTGACGTTCCAGCGCACCAAGCACAATGTCACGCTCGGCATCGACCTTCTGCTCCTGATAGGTGCGATCCGCCGCATCGGCGCCATCACCGGAACCGTCACCGGTAAGGACGGCGGGCAGGTGCTCGATCCGAATCAGCTCTCCCGTCGCCGCCACCACCATCCGTTCGACCAGGTTCCGCAACTCGCGAACGTTGTTCCGCCGCCAGTCGTAGCGGACCAGGCGGTCCCGCACTTCGCCTGAAAGCCGCTTGGGCAGCAGCCCGAAACGGATGCAGACCTCCTCGACGAACTGCTCCGCGAGCGGGACGATATCCTCTTTCCGATCCCGGAGCGGAGGTACCGGCAGCGTGTGAACGTTGAGGCGATAGAGCAGATCCTCCCGAAAGGAACCGTTTCGAACCGCGGCGTCGAGATCCCGGTGCGTCGCCGCGACGACCCGGATGTCAACGGGTACGGTGCGCGACGCGCCGAGTGGCATCACCTCACGCTGCTCGAGGGCGCGAAGCAGCTTGGCCTGCCCTGGTATGGGCAGTTCACCGATCTCATCGAGGAAGAGGGTGCCACCAGCTGCCGTTTGAAAGGCCCCTCGCCGGGCCGCCACCGCACCGGTGAAAGCGCCCTTCTCATGGCCGAACAACTCAGCCTCCATCAGCTGCTCAGGCAGGGCTGCGCAGTTGATCGGCACGAACGGCCCCAGCGCCCGCGGACTCAATCGATGGATCTCGCGCGCCACCAGTTCCTTTCCGGTCCCGCTCTCCCCCAGGATCAGCACCGTACTCGGCACCGGGGCGGTCCGCGCGATCAGGTCGCGAAGGCTCTGCATGGCACTGCTCCGCCCCCGAAGCGACGACTCTCCCAACCGGACCTGGAGCGCGATCACCTCCCGACGCAGTCGCGCCCGCTCGATCGCGTCCGCCACCTCCTGGACCACCCGCTCCATCGGCTCCGCTTTGTCGATGAAACCGGCGGCGCCGAGCCGGACCGCCTGGATGCAGCGATCGAAATCCCCGGTTCCGGTATAGACGATCACCGGCGTCTCGATCCCGCGATGCTGGATTTCGCGCAGTACTTCGAAGCCGTCGATCCCGGGCATCTCGAGGTCGAGGATGACGCAATCGATTTCACTCTGGCCGAGCGCCGTCAGCGCGGCGGGGCCGTTGGTCACGGTCTCGACCTGATGCCCACCGAGCCGGTGCAGGTCGTACGCATAGGACTCGGCCAGCGCCGGAACATCATCGACGATCAACAGGCGACTCATACCGTCGGTAACTCCACCCGAAATGTGGTGCCCTTCCCCAACTCGGTCTCAACCGCCAGCGAGCCGCCCAGGTCGCTCACCAGGCGACGAACCACCGACAGGCCGAGCCCGGTACCGTGGGGTTTGGTCGTGAAAAAATCGTCGAAGGCGCGGTCGAGTTCTTCGCGCGTCATCCCCGCGCCGGAGTCGGCTACCTCGATCGCGACCCACCCCGAAGCCCTGCCGGCCCCGACCCTGACGGCAACTTGACCGTTCGGAGACGCCGCATCGACGGCATTGGCAATCAGGTTTTCGAGGATCCGCCTCAAGGCCACCGCGTCGACCCGAAGGACGGGCGACGGCGTCATCAGCTCGGTCCGGATCACGACCGCGTCGCGCGCCGCTCCCTGCGCCAGCTCCGTCACGAGGTGGTTGGCATCCACAGTGCGGTCGGCATCCACAGTCGCGGCTCCCGATGCCGGCGACAGCTTGGCATAGCTCCGCGCCAGCTCATCGAGATAGGCGACGCTCGACTCCACCGTGCCCCGCCTGGCCCGATAGACCTCACCCAATTGTTCGGGATCCTGATCGACCGTCTGGCCGAAATGGCGAATCGCGTGGCGGATCGGTGCCAAACCATTCTTGATGTCGTGAGTAACCTGCCGGGCCAGGTCGCCCACGGCGGCGCGGCGCTCCGACTCGCGCAACCGCACGGCGCCGAGCCTGAGCCTGGTCGTCATAGCGGCGAGGAGACGGCTCAGAGCGCCGATCTCGTCGGTCCGATCAGTATCGAACGCAATGTCCAGACGATCGAAGTCGAGGCGCTCAGTTTTCTCCGCCAGGTCCGTAATCGGCCGGGCCAGGGCGCGCGCCACCACCACCGCCACACCGATAGCCGCCAACAACGCCAGACCCAGGACTACCGCGAACCAGCGATCGACGCGCCGAGTCAACTCACGGGCCGGCGCCGGATCTCGCACGATGGCCACCACCCCCGGCTCGACTCGGCCGCTACTCTCGTCGGCGGTTACCAGCGGAATCTGCGCCGCGACGAAATCCGGCAGCCGCGCAGAACCGGCCAGAACGGCCCGGACCTCGGGATCCGTTCCGAAGCCGGCAAGCGCGGACGAGTCGAGCGCGGCGCCGCCAACCAGAACGTACCGGTGCCCGAGCAGCATGAACGAATCGACCACCGCCAGGACGCTCTGCTGGCCGGCCGCGGTACGAACCCGTGCCAGCGTCAGACTGTCTCCTCGGTTTCTGAGCAGGCTGGTGAATTCCGGCGCAGACCGACCATAATCGTTGCGAAACTGGCCGGAACTCAGGATCCGCCCGGTACTGTCGTAGAGGGTCAGCGCACCGAGCCCCGCAGCCCGCATCGCGTCCGTAGCCCAGTCGAGCAGCCAGGCCGGCTCGGAACTCCCGATCCGGATCAGACGGAAACGATTGTCCAAGGCAAGGTCGCTGCCCAGCTGGCGTAGGCGCGACCGGACTCGATCGCGCTCGGATCGAACACCCGTTTCGATGGCCGACACCAATGCACCAACCCGCCTGGTTCCTTCCTCCTCGAGGCGCGTCTGCATTTCCGCCCGGACCCGCCAACCGAACAGTGCCAGCGGCAGCACTGCCACCGCCGCAAAGGCCAAGAGGAGCCGAATCCGAAAGCTCACCGGTCCACCGCTTCGAAGCCGATCAATTGTCCCGGCACCCATCGGAGCGGCGGCACCCCGCGCCGGGCCACCACGGCATGCGTGGTCGCAACGAGAGGCGTAACCCGGGCTCCCAGCGGCACCAGACAACCGACAGTAGCCCCCGAGTGAGCCGGCACTACGGCCGCTGCCGCCTCTCCGCGCGCCACGATTCGCATCACCTCATCGACCGTTCCGACCGCCTCGGCGCGCGCGTCAGGCCCCAGCTCGATTACCCATCGGGGACGCGAGGAACCGACCGCGAGCGAAGCAACCCGCTCGGCCAGTTGCCGGGCCACCTCGTCCTCAGCCGGATAGACGACGACCGGGCGACGACTCCCAACGGCATCGGCACGCGGACGCGGGCAACCGGAATCGACAGCTGGGCTGCTCATGAGCGGCACGGCAGCCCCCCTCACGGCGCGGTCCGCCAGATCGGCCCGGTCAGCCGACGAGGGATCGTCCACCCGGTGTCCGTCGGTGGTGACGAGGAAGTACGCCCGGTGGGAGCCGGTCGGAAGCAGCACGAGATCGGGATGCGCGCCAGCGTAGTCGGCGGTGCGCCTATCGTGCGCGAAGAGCAGATCGGTCCCTCGATCGAGCAGATCCCGGAGATCCGCATCGGGAGCGGCGCGATTCACCTGAATCACCGCCGGGCCTCCACCGCCGCTACTCCGCAGCAACCGTGTCCCTTCACTTCCGGGCGGAGTAACGATGGCATACCTCGGCTGCGTACCAAGCGGTCGACGCAGAAACCCGCGGCAATCGGCTTCCTCGACCTGGGGGCCTAGCAATCGAGCGATGAACCGATCGCCCATGGTACTGTCACCACCCGCCAGCGGCGGCTCGGCCAGGACAACCCGAACCGTGTCGAGCACCGCCCCGTCGTAGCCGGTCTGAAATACGCACGGATCCGAGAGCGGAGCGGGCGATCCGCCCGGTCGGGCACCGCAGGCGGCCAGCCACGCGATGCCACCGGCCAAAAGGACTCGAGAGAGCCTCAGCGCGGCGCTCCTCCCGAGCTCCGGCGTGCCTGGCCGCACGTCGGCCACGGCTGCGGCCTGCCATCAGGTCCCGCAGGCAGCACCCGTCGATCGCGAGGAACCCGCTCCGGATCCTCCGACGCAAGGTACGCAAGCATCGCGGCCAGCGTCGCGTTGTTCCGCAGATCGTCGAACACGATCTTGTCGTAGGTATCACGGTTGGTGTGCCAGGTGTACTGGCGATAGTCCGGATAGTTCGACTGGAGCCGGAATGCCGGCGCCCCCGCGCAGAGGAAGGACATATGATCGCTGCCGCCTCGCTCGGGTTCGCCCGGCAGATCGAGATCGATCAGGCTTTCGATTTCCGGCGGGATCCGGCTCAACCAGCGGCCAAAGTTCCCGCCTGCTCCGGTCAGCCCCATCATCCGGATGTACTCGATCCGCCAGGTTCCGTTGTCCTGGTTGAACGAGGCCTGCATGCCGTCGACCACCTTGGGGTTGTCCTCCGCAAAGGCGCGGGAGCCGATCAGGCCCTGCTCCTCCCCGCCCCAGTGGCCGACCAGAATGGTCCGCTTGGGCGTCGGATAGGCGAGCTTGAGCAGGCGCATGGCCTCCATCATCATCACCGTGCCGGTCCCGTTGTCGGTCGCCCCGGAGGCGCCGTCCCAAGAATCGAGATGCGCCGACAGCAGCACGTACTCGTCGGGCTTTTCACTGCCTTTGATCTCACCGATCACATTGAACATCGGCTGCTCACCGAGCGCCTGGGATCGGGCGTCGAGCCTGAGACGCGGGCCCTGATTATTCCCGGCCAGTCGGAAGAGCAGACCATAGTCCTCGCAACTCACGTCGAGCGCCGGGATCCGCCCGGTCGGCGCGTTGAAGACCTTGTTCACTCCCCACCCGGCAGACCAGAGCGTCGTCAGCACGCCGGCGGCGCCCGCCTGTTCGATTGCCGCTATGGCCCCGCGCCCCAGGCGGCGGAGCCGATCGTTCCAGGCACGCCGCTGTTCGTCGCGGGCGGCCTTCATTCTCGCCACGGTTTCCGGCCGCGCCAAACGTTCCCAGTTTTCGTCGGGCCGGCAAGTCAGCTCCGCCGGCGACCAGAGCACGAACTTGCCGCGCACGCTGGGCAGCCAGGCGGCAAAGGCGGTCGAATCACGGACGTCCGGCACCAGGACGACCTCACCTTCGACCGGCGCCGATGTCCCCGGGCTCCAAGCCAGCATGGTGGCTTCGAGGGTGCGCTGGCGCGGGGCAATCAGATCGACATGGGTATGGCCACGCCGCCACCCCTGCCAGGTCCCGTACTGTTCCTTCCGCGCCGTGATCCCCCACTGCCGATAGACCGACGCCACCCAGTCCGCCGAGGCCGAGAATGCCGGCGATCCCGAGAGCCGTGGCCCGATCGAATCGAGCAGCACCTGGGCCAGTCGCTCGACCTGGGATTGCTCGGTCATCCCCTCACTCCAGATCCGCCGGATCACCGGATCATCGGTCGGAAAGGTCTGCGCAACGGCGCCGGGAGCCATCGCCAGCGTGAACGCGAGCAGCACGGGCATACGAACGATCGTCATGACACCTGCCTTTGTGTTGGGATCCGCCCACCCGGGCGGGTCGATTCCGGCCCTCGAAGCCACCTTCATAAGCATAGTCGCGCGGCGGTCGCTTCTGGACCGCGATCCGATGGCCCGGACCACTGCCTCCCTTGCAATCGCGTCACAACGGCAGGAGACTTCCTGGGCTCGCCTTTGCTGCAACCTGCCTCCGGAGAGGTCCCTTGGGACTTGCGCTGCTTGCCACGCTGGTCGTCGTGGGCGTGTACGCCGTGGTCGGATTCAACGGCCTGACCCGCCTTCGCCTGCTCGCGGACAATGCCTGGTCGGACATCGACGTCCAGCTCAAGCGGCGTCACGATCTGATCCCGAGCCTGGTCGCAACCGTCCAGGGCCATGCGGGCTACGAGAAGAGCACCCTGGAAGCCGTCATCTCGGCGCGGAGCCGCGCCATCAGCGCATCCGGCCCGGCAGCCATGGCCCCCGCCGAGGCCGACATCGCGGGCGCGGTGAAGCAGATCCTGGCGCTGGCCGAAGCCTATCCGGACCTCAAAGCGGGCGAGAGCTTCCTCTCGCTGCAACGCAGTCTGACCGAGATCGAAGAGCACGTGCAGCAGGCTCGCCGCTACTACAACGCCGTGGTCCGCGATCTCAACACCAGCATTGCCCAGTTCCCCAGCAACCTGATCGCGGGCGCATTCGGGATCCCGCCCCGCGAGTTCTTTGGCCTGGACACCCCGGCCGAGGGCACCGCTCCGCGGATTGCGCTCGACCAATGATGACTCACCTGGTATTCGCCCTGGCCGTAACACTCGGCGCCGGCACTTCAGGCTGGGGTTCCCCCGCCGTTGCTCAGCCAGCGCGGTCGCTCGTGCTCGCGCGCTTCGATGCCGCGATCACGGTCCGCCCGACCGGCGAACTCGAGGTGACGGAAACCATTGCGGCCCGGTTTACCGGTGTCTGGAACGGGATCTATCGATCGATCCCGATCGAGTATCGCACTTCGACCGGGTTCAACTGGCGAATCCGACTCGATCTCCAATCGGTTACCAACGACGACGGCGAACCCCTTTCCTACGAGACCAGCCGCGAACGGCACTATCGCAAGATCAAAATCTGGGTTCCCGACGCGGAGGACGCGACCCGGACCGTGGTGATCAAATACCTGGTCCAGGGCAGCCTCCGCTTCTTCGATGAGCACGACGAATTGTACTGGAACATCACCGGCGACGAGTGGGACGTACCGATCGAGGCAGCCTCGGCGCGGATCACGCTCCCCGATGGGGCCCGCGGGATCCGCGCCACCGCGTTCAACGGCGTCTACGGTGCGACCGCCCGCGACGCCTCGGTGGAAATCCGGGGCAACCAGGTCCGGGTCACGATGCCGACAGCCCTCGCATTCCGGGAGGGGCTCACGGCGGTGGTGGGGTGGGACAAGGGCACGGTGCCCGAACCGACTCGGGCCGATCGGATCCTGGCGTTTCTGGCCACCAACTGGCCCCTGCTGATTCCGGTCCCGATCTTCATCGCCATGCTGCTCACCTGGCGTAAGCGCGGGCGCGATCCTGCCAAGCTGCCGGTGTCGGTCCAGTATACGGCGCCGGAGGGGCTTTCACCCGCGGAGGCGGGCACCCTGATCGACAACCGGGTCGACATGCGCGACATCACGGCGACGATAGTCGACCTGGCCGTGAACGGGCACCTCCAGATCGAGGAGCAGCAGCAGCCCAAGGTCTTCGGCCTGTTCGAGCGCGACGACTACGTTTTCCACCGGCTCCGGGCCGACGGCGATCGCCCCGCGCTCCGCCCCCACGAGTCGCGAGTGCTGGCCGGGCTCTTTTCCGGCGGCGAAACCTCGGTGGCACTGTCGACGCTCCAGAACAAGTTCTATTCGCAGCTGCCGGGAATCCGCCAGGCGATCTTCACCGAACTGATCCGGAAGAAATACTACCAGCGCCGTCCCGACTCGGTGCAGGCGCTCTGGGTCGGCATCGGCATTGCGGGCGGCGCACTAATTGCCATCGGCGGCGCGATGGTCTCGGCGCTGTTCGACCTGACGCCGGTTCCCTTCCTGATTGCCGGTGCGATCTCCGGCGTCATCATCATCGCGTTCGGGTTGGTAATGCCGGCGCGGACCGTGGCCGGAGCCCGCACACTCGAACGGGTGCTCGGCTTCGAAGAGTTTCTGGAACGGGTAGAGAGCGATCGTCTGGACCGGGTCGGCAGGACGCCCGAACTGTTCGAGCGCTGCCTGCCCTATGCGATGGCCTTCGGGGTCGAGAAACAGTGGGCCAACGCGTTTCACGATATCTACCGCGAGCCACCCACCTGGTACGTAGGGCGCTCGCTCACCAGCTTCGATGCGGCCACCTTCTCGAGCCGGCTCAGCGCCATGTCGAGCCAGGCTTCGTCGACCATGAGTTCATCGCCCCGCAGCTCGAGCGGATCCGGATTCAGCGGCGGATCGTCCGGAGGCGGCGGCGGGGGCGGCGGAGGGGGCGGCTTCTAACGCCGCCCCGACGGCGGGCGCTTCGGACCACGAGGCCCGGTCTTCGCCCCACTCTTTGCCCCACCCCTCGTCCCGCTCTTCGCTCCGTCCGGACGTGAGGTCTCGCGCCGAGTCGTCTTGGACTGGCGTCGGTCCCCGGCCTGCTGGCGCTGCACCGCTTCGCGACGGGCCGCATTGGCTTTGGCCCGAACCCGGTCTTCCGCTTTGCGGGCGCGAATCTCGGCAATCCGCTGCGCCAACGGCACCTCGAGCGGCGCATCCGCCCGCGAGGTCAGATCGAAATCCGGCAGGGTAATCCGCGGCAGCCGCTTTCCGATGGCATGCTCGATCCGGCGGAGATCACCCTCTTCGTCCGGTGCCACGAAGGTGAACGCCTCACCGGTTGCTTCGGCGCGCGCCGTGCGTCCCACCCGATGGATGTAATCCTCCGGTACCTCCGGCACGTCGAAATTGACGACGTGGCCCAACGCTTCGACGTCGATACCTCGCGCCGCGATGTCCGTCGCCACCAGGACCCGATGAGTGCCATCTTTGAAACCGGCCAGCGCTGCGGTCCGCTGCGCTTGAGAGCGATTGCCGTGAATCCGTTCGGCCGCAATCTTCTCCTTGACCAGGAACTTGGTCAGGCGATCGGCCCGGTGCTTGGTCCGCGTGAACACCAGCGCTTCCTGCATCTCACCGCGTTCGAGCAGCGTAGCCAGCAGGGCCGCTTTGCGGTCCTGCGGCACCGGATACACGGCCTGGGTGATCCCAACGGCCGGCGCGGACTGCCGCTCCACATTGATGGTGGCGGGGGAACTCAGAATCTCCCGCGCCAGGGTCGCGATTTCCCGCGGCATGGTGGCGCTGAAGAGCATCGTCTGGCGCTTGGTGGGGAGATGCTTGAGGACCCGCCGGATGTCCGGCAGGAAGCCCATGTCGAGCATCCGGTCGGCCTCGTCCAGCACCAGAAACTCGATCCGATCGAGTTTGGCGTACGGCGCCCGCAGATGGTCGAGCAGCCGGCCCGGGGTGGCGACGATGACATCCACGCCGACGCGAAAGGCATGTTCCTGCGGCCCCATCCCGACCCCGCCGAATACTGACGCGGCCGTCACCGGTGTGTGCACGGCCATGTCGTTCAGGTTCTCGAGGATCTGCGCCGCCAATTCTCGAGTCGGCGTCAGCACGAGCGCTCGGGTGGTTCCCCGGGGCTGGCTCAGCAGATGATGCAGGATCGGCAGGATGAAGGCGGCGGTCTTACCGCTACCCGTCATGGCGCACGCCAGCAGGTCACGCCCTTCCATGGCAAGAGGAATGGCGTCGGTCTGGATCGGAGTGGGGCGCGTGTACCCCAACTCCTTGAGACCGGTGAGCAGACTGCGATCGAGCTTGAGACCTGAAAACGGCACAAACAACTCCGGGGTACGGTACGGGACAGGAACACTTCTACCGAGCCCAATCTAAGGGGGCCCGGCCTTTCCCGGGGCTCTCGAGAGCGGTCGGACCAGGGTTAAGTCGAGTCCCTGTCAGGTATGGCGCGCCATGGGGGACTACCTTTCCGATCCACTTTCTTGCTGGAGTACCGGGGATGCGCATCGACCTCAACCGACCTGCCCTCGCGGTCCTGCTGGCCTTCTGGCTGCCGGGCTGCGCCGAGGCGCCACGGGAAACCGCAGCTGCTTCCTCGCGCGACAGCGCCGGGATCCGCATCGTCGTCAACGGCGCGGGCAGCTGGCAGGACGGCCAGGGCTGGACCATCGACGATGCGCCCCTGGTGAGTATCGCCGGCACGCCGGACGCCGAACTGACGCAGATCGTGGGCGCGGTGCTGCAGAGCGACGGCCGCCTCGCCGCTGCCTCCGCGCTCGCCAATGCGGTCCGGTTCTTCGATTCCACCGGGCGCTCTGTCGGTACCCTGGGGCGTCCCGGCAGCGGTCCCGGGGAATTTCAGGCGCTCTCGGGTCTCTGGGCTGCCGCCGGCGACTCGCTTATTGCCGCCGATGTCATGACGCAACGGCTCACCATGATCACCCCGGACGGCAAGGCAGGCCGAGCCTACTCGCTGGGCGGTCAGTCGAACCTGACGCCCGGCGAAGGCGGTCGGATGGCGTTTGCGGTTCCGATGGGCGTGCTGGCCGATGGTTCAGTCGTCGGCCAGGGCCTCAGCTTCAATCTGGGCGAACGGCGGGAGTCGATCAGCCGCGACAGCGTGACCTTCATCCGATACGCACCTGACGGCGCCGCGGCCGATACCATCGCATCGGTACCGGGCACCGAAACGACTCAGGTCACCATCACCTTCGGCCCCCAGACGATTCCCATCCCGACGCCGGTCCCGCTCGGCAAGCAGACCGTCGCGGGGATCCGAGGCGAACATGTCTTCCTGGCCCAGAACAACGCGTGGGAAGTCGAGCGGTATCGTTCGGACGGCTCGCTCGACATGCTGATCCGCGCCCCGGTCGAAGCCATTCGACTGACGGCAGACGACATCGCGGTTCACCGGAAGGAGTGGCGCGAGATGCTCGAAGCCGTGCCGCAGATGCGGGCGGCACCGGCGCAGTTCAAGACGCAGTACCTGGAGCAACTCGACCAGATCAGCTATCCGGCCAGAATGTTGTGGATCCTGGGGCTCTTCCCCGCGCCGGACGGCGGAGTCTGGGTCGAAGAGGCGGTCCGCCCCGGCATCAAGCGGCGGCAGTTTGCCGTGCTCGGCGCCGACGGCACCATGCTCGGTCGGCTGTCGACACCGGCCGAGTTTCGGCTGATCCAGGTCTACCAGGATCGCATCGTGGGGGTCTGGACAGATGAGGATGGCCTGGAGCATGTCCGGGTCCATCACATTCTCAAACCGGATGCTACCTGAGCACCAGCAGTTTGAGCAGGCCGTAGCCGCCGACGGCCACGGCCAGCGCACCAAGGGTACCCAGCGCGACCCGCACCGTCGTCGAGCGGGCGGCCCACCAGGCCGACAGCCGCTCGCCGATGTCCCGGACGCGCAGTTCGGATCGATCGAGGAACGTGGCGAGCGGCCGAATGTCGCTGGCAATCAGGCCAAGCCCCAGGGCAACGATGAGCCAACCGGGGCCTGGCGCCGGGATCAGGAAGGCGCCGACTGCCGTAATTGCCAGCCCGCCGATCATGCGCGCCACCCGCGCTGCAAACGACGGCCCGCCCCGTCGGGTTCGCCGATACCGCTCGCGAAAACGACGGCCCGGCTGCGTATCGCGCAGCAGTTGCCACTCCCGCTTGATCGACTTCAGCATCCAGCCTGCTGCATCATCACTACTCCCGGTAGGGCGTCCCGTCGTCCCAATCTAGCGACAGTGACCCACTCCGAGGACACCGCCACCTGGGACATCACCTGAGACCCAGGTAATCAAACCATTGCAAATAAATGAGTTACGTGACACAGAATCGGTGGCTCGATTCTTTCTATATAGGGCAGGAGTGAATCGAACCTGCTCGAATCGGATAACCAGAAAAATGCCCGCCAACTCAGCCGTCAGTCAGCTTCAGCCCACCGTGTTCATCGCCACGATCACATTGCCCTGGCCGGATGCCACCCCGCCGGTAACTCGCGTCCCCACACTTCCGGTACCGTTTGATCGGACCGACCATAAGCGGCCGGTCGGCGGCGACTGACCCGAACGGCAGCGGCCGACCCCTGCGGCTTCGTTGTGTGGTGAAATAATCAGAAAAGCGTCAGCGGGGTGGTCGCTCCAGCGAACCTGCCGGCGCCGCGCGCAGGTACTGCGCCGGCCACGACGTTGTCTGACCGAGTTCGGCTGCCGCACGAAGCGGCCAATAGGGGTCGCGTAGCAGGTGGCGCGCCAGCAGGACCAGATCGGCCTGGCCGGTACGGATGACGTGGTCGGCCTGTGCAGCTGCCGTCAGCAGGCCGACCGCGCCGGTCCGGACGTTGGCCTCGCGGCGGATCCGCTCCGAGAGGCCGGTCTGGTAGCCCGGTCCGATCGGAATCCTGACCCCGCTCACGTTACCGCCGGACGAGCAGTCGATCAGATCGACGCCCAGTTCGACCAGCAGGCGCGACAGCCGAATCGAATCGTCCAGCGTCCAGCCGCCCTCGACCCACTCGGTCGCCGAGATGCGCACGAACAGAGGCAGGTGATCGGGCCAGTGGCGCCGGACTTCCGTCACTACATCGCCCAGCAAGCGGATCCGGTTGTCGAAACTCCCGCCATAGTCGTCGGTCCGACGGTTGCTCGCGGGCGACAGAAACTCATGCAGCAGGTACCCGTGCGCGGCGTGGATCTCGACCACCTCGAACCCGGCCTGTCGGGCTCGGTGCGCGGCGGCACCGAACGCCGTGATCACGGTGCGAAGACCGGCCAGGTCGAGTTCTTCCGGCTTCGGGTAGGTTTCGCTGAAAGGAACCGCACTCGGCCCAACCACCTGCCAGCCGCCACGGTCGAGCGGCACCGTGCCCTGCACCGGATGCCAGGGGCGGTAGGTGCTGGCCTTCCGGCCCGCATGCGCCAGCTGAATACCCGGAACCGAGCCCTGCGCCTTGATGAAGGCGGTGATCCGCGCCAGAAACGGAACGTGCTCGTCGTCCCAGATGCCCAGATCTTCCGGACTGATTCGCCCCTCGGGCACCACGGCCGCCGCCTCGGTCAACACCAGCCCCGCGCCGCCGACTGCACGGCTACCGAGATGCACCAGGTGCCAGTCGTTGGCGAATCCGTTCTCGCTCGAGTACTGGCACATGGGCGAAACGACGATGCGATTGGGCAGCGTAACGCCGCGAATCGCGAGTGGTTCGAAAAGACTTGTCATCAGTCGATTTTCTGCGATCGGTTGGGCGACGTCAGTCGTCCTCGGCCTCGGACCGCCGCGCCATGACGGCGGCCCGGCCAGAAATCAGACACCCCCGACGGGGGTCGGAGTGAACCGGCCGATCACCTGGTCGGCAAACCGTTCCATCTCTTCTGCCTGTGGACTGAATTGTAACAGGAGTAGATCCACCCCGGCGGCTTCGAAGGCCGCGATCCGATCCGCCACTTGCTCCGCGGTGCCGACGAGCCCGGCCCGAAGCCCCCGATTGGACACCGAGTAGTCCTGGAGTGATACCTGGCGTTCGAGTTGCGTGTTGGCGACCCAGTCGCGGTAGTTGCCGTACCCCGGAGACCCTGGCGCAACGTTGGTGATACGCTCCAGTTCGGCGAGCGCCTCCCGCTCGGAATCTCGAACGATGACAAAGGCGGCCATCCCGAAGGAAAGCGGCCGCAGCCCGGTCGCCTCCCGCAGCGTCGAAAGCTCCCGAATCCGGGCTGCCACGACCTCGACGGGATCACCATGCATGACGTACGCGTCACACCGGCTGCTGATCAGTCCCTTGGCCGCCGCCGATTCTCCTCCGGCATAGATCGGAGGCCGCGGGCGGCGCACCGGCTTGGGTTCGAGGACCGTCTGGTCGACCTGATAGTAGGCGCCCTCGAACGAGAACTCCGGTTCCCGCCATACTCCATCGACGACGGCAAGCCACTCGGCCGTGCGCGCGTAGCGGTCGTCGTGCTGATCGAAGCGGACCCCGTAGCGCCGCGCTTCGTCGGCCCACCAGGACGAAACCAGATTGAGCGCCAGCCGCCCTCCCGAGATCCGATCGATTGCCGCCGCCTGCTTGGCAAGGATGGCAGGCTGATGAAAGGTGGGGCGCACCGCCACCATCAGCTCGAGGCGCCGTGTCACGGCGGCCAGCGCCGCCGCCGTGGACCAGGCATCCAGCGACGGCGCCTGCACACCCTTAATGTCATTAAGAAACAACTCGGCAATCAGGGTGAGGTCGTATCCGATTTCTTCGCTTCGACGCGCCAACCGGCTGACGTATTCCCAGGTGGCCTCCATTCCTTCGTCCGGGACATTGCGAAGCCACCCGCCGAAGACCGGAAGCCAGTATCCGAACCGCATCGTCAGGCGCCCGCCGCGCGAGCGACCAGACCGGCCCGCACTTCGATGTAGTCGACGAAACGCGCGAACGGATCGAAGCCGATCACGTTGGGAGCGTCGGCCACGAAGTTCGACAGCGCATTGATGTCGTAGAAGTAGTGCCGGCCATCCCGCTCGTCGATCAGGTACTCGATCCCGCCGATATCGAGCTGCACATGCCGGGCAATCTGCTCGACCTGCGCCACGATTTCGGCCGGCGGATCGGCCCGCTCCACCCGCATCCCTGTTTTCGGCGCGTCCGCTGCGCAGAAGGTGCGATCCAGGGTCCGCCCCTCGGTGGTCTGGCAGATATCGGCCGGGCAGAGATTGAACGAGTCGCCGGTCGGGTAGACGTTGATGGCATAGAGGAACTTGCCGTCCAGTACCTCGACCCGAGTAATCCGTCCGCCCGAGAGCGGCGCCAGTTCCTGGACCAGAGCCGTCTGGTCGACCCCGAGATCGATCTGCCCCGCCCCTGCGGCCTCCGCCAGCTGCGCTTCCGTATCGAACCGAACGATCCCCGCGCCACTGCCGCCGATATTGGCCTTGACCACCACCGGATAGCGAAGCCCGCGCGCAGCATCGACGGCGCGACTGGCATGATTGATGACCAGCGCCCTGGGCACCGGCAGGTCCAGTTCCGAGAGCACTTCGAGCTGATACGCTTTCGAGATCTCGAGCGCGTACACCGAGGATCCGTTGACGATCGGCGTTCCGGTTCGCTCGACGTGGCGGAGCCAGTTGAGGGTGTGGAACGTGGCCTGGCCATGTCCCCGGAGATAGGCGGACGGGCTGTTTCGATTGACGACCAGCGAATAACGCCGCGTCAGATCGGCTGGATCGTACTGGTGCGCCCTGGCATCGAGCGCAACCCACGGAATTCCGCGCCGATCCAGTTCCGCAAAGAGCGGCTTGAACCAGTCCTGATGCTCATGATAGACGGCAACGGGAAGCGTCCCCGAAGGAAACGACATGTGGACCTGCCTCGATTGTTGGATGGCGAACGACGAAACTGCGACGACGCGTGGAACGTCTTAGCGGCGACAACAACAGCCCTGGTGGCCCATCCCGACGACGCGGGGGACACACACAGGGGGTACAGCGGGGATTGGTGAGCGGCGAACAACCAGCATCAAAGCACTCTAAGCGACCGTCCGACCAGGGTCAACGGACGGCCGCTTCGGTCCGAATTTCCTACGGTCTGGCTCGGCGGAAGGTGGCAAGCCCGCTCACGGTCACATCGGTTGCCGCCGCCGAGGCATCCACCCCGAACGTTACGGTCGCCGTCGGCATGGTCACGGCGGTTTCTCCCTCCCACGAAACCCGGAAGGTATGAATCCGGAAATGATCGAGCGGCCCGGAGAAGTTGGGGCCGTACGTGAGATGGAGCCGGTCGCCACGAAGCTCCACGAGGGCCTCGCCGTAAAGCGGGTGCGTGTACCGGCCGGCATACCGCTCGAGCGGGAGCAGCGGCACCGCGCCGCTCACCACGGTCGCCTCCTGCGGCGCCCTGACCGGTCTGGCATTTTGCGCAGCCAGCATCTCGGCGCTCCAGTTCCGCACCGGACGCCCCAGCAACAGGTCCGCAATCCGGTACGAGATGGCCGGCATCAGATTGCTGCCGTAGCTGTTGGTCAGCAGAACCCACCCGGCATTCTGACCCGGCAGTAAGCGGACTTCGGCCATGAAACCATCGATCCCGCCGTTGTGCCAGACCAGCGACTGTCCGGCATACTCCGAGATTACCCACCCGAGGCCGTAATCGGCGATCAACGGCTGATACGGTTCTCCCGGCACCGGCCCCCCCATCACCACCTGCGCAGAGCGCGTCTCTCGGAGCGCCTCCTCGCTGACCAGCCGAGTGCCGCGGTAACTGCCGTTGGCCAGCTGAAAGCGGAGCCATTGCGCCATGTCCAGCGCATTCGACACGATGGCACCGGCCGGGGCCACGTTGTCGATATTCCGCACCGGCACCTTGCGCACCGCGGGGCCGATCCGCTGGTGGGGCGCCGCGACGTTGCCAGGCCGCTCGAGTGGCCCCCCGATCGGGCTGGTCGACACCATACCCAGGGGTGTAAGGATCCGATCGGCGATCACGGTATCCCAGCTGCTCCCCGCCGCGGCGCCAACCGCCTCGCCAGCCGCAAGGTACGCAAGGTTGTTGTAGCCGAACCGGCTGCGAAGGCCGCCTTCCATTTCGGCATGACGGAGGCGAGCCACCAGCTCGCCCCGCGACACGCCGGTCCCGTACCAGACCGTCTCGTAGCGGGCCAGGCCGGTCCGATGGGCCAGCGCGTCCCGCAGCGTGATCTGGCGGGTGGCGTACGGATCGGCCACCGCGAAATTCGGCAGGTAGGTCTTGAGCGGAGCGTCCCAGGCCATTTTGCCGTCGGTCACCAGCATCGCGGCGGCGGTTGCCGTAAAGGCCTTGGTGTTGGAGCCGATCGCAAACAGCGTGGCGGAATCGACCGCCGCAGGCTTGCCGATTTCCCGAACACCGAAGCCCTTGAGATACACGATCGAATCGTTCCGTACGATCGCGATCGCCGCGCCCGGAACGTCCCAGGCCGCGAGCGCCGCCGTGACGTATCGATCCAGCGCCGCGAACCCGCGGGCCTGCTCGACCCTGGTCGGGCGTTGAGCCACCATCCCGGAAGCGCAGATCGACACCAGCGCCAGCCCGACCAACCACCGTCTCAAAGCCAACCGTCCCATTCGCAACGATCCTTCCCTGACAACCGCGAGTCAGCGTCTAACTGCGCCAAGTCACCTTCTCGTCCGGAGGCCGCCGACCGACGTCCGGAGCTGCACTGCTCGGATGGCCCAGCAGGAAAAACCCGAGCGGCTTGGACGGCGCGGGAACCCCGACGAACTCGGCAACGTGCGGCAGGACGGCCTGCGCCCCCGTCGACCACTGCCCCGCCAGGCCCAGCACCGTCGCGGCCAGATGAAGGTTCTGCACCGCGCCACCAAAGGCGAGCAGCTCTTCCCATTCCGGCATGGAGAACGACCCGTCCGCCTTGAGCCCCGGCTTGAGTGTCAGCGCAATCCAGACCGGTACCTTCCAGACTTTCTCTCGGGCTGTCTCAAACGCCTCCTGCGCGAAATTGCCGCGCGCCTCCGCCTGGATCCGATAGGCCTCGGCAAACGCCTCGCCCAACGCGCGACGGCCCTCGCCGGCGTAAACCGTGAAGTGCCACGGCTCGGTCTTGCCGTGACTGGGCGCCCATCGCGCGGCTTCGAGGACCTGCTCGATCAGCGACGGATCCACCGGGTCGGGCTTGAGAAACGGCATCTTGTGGCTGCGTCGGGCCCGCATCAAGGCGAGCAAGTCGCCTGCTTCGATTGCCATATCGCTCTACATCTTCGTGTTGGTAACTTGGGTTGCGTTCGCACCGAGGGCGACCGCGCGGAATGCAAACCTAACGGTCACTCGCTCGGGGGACCAATCACCGGGTGCCAGGAGAGGAGGTCGCTCCCGAAAACCCGCGTCGAAGGCACTTATACAGTCCTTGACATGCCCAGCACAATTCATTGCGCCACAATGAGTTAGACAAGCACACATCAGGTAACGTCCAGCTTGCCTGGGCGACAGTGACGATCGATCCTGTTGATTCGGCCACCCGGCTCGACCTACGTTACCTTCGAGAGCAGACGGACTCCTCTCACCCACCAGTTCGAGGGACCACCGTTCGATGGACATAGCCCTACTCGTAGCCCTGATCCTGCTCAACGGCGTCTTTGCGATGTCGGAGATTGCCCTCGTCACCGCCCGAAAAGCCCGGCTGACCAAGCTGGCCGGTGACGGCGACGCTGCAGCCGCGGTTGCCCTCCGGCTCGGCGAGGATCCGACCCGCTTCCTGTCGACAGTCCAGATCGGCATTACCTCGATCGGCATCCTGAACGGCATCCTGGGCGAAGCGGTCTTTGCCGAGCCGTTTGCCGTCTGGCTGGTGACCCTCGGCCTGCCCGAGGGGGCCGCATCGATCCTGGCGACCGGACTCGTCGTCCTCGTCATCACCTACGTCTCGATCGTCATCGGCGAGCTGGTGCCGAAACGTCTGGGTCAGATCAGCCCCGAATATGTCGCCCGCCTGGTGGCGCGGCCGATGCAGTTGCTGGCCCGGCTGACCAGGCCGTTCGTTCGCTTGCTCACCTTCTCGACCAATACCCTGCTCCGACTCCTCGGCGTCCGACACAACACCACCCCTTCGATTACCGAGGAAGAACTCCACGCCTTTCTGGCCGAGGGCTCCGAAGCCGGCGTGATCGAGCGGCAGGAGCATGTGATGGTCCGCAACCTCTTCCGCCTCGACGATCGGAAGCTCGGCTCCCTGATGGTGCCGAGAGCGGACATCGTCTACCTCGATACCCGGCTCCCCGTCGCCGAGAACCTGGCTCGGGTGGCCGAGTCGGTCCATTCCCGTTTCCCGGTGTGCGACGGAGATCTCGACAACCTGATCGGCCTGGTGACCGCCAAGCAGATCCTGGCGCAAACCCTGAAAGGCGAGACTCCGAACCTGCGAACCAACCTGCAGACCCCGGCGTTCGTTCCCGAGACGCTGACCGGGCTCGAGTTACTGGAGGGCTTCCGGACCAACCACAACTCGGCCGCTTTCGTGCTGGACGAGTACGGCGGCGTGAAGGGTCTGGTGACGCTGCAGGATCTGTTCGAGGCCGTGACCGGCGACCTGTCCGCCCCGGGTGGCGGAGATGCCTGGGCCGTCCAGCGGGAGGACGGATCCTGGCTCCTCGATGGAACGATCCCGATTCCCGAACTCAAGGACCGGCTGCAGATCAAACAGCTGCCGGAGGAAGACGCGGGGCGCTACCACACGGTCAGCGGGATGATGATGCTGTTACTCGGACGGGTCGGCCTGACTGGCGACCGGGTGCAGTGGGAGGACTGGACCTTCGAAATCGTGGATATGGACGAGAAACGGATCGACAAGGTGCTCGCGTCGCGAACCCTGCGTCTGACCTGATGGCTCCCGGGGCAACTTGCCCCGGGAGGGCGGCGGCGGTCAGTCGCCCTTGGTCTTGAGGGCGGCGTCGTTGTCCCGCAAAAAGGCGCGAATCTCGTCGGCCATGTCCAGCAACCGACTCCATTGCTCTTTGTAGAGGGTCACCGGAAAGCGGCCGAGCCCGTACAGCGAAAGGCCGCCTTTCTCACTGACTTTGAGATAGACCGAGCGCTTCGCCTTGTCTCTCTCCTTGAGGGACGCATTCTCGGCCCGCAGCCGTTCCAGTTCCGTTTTCAGATCGTCGTCGCTCATCGTCGTTCTCCCTCGAGGTACCGTGCGGGCGGATCAAAGCCCCCGCAAACGCCAACTTTCGAATATACCTGCTTCGGCGCTCAGCGCTTCGCGGGCTGTCCCGGCTTGGGGAGCGTCTTCGCGATGAAGAGCCTAATGTCCTCGTTCGACGTGGCGAGATCCTCCTGTCGGAGATACATCATGTGGCCGGACCGGTACCCCTTGAAACTCATCCGATCCTGGAACCGCCCGCTCGGGTCCATATGCCACATGGTGTACTTGGCATCGAAATACGGCGTCCCACCGTCGTAGTAGCCCGATTGCACCAGAACGTGGAGGTACGGATTGGCGCCGAGCGCCTGTTGGAGATTGGCACCGGTCTGATCTCCCACTCGATTCCAGGGATGAACCGGCCCGAAGAGCCAGTACTGCAGGTCGGTTTTCCAGCCGAGCAGATCGCGCAGGTAGTGGTTGATCGCCGGGGCAAAGGCATGATTCCATGCCGTCAGCGCCGGGTCGAAATCGGGCGCCGTGCCGGCATCGACCCGGTCGAAGCCGCGATAGCGCGAGTCGAGCCGGCCGACGGTAAACCCGTCGCTGCGCAGCAGTTCCTTCCAGTAGAACGAGGTCGGCACCGCCAGGGCGTGTTCGCGAACGACGACTTCGGACAACCCGCTGTACCGGGCAAACCGTTTGATCAGCCCATCCCGCTTGGCCGCGTCGAGCGACCCGCCCAGCACCATCCCGGGAATCAGTTCATCGACGGTGAAGCGTTCGACCTCGGGCAGCAGCTGGTCGAGGTCGCGCCCCTGCAGATCCGCCCCGAGGGCCTTGTGATACCAGGCGGTTGCCGCGTAATAGGGCAGCTTGAGCGCGGCCCCGACCGGTCCGCCGCGATCGACCCCCAGCACCGTGGGCGAGACCAGCACGACACCATTGAGGAACATCCAGTGGGAACCCTGGAGGCGCTGCGCCAGGCCGGAGACACGATTGGTTCCGTAGCTTTCGCCGATCAGATACTTGGGACTGGTCCACCGGCCCTGCCGGCCGACGAAGGCGTCGATCCAGCGAGCCAGATAGGCAATGTCCTCGTTGACGCCGAAGAACTGATCGCGCTTGGCCTCGCCGACGATCCGGGAAAACCCGGTGTTGACCGGATCGACATAGACGATGTCGGCGACATCCAGGATCGAGTGCGGATTGTCGACCACGCCGTAGGGTTGCACCGGATGCCCCTCGCTGTCGATTCGCAGCAGCTTGGGACCGGTGTACGCCACGTGCATCCAGACCGACGCCGACCCCGGACCGCCGTTGAAGGAAATCACCAGCGGTCGAGTCGATCGGTCCGCAACGTCACTGCGTTCGTAGTAGGTGAAAAAGACGGCCGCCACCACGGCGCCCTTTTCGTCCCAGACCGGCTGGGTGCCGACCGTGGCGCGGTACGGTACCCGCTGCCCTTTGATGGCCACGACCCCGTCACGGCGCACCGTCGAGTCGAACGGGAATGTGACGGCCCCGTCCTGCACGGCGGGACGGGCTTGCGCGGCAGCCGGCGGCGGATTCCGCTCTTGCGCGGCAAGCATCGATGACGGAAGCCCGATCAGGGCCAGGAGCAACAGGGTGCGAGGCATCAGATCTCTCGGCAAAGTGGTGCGGTTCAGATGGTCCGGACCCATTTTACCGGGGCGGCAGAGCGGAGGCAACATCATCGCGACGGTGCGCCGGGCCCCCAGTCGTCGTCATCGTCCTGTGCATCGAAGGCCCGGGGCGCTCCGTCGTCGGCAAGATCCCGCTCGGCGGCCTCGAGTTCCTCCTGATCGATCACCGGCGAATCGGCGCGCCGCTTGGAACGGCTGGCTATCCACATGGCCAGTGCCACGACTGCCAGGATACCGATCAGACCGGCCATCAGAACCACCTCCCGATTCTGAGATACAGCGTTTCGCGGCGCGACGTCGTGAAACCATAGCCGACCTCGATCGGGCCAGCCGGCGTTTCAGCACCGAGGCCGATCCGCGATCCGTACAACCAGTTCATGGACTCGAGTCCCGGCAGCCAGGCCCGCCCCGCGGCGAGTTGCAGACGCACTTCGAGCGGACGCATCACGGCCAGGCCGACGTTGAGCGCTCCCATCAGTTCTCGGGTTCCCCGTCGCTCGCCATGATGGATGCCGGGAAAGCCGTCATTGCCGCCGAGGGGAAAGGTCATCTGCACCGGAAGCTCCGACGATCCCCACCCTACCCGGCCGACGGGGGCCACCCGCCATCCGCGCCTGACGACCGGCCAGGAGACCGTGGCTCGCACCCGCTGAAAGGCGTCCATCACCATGGCTTCGCTGGTAAACTGCACACCCTGCTGTCCCGTGCGGGTAAGGCGTGCCGATCCTCCAAGGGCCCCGTCGCCACGAGCCAGCTCCGTACCCCACGTCACGACGTCTCCACCGACCGACGCACGCCAGCCGGGTGCGAATCGAACGTCGACGCCCGCCGTGAGACGGCCGTCATTGGTCGACAAGTGAGGCAACTCGACACCGTTCTCCGCAAACCGGCGCACGTCATCCGAGCGAACCCGGACGGTCAGATGCGGTGCGACCGTAGACCAGCCCCCCCGCGTGTGCCAGACCACAGACCCGAAAAATTCCTGCTGGTACTTACCAAGCGACATCAGCGCACTGCCCTCCAGCGTAGTCCCCCCGAGGCGGCGATCGAAGAGACCGAGCCAGATCTTCCCGCCCCATTCGTGATCATAGGCTATGCCTCCACCCCCGACGGTGCGCGGCACCGGCATCGGCTCGAGCCGGAGATGCACACTGTCGCCGCGACCGGTCGGATTGAGCCATGCTCCGCGAAACGACTCGATCTCGGCAATACCGAGCAGGCCGCTGCGGAGCCGATCGACATCGAGCCGCCGAGGGGCGTCCAACGGCAGCATCCGTCCGAGAAACGCGCTGTCATTGGGAACACCGTTCGACACGCTCCAGCCGCTCAGAATCGACGGCACTGCCGACGCCGGCTCCGGCTCCGATCGGGCCAGGCACCGTGCGCGTCCCAGCGTGGTGTCCGCCGCGCGCCGCCCGTGCGCGAGAATCTCGGCGATCGTCTCCGGGGAAAAATCCAGCGTGCGATAGCTCTGCACGTCGGGGCGCACATAGATGTCGTTCGGACCGAGCGCCGCCCGCGGCTGGTTGAACAGGAAGCCGATCAACTGCTCCGCCAGCCCGAAGGGTGATTCGGGATCGAGTTCGGCCGACAGGTGCGCCGTCACGTCGACCACGATGACGCGATCTGCGCCGGCTTTCCGCGCCGCCGCGACCGGAACGTTGGCGGAAAGGCCTCCATCGACCAGCACGGCTCCGTCGATCACGACGGGCGGAAAGACGAGCGGGACCGCGCTGCTGGCCCGGACGGCGCGGGCCAGATCGCCATCCTGCAGTACGACCGTCCCACCGGTGCGGAGGTCGGTGGCAACGGCACGAAACGGAATCGGCAGGCGGTCGAAATCACCCCGGGCAATCAGGTTGCCGCGCAGCAGGGCCGCGCTCAGTCGGGCGTTGGGACGGCTCTCATCGACCACGCCGGTCTGAAACTCGAAGCCATTCTTGCCTCGCACCATGAAGATGAGCGGAAGGCGGTCGTCCCACGCATCCGGCGCGGTAACCCGAAACGGTCGGACGATATCGGCAAGAGGAAGGGTCCGCGTCAGCGAGTCGATCTGCTCCGCCGAGTAGCCGCTGGCGTACATGCCGCCGACGATGGCCCCGATACTGGTTCCGACGATCAGATCGGGACGGAACCCGATCCGGTCGAAGGCTTCGAGCACTCCGATATGGGCAATGCCTTTGACGCCTCCGCCGCTCAGCACGAGAGCGGTTCGGACCGGCCGACAGGTCTCGTCCTGCGCTCCAAGCCCCGATGCCCCGACCAGCAGGGCGGCAACCACACAACGGATGAACGCCATCAGCGAAATGCGCTCAGGCTTCCAGATTGTAGACGTGACGATTGTTCTGGTAGAGAATCATCCGTGCGGCCTCGAGGGCCTCCGTTTCATCCAGAATACCCTGGCGCACATACACGGCGAGCGCTTGGGCCAGGTACCGTTTGCCCCAGCGCGCCGCAAGCCAGTATAACTCGGGGACATGGTACGCATCGCTGCCGAACAGAATCTTCGACAACGGCACGGCTTCCATGATTTCCAGGAACCGGTGCATGATCCCTTGATGCGCAAAGGGCGTCATGATCGAGGTTTCGAAATAGACGTTGGTGTACAGGTGGCTGAGCCAGACCGCCTCGCCCACCAGGGGGTAGCCCGCATGGATCGGAATGATCTTGGGCATCCGCATCATGCCGTCTTTGTCGAAGCGAGCCACCTCTTCCAGGTAGTAGGGATGCTGATTGCGCAGGATGACGTAGGGCGCCTCGCCGTCCCCGGCGTGGAACTGCATCGGCATGTCCCGCTCGAGGCACGCTTCCAGCGCCAGCGTCAGCAGTCGCTCGCGCAGAAGCTGCCCTCGGCGCGCACGCGCCTCTCGCGGTCCGCTGCTGTCCCGGCGCGTCCGCTTGTACTCGTCCCACGATCGCGCCGCGGCGCCGTCGTCGTAGCCCGGCGTGATCAGGCCGACATCCGGCAGCAGGTACGATTTCATCCCGTACGAGCGGGCCCCGTAGTTACCGGTACCGTCGAGCGCATCCTTAACCCGGTTAAGGAACCGATCGCGCAGGTCCGAATAGGCGATATCCTGATCCATCAGGTCATCGGCCAGCGTTTCGACCCGCGCAATATGCCGGGTCCGGCTCGGCTGAATGGCCGAGGCAAAGCGCTGAATCCCGGCCTGATCGAGCGAATCCGTGAAGCCGGTATCGAGCATCACATTCTCGATCCGGACATCGCGAAACAAGGCATTGATGTAGCCGAAGTAGTCGCGGCCTCGGGCGTTGCGCGCTTCGATCACGGCAGGAAGTGTCGCTGCGCAGCCCAGAAACGCCGCCATCTCCTTCACCATGAACTTGGTGAAGATGCTGGATTCGAAGTGGCGGTTGATATTGCGCATGGTACCGGCAATCCCGTACTGCGCATCCAAGCGGGCCCGGGCAGCCGCATCGCCGCCCTGCCACTCCCGATAGACACCCCTCGGGAAGTACGATGGGGCGGGAAACGCAGCCAGCGAGATGCGTTCCAGAAAGAGGTCCGGCGCCGTCTCGGCGTCGGCATCCGAGATGGGATGGGCGTGGCCGTCATCGACCGGCAGCTCGGCAATCGACGCGCGGAGACGTTCACCGATTGCATCCGTACCCGGACTATCTACGCAGGAAGCCGCCGCCATCATGGCACCGCTCCCCAGCAAACCGCCGGCCAGCCCCGCCGTACCGAGAAACCCTCGTCGTGTCGTCATATTCCTGCGTACCATGAGTATCCGTACTTCACGACCATCGCGCCCGTTCCATCCTCGACTTGGTCGATCCGATCGGTGACCTGAATCGACTTGACGAATTTGAGACTCTTGTAGCCCAGCTGCCGTTCGACGCGCAGCCGAATCGGCGCGCCGTGCCTGACCGGCACGTCGGCCCCGTTCATCCCGTAGGCCAGGAGCGTCTGCGGGTGGAGGGCGTCGAACATGTCGAGGCTGTCCCACCAGCCGTCGACGCAGTGGAAGACCACATAGCGCGCCTCGGGATGGACGGCCGCGGCCTCGAGCACCTGATGCAGCGAGACACCGGTCCATTCGCCGATCGCCGACCAGCCCTGTTCACAGTTGTGCTGCGTGACCTGGGTCCGGGACGGCATGGCCCTGAGCGCCTCCAGGGAAAGCTCCAGCGGCTTGCCGACCAATCCCGTCACCGGAAGCCGCCACTCGGCAAAGCCGCCGGCGCGCAGGCGCTGATACTCTTCGTCGTCCGGATCGACCGTGTTGATGGCCGGGAAGTGCTTCGAGATCATCGACCGATCGAACTCACGCGCGAAAGGCTGCTTCCGGAGCAGCACGCGATGCGAAGCGAAGGTGAGCGCCTCGCCGATGCCGAGCAAGCTGCCATAGGTCGGTGGCAGGAATCCCTGACATCCCGCCAACGCGACGCCACCAGCCACTGCAGCCATCGCGGCAAGCAGCTGCCGCCTGGTCAAAGGTTGGGACATTACGCCTCCCCGTCGTCCTGTCGGCTGCCGACCGTGATGGCCCGAAGCTGCCGCCGAAACCCCGAAAGAATCACCATCAGCAGATGCACCGCCAGGAACAGCACCAGACCGAGCGACGAGATGAAGTGTACCGTCCGCGCCGATTGCCGCCCTCCGAACAGTGTAAACAGTTCCGGGTACGCCGCCGTTACCGCCGGGGACATCGTGAGACCCGACAGGATCATCACCGGCGTGATCACGAGGATGACGACGAGATACGCCGCCTTCTGCAGTAGCGAGTAGCGAGGCCCCGCCCCGCCCCGAGGAATCCGCAGGGTCAGATGGTTGCGGACTTCCGTGATGAGACTCGGCCGCGCCAACTCATCCCGCCGCGGCAGCAGATGGCGCCGAAAATGGCGGCCAAGGAGCCCGGATAAGAGGTAGATCACACCGTTGATGACGAAGAGCCACGCCGCCAGGAAATGCAGACTGCGCCCCCACCCGGTGTGCTCGAGGTTGGTCGCAATCGGCAACTCGAAGAGGGCCGGGAGCCCGACATAGCCGTCTTCGCCCCAGTACAGCCGCGGATGGGCAATCAGAATCGCGACCCCGCTCACGACGAGGGCAACGAAGCTGACGGTGTTGAGCGCGTGCGTGATCCGCACCAGGCGGGAATGCCCCTTCACCGGCTCCGACAATACTGCACCGGCGTCGCGGTGCGAACCGGTCATCTCGACAGATGAGGAAGGCATCTTCAATGATGCCCTCCTGTTCCCTTTGCGGCAAGCAGGAATTCGGGCGAGGGACTCCGACCGTCAGGACGCGGGCTCGATCCGCACCTGTACTCCATCGGGCCGGTGTTCGACCAGAACGACCCGCCGGCCGGAAGGTTCCAACATTCGCGCCAGCGGCTCGGGGAAGAACGGGACGAGGATGTCAAATGGGCCCGGATCGACCTCGACCCGCTCCAGCACCCGAAGCATCGGCTCCGGCGGAGGCAAGAGCCGCAAATCCATCACCGCATCACCGACCTCGAGAGCAACGGATGAGGTCGTCACGATTCGGGGTAAGGCTGCAGCGTCCCGCCAGAACCAGGTCGACCAGTCTCCGTCGCTGAATCCTTCCGTGTGCCAGCGGAACCCGTCACGGGCCAGCCGCTCGAGCAGCCGCTCCGGACGGAACGGCGACCGGACATGCAGGACCTGCTCGGGGGCCATGCCCTTGGTCGTCTGGAGGATCCGAGGCAGCGGCGGCACCCCGCGGGCCATGTCGTCCCGCACGTCCAGGTCGACGATACAGGCCGGATCGAACTCGGGCAGCGGATCACCGCGTTCGTTCGTCATGCAGCAAACCTACCGCGTCGGAAGATCCCCGCCCTGTGACGGAAGTCTCACGCCCCGTCACCACGGGCCCAATCCCGTAGTTGGCCAACCGGGGCGAGCCGCCACACCGTGCCCGACAAACCGCGCACCAGCCCCACCTTCTTGAGCTGTTTGATGGCCCGCGAGACCGACTCGCGCGCCGTTCCGATTTCCGTTGCCAGCTCTTCCTGGGTTCGATGCAGGTCGAGCACCACGTCCGCGCCTTGCAACCGGCCATCCCGGCTGGCGTAGTCGGCCAGATGCATCGCCAGACGAGCCGCAACATCCCGAAACGCAATCGTCTCGACCAGCTGGACCAGATGGCGAAGCCGACGGCCGAGCGCAGCGACCACGGCGCTCGCCACATCGGGGTCGTGCCGGAAGGCGTACTCGAACTCGGCCCGTGGCAGGAACGCCAGGCGCGAGGCGACCACCGTCACCGCGCTCGCCGGATAGGGCCCCCCGTCGAACAACGGGAGTTCTGCGACCGGACGCCCGGGGCCTTCGACCGTGAGGGTCTGCTCCCGCCCGTCGTGCGCGGTCCGATAGACCCGGACCTGCCCCTCGAGCACGACGTAAACCCCGCCACAAGGCTCACCGGCTCGAAAGAGCGTGAAGCCCGCCCCGACGGTGCGAGGCACGCAGCGCGCCGCCAACCGTTCCAGCGCCGGACCGGAGACGTCGGCGAGGAACGGCACGGTACGAAGGACCTCGACCAATGCAGTCATGGTCGGAAACAAACCAGCCGACCTTCGATGTGACAAGCGTCACACGGTACCGGCCTCTGGCAGGCGCATTGTTCGGCCGAACCTTTTTCGGAGGAAGCCATGACCCGTGCTGTCGATCCCCTGTCCCAGGACACTGCCGACGAGACGCCGGCAAACCGCCCCGAAGTCCTCGACCTCGAAACCGGCCCCGAGGGCCGTTCCTTCCGGCTCCGTTTTCAACCTCACCAGGCGCTCCCTCCGCATCACAATTCGGAGCGGGTCGTGATCGTAACCGAACGCGGTACCGGAACGCTGCAGGTCGACGGCGCCACACCCCGCCGGCTCGAACCCGGCATCGTGGTCCAGTTGGAGCCGAAGGCACGTCACGCCGTCAGCGCGGGCGACGACGGGCTCGAACTCGTCGTCACCATCACCGCTTCCTGCTGCCGGATGTGCTGATGGACCCGTATGTGACTCGCTTCCTCCGAAGCGCCCTGATCTGGCTTGCCCTGGGCGTTACCCTGGGCGCGGCAATGGCGATTCATCCGGCCTGGCAGATCTACCGGCCGGTCCACCTGCACATGCTGCTCCTGGGCTTCGTCTTCATGATGATTGCGGGCGTAGCCTATCATGTCTTCCCGCGCTTTGCGGCGACACCTCTCCACGCACCGCGACTGGCCATCCTGCACGTCTACGTGGCAAACGCCGGCCTGGCCCTCCTGGCCACGGGCTTTGCCCTCCGAGCCCGCGGGGTGCCGACGGCACCCTGGTTCCTCGCCGCCGGCGGGATCGGATCAGCGGTTGGTGCGTATATCCTGGCCTGGAACCTGTGGCGCACGCTCGATCGGGCGGCCTTGCCCATCAGCCAACTGGCGAGGGCAGCCCCAACGCGCTCTCCGGGGTGATCGGTGTCCGCGCTTTCACGCCGTTTCCTGATCACCGCCGCCCTGTTCCTGGCCAGCGGCATTGCGGTAGGTGTCTGGCTCCTGATTGCCCGTGAATTGTTTGGGCGATGGCCCACGCCGTACCAGATCAGCGTGCATACCCATCTGATCCTGGTCGGTGCGGTGATCCAGACCATTCTGGGCACCGCGCTCTGGCTCTTCCCCAGGCCGCCGCGGGCCCGCCGCCCGCGGCGGGAGTGGTTCGGCGAAGCGGCCTGGTGGGCAATTACGCTGGGAACGGTTGCCCGCGCGCTGGCCGAGTACCACCGAACCGGCGGACCCGCCTGGCTGGCCGGGGTGATCGTGGCGGGTGGCACCGCACAGGCTCTGGGCCTCCTGGCCGGCCTGCTCGCTCTTCGGCACCGGATCCGCCCTGCTGCAGAGCGGCCACCTCCGATCGAGACGGCGGCCGATCCCGGCTGAATTACTCCCCTCTCGGCAGCCGCTTGTGACAACCGTCACGCACAATACCCACCACCCTACCCGATCTTTTCTCCGTGCCGCCGCGAGTGCGGACCGGCACGAGAACCGGCCCCACCAGGGCCCTTCGACGAGGAAAGCATGACCCAGCCATGGAGTCCACGCGCCCCGCTGCTGACTTTGATCGCGGCGAGTGTCGCCGCGTGCAGCGCACCGGCTCCCGGCGACCTGGTCAGCGGCGATGCCGCACGCCGGACCTACGTTGCCCCCGGGGAGCACGATGAGTACTACGCTTTCATGTCCGGCGGCTTCAGCGGACAGGTCACCGTCTATGGCCTGCCCTCCGGACGCCTCCTCAAAACCATTCCGGTCTTCTCACAGTTTCCCGAGAACGGCTACGGGTACTCGGAGGAGACCAAGCCGCTGCTCGAAACGAGCTACGGGACGATTCCCTGGGACGACACCCACCATCCGGAACTGTCGCAGACCGACGGCGTGCCCGACGGACGCTGGCTCTTCATCAACGGGAACAACACCCCGCGGATCGCGCGCATCGACCTGACCACGTTCGAGACCGACGAGATCATCGAAATCCCCAACTCGGCAGGTGGGCATGCTGCTCCGTTCACCACCGCCAACTCCGAGTACGTCGTCTCCGCCATCCGGTTTTCGGTTCCGGTTCCCAACACCGACGTACCGATCGAGAGCTACCAGCAGAACTTCAAGGGATCGCTTTCGTTCATCCGCGCCAATCAGCCCGGCAAAATGGATATCGCGTTCCAGATCCTGATGCCCGGCTACAACTATGACCTGGGGCATGCCGGACGCGGACCGTCCGACGGCTGGTTCTTCTTTACCAGCTACAACTCCGAGCAGGCCTATACCATGCTCGAACTCAATGCCTCGAAGAACGACAAAGACTACATCGCTGCGGTCAACTGGAAGCAAGCCGAGCAGTGCGTTGCCGCCGGCAAGGCCAACCAGCGCCCCGCCCGATACTTCCACAACTACATCGACCACACCACCCGCATCGCGAAAAGCGAGGTGCGCACCTCGGTGACCGTGCTCGAGCCGTCGGCCTGCCCAGGTCTGGTCTACTTCCTCCCCACCCCGAAGTCTCCACACGGCGTGGACGTCGATCCGACCGGCGAATACATCGTCGGCGGCGGCAAACTGGCCAGTGTGATCCCGGTCCATTCGGCCACCAAGATGCTGGCCGCGATCAAAGACGGGAAGTTCGACGGCGAACGCGATGGCATTCCAGTGCTGCAGTATGACGCCGTCCTGGCCGGGGAAGTCGACAAGCCTGGCCTGGGCCCGCTCCACACCGAGTTCGACGGCAACGGCTACGCCTATACCTCGATGTTCATCTCGTCCGAGGTGGTCAAGTGGAAGCTGGGCACCTGGGAAATCGTCGACCGGGTGCCGACCTACTACTCGATCGGCCACCTGATGATCCCCGGAGGCGACTCTCGCAAGCCGTGGGGCAAGTACATGGTGGCAATGAACAAGATCACCAAGGACCGCTACCTCCCCACCGGTGCGGAGCTGACACACGCAGCACAGCTCTACGACATCAGCGGCGAGAAGATGCAGCTCCTGCTCGACTTCCCAACCCAGGGCGAGCCGCACTACGCCCAGGCTCTTCCGGCGTCGCTGATCAAGGACAAGCAGGTCAAGTTCTTCTCCCTCGCCGACAACAAGCATCCGTACGTGGTGCGCGCCGAGTCGGAAACCGGCATCGAGCGGAAGGGACGCGTCGTCCGGATCAAGATGGTGGCGATCCGCAGTCATTTCGCGCCCGACGTGATCGAAGGCATCGAAGTGGGCGATACGGTCTACTGGCATGTGACCAACGTCGAGCAGGACTGGGACATTCTGCACGGCTTTGCGGTCCTGGGCATGCAGAATGCCGAACTGATCATGCAGCCCGGTGAAACCCGCACGCTGATGTGGGTTCCCAAGTCAGCCGGAGTCTTCCCGTTCTACTGCACCGACTTCTGCAGCGCGCTGCACCAGGAAATGTCCGGATATGTCCGGGTCTCGGCACGCGGCAGCGGCGTACCGCTCAAGGCCAACGTATCGGCCAAGGCGGCTACGCAGCAGGCACGTCAGGCTGCCGCATCGTCCAACGGGTCGGCCGGAAAGTGACCATGCCTCGCTCGGCCCGGCTCCTCATGGTGATTGCCGCGCTCTGCGTCGGCGCTGCCCTGGCCTTTCCCCTCTGGGAAGTGCGCCTGGTCGCACCACAGTATCCCGAGGGGCTGGGCCTGCGGATCCACGCCCATACCGTGGCAGGCATCAAACCGAATGACCTGAACAACATCAACAACCTGAACCACTACATCGGGATGCGGCCGATCGAACCGGACGCCATCCCTGAACTCCGCTGGATGCCGGGGATCCTGCTCGGCCTGGCGGGGTTCGCCCTGGTAGCGGCCGCCGCGGCCCGTAAGCGCCTGCTCAGCATCTGGCTCGGCAGCCTGGTCGTACTCGCCGTCCTTGGTGTCTGGGACTTCTGGCGCTGGGGCCACGACTATGGCCACAACCTGGACACCGAAAATGCCATCATCGTCGTGCCGGGGATGACCTACCAGCCGCCGGTGATCGGCCGGAAGCATCTGCTCAACTTCACGGCTACGGCGTGGCCGGCGGCAGGCGCCGGCCTTTTGGGCGCCGCCTTCCTGCTCGGCGTCGCGGCGCGGCGGCTTTCTCGCCAGCCGCGCATGGAGAGAGTGGTATGACCTGCGATCGACGGCGGTTCCTGCTTCTCCTGGCGGCAGGGGCCGCCGGCTGTGCGTCGGGGATTCCGGTCCTCCGGTTCGGTCAGGACGCCTGTGATTTCTGCCGCATGACGATCAGCGAACCGGAGTTTGCCGCCCTGGCCGTCACGGCGCAGGGTCGTGACGCCCGATTCGATTCGATCGAATGCCTGGCAGCGTGGGTTGCGCAGCAGGAGCAGTCTCCCCGGGGGCTCTGGGTCACGGATTTTGCGACCCAAAGCACGCTGGTACCCGCCGCCGAGGCCCGCTACTACCGGGGAGGAACTCGATCCCCGATGGGCCAGGGATGGATCGCAATGGCGCCGAAGGGTGGCGGCGCGGCCGCACCCGAAGGCGAAGGACCGTTTGCCTGGGACGATGTCCAGCGCGCCGTGGCCGACCGACGCACAGGCCGATCTGGAGGCGCCCACTGATGCGCGCCCTGCTCGTCATTGCACAGCTTGCAGCCGTCTCCGTCGGTCCCGACGAGGCGTTCCGGACCGTGGCCGGCGCCATTGCGGTCGCCACGCCGGGCGCCGTCGTGACGGTGCGGCGGGGCGTCTACCGCGAACCGACCATCACCGTCGACCGCCCGCTCACGCTGGTGGGCGAACCGGGCGCCGTCCTCGATGGCGAAGGCGCTCGCGGCCTGCTGATCCTCGCTGCCGATGACGTGACGATTCGCGGCCTCACCTTCCGCAACACCGGCATCTCGTTTCAGGAGGACCGCGCCGCCCTGCTGGCGCAAGGTATCGAACGGTGCCGGATCGAACAGAACACCTTCGAAGAGACGTTCTTTGCCGTTTACCTGGCCGGCACGACCGGCTGCGCCGTTATCGGCAATACCATGGCCGGGCTTCGCGGTACCGAAAGCCGGACCGGAAACGCCGTCCACTCGTGGAGTTCCCGAGACCTGCTCGTTCGGGACAACGTGATTTCCGGGCATCGCGACGGCATCTACCTCGAGTTCACCCGCCATGCCACCGTAAGCGGCAACCAGAGCGTCCGCAACCTGCGCTACGGGTTGCACTTCATGTACGCCGACTCCTCGAGCTACAGCGGCAATCGCTTCGAAGCCAACGGCAGCGGCGTGGCGGTGATGTACTCCAAAGTGGTAGCCCTGACCCGCAACCTGTTCATCGATAATCGCGGCGCCACCGCATACGGTCTGCTGCTCAAGGAGATCGCCGACGTCGACCTGCACGACAACCGGTTCATCAACAACACCACCGGCCTGATGGCCGACGGCGCCGATCGGGTCCGTGTCGTTGCCAATGAATTCGACGGCAACGGCTGGGCGCTGCGACTGATGGCCAGCACATCCGACGGCGTGGTACGACAGAACCTGTTCCGCAACAACACCTTCGACGTGGCCGTCAACGCCCGGGTCCAGAGCACCGAGTTCAGCGGCAACTGGTGGGACCGCTATCGCGGTTGGGATCTCGACCGTGACGGCATCGGCGATGTCGGCCACCACCCGGTCAGACTGTTCACCCTCTTCGTCAACCGGGCCGACCCGGTACTGATGCTGCAGCGGTCGCTCTTCGTCCGGATGCTCGACGCGGTGGAACAGGCGCTGCCCGTGCTGACGCCGAAGGAAGTCATCGATCGGAGCCCGCTGATGGCCCCACCGGTGAAAGGAGCGGCGGCGACATGATCACGATTCGCGGTCTGGAGAAGCGGTTCGGCCGGCGCGGCGTGCTCACCAAGCTGGACGCCGAGTTCCGTCGCGGCCGGGTGACCGTGCTGACCGGCCCCAACGGCGCCGGCAAGACCACCCTGCTCAAGCTGATCCTCGGCCTGGCCAAGGCGGACGCGGGCAGCATCGACGTCGACGGGACTCGCCTCCGCGGCGACCCCGCCTACCGGGCCTCGATCGGCTATATGCCGCAGATCGTCCGCTTCCCCGGCCAGTTGACCGGACGCGATCTGCTCGCCATGCTGCGCACCTTACGAGGCGGCGCGGTCCCCGATCTCGACCTGGCCGACGAACTCGGCGTGGGCGATGCCTTCGACCGGCCGTTCGAAACGCTGTCGGGCGGTACCCGCCAGAAGGTCAACGCCGTGCTCGCCTTCGCGTTCCGCGCCGAGCTCCTGATCCTCGACGAGCCGACCGCCGGGCTCGATCCGCTCGCCAGCTGCGTACTTAAGGAGCGCCTGAGTCGCGAACGCTCGCAGGGGCGGACCATCATCATCACATCTCATGTCCTCCCCGAACTCGAGGATCTGGCCGACGACGTGATGTTCCTCGATGGCGGCCGAGTCCGCTGGTACGGCAGCGCTGCGGAACTGCGAAGCTCGACACGCCAACCGACCCTGGAACGGGCAGTCGCGGCGCTGCTCCGCCCGGAAGGGGTCAGGATCGTCGCATGATGACCTCTACCCATCCCGTGACGGCCGTGATCCGCGATACCATCCGGAGCCGGTGGCTGATCGGACTCGGCGCGTTCCTGGCGCTGGCCGGGGATCTCCTGCTGCGTTTCGGCGAAGGCGCGGCCGCGCGTGCCTCCCTGATGGACATCGTGCTCGTCGCCACCCCGCTTGCCGGGTTGGTGATCGGAACCATCCAGGTCCACAACGCGCGCGAGATCACCGAGTTGCTCCTGGCGCAGCCGGTCACCCGAACCCGGCTCTTCCTCCGGCTCTTCCTGGGTACGGTCGCGCCGCTCAGCCTGGTTCTCAGCCTCGGCGTAGTGCTGCCGTTTATCTGGCACGGTCGGATCACCGCCGCCGAGCTGCCGCACCTGGCCGCTCTGGCGGCCGGCACGCTGCTGCTCACCGCCATCAGCACGGCACTCGCATTCGTGATTGCGCTCCGCGCCGATGATCGAG
This sequence comes from uncultured Gemmatimonas sp., assembly GCA_964619465.1. Taxonomy (GTDB): domain Bacteria; phylum Gemmatimonadota; class Gemmatimonadetes; order Gemmatimonadales; family GWC2-71-9; genus SHZU01. The sequence continues at coordinate 68,926 of CAZUES010000013.1, forward strand.
TACGGGCACTCGGTATCGCCTGCCTGATCTGGCTCGTCGCCGCCGTGCTGTGGGACGGCCTGATTCTGCTCTTGACTCTGATGTACGCCGATCGGCCGATCGAGGCGCCGGTGCTCGTCTTGCTCGCGCTCAACCCGCTCGACCTGGTTCGAGTGCTCCTCCTGCTCGGTACGGACGGCGCCGCGCTCTTCGGCTACACCGGCGCCGTGCTTCACCACACGCTCGGTACCGGCGCCGGGCGCGCAGTGCTCGCCACTGTTCTTCTCCTCTGGCTTGTCCTGCCCCTGGGCGCGGCAGCCCGCACCTTCACTTCGAAAGACTTCTGAGGCTATCGATATGCCATCCCGCTTGCTGCTCAGCCTGGTGCTGCTCGCTGCGGCGTGCAGCGGTTCCCCCAAAGAGGCCAGTACGCCCGCGGAACAATCCCGGGCCACGCCATCCATTGCGGCAACCGGCCGCACCATCGAGATCCAAATGATCACCGACGGAACGGGCAGCTACTACGAACCGAAGGACGTGGAAGCCAAGCCCGGCGACCAGCTTCGTTTCGTACTCGTCTCGGGAGTACACAATGTGCATTTCACCGCAGACAGCAACCCCGGCGCCGGCAACCTGCCACCGACGAGCGACATGCTCCAGCTCCCGGGGCAGACCTTCGACATGATGGTCACGATGGCCCCCGGCAAGCGCTACATCTATGTCTGCGATCCGCACGCGGCACTTGGCATGGTGGGGTCCGTGACCGTCGTACCGTGAACGCGGTAACCGCCCCGAAAAACGAAACCGCCCGGCCGAGATGATCGACCGGGCGGTTCTCTTAGACGCAGGAATCAGCGCACCGGAAGCCCACGCCCGTACTGCGACCCCTTCCCCAAGCGCGCAAAGTGATTCCAGGCCGCAAGCGCAATCTCACCGATGACCTGTTCGGCGCCGGGCACGTCCTGCACGTAGGTCGTCATTACGGCAATGGCAAATGGACGCCCGGGGGCGTACAGCACACCTGCTTCGGTTACCACGGCATCGAGCGTTCCCGTCTTGGTTGCGCCGCGAGCCCCGGCCGGAAGGCGTGAAAGAAGACGACTCCGTTTGGGAGTAGCCAGCACCCGAAAGAAGTCCGACGTCAGATCGGGTGCAAAGAGTTTGCCCTGATGCGCCGCAGCCAGCAGCGCAACCGTCTCGTCGGACGACGCGATGTTCTCCTTCCCGGCCAACGCCGCATCCAGATCGATCATCTTCCGTTCGAGCCGAGTCTTGGTCTGGCCGAGCCCGGTCAGCATGGCGTTGATCTTGTCCATGCCCAGCTTGTCGATCAGAATGTTGGTGGCCCCATTGTCACTCTCGCCGATCATCGCGGTCGCCACGTCCCGGAGTGTCAGCCGCGTCACGCCATGGGTATAGCGGCTCATGATGGCGCTGCCGGGCACGAGGTCGGTCGTATCCAGGGTATAGAGTTCGCCCATCCGGCGCTGCCGATACAACTCGACCAGGACCGCGATCTTGATCATGCTGGCCGTCGGCATCACCTCATCGCCGCGAATGCGCACCGTGCGACCGTCGGTCAGATCCTGAATCGTGACCGAGAGCACCCCGTCGAACTCCGCGGCGGCCCGCTGAACGGTCGCTTCGAGATTCTTCCACATCACATCAGGCTTCGCTTGCGCCAGAGCGGGCGCGGACGCGGCGAGCAACAGTCCGGCAGCGATTGGCATCGATCGCAGAGAGCGGGAAATCCTTGTCACGATGACCCCGGGGTCGGAATTGGGATGAGTTGGCCGAAATGATACGGTCCCGCACCCATCGGGCACGGGACCGTTGAAAGGTACTCGAGACGCCTCAGGCCGGAAGCGCGTCGAACACCTCTTCCATCTTCTTACGCGTCGCGGCATCGGGCAGGCGTCCGTGCGCCGCACCCAAGTTGTCCTCGACATAGGAGACTCGGCGCGTTCCCGGAACGGCCACGGTCACGGCCGGGTGAGACACCACGTACTTGAGGAAGAGCTGCGGCCAGGTCTTGATGTCGAAGTCGGCAGCCCATCCCGGCAACGGCACACTGGCCAGCTTCGGGAAATTGACGCTGGCGCCGCGCCGGCCACCGAACGGCAGATTGATCATCACGGCAGCCCCACGGTCCTGCGCCAGCGGCAGCAAACGATCGGCCGCGCCACGATTCCCGAGCGAGTAGTCGATCTGGATGATGTCGAATTTGTGCTTGGTCATCTCCGCGGCCAAAGCATCGTACTGCCGCTCGTTCGACGTCGAAACACCAAGGTGACGAATCTTCCCCGCCTGCTTCCACTCCTGCAGTGCCGGCATGAGGACGTCGGTCCCGGCCAGATTGTGGACCAGCAGGCCATCCAGCACGTCGGTCTTGAGCCGCTCGAGCGACGTGGCAAACCCGGCCCGGCCCGTCTCGATGTTGTTCTCCGGGGCGACGATCTTGGTCACGAAGAAGATCTTGTCCCGCAGCTTGAGTTCGCTCGAAAGTTCGCCCAGCACCGACTCGGACTCGCCGCGCGCGTAGCCCGTGGCGGTATCGTAGACCGACCCGCCCAGCTCGACGAACCGCTTCATGGTGTCCCGCAACGAGTCGCGCTGCTCGGCCGACAGATTGTACTGGTTGGTCCCGATCCCGACGACCGGGATCTTGATGCCCGAAGAGGGGATCGCCTTGGTGATGAGCGGAAGCTGCGCGAGCCGCTCCAACTCTTCGGCCCACAAGCTGTTACGGGTTCCGGCGACCAGGCCGGCGCCGCTAAGCAGCCCAAACTTGATGACGTCTCGGCGGGAGGGGTTTGTAAAGGACATGGACCGACGACCTCTCGTGAGTAGGGTGGCGACACGATATCGGACAGATAAATAGTACTACGCTTTTCCTTGGCACGGCGTTGAG
>CAZUES010000013.1:71915-100159 GCA_964619465.1 uncultured Gemmatimonas sp.
GACACGATATCGGACAGATAAATAGTACTACGCTTTTCCTTGGCACGGCGTTGAGTCCTCCGGTCGGCCTGCAGTGGCGGCTTTGAGCCGGTAATTCGCCGGCAGACCGACGGCCCCTGCCCCGCCGGACGGCCCCTTCGCCTGGAAGCCGGGTGTCCGCTGGCCTTGCGCATGTGATCGGCTAGATTTCAGACATCTGCTTCGGAAAACGGGTCTATGCGCTTGCTGGCCGTCGCTGCCGTGAGTCTGTTCGTCTCAGCCGAAAGCTCGAAACTTGCCGCGCAGCAGGAAAGCGCTGCGGACCGCGCCGCCCGCCAGTCGCGCGAAGCGGAAGCCCGTGGTCTCGCCGACCCGTTCAAGGGCATCACCACCGACGGCATTCCCCTGACCGGTCTCTTTCCGATCCGCTCGACCGGTGTCTCCACGGAACCGGTACGGGAAGCCGCCAGCGCCTTCCTCAAGTCGCTGACCCCGATCCAGCACGCCAAGACGCTGTTCTCGGATGACGACCCCGAGTGGCGCAAGTGGATGAACCAGCACTTCTACGTCCGGCAGGGCGTCGGCTTCAAAGAGATGAGCGAAGCGCAGCGCAGTGCCGCCTTTGCCATGCTGGGCGCTTCGCTGAGCGCCAAAGGCCTGCGGCTGAGCCGCGACATCATGCGACTCAACCACACCCTGGCGGAGCTGACCGGACATTTCGACGAGTACGGAGAGTGGCTCTACTGGATCACCATCATGGGCGAGCCCTCGGAAACCGAACCGTGGGGCTGGCAGCTCGACGGGCATCATCTGATCATCAACTACTTCGTGCTCGGCGATCAGGTGGTCATGACCCCGATGTTCGTCGGATCCGAACCCGTCACCGCGACCTCCGGCAAATATCAGGGCGTTTCCATCCTGCAGCAGGAGCAGCAGGACGCTCTGGCCCTGGTCAACTCCCTGATGCCCGGCCAGCGCCAGGCCGCCATTCTCGACAGCGCCAAGGCCGGCTTCAATAGCCTGACGGAGGCGTTCCGCGACAACGTCGTCCTGGACTACGCCGGCGTCTCGGCCCGGTCGTTCTCGCCCAGCCAGCGGCGACAGCTACTGGACCTGATCGGTCTCTTCGTCGGCAACATGCGCGAAGGTCACGCCAAGGTGCGCATGGCCGAGGTGGAGGCGCATCTCGACCAGACCCATTTCGCCTGGATCGGCAAGACGGAGCCGGACGCCGTCTTCTACTATCGGATTCACAGTCCTGTCATCCTGATCGAGTTCGACCACCAGCGCCCTATTGCGCTCCGCGAGCTGCACGGAACCGGGCCGACCCGCCAACACATTCACGCCGTGGTACGGACCCCGAACGGCAACGACTATGGCAAGGATCTGCTCCGCGAACACCACCGGCGGCACAAGCATCCGCACTGAGCATACCCCACATTCATTTCCGGGAGCCGTCATGACGACCGAAGTCAGTCTCCTCGCGCAGGTCGACACCATGTTCGACCGGGCCGCGGCTCTAACGCCGCACGACCCCACCTTGCTCGCGCACATCAAGGCGTGCAACGCCGTCTATCAGGTCACCTTCCCGCTTCGGCGCGATGACGGCACCATCGAAGTAATTCATGCCTGGCGAGCCGAGCACAGCCACCATCGGATGCCGACCAAAGGCGGTATCCGGTATTCGATGGCGGTGACGGCGGACGAGGTGATGGCGCTTGCTTCGCTGATGACGTTCAAATGCGCCCTGCTGGACGTGCCGTTCGGCGGCGCCAAGGGCGGCATCCGCATCGCCCGCCACAAATACTCCGACGCCGAGCTCGAACGGATCACTCGGCGCTACACCTTCGAACTCTGGCGCAAGAACTTCATCGGACCCGGCGTCGACGTACCCGCCCCGGACTACGGCACCAGCTCACGCGAGATGGCCTGGATTGCCGACACCTACCGGAGTCTGAGCAACGACCTCAACGCCATGGCATGCGTCACGGCGAAGCCGGTCTCGCAAGGCGGCATTCGCGGGCGAACCGAAGCAACCGGTCGAGGCGTGATGTTCGGCCTGCGCGAGGCCTGCAACATCGCCGATGACATGAAGAAACTCGGCTTGGGCCCTGGCCTGGCCGGAAAACGCATCGTGATTCAGGGTCTCGGCAATGTGGGTTACAATGCAGCCAAGCTGCTGCAGGAACAGGGCGCGGTCCTGGTCGGGCTGGCGGAGTACGAGGGCGCCATCAGCAACCCTAAGGGCCTTGATATCGACAAGGTGATGGCCCACCGCACCGCCAACAAATCGATCCTCGGATTCCCCGGTGCGCAGGATCTCCCCCAATCGGCGGCCGCGCTCGAACTCGATTGTGACATCCTGGTTCCCGCCGCGCTCGAAAATGTGATTACCGCGGAGAACGCGCCGCGCATCAAGGCCAAGATCATCGGCGAAGCCGCCAACGGACCGACCACGGCCGAAGCGGATGGCATCCTCAAGGCCAGAGGGGTCTACATCATTCCCGATTTCTATCTCAACGCCGGCGGCGTCACCGTCTCGTACTTCGAGTGGCTCAAGAATCTCTCGCATGTCCGGTTCGGCCGGATGCAGCGGAGGTTCGAGGAGCAGTCGAACCGGGGTATCCTGCAACTGGTCCAGCAGACCACCGGGCACAGCATCGACCCGGCCGAGCTCGATCGTATTGCCCACGGAGCCAGCGAAGAGGATCTGGTGAACTCCGGCCTGGAAGATTCCATGGCTGCGGCGTATCACCAGATTCGTGACATCCTGCTCAGGCCCAAGGGACCAACCGATCTCCGAACGGCGGCGTTCATATCTGCCATCGACAAGATCGCGGTGAGCTACCAGGAGCTGGGTCTCTTCCCGTGATCTTGTGGGACGAGTAAGCAGATGGGCCGGGTGACCGTGCAGGTCATCCGGCCCATCGCTCGTTTGGCAGATCATACAGAGGCGCCGACCGGAATCGAACCGGCGATCAGGGTTTTGCAGACCCTTGCCTTACCACTTGGCCACGGCGCCCGGTCTTACCGGTCGAGCAGCTCCTCGACGATCGCGATGTACTCCCGTACCAGCGCATCGTGGTGCGGACCGCTTGCTTTGGCGGCAAATCCGCTGCGCACTGCGTGTACCCGCCCCTCCCGATCGATGAAGAAGGTCGCCGGCCAGGTGTTCAGGTTGACGGCCTGCGGCAGCTTGGCAGTAACCTCGCTCGGCTCCCCGGCCACCAGGTACGGATACTCGATCCCGTACTTTGCCACGAACGCCCGCAGCCGGCTCAAGTCTTCGAGTTGCTCCGCCTCTTCGAAGTCCAGCGCCACCACCTCCAGCCCGCGATCGCGGTAGCGCCGGTACAGGTCCGCCAGAAAGGGCGCCTCATCGTGGCAGTTGGGGCACCAGCTGCCGGTGACGTTGACCACGATCACCTTCCCGACAAACCGCGCATCCCGCTCCGTGACCGGTCGCCCGTCGAGATCGGGAAACGAGAATCGGAACGGCTCGTCCGGATCGCGAACCCGGGTGTGGGTCGCGACGTCGGCCGGCTCGGGTAAACCCCGCCCGCGGGCCACGTCCGGCCGCAGCGCTTCGAAGTGCCGCGGCGCTCCCCGCGGAGCGCGCAAGGTGAGGCCGAGCGTGCCATCGGGCCGCGGCTCGACCTCGAGTCGGGCGGGCCTGGTCCCGGCAAAATGACTGAGCTCGAACCGGCTACCGGTCCACCCGCCGGTCAGGGCCCCGGCGTCGCCGTCGACCCGAAGGATGGTGGCCGACACGGCAGCCCCTTGCTGACTGACGACGAACCGCCAGGCACGCTCCCCCTTGGCGCTTTCGGCCGGCAGGTACCACTCACCATCGATGTCCGGTGCCTGCGCATCTGATCGGGCCGTCACGGACCCGGCCGGCGTTGCCTCGACCGGATGGAAGCCTCGTCGCTCGTTCCCGTACCGGCCCCGGAAGGTCTTGCCGTCGAGTACGCCCTCGAACTGTGTCGCAAGGTGCGCAAACTCGACTACGACCGAATCACCCTGCCGGCGGACCGCGGTCGAGGTCACGGGCACCTCGCCGTTGTAGAGCCGGACCACCCGGCGACCGGACTCCGTCGCCCATTCGAGCGGAAAGTCGATGGCCAGCGAGTCATAGCGAATCGTCCCGGTCCACCGCCCGCTCGGTTCCTGCGCCTCGAGATTGGCCGCTCCCGCCACGATCAACCCGATCACGGCAACCCGCACCAATCCAACCGGGCTTCTGGTTCTCTCGGAGTTGAACATCAGCGGCCCCCTGGCAGCTGCGCAACGACGACGGCAGTCCGCGGCGGCAGGCAGGTGGTCTCGGTGCATGCCTGATAGCGAACCCGCAGCGTCGCCCCCGCTTCGGACGCGGGCCGCCCGACCCGAACCGGCACCACGAAACGCGGCTGCCCATCATACACTTCGACCGGAATGCCGAACGCCGACGTTTCCTGGACACTCGGCGCCGGACCGGTGACTTCCCCCGCCAGCGAAACCGACTCGGCGCCGGACGCAATCCTCAACGGAAACGGCCCGCCCGACGTCTGGGTCAGCGAATACACCTTCCATCCCGGTTCGATCGAGGCCGTCACCGCCAGCGTAACTACATCCGCTTCGCCGCCGCGCGTCGGTATCACTGCCACCGACCAGCGGACCGGATCGGGCCCCTGTGCCACGGCACTCGAGGTGCCGACCAGCGTCAACCACGCAACCAGCTTCAGTCTGACCTGCATGCGACAATCACCTCACCCGAAGTAACGACCCATCCCGTTCGACACTACGCGGGGGGGCAAAACGAAAACGGCCCACCCGCGAGAAGGGGGTGGGCCGGAAGCGTTAGACTGCGCGCCGCCAAGGGCGCAATCGACTGATCGTACTATAGCCGCGCGCCGCCCCACCCGTTTCCGAGGGGACAACAACAGACCAGGTTGGCGCGGACCAGCGACATCATCAAGCTCCGAAAGTGGAAGAACTCGTACCGAGACAATAACCGGGGTCCGACGCCGCTGTAAAGTGCGCCGGTAAAAGTCGCCTCATCGGCCGAGCCGGTCGGTGGCGTCGTACCTCGAGTTGCGCAGGAAGTGAGCCAAGGGGAGCTGAAAACGAAAATGCCGCCCGTCGAACCAGCGATCGGTTCGGCGGGCGGCATCGTCACAAACGCCCTCAGGGTGTCAGCGTTTCCTTCGGCATGACCCGAGCCGACCAGAGACCGGTGTTGAAGTCCGTGAAGAGCACATGCCCCTTCCACGGCATGGCATTCATCACGAACGACGCATTCGGCGTAAAGCCTTTCGGATCGTAGGGCTTGAAGACCGCGATCTCGCGTCCCTGATCGACCAGGTTACCCATCAGCTCACCCGACACGTCGACCACCCGCACGCCACCTTCGTAGTACGCCTGGTACAGCACGTCATCCTTGACGATGATGTCGTGCGCCCCGAAGTCTTCGATGTGATAGCGGCCCACCGGCATCGGCTTCATCGGATCGGTGAAATCGACCACGTGGACATAGCCACCCGACGTCTGCGGCACACCGCCCGGCGTGGTCATTTCGTTCCGATAGTTGGTGCCGGCCCAGACCCGGTTGGACCGGTTCATCTCTTCGTCACCGATGAACAGGTAGGTCCGCCCGGTCGACTCCTGAAAGTACGGGAAGATCTCGTGACCGCTGTTGACCGCGTACGAGGTGATCAGCTTGGGATTCTCGATCGACCCGCCGTACTTGCCGTTGCCGACATCGACCACCACCGTGCCTGCCCCGCCCTGCGCCGAGTAGGCGATGCCGTCCCGGACCCAGAGATCGTGAATGCGGGCATTGGGGTGACGATACTCGCTGACATACTTCGGCTTGTAGATGTCGCGCACGTCGATGATGACGTACTTGGCGCCGCCGGAAATGGCGAACAGGTAGTCCTCGGTGGCAAACATGTTGTGCACGCCGCCGGTGAGCTCCTGCTCGAACGTCGAAGCGATCTTGGGATGGGCCGGATTGGCCAGATCCAGGATGACTACGCCGTTGACCCGGTTGGAAGCACCTTCACGCGCCAGCACGCCATAGCGCCCGTCGGGCGACACGGTGACGTCGTTGATGGTGCGGGCGTCAATCTTGACCGAATCGGTCTTGACCAGATTGTTGAGATCGGTGATGTCGAAGACGTAGGCATAGCCGTCGCCACCCCAGGTACCGACCAGCGCGTAGTCCTTGCCGTCTTTCCCGGCCCAGGGCCAGAGGTCGGAGGTATGGACGTGGTTGATATTGCCGCGGCTGGTGATCTGGATCGGGCGGCGTGCGCTCCGCTCCACCACTTCCACGGTCCTCTCGGCAAACGCCGAGCCCGAACGCGCCATCACGGTGTAGAGACCCGGATGGTTGCCGACGAACCGGCCGAACTGCACAATTCCCGATCCGCCGGGCAAACCCGACGGAGCCACCGTATCGGCGGGAACGTAGCTGTAGCTCCAGGTGACCGGTGCATCGGTCACCTCGCGACCACCGGCGCCGCGCGCCACGGCCTTGAGGTGGATCACGTCACCGGTCCGAAGGGTCGTATCGGGGAGCGAGATTTCGAGCGCCGTCACAGGATGCGCAACGACCGTGTGGCTCAGCGTGGCCGACGCGCCGGCATCCTGCGCACTGATGGTGACCGTACCGGCCTTGAGGCCGCGAACGTTGCCGAAGCGATCGATCGTCGCCACGGAGGGATCGGAACTGCTCCAGCTCGGCACCAGGCCGGGGCGCTCGCTGCCATCGGCGTGGAGCCCCTTGGCCCGATGCGCCAGGGTCACGCCGGTGTAGAGCTTGCCCGGATCGGCCACGATCTCCAACTTGGTAATCTGGGGCCAGGTGACGGTCACCGGGATTTCCAGCATGACCGGATTTCCGCCAGTTCCCTGGGCGGCGGCTGTGAGGGTATGGGTTCCCGCAGCCAGGGCGTGGACCATACCATCGCTATAGGCAACGGAGCGACGGGTGCCGAAGACCCGAACTTCCGGGTCGGCAATTTCCCGGCCCTGGGCATCGTAAGCCCGGATCCGGATCCGGGTCGAATCGCCGGCTTGGATCCGCAGGGCGGTTGGCTCTGCCACCAGCTTCGCGACGGCCGCATCCTGTGCCTGGAGGGGAGTCCCCATCAGGGGGACGAGCAGCAGCGCTGTTGGGATGGCGCCAAAACGGATTAGCTTCATGCGAGTGACTCCACGACGGGTGACGGACAGCCGTTAGTTTGGCAAGGAAGGTGGAACGATGCGGACTTATAGCCCTACGCGCAAGACGACAGTTTCGTTGACGCTGCTGGCCACGTTATCCGGCCTGGCCGTCCCGGACCTCCAGGCCCAGGCCGCCAAGCCGGCGCCTCCCAAGGCTAATTACTGGGCCTACGTGGGTGCCGAATCGGCGGATTTGATCCACCGAATCCGGTTCGGCCCGGATGGCGCCACCGTCGAGAAGTCCATCCCGATCGGCGAGCTGGCCGCCGAAATGGAGGGACCGCACGGACTCGCCATCTCGCGGGACGGCAAGTACCTCCACATGACGACCGGCCACGGTTTCCCCGACGGGAAGTACTGGCGCTATGAACTTGGCCCCGACACCCTGGTCGGGCCGGGCACGCTGCTGGGGAATTTCCCCGCCTCGATCGACATCTCGCCCGACGGGCTCTATGCGCTTGCTGCGAATTTCAATCTGCACGGCGACATGGTCCCCTCGTCGTTCTCGGTGATATACACCCCGACCCACACCGAGGTGACCCGGATCATCACCTGCACCATGCCGCACGGCAGCCGGATCGATGCCAGCGGACGCTTCCATTACTCCGGCTGCATGATGGACGACCAGCTGGTGGAAATCGACACCCGCAAGTTCGAAGTCTCGCGCCGGTTCTCGGTCGCCAAGGGCAAGGAAGGTCCCCTGCCCGTCGATGCCCGCGGCGCCATGGCGGCACACATGCACAGCGGACATGCCCCTGCGCGACCCGGCACCGAAGTCGATCCCGCCGACGTCGGATATCAGGGCATGCGGCACGCCATGGAGCCGCAGAGCTGCTCGCCGACCTGGGCGCAGCCGTCGGCCGATGGCAAGAAGATTTACGTAGCCTGCAACAAGTCGGACGAGATCCTGGAAGTCGACCACGCGGCGTGGAGCGTCAGCCGCCGCTTCCCGGCCGGCCGCGGGCCCTATAACCTCGCCACGACGCCGGACGGCAAGCTCCTCGTTATCACGCTCAAGCAGGGCTCAGGCATCGAGGTGGTCGACCTCACCACCGGCAAGCAGGTCGCCACCTTCACCAGTTCGACCACCGTGACGCACGGCGTCGCGATCAGCACCGACTCCCGCTACGCCTTCATCAGCAATGAGGGCAAGGGAGCCGAGCCGGGTAAGGTCGACATCTACGACCTGCAGGCGCTGGCCAAGGTCGGGACCGTCGACGTCGGACAGCAGGCCAGCGGCATCGCGTTCTGGAAGATGGAACCCGCCGCGGGCAAGTAACGGCGACGGTACCGCGGCACCGTCGCGGCATCAGGTTGGTCGCGAACGGCGGGCCCCAGGACGGCCCGCCGTTCCCGTTTCACGTCGGTCGGAGAATTCCTATGCACCTCGCCGCGCTCGGTCGCCGGCTCGGATCGGTCCTGCTGCTCATCTGCACACCAGCCGCCCTCGGTGCCCAAGCCTCGTTCGACGTGACCGAACGCTCGGCGCGCGAACTGCAGGCCGCGCTTACTGACGGAACCGTGACCTCGGTGGCGCTGGTCGATGCGTACCTGGCACGCATCGCCGCGTACGATGTCGGCGGTCCCGGTCTCAACAGCGTGATCCGCCAGAGTAGCTCCGCGCGCGCCGACGCCGCCCGACTCGACGCCGAACGGCGCGCCGGCCGGATCCGGGGGCCCTTGCACGGCATTCCCATTCTCCTCAAGGACAATTTCGATACCGCCGACGAGCCGACCAGTGGATCCTCGCTGGCGCTGGCCACGCTCCGCCCGCGGCACGACGCCTTCGTGGTCCGGCGGCTCCGCGAGGCTGGCGCCATCATACTCGGCAAGACCAACATGCACGAGCTGGCGGCGGGCATCACCACCATCTCATCGCTTGGCGGGCAGACCCGGAATCCCTACGACCCCCGCCGCTGTCCCGGTGGGTCGAGCGGCGGTACCGGCGTGGCCATCGCCGCCAGCTTTGCCGCCATCGGCTGGGGCAGCGACACCTGTGGCTCGATCCGGATCCCGGCTGCCTACAACAGCCTGTTCGGACTCCGGCCGACCCAGGGCCTGGTCAGCCGAACCGGCGTCCAGCCGCTGTCGCACACGCAGGACATTGCCGGCCCCCTGGCCCGTACCGCTGCGGACCTGGCGATCGCGCTCGAAATCAGCGCCGGCTTCGACCCGGCCGACACCACCACGGCGTCGCTCGCCGGCCGGCCACCCTTCCGTTTTCTGGCGGCCGTCGACTCGGCCTCACTTCGCGGCGTCCGCCTGGGGCTCGTGACCTCCCTGATCGAAGGCGCCGACGCGGATATCCGCGACACGGTCCGGGCAGCCACCGCCGCCATGGCGCAGCACGGCGCCGAAGTGATTCCAGTTGCCCTTCCGGAACTCGACGCGCTAATGCGGGCCTCGGCAGTGCTCAACTTCGAGACCAAGTTCGACCTGGCTGAGTACCTGAGCCGAGTCCCCGGCGCACCGGTCGCGACGATGAGCGAGATACTCGATCGCGGGCTCTATCACGACGCGCTCGATGGCCGCTTCCGTCGGATCGATACGGTTTCCTCGCCGGATAGCGAGAGGTATCGTCAGGCGCTCGCGGGACGGGCAGTGCTTCGCGACCGCCTGGTAGCCGTGCTCGACAGCCTCAAGCTCGATGCACTGGTCTATCCGACCATGCAGCGTCGCCCGGTACTGGTGGGCGATCCGCAGCTGGGCGGCACTTGCCAGCTGAGCGCCAACTCGGGCCTTCCCGCCCTGAGCGCGCCGGCCGGGTTTACTGCGGACGGCCTGCCGGTGGCGTATGAAATGCTGGGCCGGCCCTACGATGACGTCCGACTGGTGGCGATTGCCGCGGCGTTCGAGCGGGTCGGGCCGCGGCGGCGGCCGCCCCCCAACACGCCTCCGCTGGTGCGCGGAGCTGCGCCGGCACCGGTTCGGTTCACTACTCGCGCAGCAGGGACCTCCGGACGGGCGGCTGCCGAATTCGGCTTCAACCCTTCGACCGGTCAACTCGATTATCAGGTGAACGTGGAGGGTACCGCTGCCGAGCAGTTGCAAGCGGTGGTACTGCGACGCAATACCGGCGGGAAGCCGGGGCCGGTCATCGAACGTCTGGTTCGACCGGGCGCCCTGCAAGGCAAGGGCACCGTCACGCTGGTGGGGGTGAATCGCGAGGCACTCGAGAGCGGCAACCTGTCGCTCGCCCTGTTCACCACCGGCGAACCGCTAGGCACCGCCGCAGCCGCTCTCACACTTCGATAGCCAGACACCCATGAAACGATTCGTGCTCGTTCTGCTGCTTGCCCTGACGGTCCTGGCCGGCGTGTTGATGGTTCGCACGCTGCGCATGCCGCCTGCGGCCCCGCTGGCCGACGCGGCAGGCCCCGCCCCGATCAGCTTCGACACGGCCGGCGCGGCAACGCGGTTGGCCGGGGCCGTCCGGTTCCCCACCGTTTCGATGAGCTCCGGCGGGCCGATCGACACGACCGCCTTTCTCGGCCTGCACGATTACCTGAGCAGCGCCTTTCCGCTGGTTGCGCAGCAGCTCGGTCGCGAACTGGTCGCCGGGTTGAGCCTGATCTATACCTGGCCGGGCGCCGACCCGTCGCTTGCTCCGGTGGTGCTGATGGGGCACATGGACGTGGTTCCCGTCCCCGAGCCGACCCTCGACCAGTGGGTCCACCCGCCCTTTGACGGCGCCATTGCCGACGGCTTCGTCTGGGGACGAGGCACGCTCGACGACAAAACCACCGTGCTGTCGATCCTGGAAGCGGTCGAAGCTCTGCTGCGGGCCGGCTACCGCCCGCCCCGCACCGTCTACCTGATGTTCGGTCACGACGAGGAAGTCGGCGGTCGATTCGGAGCAGGCGTCGCGGTGGACACGCTGGTGAGCCGCGGCGTCACGCCGGCGCTGGTGCTCGACGAAGGCGGCTTCATGGCGGCGAATCTGATGCCCGGTATCGAGCGGCGCATTGCCATCGTCGGTGTGGCCGAGAAGGGGTACCTGAGCCTGCGGCTTCGGGCCAAAGCGGCGGGAGGACATTCGTCGATGCCGCCGAGCCGTACCGCCATCGGCGCCCTCGGTCGGGCCATCACTCGACTGGAGACCAGCCCGTTTCCTCGGAGCCTCGAGGGGCCGACGCGCCATATGCTGGAAGCCATGGCGCCCTACATGAGCTTCGGACAGCGCGTCATGCTCAGCAACTTGTGGCTGACCGCACCGCTAGTGAGCCAGGCCCTGGCGGCAAATCCGCTGAGTGCGGCGCTGCAACGCACCACCACCGCACCGACCATGCTCGAGGCGGGCATCAAAGACAACGTGCTCCCGCCCGAAGCCACCGCAGTGGTCAACTTCCGGATCCGACCCGGCGAAACCTCCGCATCGGTGACGGCGCGAGTGACTGAGATCGTGGCCGACTCGCAGATCGTGATCGAACCGGTGGATCCGGGCGTCGATCCGTCACCCGTGTCTGACGTGCAGTCGGCCGCGTATGGCCTGGTGCGTGAAACGATCCGGCGGATGATTCCCGGCGAGGACACGCCGGTGATTCCCTACCTGGTGATGGGCGGCACGGACGCCAAATACTGGGCCCGTCACAGCGACAAGACATTCCGCTTCCTGCCGATCCCGCTGGGGGATGGCGACCGGGAGCGGATCCATGGCGTCAACGAGCGGGTATCGCTTGGTGATTATGCCATGTCGGTCGGATTCTTCGGCCGATTGCTGCAGTCGCTCGATCGACTGTAGCCGATCCGTCCCGGCGCCAAACCACCGGGCCCTACTCGATGCGCACCGAAATCGGATCGCTGGTGGGCATCGTTTCCTGGAGCGCTTCATCGAGCCGGTCTTCCTCGTTCCGGCCCGGCCGACCAAGCGGAGTATCTGCCGGCTGCACCGTAATCTGCGACGGCGTAGTCGGCCCGGGTTCGCCACCCTCCGGTTGGTCCGAGAACCAGCGACGGATGCGGGCGACCAACGACTGAAAAAAGCCAGGAGAACGATCAGTCATCGTAACGTCCCTCCTTCTCGAACAGGGTGTGGCGGCAACTCGGATGAGCGCCCCTTTAATCTCGGACGACCGCCATACCTCCATCGCACACACCGAGCGGAACCTGCCCCGTTCTCACGCACGAACGATTTCCGACGCTGCGATGATCGGGTATCATTCCCCAGTATGGCACCACGTTATCGGAGGCAGCTACGTTGACGATCGAGATCCGCCCCGCAGCAACCATTCTCCTGCTCCGCGATGCACCCGCCGGCATGGAAGTGTTCATGGTGCGCCGCAACATGAGTTCCGCATTCGTGGGCGGCGCCTATGTCTTTCCGGGCGGCCGGGTCGACGCCGAGGATGCGATCGAGCCGCGCCGTTGCGTCGGACTCGACCCCGAAGCGGCCGATCGTCGGCTCGGTGTGGTCGGACAGGGCCTGGCGTTCCACGTGGCGGCCATTCGGGAATGCTTTGAAGAAGCGGGCGTCCTGCTGGCCTATGATCGGGCCGGTGCCATGCTCGACTTCAGCGCACCAGCCGCTGATGCGCACTATCGGACGCTGCGAGATCGCCTCAACGCCGGCACTCTTTCCTTTGCGCAGCTGATCGAACAGGAAGATCTCTTCCTTGCCCTGGACCGCTTGGCCTATCTCTCCCACTGGATCACGCCGATGGGCGAGCCTCGGCGCTTCGATACCCGCTTCTTCGCCGCCCATGCGCCGGCCCACCAGGTGGCGGCACACGATGATTGGGAGCTGACCGAGTCGGCCTGGGTGGCCCCGGCGGAGGCCCTCGAACGGGCCCGAAAGCGGGAGTGGCAGATCATCCTGCCCACCGTGGCCAATCTTCGCTCGATCGGTGCGCACGAGTCGGCGGCGGCCGCGGTCGAATGGGCCCGCCAGCAGCCGCTGCCGCTCCCGGCCATTCTTCCCAAGGTGTACCAGGGCCGTCTGGTGCTGCCGGGCGACGACAACTACGACCTGGGCGAACCGGACATCTCGCTGCTCGATCGCGAGGGACGGGACCGCGCCTTCCTGCCATGACGCCACCGATCCGCTACGGCAAGGTGGTTGCCCTTTCACCCTCTGTCCGTCGCATCACCCAGCAGAACCCCGGCCCCTTCACCGGCCCCGGCACCAATACTCACCTCGTCGGCACTACGGACCTGGTCATCCTGGACCCGGGCGAAGACCGCGACGACGGCCACGCCGATCGTATCATCGAGGCCGTGGGAAGTGCCAGGGTTGCCGCCGTGATTCCGAGTCATGGCCATCCCGACCACTGGCCGCTCGCTCCGCATCTTGCCGAGCGGTTGGGCGCGCCGGTCATGTTTTTCGGAACCCACCCCGAGTTTCGCGTCGACCGGACGCTGGCAGATGGCGACACCATCCCACTTGGCAGCGCCACGCTCCACGTCCTGCATACGCCCGGGCACACGGCGGACCACCTGTCGTTCCATTTACCGAGCGAGCTGGCCCTCTTCCCCGGCGATACCGTGATGGGCTGGTCGAGCAGCATCATCATGCCGCCCGAAGGCAACCTGCCCGACTATCTCGCATCGCTGGAACGGATGCTCGCGCTGCCGGACCTCGCGGTGCTCTACCCGGCGCACGGCGAGGCCGTCATCGACCCTTACGGCCGGATCACGATGCTCCGTGATCACCGGAACATGCGGACCCGCCAGGCCCTCGACGCCCTGGCCCGCGAACCCGATACCCTCGAAGGATTGGTCCGGAAGATCTACGCCGACGTCGACCCCGCGCTCCACCCTGCGGCGGCGCAGTCGCTGCTGGCGCACCTGCTGGCTTTGGAAGGGACGGGACAGGTGGTGCGGGAGCAAATAGAAGCGCCGCCATCCCGAACCGAGCGATGGCGGCGCCTCACAACCGACTGACGGCTACTTCCGTTTGAAGATGATGTCCGACACGTTCGGTTCGAGCGGAATGGCGACCTGATCGATTTCACCCTTGGCATTGGTCAGGAATCGCAGCCGCCCGCCGAACGGTACTACGTTGCCCGGATCGTTGATCTCCCAGACATCGTAATGGAAGTGCTCCAGTGCCACGCGATGCGGATCGAGCGTGGCCGAGAGTTTGCCGCCATCGACAGTTACCACCAGCGTGCCGTAACCAGGGTGCTCGAAGCTTCCGGCATATGCGTTGATCGGATGACTGGGCGAGGTACCCGTCTTCCGCTCGGCCTTGCGGTCGGCGTCCCGCTTGGCCTGCCGGGCCCGGTCTTCGGCCTGTGCCGTCCGAACCCGAGCGGCCCAGTCGACCGTCGGCGCACCGAGCAATCGATCGTACAAGGTGCGCATTACCATCACCGGCACCGGATTGTCACCGGAGAAGTTGGTCAGCACCATGATGCCGACCTTTCGATCCGGCAGCCATGACATCGACGAGATGAAACCATCGATACCGCCACCGTGGACCAGGAGCTTGTGCCCACGATAGGTCGACACCCCAACGCCAAGACCGTAGTTGCCCAGACCAAGCTCGGGATATTCGAACCCGGCGCCCGAGACCATGTGCGGGCTCTGCATCAACCGTTCCTGCGCCTCGGAAACCAGTCGCTGTCCCCCGGCGGTCCCCTGATCGATCCGGAACTGGATGTACTTGAGCATGTCCTCGACGCTCGCGTTGATCGAGCCGGCGGGACCGACCGCGTCGATGTTCCGGAAGGGTACCCGGACCACCGAATCGTTCCGCATCAGGTAGGGATAGGCAAAATCGCCGGCGCGCGGCATATCGTTGGCCGATGCACTTGCTCGGGTCATGCCGAGCGGCGCGAAGATCCGCTCCTGGAGCTGCTGTTCCCAGGTACGGCCAGTCAGCTTCTCGGTCAAGTACCCGGCGGCCAGGAACATCAGGTTCTGATACTGATACCGCGATCGAATCGACGCAGTCGGCTCGATGTACCGGAGCCGCTGGTAGAGTTCTTCGCGCGTGAAGGGACGGCCATACCAGAGATTGTCATGCCGCGGCAGACCCGACCGATGGGTCACCAGGTCTTTGGGGGTCAGCTCCCGCGTGGCGATCTCGTCGTAGAGGCGAAAGTCCGGCAGGTAGGTGCGCACCGGCGTATCCCAGTCGAGCTTCTTCTCATCCGCGAGCATCGCCATCAGCACCGCGGTGAACGACTTCGAGTTGGAGCCGATGGCCATCACGGTCTGCGGCGTCACCGGCAGCTTGGCCTCGACGTCACGCAACCCGTAGCCTTTGATGAACACGACCTTGCCGTCCTGAACGGCACCGACCGCCAGGCCCGGGATTTTCCACTCCACCAGGACGGACGTGACCCACTGGTCGAAGCCGGCCAGGTTGGGGGTTGAGGCTCGCTGCTGCGCCGAAACCGGCACAATCAGGACGAAACAGAACGCCAGCAGTGTGGCGACGGGAGAAGCGCGACGCATCATGACCTCGAGATGTGGAGCAGGATTGGCTATAGCCTAATGCCGAACCCGGATCGGCGGAAGCGTTTTCGCTCCGATGACGATACGTTTCCGGCATGGTCGTGCATCTGATCGACGGCACCTTCGAGCTGTTCCGGCACTTTTACGCCGTCCCCCCGGCCTCGGACCGGTCGGGGCGCGAGATCGGCGCCACGGTCGGCGTGCTCAGCTCGGTGCTTCGCCTCCTGGAAAGCGGCGCCACCCATATCGGGGTCGCCACCGATCACGTGATCGAGTCGTTCCGGAACGAGCTCTGGTCCGGCTACAAAACGGGAGAGGGAATCGACCCCGCGTTGTTCTCTCAGTTTCACCCGCTCGAGACCACCCTCCAATCGATGGGTGTGGTCGTCTGGCCGATGGTCGAACTCGAAGCGGACGACGGACTCGCCTCGGCGGCCCGGCTGGCTGCCGCCGACCCGCGGGTGGAGCGGGTCATGATCTGCACCCCGGACAAGGATCTGAGCCAGTCCGTCGTGGGCGACCGGATCGTGCAGTTCGACCGGATGCGTCGCCAGGTGCGCAATGAAGAGGGTGTCGTCGCCAAGTTCGGGGTGTCACCGGCCTCGATTCCCGACTGGCTCGCTCTGGTGGGCGACACCGCCGACGGCTACCCTGGCCTGGCCGGCTGGGGCGAGAAGAGCGCCGCGACCGTGCTGGCCCACTATCGGCACATCGAAGCGATCCCGGCGGATCCGACCACCTGGACGGTGACGGTGCGCGGTGCGACCCGCCTGGCCGCGACGCTGGCCGCCGAACGCGAAACCGCCCTGCTCTTCCGCCGGCTTGCCACCCTTCGCGATGACGCCGAGTTGTTCCGCGACGTCGATGAGCTGCGCTGGACCGGCGCGTTGCCGGATTTCGAGGCCGTGGCCGGGCAGCTCAATGCTCCCGGCCTTGCCGTCTGGGCCACGCGGCTCGCGGAGACGCGGTCGTAGTTCGTCGCCCGAACGCCGGCCCGCGCTCGCGCCAGATCAGAACCGCCCGTACTTTCGTCTCACTCTCCGACAACGGCGTCTCAATGCTCGCGCTCCGCGCCTTCCTGCTGCTGTTCATCTCGCTGACCGCTTCGGCTCGCGCCGAGGTCGTCAAAATCGAAATCACCCGCCGAGCCGATGTGGCGGGCGGGCGATCGTTCGGCAGCGCAGGACCGTATGAACTGATCGAGGGACGCATCCTCTTCGCGCTCGACCCGGCCAATCGCTACAACGCGCGCATCGTGGATCTGGACAAAGCGCCGACGCAGAACGGGCGAGTCGAAGCCTGGGCCGATTTCGCCGCGCTCCGCCCCAAGACGCCGGTGCCGAACGGCGTGGCGTTGTTCGAGGTCTCCAATCGCGGGCTCAAGTATCTGCTGCAGGTGCTCGACTTCGGCACCATGGCGCCGCATCCGACCGAGGCCACCGACCTGGGTGACGGCTTGCTGCTCCGTCAGGGGTTGACCGTGGTCTGGGTCGGCTGGCAGTACGACGTTCCCGCCGATGATCCCGACCGACTCGGCATCGAGGTGCCGATTGCGCGTAACGCCGATGGCTCGCCGATCACCGGCGTGCTCCGCGCCGACTGGGTGATCGGGCGAACCATCAACTCCCTTTCGCTGGCGCACGCGAACCATCTCGCCTACCCCGCGATCGACCCGACCTCGGATCAGCATGTGCTGACCGTCAGGGACGGTCGCTACGCACTGAGGCAGGTGGTGCCGCGGTCGGAATGGCGCTTTGCCCGCGAGGTGAACGGTGCCCCGGTCGACGACCCGCGCTCGATCTACCGCACCAAGGGATTCGAAGCGGGACGGATCTACGAGCTGGTCTACCGCAGCCAGGATCCGCGAGTGGCCGGGCTCGGCCTTGCCGCCATCCGCGATGCCATGAGCAACGCCAAGTACGATCCGTCGAGTCCCTTCCCGGCGCGGCATGCCGTGGCGTTCGGGATTTCGCAGACCGGTCGCTTGCTGCGCCACTTCATCTACCAGGGGTTCAATACCGACGAACGGGGCCGCAAGGTCTTCGACGGGATGCTGATCCACGTGGCCGGCGGCGGGCGGGGCAGCTTCAATCACCGCTTTGCGCAGCCTTCGCGCGACGGGCATCGCTACGACGCGTTCTTCTTTCCCACCGATCTCTTTCCCTTCGCGAGTGAGCCGACCAGTGACCCCGAGTCGGGGCTTTCGGACGGCATCAACTCCCACATGTTCGACCGCAGTCACCTGCCCTATGTCTTCCAGACCAATTCGGGCTACGAGTACTGGGGTCGGGCCGCGTCGCTGATCCACACCACGGCGGATGCCGCCCGCGACCTCGCACCGCCTGCCAACGAGCGGATCTATCTGCTGACTTCGGCGCAACATGTGCCCGGGCCGTTCCCGCCGCCGGAAACCGCGCGGCATCCCGGATCGCGCGTCTACCGCAATCAACCGCTCGACTATCGCCTGCCGCTGCGCGCGTTACTGGTGGGATTGATCGACTGGGTGCGTGACGGCAAGGAGCCGCTGCCGAGCGCCTATCCGACTATCGCCCGCGGTGACCTGGTCAACATCGACCGGGTGGCCATCCCGGCGATTCCCGACCTGGGCCGTCCGACGGTAGTCCATCAACCCGACCGGCTCGACTTCGGTCCACGCTGGAGCCAGGGTATCGTCGACCAGGAGCCGCCCACACTGTCGCGGCCCTTTCCGGTGCTGGTGCCGCAGGTGGACTCGCTCGGCAATGAGCTGGGCGGGATGCGTTCGGTCGAGCTGGAGGCACCGCTGGCGAGCTACTTCTCCTGGAATCTGCGGCGCGGGCAACCGGGCGACACCACCGAACTGACTCGGATCCTGGGCAGCTACCTCTCCTTGCCCACCAATCAGCAGACGCGCGACGCTGCACGCGACCCACGCCCCGCCATTGCGACGCTCTATCCGACCCGCGATGCGTACCTTGCAACGGTCCGCCGCGCCGCAAACGACCTGGTGGCCCGACGGATGCTCCTGGCCGATGATGTCGACCGCGCGGTACGTCGCGCCGCAGCGCACTGGGACTGGATTCACGAACGACAAACGACCCGGTAGCCGACAGATGCTACTGGAGGATGATATCGACCACACGGTGCGTCGCGCCACCGAGCACTGGGACTGGATTCACACCCGGTAGCCCGACGGATGCTACCGGCGGATGATCTCGACCACGCGGTGCGTCGCGCCGCAGAACAGTGGTTTCACGGACGAGAGTTGACCGACTATGACGCGGCGCGGCGGGACCGCCGTGATGCCGCCCGGACGGGCGCGCGGCGCTTCCCGCTGTTTCCCAGAGCCGCACGGAGAGCCGGTCCCAGCCGGCGGCGCTGCAGGGCATGCTCGATCGATGAACGCTCCTCATCGGCGACCTCCGCGAGCCAGCGGATCTCGCCCGCCTCGAGCGCCGCCACCGGGACACCATCGACGAAGGCAATCCGGTTGCTGGCAATCGCCGCCACTCGGCGACCCTGCACCAGGACGCCAACCAAG
Organism: uncultured Gemmatimonas sp.; assembly: GCA_964619465.1. Lineage (GTDB taxonomy): Bacteria > Gemmatimonadota > Gemmatimonadetes > Gemmatimonadales > GWC2-71-9 > SHZU01. The sequence continues at coordinate 91,027 of CAZUES010000013.1, forward strand.
TTGAGCGGATCGGCCGCTGAGATCACGATCGGCTCCCCGCTGTGCGGCAAACGACGAACCGCACGCAACCGCGCCACTGCATCGGGCAGCGCGAACTGCTCACCAGTCGGTCCCGACACGAACCGTCCGCCCCGAATCTCGCCGCGCGCTTCGAGCCGCCGGAAGACCTGCACCAGCTCCCGCCAGGTGACCGGAATCGTCTCGTGATCGAGCAGACGATGAAAGACCACGCCATACCGGGCCAGGAGCGCGCGACAGTACCGCTCGATCAGCACGTGGCGATCCACCCCGTCCGGCAGCACAGCCGTCGTGAGCCGTGACCAGCGCCCCGCGCTCGACGCCCGGGCAATCGGCGGGCGCTTGGCCGAGGTGATCAACAGCGACCGAAGCCCGGCATAACTGTCCGACGAGACCATTCCAGCCGCCACCAGCTCGGCCAGGCCGAGTTCGACCTGGGTCGGCAGCAGTCCCGAGGCTGAGGCGAGTTCGGGAAGAAAGGAGGCGCCCCTGGCTTCGAGCGCGGCGAGTACGCCACCTGCGTAGCCCAGCAGCGCCGGCCGCTCTGCCAATGGCCGCGTCAGCCACAGCTCGGCCTGCTCACGGGGAAACAGGCTGATCGGTGTGCTCCGCACCGGCCGGCTCGGCGCGGCGCCATCGGCACCGGCCGGCGGCGAGAGGCGTCCCCAGCCCACCCGTCCGGTCAGACACAGCATGTCGAGTTGCGCGGGGTCGTACTCGACGCAGCGGGCGGCGAGGAGATCGGTTTCCCACGCAGCGGCGGCCGCTTCGTAGCCCTGCAACTGGTCGATCACGGTCGCCAGGCCTTCCAGACCCTGCGCCCGTTCGTTCGGTTCCAGCCGTTGCCACACCATCAGGAACCGGACCAGGTCGGCGGTGGTGACCGGCTCGATCTCGGCCCGCAGTTTGGTCAGCGTGTAGCGGTGAATCCGGGCCAGCAGGCGGCGGTTACACCACTCCAGGACGCCACGATCGGGCGTGAAGTAGCCGCGCAGCACCACGCCGGACGCTTCGAGCGCCGCCAGCGCCGTATCGACGGTTGCCTCGCTTACGCCCAGCAACCCGGCGACGTCGCCGGCAGTGACCGGGCCCGACACCTCGAGACGGCCACGGACCAGTTCCTGGACCGTGGCGTCATCGTCGAGCGAGAACTCCCGCTGCAGCCACTCGCCCGCGATCCAGAGTCCCGCCCGCCCTCCGGCGCGACCGTCGCGAACCAGCTCGGCAAAGAACGGTTCCCATGAGATGCCGTCCCTGCCCGCCTTGCCCTCGCGCTCGGTGAGAAAGCCCGAGACCGTCAGCGCATCGAGCAGCTCGTCCGCGTCGGCGACTTCGGGCCAGACCTCGTCGCGAACCCGTTCGATCGCGGCGGGATCCAGCGCCCCCAGATCCGCGGCGGAAGTCGGTTCGGAAGCACGGCGCGAGTAGACCGCCTGGGTCCGCCGCTCCTCGAGCGGCGCGTCGTCCAGAAAGGCATACGGCTTGGCATTGAGGATTTCCGCGGCAAGCGGCGACGGCTCGGGCAGGTCCCGTGCGACGAGCCGGACATCGCCAGCTTCGATCCGCTTAACCAGGGCCACGAAGCGGTCGAAATCCATCGCTTCGTGGAGACAGTCCTCGACCACCTGAGTCACCAGCGGGTGATCGGGCACTTCGCGATCGCCGGGGATGTTCTCGAGACAGGCCGCCGCATCGGGGAATGCTGCGGCCAGCAGGTCATCCGATTCCATCCGCTGGATCTGCGGCGGCACCTTCCGACCTGCCCGGAAGCGGCTCACCGCGAGCGAGATGCTGGCGTTCCAGCGCCACCGGGTCGCAAAGACCGGGGCATCGAGCATCGCCTGGACCAGGGTATCACGCGCCGAGGCCGACGACACCATCCGGAAGACGGACTCGAGCGGGAACGAGTGCTGCGGACCGAGCGAGAGCAGCACCGCATCGTCGGTGGCCGCGGCCTGCAGCTCGAAATTGAACTGGCGGCAGAACTTCTTCCGGAGCGCCAAGCCCCACGCCTTGTTGACCCGGCTGCCGAAGGGCGCATGCAGGATCAGCTGCATCCCGCCGGCATCGTCGAAGAACCGCTCGGCCACCACGACATCCTGCGTCGGCAGCGCGCCCAGCAAGCGATACGACTCGGCGAGGTACTCGACCACCTGCGCCGCCGCAGCCGGCACTACGCCTTCCGATACCAGCCATGCCAGGGCCGCCGCCTGATCGGGCAGGATCTCGGCAATCCGCCCCCGCAACTCCGCAACCTCGCGGGACAGCTCGACACTCCGGGCCGGCGCCTCACCGAGCCAGAACGGAATGTTGGGCGGCTGGCCGTGGGCGTCCTCGACTCGCACCGTGCCGCGCTCCAGACGAAGGATGCGCCAGGAGGCGTTGCCCAACTGGAAGACGTCGCCGCCGCTGCTCTCGACTGCAAAATCTTCGTTGACCGTGCCGACGAAGACACCCTCCGGCTCGGCCACGACCCGATAGTCCGCGGTATCGGGAATCGCCCCACCCGAGGTGATGGCCGCAAGCCGGGCGCCACGACGGCCGCGAATCCGGCCGTTGACCGGATCGAAGTGGACCAGCGCCCCACGCCTGCCTCGACGCGTCACGAAACCGTTCGCGAGCATCCGCACCACATCGTCGAAGCTGGCCCGGTCGAGGCCACGATAGGGATAAGCGCGCTGGAAGACCTGGTAGAGCCCGTCGGCATCCCACGGTTCCGCGGCCGTCTCCGCCACGATCTGCTGCGCCAGCACGTCGAGCGGCCGATCGACCTGGACGATCCGATCCAGTTCCCCGCGCTGCGTGGCGAGCAGCAGCGCGGTACACTCGACCAGCTCGTCGCGCGAGAGCGGAAAGACGCGGCCCTTGGGCAAGCCACCGACGGAATGTCCCGATCGCCCGACCCGCTGCAGCAGCGTCGAGATGCGCCGAGGCGTTCCCAGCTGACAGACCAGGTCGACATGACCGATGTCGATGCCGAGTTCGAGCGAAGCGGTGGCAACGAGAACGCGGAGGGCGCCGCTCTTGAGGCGCTCTTCGGCGTCGAGACGCAGCTCCTTCGACAGACTGCCGTGATGGGCCGCCACCGCCGTCTCGCCCAGGCGCTCGGCGAGATGCCGGGAGACCCGCTCCGCGAGGCGCCGCGTGTTGGTGAAGACCAGCGTGGTCCGATGTTCGCGCACCAGATCGGCCAGCCGATCGTAGAGTTCGCTCCAGACCTCGTGCGACATCACCGCCTCGAGCGGCGAACCGGGCACCTCGAGGGTCAGATCGACTTCGCGGCGATGGCCTTCGTCGATCACCTCCGCCGTCCGTCCGTCGCCTGAAAGCCAGGCAGCCACCGTCTCGATCGGCCGCTGCGTGGCCGACAATCCGACCCGCTGCAGCCGCCGACCGGCCACCTGATCGAGACGTTCCAGCGACAATGCCAGGTGCGCACCGCGGCGGCTTTCGATCAGAGCATGGATTTCGTCGACGATGACGGTGCGCGCCGTCCGGAGGATCTTGCGACCCTGCTCCGCGGTCAGCAGCAGGTAGAGGGATTCTGGCGTGGTAACGAGCAGGTGCGGGGGCTTACGAAGCATCGCAGCCCGCTCGGCCGCGGTAGTGTCACCCGAACGTACCGCAGCGGTGACTTCAGGGATACCGAGGCCCGCTGCTTCGGCCAGCCGGCGGATCTCCCGCCGCGGCTCGGCCAGGTTCTTATGAATGTCCGCGCCGAGCGCCTTGAGCGGCGAGACGTAGATGACGCGCACCTCGTCCGGCAGACCGGTATCGAGTGACTCGCGGACCAGCTCGTCGAGGGCAATCAGAAACGCCGCCAGCGTTTTGCCGGAGCCGGTGGGTGCAGCGATCAGCGTATCGCGGCCTGAACGGATCGATTCCCAGCCACGCCGTTGAACCGTGGTCGGGGTACCCAACTGGTCTCGAAACCAGCGGGCAACGGCGGGGTGAAAGGCCTCGAGAGACACTCCGTGAATATAGCCGGAGCCGCCGATCAGGCTCCCGGAATCAACCGGTACTCGCGCACGTGAGCCACGTCGTCGGGATCGAGCCAAAGGCCGAGTACCGAGTCATCTCCAATCGAAGTCAGCTGAAAGCGGGGCGGTCCGATCACCGTTCCGCGCCATGCCCCCGTCGAATCGAGCACCAGATAACGGATCGGCGCCGCCAGGTCCGGCTGCGTTTCTGCCAGCCAGATGTCTCCCGATGGCGCCGCCACGATCCGCTCGATCGGAGGCAAGTTCGAGGAGTGCTGCCGCGCCGCGTCGACCAGGCGCGCCTGGAGCGCCGCTAAGGCCCGCGCATCGAGTCTGCGGTAAATCGTAAGCATCCGGGTTGTGGCCGCCTCGATGAGGTCGGACGTGAGCGGCACCAGCGGCGCGTCGATGCGAACCAGGCGGCGCACTCCGGACGCCAGATCGACCTGCTCGAATCCGAAGAGGTCTGTGGCGCCGACCACGAGGGCCGAACCTGTGACCACGCTCAAGCTCCGCGCCGCAAACGGGAACCCGAATAGCTCGAGACCATCCTTGGATATGTTGACGAGCCTCGCCCCGCCGGGGCTCTGAGCCAGCGCAGTACCAACCGGCGCACCTTCCGGCGTGTAACGCCAAAACGTCTCCGCGACACGGAACACGCCGGACTCCCGTGGCAGCGCCGCATCGGTTGCCGCGGCCATGAGCATTCCCCCGTCGGGAAAGACAGCCTGGAGCGACGGCGAAGTCGGGCCTTCACTTCCAGCGGTCACGAGAATGGTTCGGACAAAGGCGCCATTCCGGTCGAGCACGCTGATGGCCCGGTAACCCGATTCGACGAAGATCGAGTCGCCAGGCCCCAGCACGAGACGCCGGAGAAAGTTGAACTCCCCCGGCCCCCCACCCTGCCTGCCTATCGTTTGCAACCAACGCCCGTCCGGCCCAAAGACTCGAAGGTGATGAACACTCTGGTCTCCGACGAGGATTCGACCGTCGCGCATCCGGAAGGGACCGAGTGGACGACTCAGCTGCTGATTCGGACCGTGCGCGCGGGCTCTGGCACACTGCCGCACCCGACCAGGAACAGCGCACCTGCCTGAATTACCGAGCCGGCACGAACTGCGGCGATCACCCTCACTTCATCACCGGCAGGCGGATGGCCGAGGGATATTCGGGACCGCGGTGCAGCGTGACAGTCGGACGGCCGGAAACCGGCGGCCGCTCCGTGTTGTCGGCGTCGGCCCCCATGATCGTCACTCGCAACCGATGCCCGGCGTTGAACACCGTGGCGGTGGGATGGAGCGGGATCTGCAGTGTCGCCACCTGATTCGGAACCAGCGGCCTCCGATCCGCCTTGTTGGCGCGATGCCAGGGCAGGCCAAGGAAGTCATACGGCGGAGTCGTGGTGTCGCGATACGAGGCCCGCAGGATGCCCTCGGTGACGTAGCGCGAGTATCCCGTACTGTCGACCTCGGTGAGCACGGCGTAGAAGTCACCGTCGGTCTGGTTGGAGCTGACATGGAGCGTCACCACCGGATGCCCGACAATGGTCAAGTCCGCAGCCAGCGGCTCGGTGGTGTAGGTCAGCGCCTTGGCATCGTTGGGGGCCAGATCCGGATAGTGCATCGGTCCCTGCCCCACGGCGTTGTCCCATCGGCTCGCGGTGCCGGTGGTGGCCGTCAGGTCGACCAGATAGCGGTCGCTCCCGGTAGCCGAGGCGGTGGTGCTGAGCAAACCGTCATTGACCGACTCGATGCTTCCGGAGCTGCCGGCGCCGAAATAGTAATCGACGTTGCTGACGCCCTTGGCCGGCCACTCGTCGGCCGAGCGCCATTCCCACTTCCCGGGATCGATCATCAGGGCATAGTTGATCCGTGCTCCGGTATCGACGCCGTTTTGGATGCCCTTGAGCCAGCGATCGAACCAGCGATGCTGCTCGGCGGCAAGGACCCGGGTAAACTCGACGTTGACGATGCTGTCGTGCGCGGCATGGGCCCAGCCGCCCATGCTGACCCGCTGCGGGCCTTTATAGTTGGCAAACCAGAGCATCTCGTCGGTGGCAAAGATGTCGTACCAGCCGCCGAAGTGATACGCGGGCACCGCGGCCTGATTGATGGCGTCGAGCAGGCCGTGCGGACTGTGCCGCGACCAGGAATAATCCGGCGTGTCGTAATCGCGAGTGCGTGCCAATCGGAACTGCTGGACCACGTCCCAGTTCGTCTCGTGCATCGCGAGGGCTTCGGCACGCAGCACGCCGCTGGTATCGGCGTCGACGGGCGGCTCGGGAAAGACTTTGTCGAGGCTGTGGGTCAGGATGCCCCAGTGCTGCATGGTATTCTCTCGATAGATACCGCCCTCGTACATGACCTTGTACATGTCGAACGCGGCAACGTTCGGGAAAATCGCCTTGAGGGCCGGATGCCTGGTGCTCGCCGCCATGTACTGGGTAATGCCGAGATAGGAGCCGCCGAACATGCCGAGATTACCATCGCTCCAGGGCTGCCCGACCATCCAATCCATCACGTCGTACGCATCCCGCGTCTCGGCCGGCGAGAAGAGTCCCTCATAGCGGCCGAACGAGGCACCACCGCCGCGAACCTGCACCGCCACGACGACGTAACCATGCCTGACGAGGCGCTGCATGGTCGGATTGACGTCGACCATCGACGGCGCATTCCGCCGTGCCAGAGCCTCCTCGGTCGCGCGCGCGGTGGAGCCCAGATTACGGACATCGCGACTGGCCAGGACCGCAGCGGCATCCGGAGTGCCCCGATGGTAGCGCGAATGAGTCCACACCACCGGGAGCTTGCCGTCGACGGGCTGTCCGTCCACGGCGGGACGAATCACATCGACCGCGAGACGAGTGCCGTCCCGCACGGTGACGTATTCGGAAGTGCGGACCCATTCGGTGAACCGCGGCTCGTCGTACCCTTCGTACTGTCCGAAGCTGGAGATGCGACCAGTATCCTGATCCGCGCCCCGCGACGTGCAGGCGGCCAGCAGAAGCACGGACGCCGTCAGAAGACTGCGCTGTATCATCGAGTTCTCGAATCGGGAGGTAAGACAAAGGATTCTATGGCCCCAACCAGACAATGCAAGGACCGGAGCTTAGATTGTGTTGATGACTCGATCATTCCTCCCCGCCCTGCTCCTGCTGGCCACTCCAGTTGCGGCCCAGCCCCGCGCTGCCGTCTATGCGCCCAACGGTGTGGTCGCCACTGCGCAGCCGCTGGCCAGCCAGGCCGGCCTCCGGGTGCTGCAGAAGGGCGGCAACGCGGTCGACGCCGCCGTCACCGCAGCAGTCATGCTTGGCCTGGTCGAGCCGATGATGAGCGGCATCGGCGGCGATCTGTTCGTGATCATGTGGTCGGCCAAGGAGCAACGGCTGGTCGGCCTCAACTCGAGCGGCAAGGCCGGCGCGCTGATGACGCTGGAAGAACTCAAGCGCCGCGGCCATGCCCGGATGCCAAGCGTGGGAGCGGAAACAGTCACTGTCCCAGGCGCGCTGGCCGGATGGGAGGCGCTGCTCTCGCGCTACGGCACCATCTCACTGGCCGATGCGCTGGCTCCGACCATCGAACTGGCGGAAAAAGGATTTCCGGTCAGTCCGATGATTGCCGCCGAGTGGGCGGTGATGGCCGAGCCGATCCGCCGTGACCCCGGCGCCCGGCAAGTCCTGCTGATCGACGGCACGCGAGCACCGAAAGTCGGCGAGTGGTTCAGCAATCCCGATCTGGCCAGGACGCTGCGCACCGTGGCTGCCCAGGGCCCCGCCGTGTTCTATGGCGGTGCGCTGGGACGCCAGGTGGCCGATCACGTCCAGTCACTCAAGGGATTTCTGACCACGGAGGACTTTGCCCGCCACGAGGTGGAGTGGACCGACCCGGTGGGAGTACCGTTCAAAGGCTACCGACTCTGGGAGCTGCCGCCTAACGGTCAGGGGATTGCCGCGCTCGAGATGCTGCGGATCCTGGAGCCCTTCGACCTGGCCGCGATGGGCCACAACTCGGCGCCCTACCTGCACCACCTGATCGAGGCCAAGAAGCTGGCCTACGCCGACCTGGATCACTACGTGGGCGACCCGCGCCACATGCGGGTCAAGGCCGAGCAACTGCTGACCGATCAATTCATCACTGCTCGACGCGCGCTGCTCGACCCCAACCGTGCCTCGGCCGGCCCCGAGCCCGGTGTGGTGACCGGCAGCGGCAACACGACCTATCTCACCGCCGCCGATGCCGAAGGCAACATGGTCTCCCTCATCACCAGCGTGGCTGGCGGCTTCGGCTCAGGCGTAGTGGTGCCGGGCACCGGCTTTCCGCTGCAGAACCGCGGGGTCGGCTTCAGCCTGGAACCGAACCAGCCCAACACCGTAGCACCGGGGCGGCGGCCGCGGCATACCATCATCCCTGGCTTCGTGACCAAGATTGGACCCGACGGCAAGGACGAGCCGTGGTTGAGCTACGGCGTTGTGGGCGGTGCGCAGCAGCCGCAGGCGCACATCCAGATCCTGCTCAACATCCTGCTCTTCGGCATGGACGTGCAAGGGGCGCTCGACGCGCCGCGCTTCAATCATGTCCGCGGCCAATCAGTAGCACTCGAGTCGGCCATTTCAGCCGACGTGATTACCAGGCTCCGAGCCATGGGACACGAGCGGTTCGACAATAAGGCGGTATTCAACGGACTGCCGGTCTTCTTCGGTGGGGCCCAGGCCATCATGCGGGCTAAGCGGGGCTACATCGGTGCAACCGAGCCGAGACGGGATGGCGTCGCGGCAGGATATTGAAGCGCGGCCAGTGAGCCCGTCAGCATTCGCAGCGGGGACGCGTTCGGCGCGCCCCCCTGCTATTTGAGGAGCTGAATCAGCGTGATGGCCACCCCCATCGCCGTGACCCAGAGCGTAACCATCCACATGATCAGGCTCGATCTGAACTTTGCCATCTCGGCCTGAATCTCCTTGTGGTTCATGCCCATCTCGTTGCGCAGTTCCTGGAAACCAGCAGCCATCGTCACTTCGAGCCTGGTGATCCGCTGATCCATCTCGACGAGGCGTTTGTCGACCAGCTCGAACCGCTGATCCATCTCGGTTTTGAACTCGACAAAGCGCCGGTCGACTTTGGCCCCGAGATCCGCGAACCGCT
>CAZUES010000013.1:100259-100851 GCA_964619465.1 uncultured Gemmatimonas sp.
GATCCATTTCGGCCTTGAAATCGGCAAAGCGCCGGTCGACTTTGGCCTCGAGATCCGCGAACCGCTGATCCATTTCGGCCTTGAAATCGGCAAAGCGCCGGTCGACTTTGGCCTCGAGATCTGCGAACCGTTGGTTGACCCTGGCCTCGGATTCAGCAAACCGCTCGGCGACCTTTGTCTCGAGATCGGCGAACCGCTGATTGACCTTGGCTTCGAACTGCACGAAGCGCCGATCGATCTTGAGTTCGAACTCGGCAAACCGCTGCTCTAATTTCGCGTCAGACCGGCCGAAGTTGGCCTCGTTCAGCCGAAACAGATCGCCGCGATACGTGGCATCCACTTGATTGAACCATTCCACCAATTCGTTGGCGACATCGTCGCCGAGCACTTCGTAGAAGCGCCGGGACAGTTTGGCGGTGACGGGCATCTGGACCTCCAGCGATGAACCGCCACCACCTTAAGCATATGCTCGGCCAGCGTGGTAACCAAACTTCCGCAATTCGGCAGGAATGCGCCCCCAGCGGTCAGGGGTCATTAGTGCGAAAGAGTGAATCGTATCTGCCGCTCACCAGGGCGGCATCGAACAGGCGGG
>CAZUES010000013.1:100951-107238 GCA_964619465.1 uncultured Gemmatimonas sp.
GTGCGAAAGAGTGAATCGTATCTGCCGCTCACCAGGGCGGCATCGAACAGGCGGGCAATCTCCGGAATCAGCTCCGGGTCCTTCTCGCCGGTTTCGAGCGATACCAGCACATAGGCGTCTGCCGAGCTGCCGGTGGCCATGATACTCACGGTGCGTTCACCGACACGGACCTTGTCCCAGGTGATGTACTCCCCCCGAGGCAGCAGCGTTCCCCCGACCTCCGAGACCAGGAACTCGACCACGGCCTTGGCCAATGGTTCCCCAGCCGGCTTCAACGAGTAGTAATAGCTCCCGTCATGCGAGGTCGTGAGCTGCCCCCGATAGGAAAGCGGCGTGAAGCCGTCACGCGCTTCGAGGCGATCGACACCATCGGCGCCGCGCACCCAGCGGAAGTGATGGTCGACCCAGGTCGGATCGAGTTCGTTGCCTTCGGCATAGCGCATCCGATTCCGGTCGATCGGCAGCATCGTCGTCGTACCAGCCACGACGTCCACATCCAGCAGCACCGACCGGCTGACCGAATAGCCATAGTAAACGAAGCGTACCAGGCTCCGCTCATCGGGCGAAAGACCGAGCGGCGGCACATCCGACGGCTCGCTGGTCTCGGTGGGAAACTGGGGCAGCGGCTGGATGGTGTAGCGGCGAGTATCGACCACCGCTTTTCCCACCTGGTAGCGGCCCGGTTCGCGATAGGTAACGCGGTCGATCACGCCGCGCACCGTGGTTCGCGCCCGATGCGCCCGGAACCGCGCCGGATCGGAGGTCACCAGGTCCGCATCGACGCTATAGCCGCACGGGCCAACCCGCGCCGATACGCCGGACGGCGTCACGAGGTAGCAATCCCTGGCCGCCGCGGGACCGGGCACCAACGCCATCAGCGCAGGCGCCTCGCCAGCCACCACACCCACCGCCTCCGCTCGGCGCGCAGGGCGGCGAGCCGATCCGTCGCTCGCGGTGTCGCCCATGAACTCCACAGCGGCGCCACGGAAGCGGATATCGAACTCGGCGTTGGCCGCCATAAGGCCGTGTTCATCGCGCCAGAAATCGCGCGCGATGGTGGCAATCTCGAAATCGCCGACCCGCTCGACCCGAACCGGCTCGTTGCGGGGCTGGATCCGATAGCGGATCGAGAACTTGTCGGCCGGCCAGGGCGCGCTGCCGGACGGCGGGGCGGGATACCAGGGGGTCCACTCGAAGTGTTTGCGGCCCGGCCGGCGCGGAATGGGGAGCAGAAAGCCGGCCAGGGTCGAGTCGCCCATCTGGATATCGATGATCCGCTTGCCGCGCTCGGTGAACAGCTCGACCGCGCCGGGCACGATCCAGCGGCCCTCTTCGAGTCGGGCGTCCTCCAGCCAGAGCGGGCCTTCCGACGATTCGCGCAACACCCGGGTAACGCCGATCGAACCGAGCGCCACCCGAGCACGCGCGCTGTCGGCCGGCACGACTTGCCCCTCGGGCCAGCGGACTTCGACCACGACATGGAGCCGCTGCCCGCCGACCGTGGGCGGCACGTCGGCGAGCAACCGGGCCGCGCCGCCAATGACGGCCCCGAGACCTGCCACCACGCCAAGACCCGCGCCAAGCGCCTTGAGGAAACCGGGGTTCGGCCCGGCAGCGACCAACCTGGCGCCCACCAGGCCGATCACCAACCCGGCCGCGAGGCCCAGGATGATCATGCCGAGTACGAAGTAGCCGGAACCGCCCTCGAAGCTCGAGATCCGGTACCAGGACACCGACGCCGAGGCGATGACGCCGGCAAGCACCGCACCGGCCACCGCCGTGAGCAGGCCGATCAGAATCGAAAGCAGCCAGGACATGGTGGCGAGAAGATACGGCCTCCGAGGCCGGGCGCCAGCAGAGGGAACTTCACCCTGTCTTCATCAAAGGCTCACGAAACCCGGGCTAGCATAGAGAATGACCGCTTCATCCCTTGCACTTCCCGCAATCATTCAGGGCGGTATGGGCGTCGGCGTGTCCGGGTGGCGCCTGGCCCGGGCCGTCTCACTCCATGGCCAACTGGGTGTGGTGTCCGGCACCGCGCTCGACACGATCCTGGTCCGCCGGCTGCAGGACGGCGATCTCGGCGGCCACATTCGCCGCGCCCTCGACCACTTCCCGATTGCCGGGGTGGCTGAGGCGGTGATCAAGCGCTTCTTCCTTCCCGAAGGACGGCAGCCGGATGCACCGTACCGGCTCCTGTCGATCCATCACCACGCCGCCCGGCTCGAACGCCAGCTGGTCACAGTCCTGGCTGCGTTCACGGAGGTCTTCCTGGCCAAGGAAGGCCACGACCGGCCCGTCGGGATGAACCTGCTGACCAAGGTGCAGCTTCCCAATCTTGCCCTGCTCTACGGCGCGATGCTCGCCGGAATCGACGTGATCCTGATGGGTGCCGGGATCCCGCGCGAGATTCCGGGGGCGCTCGACCAGCTCGCCCTCCACCAGCCTGCGTCGCTCAAGTTGGAGATCGTCGGAGGCGCGGCCGACACGGATCGAGTCACCTTCGATCCGCGAAGCCTCTGGACCGACACCCCGCCCCCGCTCCGGCGCCCCGCCTTTCTCGCCATCGTGGCCAGTAACTCGCTCGCGACCATGCTGGCCCGGAAGTCGGCGGGACGGGTCGACGGCTTCGTGATCGAAGGCCCCCTGGCAGGTGGGCACAACGCCCCGCCGCGCGGCGAGCCCCGGTTCAACCAGCGAGGCGAGCCGATCTATGGTGACCGTGACGAGGTCGATCTGGCCGGCATTGCCGCACTCGGCCTGCCGTTCTGGGTTGCGGGGAGCGTCGGAAGTCCCGATGGGTTCGAGGCAGCCCGCGCAGCTGGCGCAGCCGGGATCCAGGCAGGCACCCTGTTCGCCTACTGTGAGGAATCCGGCTTCGATCCCGCGCTCAAACGCTCCGTGCTGGCGGCGGCGGCAACCGGGAATGTGGAGGTGCTGACCGATCCGAAAGCATCGCCCACGGGGTATCCCTTCAAGGTGGTCCATTGGGCGGACGAACCCGACCCGACCATGGCCAGGGAACGGATCTGCGACCTGGGCGGGCTGCGCACCATGTACCGCACACCGGACGGCCGGATCGGCTACCGCTGCCCCGCCGAACCGGTCGATCAGTACGTCAAGAAAGGCGGGCGGGCGGAGGATGCGGAGGGGCGCCGGTGTCTCTGCAACGGCCTCACCGCAGCCATCGGGCTCGGCCAGCTGCGTGACGAGGGTCGTGCGGAGCCGGCGATCGTCACCAGCGGTGATGACCTCATGACCATCGGCTCCTTCCTGAACGGGCGGCAGGCGTATCGGGCGTCCGACGTGATCGACTGGTTGCTCCGGATCGAGCAACCACCGGTCACGTCGTGCGCATTGGGCGGCTAGAACCGCAGCCCGACCGTGAGGCTCGGCATCAGGTTGAAGTGGATGCCACCCGAATAATTGTGGAGGATCGGGGTGGCGCGGGCCTCGATCGAGATGATGCGGCTGCCCCACGGCAGGGCAACGCCTGCGCCGAGTGGAGCCAGCAAGGCGCCGGAGCTGGAGGTACCTGAAAGGGTGAAGTTGGGCAGGACGTTCCCATCCTCGTCGGTGCCGACCTGATCCAGCCTGGTCCGCACCGTGGCGGCGCCGAGGCCCACCAGCAGATAGGGATTGGCCCCGGATCCCTGGGGACCGAACCGCCCGATCAGTCCGGCCGACAGCACCAGGTCACGGTTTCGGATATCGAAGAAGCACGGTCCGATCGCGCCCCCGGGAAGCAGACAGGCATCGTTGCTGCCCTGGATCCGGGATTGATTGAGCCGGTCGATGCTGCCCTCGACCGAGAATCGGGCCCAGGAGTTGGAGAGCAGGCTCACGTCCATCCGGACGGTGGGGCCGTGATTGGACTTCTGATCGCCGATCCGGCCAGGCATGTAAGTGTAGCCGGCCGAGACGGAGATCTGCGCGGCGGCGGGGGCCTGGGTGACGACGAGACCGGCTCCCGCGAGAACGACGGCGGTGGCCAGGCGGCGGGCGATGCGGGCATCGCGAAGGCGGAGAGTAAACATGCCCGAAGATAGGAACGGGGTCGAACCCAACCGTGACCTGCCGTGACGCGGGATTCCGGCCTTCCCGGCGCCAGGTCACGGGTTCGAAGCGAGCAGCTCCAGTTCTTCCCAGCGCACCGTGGCCGCGGCGAGTTCGCCATCGATCGCCACCAGACGCGCTTTAGCCGCGGCGGTTGCGGAGCCGTTGCGCAGGAACTCGAGGTCGGCCAGCGACTGGTACAGCTCGTCGCGCTCCCGTTCCAGCGCATCGATCCGGTCGGGCAACGATTCTAGTTCCTTGGTCTCCTTGAAGCTCAGCTTGCGCCGCTTGGCGGCCCCCTGCTCCGCCTTGGGCGACGCCGATGTCGGAGCAGGCTTGGGCGCGGCCTTGGCGGCGGACGCGGCCTGGCGCTGCCGGAGCCAGTCGGTGTAGCCGCCGGCGTATTCGCCCACCTTGCCGTTGCCTTCCAGCACCAGCGTGCTGGTGACCAGGTTGTCGAGGAAGGCGCGGTCGTGGCTCACCAGCAGCAGGGTGCCGCTGAAGTTGAGCAGCAGTTCCTCGAGCAGGTCGAGGGTCTCGATGTCGAGGTCGTTGGTCGGCTCGTCCAGGGCCAGGAGGTTGAAGCTCCGGGTAAAGAGCCGCGCCAGCAGCAACCGGTTCTTCTCGCCGCCGGACAGCACACCAACCGGAGTGCGGGCCCGATCGGGGGTGAAGAGGAAGTCCTGCAGGTAGCCCAGCACGTGGCGGCGGTTCTCGCCGATCTCGACGTGGTCGGCGCCGCCGGCAATCGACTCGAAGACGGTGCGCTCGGGGTCGAGCTGATCGCGCAGCTGGTCGAAGTAGGCGATCTCGAGCCCCGTCCCGTGGCGTATAGTACCCTCGGTCGGCGGCAGCTCACCGAGCAGCATTCGCAGCAGCGTGGTCTTGCCGGACCCGTTGGGGCCGATCAGCCCGATCCGGTCGCCGCGGGCGATGGTGGTCGACAGTCCCGAGACGATGTTCCGCCCGCCGATTGCGATGCCTGCCTGGTGCACATCGAGCACCAGCCGGCCCGACCGCTCCGCTTCCTGCGCCTGCATGGTCACGGTGCCGACCCGTTCGCGCCGAGCGCCCCGTTCCTGGCGGAGCGAATAGAGGGCGCGGACTCGACCCATGTTCCTGGTGCGGCGGGCCTTGATGCCCTGGCGGATCCAGGCCTCTTCCTTGGCCAGCTTCTTGTCGAAGAGGGCCCACTCGCGCTCCTCATTCTCGAGGGCGGCTTCCTTGCGGGCCAGATAGGTGTCGTAGTCGGCGCCCCAGTCGACCAGGCGGCCGCGGTCGAGGTCGATGACCCGGGTGGCCATCCTGCGCAGGAAGGCGCGGTCGTGGGTGACGAAGACGAGGGTGCTATTCCGCTCGATCAGGTACTGCTCCATCCACTCGATCGCGTCGATGTCGAGATGGTTGGTGGGCTCATCGAGCAGCAGCACGTCGGGTTCACGGATCAGGGCGCGGGCCAGCAGCGCCTGGCGCCGTCGCCCACCCGAGGCAGCGCGGAACGGCAGGTCCGGATCGAGGCCTAAGTGTGAGAGCACGGTCTCGACCCGGGTCTGCAGTTGCCAGGCATCGCGGGCGTCGAGTTCGTGATGCAGCCGGCCCATCCGGTCGAGTGCCGCAGCGTCACCCGACTCGGCCACCTGATGGCTGGCGTCGTGGTAGCGGGCCAGCAGGGTGCCTGCTTCGCCAAGCCCGTTGGCGGCAACGTCGTAGATCGAGCCGTCGATGTCGGACGGGATGGTCTGGCCCAACCGGGCCACGGTGAGGCCGGAACTATGGATCACCTCGCCGCGGTCCGGGGCGATGGTGCGGTCGAGCAGGGTCAGGAGGGTGCTCTTGCCTGCCCCGTTCCGACCCAGGACGGCAACCCGCTCCCGTTCGTCGAGCACGAAGCTGGCGTTTTCGAGAAGGGGCGGACCACCAAAGGCAACTGTGACTTCGCGGAGACTCAGGGCAGGCATGCCCGAAGATAAGGCCTATCGGATGGCCTGAACGATTGCCACCGCAGTCGCCGTCGAGCCGGCCCAGAAAACGAACATCCATTTGATGATATCGGCCCGGGTCCTTTCCAGCGCGACGGTGAACTTCGTCTCCATTTCGTTGAACCGCCGATCGATTGCTGTAAACCGCTCACCATGCTCAGTAAACCGCCGGTCTATTGCAGCAAACTGCCGGTCGAGCTTCGCTTCGAGACCGATGAAACGCTGGTCAATCTTAGCTTCGAACGCGACGAA
>CAZUES010000014.1:0-100378 GCA_964619465.1 uncultured Gemmatimonas sp.
CTGTGACGGGAGCGGCCACTGCTTGTCGTACCCCGAATTTGACTCTAACGTTGACCGGTCTCTCGGCCAAAGTTCGACTCGATGACCCAGTAGGTCTGATCTCAGCAAGGCCCTGGTCACCGTGATCGGGGCGTTCGCGGGCAATCGTCCTGGTGGTCGAGGGAGCCTTTCGTCTGCAGGCAGTTTTTTGCGCCGAGGGTGGAAGCGGTTCCTTCGGTCTTGACCGTCGATGGCTCGAAACGATATGGATTATCTCCGTTCCCCTGGTCAGTTGGTGGGATCGACATCCGAGCGCAGTCGCCCATCACATTGCCGCAGAAGCTGTCGCATCCCGCCTGAGCCTGAACGAGAGCCTGGGTCGACCCGACTGCGCGTCCGGATAGCAAATCGGTCGGTGTTTTGCCCCTATCGACGTAGGTTTGCGCCAGGGTCGTCCCTATTTTGCACGCCTGGATCGAACCCAACTTCGCGGCACCCGGTAGGGTCTGACCGCGGTGAGGATGCATGAGCTGGACTGGTACGATAGCCGTTTCGATGCTCTGCTGTGCGTTGCCTGGTTTTCCGGCGGCGCAGGACGCCCCGATCACGATCTTTGCGGGTCGGGTGATCGATGGTCGGGGGAATGTGCATCGAAACGCGACCGTCGTGGTCGACCGGGGTCGGATCATCAGGATCGAGCCCCGCAAACTCGACGCGCCTTCCTATGACTTTCCCCGAGCAACCGTCATTCCCGGGCTGATCGACCTGCATGCGCATCCGACTTGGTATATCAACCGCGAAGCACGGATGCACGTTGCCGGAGATGGCGATTCGCCCGCGACGGAGACTCTGGCTGCAGCCGCTAACGCGTACCGGACGCTGATGGCCGGATTTACGACCATCGTGAGCCTGGGGGCCGCGGAGGATCGTGATCTTCGCGATGCCATTGCCGGCGGCAGCGTTCCGGGGCCCCGCTTGCTGACCAGTCTGGCTCCCATCACCGATACCGCACTGACGCTGGATCAGCTGCGGGCCCAGGTGCGCGAGCGGGTTGCTGCGGGCGCCGATCTGATCAAGGTGTTCGCGTCCGCGCGCCTGGCCGACGGCGGGCACCCGACGTTCGGCGCTCCTCAACTCGAGGCCATCTGTCACGAGGCCCGCGCCGCCCAGGTGCGCAGCTTCGTCCACGCCCACCGCGACGAGAGTATTCGAGCCGCGGTCGAGGCCGGCTGCGATCAGGTCGAACATGGCCTGTTCGCGACCCGGGCATCGCTGGACCTGATGGCGGCGAAGGGAGTATCGTTTGGTCCGCAATGCAGCCTGATCTTCCGCAACTATCTCAACAATCGACGCTGGTTTCAGGGCCTGCCCGGCATGGGTGATGATTTCTTTGCCGCCATGGAGCGCTCCGGTCCCCTGGCCCTCGGTGTGCTGCGTGAAGCGGTGGGCGTCGACTCGTTGACGATCGGATTCGGAACCGATGCGTTTGCGGGTTCACATGGGCAGAATGGCAGCGACCTGGTCTGCCGGGTCCGGCAAGCCGGGCAGCGACCGATGGATGCGCTGCTGTCGGCAACGTCCGTCAACGCCCGCATTCTGGGTCTCGACAGGGAAATCGGGGCACTCGCCGCCGGTTATCAGGCGGATCTGGTCGTGCTCGACGGCAATCCGCTCGACGACATCACGGCGGTAGAGCGGGTGCTGATGGTGATGCGGGGCGGCCGGGTTTATCGTCACGATCCGACTTCCTCCGACTTCCGGGCCTTTCGATGATGGACTGGCTGGCGCTCTTCCTCGGTACCCTCCTCGGCGGCTTGCTCGTCGGCCTGTGGGCGCGTCTGGTGGGTCGCCGCCGGGACGAGATCCGCGCGGTCAGTCTCGAAACCCACCGCCAGACGCTCGAAGTCGGCGCAGCGCGGGCACGGGCGGATCTGCTCAAGGTCGAGGCAAAGGAGAAGGCGATCACGGACGAGCTCACGGCGACGCGACGCACGGCCGTCGCCTTGCGCGCCGAGCTCGAAGCGTTGCGGGCGGCCTTCGAGGAAACCGACCAGAACAGAGAGATAGCTGCGCATCGGATCGAGAATGCTCGATCGGAACTGGCCAGCAGTCGGGCGCGCATCGGTGAACTCGAACGACAACTCGAGGCGCTCGCTGCCCGCGGACCCGCCGTTGTCCTCTCCTGGAGTGGCGGCGGCATCGCATCGGAGGAACCGGTCGAGGCCGATGGGCCGGCGCTGCCGGATCGCGATGGGGAAGAGCTGGCCCGGATCGAGGCCGAGCTGGACGCCATCCGGCAGGACCGGGACCGGCTCGCTTCGTCGGCAGCCGAGGAGCGGAGCCGCGCGGAAGCCGCGCGGGCACTCCTGACGGCTCGGGTGACCGAACAGGAACGTCGTCTGGACGAGGCCATGAAAGCCGGCCGCGCCATCGGCCGCGACCGTGATGCGGCCACCGCGCGCGGCGACGGGCTCGCGGTTCGCCTGGCCGAACTGGAGGCGGCACTGCGAGCCGAGCAGGTGGCGCACCAGGAGGAGCTGGCGAGCCTGGCTGCGCAGCGAGGAGCCCTGCTGGCGCAGGTCGAACGGCTCGAACCGCTCCGCCGCCAGGTTGCCGACCGCGAGGAACTGATCCGATCTCTGGCCCGGGAACGCGACGACGCGACGGCCGCGTTGGTGCGGATCGAGCGGGAGGCAATTGCGCAGGGTGAGGAGCTGGCCGGCCTCCGCCGCGAGCGGGAGCAACTGGTCGGTGCCAACGGAACCCACCAGACCCGTGTGGTCGAACTCGAGACGCGCCTCACGGTGATGGCCCGTGAGCGCGACCAGCTCGATGCCGAGCAGAAGCGGCTCACCGCCAGGATCGACAGCCTCCGAGCGGAAATCCGGGAGCGTGATGTCCGATTCCGCGCGCTGCTGGATGACCGCCGGTCGTTCGTCGAGGCCAGCCGTGCGCAGGAAGCGAAGCTGCGTGAAGATCTGGTCAGGGCTCAGCTCAGCGGGCCGCCGGCTGCCAATGGGCGCGCCGCCAACGGCGACCGCGACGATCTCAAGCGGATCTATGGCATCGGGCCGGCCATCGAACGTCTGCTCTATGCCCGGGGCATTCTGACCTACCGGCAACTTGCCGAGCTGAGCGAAGCGGAACTCGACGAGATCAGCCGTTCGATCGGCGGCTACCGCGGTCGGATTGCCCGGGATCACTGGGCCGAGCAGGCCCGGCGGGAGCACGAACGGACTCACGGAGACCGACCGGATTGACGGTGGCTATATTCCGCTCGACGCTGACCACCCGCAACGCGAAAACGGTGTGCTAAATCCGATGAACTTGTCTCTTCCGGCAGCGATAGCTGCCGTCTGTGTCGCCACGCTGGCCTGCTCGTCCGGAGGATCCGGAGCCAGCCAGGTTTTCGTAGCACCCGAGGCCGGGGAAGGTCACCTGGCCAACATCCGCCAGCTCACCTTCGGCGGCAACAACGCCGAGGCTTATTTCTCGCGCGACGGCAAGAAGATCATCTTCCAGCGCCAGGAAGAGCTGGAAGCAGGTTGTGATCAGCAGTACGTCATGAATGCCGACGGTTCCGCAATGCGCCGGGTGTCCAACGGCCAGGGCCGAACCACCTGCGGCTACTTTTACGATAACGATCGCCGGATTCTTTACAGCTCCAGTTTCGAGCACGATCCGGCCTGTCCCGCTCGGCCCGATCAGTCTCGCGGCTACGTCTGGCCGCTGGGCCACTTCGAGATTTATACCGCCAAGGTAGACGGGTCCGATCTCCGTCAGCTCACGGGTAACGGGGCGTACAACGCCGAAGCGACGGTGTCGCCCGACGGCAGTTCGATCATCTTCACTTCGACCATGGATGGAGACATCGAGCTCTATACCATGGATGTCGACGGCTCCAACCTTCGTCGCATCACTAATCGGGTGGGCTACGATGGCGGCGCGTTCTTTTCGCCGGATGGCCGCTCGATCGTCTGGCGCGCAGCATATCCGGAAACGGCGCGCGATTCGGCCGACTATGCGGGGCTCTTGGAGCAGCGGCTGGTTCGCCCGGCACGGGTGGAACTCTGGGTGGCTGATCGGGACGGCTCCAACGCCCGGCAGATCACGCAACTGGGCGGCGCCAACTTCGCACCATTTTTCCATCCCGACGGCAAGCGGATCATCTTCTCGTCCAACCACCCGAATCCCCGCAGCGGCCGCTTCGACCTCTATCTGGTCAACGTCGATGGGAGCGGTCTCGAGCAGGTGACCACGTACGAGGACTTCGACAGCTTCCCGATGTTCAGTCCGGACGGGACGAAACTGATCTGGGCTTCGAATCGTAACGGTACAACGGAACGGGAGACCAACCTCTTCATTGCGGATTGGGTGGAATAACGGTTGATGCGCGGGTTGTTGCGCTGGCTCTGGGATTGGATCAAATCGATTGCGGTCGCGCTGGTGGTGTGGTTTTTCCTCCGCACCTTCCTCGTCGAGGCATTTCGGATCCCGTCGGGCAGCATGGAAAACACCCTCCTGATCGGCGATTTCCTGTTTGTCAACAAGCTGCTGTACGGCGCCGAAGTGCCGCTGATCGGGAAACGCCTCCCGGCGGTTCGCGAGCCCGAGCGAAACGATGTGGTCGTATTCGACTCGGTCGAAGAGGAAGGTCTCAAGGTCGTCAAGCGGCTGGTCGGCCTGCCCGGCGACACCCTCTCGATGGAAAACGGAGCCCTGTTTCGCAACGGACAGGCGGTCGACGAGCCGTGGGTGGTCCGGACCGACCCCAACTACCATGCCGATGCATCTTCCCGGGCGCAGATGCGACGCTGGCAAATCCGCTACTACGTCGGCAGTAACCCGGATCGTTACAATCCGGACCTCAATACCTGGGGCCCGATCGTCGTCCCGCCGGATTCGTTTCTGATGCTGGGTGATAACCGCGACGGATCGTACGACGGACGCTATTACGGCTTCCTGCCGCGAGCCAACGTGCGGGGTCGGCCGCTGATCGTCTATTTCAGCTACAACCCGGAGACCTACAAACCTGCGCCATATCTCACCAACATTCGTTGGGCCCGCCTTTTTACCAAGCCGCACTGATCCACGAGAGGCCGTTTATCGGTCACACATCCGGAAAGATCCTCAAGGTTGATTCGGTGTTTGTGCGGAGGTGTACTCAGTACTACTCAGAATCAGCTGTCATTTTCTTGACGGAGCCGCTGCCCATGTGGTACGTTGACGCCCGGCCGGTCCCAGTGCGACCGGGGGAAAAGGCGAGGGGTTCACGTGGCAACCGAACTTGGCGGCATGCAGGTCACATCGCTGATGGAGGCGTTGCCGGGAATCGCATCGGTACTGCGTAATCCCGTCGCGGACGCGTTCGTTGGTTTGATTCGGGCGGGCGCCCGTCTGGGGGATTTCAAGGTCGCCGATGCGGAGGAGATCCTTCGTTACGCGGTCCGGCGGACCTTGATGACCCAGGATGAGACGGAACGTGTTCTCGCGGAGGTCCGTGACGCAACCGAAAAGCGCGCCGAAAAGGCCGCGGAGCGGGAGCGGGGCAAGGCCGCCAGAAAGGCAGCTGCCCCGGTCGTCGAGCCGAAACGGGTCGAAGCGATCGAGGCGCGCCGCCCGGAGCCGGCCGAACCGAAGCGGGTCGAGAAGAAGAAGGTTGCGCCCGCTCCGAAAAAGGCCGCCCCGAAGAAGCCCAAGCTCGCCGTGCCTAAGCCTGCCGTGAAGAGCAGCGCCAAGGCGCCCGCCAAATCGGCTGCCAAGTCGGCGGCAAAAAAGCGCAAGTAACCCGCGCGTCGGGGCCGTTCTCCGGGGGGCCGGCTCTAGCTGGCCCGCTTGACGACGTTGGCGGCCTGGGCCCCCTTGGGTCCTTCAATGATGTCGAACTCGACCGCATCACCCTCGGTGAGCGAACGGAATCCGTCCATGCTGATCGCGGTATGGTGGACGAAGATGTCCTTACCGCCATCCTGCGCGATGAATCCGAACCCCTTGGTGTCGTTAAACCACTTGACGGTGCCTTTCGCCATCGTTCTGACCTCATGCGCTGGGAGCCGATAACCGGCTCGGAGTACCTGCCCGTCTGCGCCAGCCCTACCTTCCGAATATTGTCTGGCGCGATCGGGTGTTTGTCAATAAGGTCTTAACGTCACAGGCAGGTCCGTTGGCCGACTCGACATTGACAGGGAGAACGAGATGATTGCAGGGCTACTGGCGGCGGTGGTGCTGCTCCAGCAACCGCCGCGCGCGATTGCGCGGGTCCAGATCGAGCCGGCCGGCGCCGAAATCTCGATCGGTGATACGCTGACGCTCACGGCGCGGGCGCTCGATGCGGACGGCCGGGTCATCGACGGGGCCGTCGTCCGATGGTTGCAATCGGGGGGCCTCTTCGAGGGCACCGTCGATTCCACGGGCCGGGTCATCGGCGGGGCGACGGGCACCATCGTCGCGACGGCGCTGGTCCGCTCCGGAGCAAGCGAACGTCCGGTTACGGCCTTTGCGCGGGTGACGGTGTTGCCGTTGCCGGTGGCGCGGATCGAGGTGGACCCGGTTCCGGCCGGCATGGTGGTGGAGCAAAGCCTGACGCTGGCTGCGCGGCCTTATGCTTCTAACGACGATCTTCGATCCGATCCGATTGCCTGGTCGAGCGACAACCCGGCCGTGATTCGGGTGGCCCCCTCGGGACGGATTACCGCGCTCACCGCCGGCCGGGCATCGGTCACCGCCCGGGCCGGATCGGTGGAGCGGGTGGTGCCGATCACGGTCGGCGCGAATCCGGTGCGGTCCGTTGCCGTGCTGCCCGCGACGACCACAGCGCGAACCGGTGACGTGATCCGTTTTCGCGTCAGTGCCAGCGGCGCCTCCGGTCCGCTCGATCTCGACCTGCGCCCCGAATGGTCGATTGCGTCGGGCAATGCGCAGATCGACACGGACGGCGCCTTCGTTGCGGACCTGCCGGGCACCTACCAGGTCTTTGCTTCGTTTGCCGGGCAGATGGCCGAGGCCGTGGTGGAGGTGGCGCCGAGGGATGTGACTCGGCCGATCAAAGTGCTGGGCCGGCTGCCGATCGGGATGATGACCACCGAGTTCTGGCTGCACCCGAACGGTAAGATCGGCTACCTGGCTACCGGCGGCCTGACTGGCGTCGGCGGCGACCGCCTCTATGCGGTCGACGTGAGCGACCCCGCCGCGCCGCGGATTACCGACTCCGTCATGGTCGATGCGCGCATCGTCAACGATGTCATGACCACGGAAGACGGCAAATACGCCGTGATGACCCGGGAGCAGTCGTCGAGCCGGAAGAACGGCATCGTGATTCTCTCGCTCGAAGATCCGGCCCACCCCAAGCCGATTGCCGATTACACCGAGACGGTCTCCGGCGGCGTACACAGCACCTACGTGTATCAGGGCCACGTCTACCTGACCGACGACGCCACCGGGTCGATGCGCGTCATCAGCCTGGCCGATCCGTACCAGCCGCGCGAAGTGGCGCGCTGGCAGACCCCTCCGCCGGACGCGGGGCGGACCTTGCACGACATCGACGTCAAGGATGGCCTGGCCTATCTCAGCTACTGGAACGACGGGCTCGTCGTCCTCGATGTCGGCAACGGGATCAAGGGCGGGCGACCGGACCATCCGGTGTTCGTGTCGCAATACAAGTACGACCTCAACGCTCTCTACCGTGACGTCGAAGCCGTGGGCGGCCCCGGTTTCATCCGCGGCACCCACACGGCGTGGCGCGCCGGTAAGTACGCATTCGTGGCGGACGAAGTCTTTCCGGCACAGGCGGTGGGTCAGGGAGTTCCGGGCTTCGGTCGCGCCTACGGTCGGCTGCAGGTGATCGATCTGTCGGATATCACCAAGCCCAAGAGTGTCGCTTGGTACGAATCGAAGGACGGCGGAACCCACAACATCTGGGTTGCCGGCGATACGCTCTTCCTGGGCGACTATCAGGGCGGCTTGCGGATTCTCGACATCGGTGGCGAACTCAAGGGCGACCTGCTGCGACAGGGGCGCGTCATCGGCAACGTGGTTACCGGCGATAAGGACGGGCACATTCCGAACGTGGCCGGTACCTGGGGTGCCATTT
This sequence comes from uncultured Gemmatimonas sp., assembly GCA_964619465.1. Classification (GTDB taxonomy): domain Bacteria; phylum Gemmatimonadota; class Gemmatimonadetes; order Gemmatimonadales; family GWC2-71-9; genus SHZU01. The sequence continues at coordinate 8,069 of CAZUES010000014.1, forward strand.
ACCGAAACGGCTACATCTACGTGCCCGATGTCAACTCCGGGCTCTGGATCATGCAAATCGAGCCCAAGCGGCAACTTACGCCCTAACGACAGACTCGATATCTTGCGAGGATGTCCACTACGCCGTCGAGTCTCGTGATTCGTACCTTTTCCGACCGTGCCGAAAGCCTTGCGCATTTTCTGCTGCAGGCCGGCGAGGCGCCCCGCATCATCGCTTTCGACGATGCGGCGGGGTGTCCGGTGGATACGGCACTCGCGGCGTTGGAGTGGACTGGAGCGGTGGGCATCCTGCAGGACGACGACATGATCCACGCCGTCCGCCTCACCAGCGAGACGGCGGCCGCCGTCGTCGAGCGGAAGGTGGCCGAAGGCCGCCAGTACGTCTATCTCGGCCCCCGCCTCGATGCGCCGCCGATGGATGTGTTCGAGGGGCGGGTACTGTTCGACGAGCCCGGCGTCAAAGCGGTCGAGTTCTCGCAGCGAGCCCATGCCCTGGCCCATTTCCTCAGGGCAACCTCCGGGGTGGGAGCGCTCCTGGCGCTGTTGGGGCGCCGGGCACCGGAAGTTCGCCACATCCGCCGGTGGTTCCGCGGCATCGTCGAGCAGCTCGACGGTCCGCGGATGCTGGTCGGGGGCTGGTTTGCGGCCGGTGCGGCGGGGGCGATGTTCAGCTCGACGGAGCCAGTGCCCGATTATCGGTACATCGAAGTCGGCCTGGAGGCCTGACTTTTCCCCATTACGCCTGTCCACATTTTCCACAGAAGGCTGGCAACGCGCTAATCTGCTGTCCTATCAAGTTTTCAGACCCACATCTGCTTCCACATCGATCGTGTAACCCGAAGAAATAAGGGCACTTGCGAGACTTTTCGACGTGGGCAAACTTGCCATCGTCTCGAGTAGTCGTCGTCTCTTTCTGATGATCGTCTATTGCGAGCGACTTTCGTCGAACGTCAAGGGAGTGCTGGCAGGGTTCTGCTGAATCCGCAGTCACGATGAACTTGGTGATCACTTCGGCGAGAGCGGTGGAGCCAGTCGCGTGCTCCACCCGCCCCGATCTGGCGCCTCGGGGTGCAGTGCGAAGGGTCGGTCCGCGACCCGATCCGACTCGCAGCGCCTGGATGAGTGAACCGGCGGAGATGGCCATCTGCGCCGGGGATCGGCCCACCGGGCCCCGGTATGCCCTACCGAAGGCGGATCAGCCTTCTGGCGGCATCTGGGAGAAGAACGAGGCGTATTCGGCGCCTGGACCGGGTGGGTGCTTGTCTGACGAACGGCCGCGACAGGTCCACGGACTTGTGCGGCCGTTCGACTTTTCGGGTGGCAAGTACAAGATCGCTCCGGTCGGACGTCCCCTTCCCGGAGTGGGTGAAATGCCGCCCGCGGGGGTGGTCACGCGGACCAGGTGTCAATCCCCGTGCAACAGTTCCGCTAATTGTCGAGGTGAATGACATGACGACCTCCGTGTTCACGACCGGCCGTACTTTGAACGTTGTAATTGCGAGTGACCGGGAAGCCTTCACTCGCGAGCTGGCGGAGTCCCTGCGAGCCCATGGCCACAATCCGATCGTCCAGGATTCCGGCAGCTCGGCGCTGGACGCGCTGCGGTCCGGCGGGGCGGACGCGATCCTGATGGACGCCAACCTTCCGGGTGTCGATTGGGAGCAGGTCCGTGGCGCCCTGGGTGGTGATCGCACCACCGTTCCGGAGCCGATCGACGCGATCGAGCGCCGCCACATTGCGGCGACGCTCCGGTTTACCGGCGGAAATCGCCGTAACGCCGCGCAGCTTTTGGGAATTGCCCGCTCGACCCTGCTTGCCAAGATTCGCAAGTACGGCCTCGACCGCGAATAGTCCCGTCCCCCGGCGGCCCCCTAGTCGGGGCCGCTCGGGCTCACTCCACCCGCAGCCGGCCGAGTCGAGACAAGACGACGGCCCGCTGCACTGTGCCTCGTTGCAGGCGATGGGTCACATTGGCGATACCCGTGGCCAGTCCGCTTGGAGCGTAGGTCGTGGTATGGCTGGCTGGGGTTACCATCACCGACATCCGCTCAGGCCCCGCCCGGCGATGGATCGGGGCCTGATCCGGACGCGCCGGCTCTCTCACTACGATCGAGTCGGCCGTGATCACGACTTCCACCGGACGGTTGAGCGCCTGCGCCGCCGACCGGCCGATCCGATGGGCGTCCACGATGGCGGCTTGGGCCAGAGTTACGCGGGCCTGGTCGGCCTGCCGGCCGGCACCCGTCACCACCATGCCCGTCAGGATTCCGGCTGTACCCACGACGGTCATCGTCTCCAGCAACGTCATGATTGCCCCTCCCGAGCGACTGGAACTGGCAAGATCGCGCCCTAGTTCGGTTCGAGCGTACCGAAGCGCCGCATGGACTGACAATTCGGACGCAGTATCCCGCAACCCTGGCGCTCCGCCCCGCGCGCCCCATCTTTAGCGTACGGTCCCAATCCCGGGGTCGGGCGGACACGTTTAGCGAGGGGGCGCAACAGGCCATGGGCTTGATAATCTTCGCGGTGGTAGTCGTCGTGATCGTCTTCTGGGTGATCGGGGCGTATAACGGGCTGATTGCTCTCAAGAATCGGGTGCTGAATGCCTGGAAGCAGATCGACGTTCAGCTCAAACGCCGGCACGATCTGATCCCCAATCTGGTCGAGACGGTTCGGGGCGCGATGAGCTTCGAGCGCGAGACCCTGGAAGCGGTCATTACGGCACGCAACAGCGCGCTGCAGGCGCACGGGGTCGGCGCCACGGCCAAGGCAGAGGGCGAGTTGACCCAGGCGCTGGGTCGGCTCTTCGCGTTGAGCGAGAACTACCCCGATCTCAAGGCCACCACCAACGTCGGGCAGCTGCAGGAAGAACTGGCCAGCACCGAAAACAAGATCGCGTTTGCTCGGCAGCTGTATAACGACGAGGCCACGCGGTACAACACCAAGCAGGATCAGTTCCCGACCAATCTGGTGACCGGGCTCGCCAAGGCCTCACCGGCTGAACTGTGGGAAATCGAGGACGCCGCCGAGCGCGCGGTGCCCAAGGTCGATCTCGGCTTCAAGAGACCATAAGGTGGCGTGACCGACCAGAACCTGTTCGAACAGCAGGCGCACAACAAACGTCGTTCGACCTGGCTCACGGCGGGGTTCATCCTGTTCACCGCCTGGGTCGGGTTCGGCGGCGATCTCGGTTTCTATCTCCTCACCCGTGACGCTGGTCCCGACGGATATCGTCATGTCGTCCCGGTCATCGGCCTGGTCGCATCCCTGCTTGCCGGCGGCATCGCGCTGTTTTCGTGGAAGCGTGGTGCGCAGCAAGTACTTTCGGCGTCCAAGGCTCGCGAGGTGGTCGAGCCTGCCACGCTCCAAGAGCAGCAGCTGGTCAATATCGTCGAGGAAATGGCCATCGCCTCCGGGGCGCCCAAACCCCGGATCTGGATCGTTCCCGATACCGACCCCAACGCTTTTGCCACCGGCCCTGACCCCGAGCATGCCCATGTAGCGGTGACGGAGGGCTTGCTGCGGATGCTCAACCGCGACGAGTTGCAGGGCGTGGTTGCGCACGAGATGGCGCACGTTCGCAACTACGATATCCGGCTGATGACGCTCCTGGCGGGGATGATCGGGGCGATCGTGCTGTTGTCCGACCTGATGCGGAACTTTCTCCGCTTCGGTGGCGGACGCCGGAGCAATTCGCGGGGCGGGAAGAAGGACGCCAATCCCCTCGCGCTCCTGGTGTTAGGCCTCTGGCTGATCTCGCTGATCCTGGCCCCGATCGTGACGCGACTCCTGGCGATGTCGATCAGCCGGAAACGGGAGTTCCTGGCCGACGCCACCGGGGCGCAGTTCACCCGCAACCCCGCCGCCCTGGCCAGCGCCCTGGCCAAGCTGGACGGGTCCGCCGAGCCGACCCGTGTGATTGCACGGGGCGCTGCGCATATGTGCATCGTCGATCCGGCGGAACGTCGTCTGGCGGGTAAGAGCGGCTTGCTCGGCATGATGGCGTCGCATCCGCCGATCGAACAGCGGATCGAGCGTTTGCGGGCTATGGGATTTGTCGGTCCCGACCCTTTGCCCGCTTCAGTCACGCCGCCACGCTGATCGCTGCAGCCGCCTAGGCTGCGGGACGCGGCTTGTACTCGGTATACCTTCCGAAGGATCGAAAGCCGAGTCGCTGGTAGAGCGACTCGGCGCCCGGGGCCGCCTGGAGGATGCCAAGCGGTACGCCGTCGCGCGCGGCGTCGAGGAGCGGCGCCATGACGAGGTGCGATCCGATGCCACGGCCGCGGTGAGCAGCGACCGTTCCGACATTGTAGAGGCCGGCCACCCCGCCGCCCACCGTGGCCTCCGCCGTACCAACCGGCTCGTCGCCCTCCCAGGCCAGATAGAGGCGCAGCGGACATTCCGGTGCGAGCAGGACGCTGCTTGCGCTGCGGTAGAAGGCCACGACTGATGGATCGGGCGGACTCCAATTCGCAGCAAGCACGGCAGCGAACCGGTCGATCTCGTCCGCGCTCCGGACTCGGCCGACCCGGATTCCCGGCGTCGCCGGCGCATCGTGCGCAGCGAGCTGAGTTAGGTCGGCCGCCATGGCCGTTTCAGACTCCGCCGGAGCCAGTCCGGCGTCGATCAGGAGGCGATCCAGGTTTCGCGGTTGATCGCCGGGGCTCAGCCACCACGAGAACGGTCGATCGGCGGCGGCGAAGTGAGCCAGCGCCGCCGCGATCCGGCCTGGCGCATCGACCGGATCGAGCCGAGTTCGGCAGACGATGTTGAAGGTGTCCGAGGGGAGGCCCGAGTCGGCGAGTTGCAGCTCTCGGTCGTTGCGGCATGACATGCCGGCGACCCGACTCTGGATCCAGCCGCTGTGGAGGGCCAGGTTCTGATCGGCGCGGTCGAAGAGACTGGCCGGCATGGCGGCTAGAGCCGTTCGCCGACTGCGGCCAGGAGTTCGTCGGCCAGGGTTGCCGGATCGAACGGCACCGCGACGACCCGGTCGGCACCCGCGGCTCGGGCTCCGGTCTGGTCGCCGTCGACCAGCGCCACCAGGGCATAGAGCCGGTTCCGATCCGGGACGAATCCGCCCAGGCCGGCCTTGGGGTCCGTGGTGCCGGGTGCGGACAGGACCACCAGGGAGATGTCGATCCGCCCGGCATTCGAGGCCAGTTCGCTCGGTGAGCTGACCCGTTCCACGGTAAAGCCGGTGTGGCGGAGAAGCAGTGCCGCCAGCCGGGCGGTATCCTCGTGGGTAATCCAGACCAAGGCCCGACCGCGATGCTGGATCGCGGGCTGACTGCCGGTGGCCAGATTGATCATGCGGAGCCCGACCTGGTAGTCGGCGCTGCTGGCCTGGCGGAGATCGCCGGCTCGCTTGATGATATCGCGGATGCGCAGCAGGCTGTCGCGGACCGACTCCAGCGCGCTGCGATGATCGCCGTCCAGCTGGTGGTCGGTCAGCAGCAGTTCGACCTCGGCCGAGGCGCTCATCAGCGGGTTGTTGATCTCGTGATGCAGGGTCACCGTCATCTCGCCGATTGCGGCGAGCCGCTCGGCGCGGACCAATTCCTGTTCCACCGCGGTCTGGGCGGCGCTCAGGGCACGCCGCCGCCGGACCCGCTCGACGATCTGCGGCAGCAGTTCGCGCAGGTTGCCGTCTTTGACCAGGTAATCTTCCGCCCCGGCGCGGAGCGCGGCGGCCGCCAGGGTCTCGCTGCCTTCGCCCGTGACCATCACGACCGATGGCGGGTCCGGGCGGGCCACCAGTCGAGGCAGCAGTTCGATGCCGGTGCCGTCGGGGAGCTGGTAGTCGAGCAGGATGATGTCGGCGTCGGCCGAGGCGGCCAGGGCTTCGGCGCCGGACTGGACCACCGTGACGTGCTGATACCCCGCTGCGGTGAGCAGGCGGCGGACGAGGTGAACCATGCTCGCGTCGTCATCGACCACGAGCAGTCGAAGCTTTGCGGGATCAGGCACGCGCGTCGTCGAGGAAAATGAGGGCCTCGCGACGCGCTACGACGGATTGAAGCGCCCGGTGGACGCGCGGATCGATAACGGTTCCGACCAGATCCCGGAGCCGCTCGATGGCAAGTTCCGGCACCATCTTTTCCTGGTAGGGGCGTGACGTCGTCAAGGCATCGTAGATCTCGACGGCGCCGATGATCCGCGCGCCGGGGGGAATTTCATCGCCAGCGAGTCCGTCGGGATAGCCTTTGCCGTCCCAGCGCTCGTGGTGGCTGCGCACCACGTCGATGATCTGCTTCAAATGCGCGAGCGGCGCCAGGATCTGCGAGCCGGTGACCGTGTGATTCTTGACGTGCTCGAACTCTTCGTCGGTGAGGGGGCCCTGCTTGTTGAGGATCTCCTCGCGGATGCCGATCTTGCCGATGTCGTGGAGCCGTCCGGCGGTCCGGACCAGCTCGACCCCTTCCTCGTCCATTCCGATTTCGGCGGCCACGGTTGCCGCCATGTCGGCCACTCGCGCCGAGTGGCCGCGGAGGTAGGGGTCCTTGGCTTCGAGGGCGTTGACCAGGGCCTCGAGCGTAGCAACCGAGATCCGCTCCAGGTTGGCGCGCTCCATCCGGAGTTCCGCGGTCCGGATCGCGACCTCTTCCTTGAGCCAGTGGTTGATCTGCTGGCTCTCGATCATGGTATCGCGGCGGCGGAGCGCGCGATGGATGGCGCGCAGCAGGTCGGTCAGGTCGACGGGCTTGGTGAGGTAGTCCATGGCCCCGCGCTGCATGCAGAGCGCGGCGCTGGTGGCGTCATTGACCGCGGTGAGCATCAGGATGGCGGCGTTGGGTTCGATCTCGAGAACCTTGGGTACCAGGTCGATCCCGTTGGCGTCCGGCATCCGCACGTCGAGCAGCACGCAGGCGATCTTCTGCCGGTGGAGCGCGTCGATTGCTTCGGTACCGCTTGCCGCGGTCGAGACCTCGTACCCCTGCTGCGTCAGGAAGCGCTTGAGGGCGTTCCGGATCGGCTCCTCATCGTCGACGACGAGGATCGTGACCGGGCCTTTCGGCGCGCTGGCAAATTGGTACGGTGCGGCTTGTTCCACGAGACGATCGTCTCCCGAGTGTGCCCGTCGTGGATGAATCTGTGACAGTGACGACGGGCGGGCAAGGTCCACCGCCGGTTGCCGCCTACCCGATGAACTCGACCTCGATGCGGTGAGGAATGAGGCCGGCGTCGTGGCCGCGATCGAGCAGCAGCTGGACGGCCTTGCGTCCCCGCTCCCCGTAGTCGACGGTCCACTGATTGACGTACATCCCGACAAACGTATCCATCCGCTCGTCGGAAATACCCCGGTTGTACTGCTTGGCATGGGCCAAGCCGGCTTCCCGATGGGCGAGCGCATACTCGATCGAGGCTTTGAGATCGCGGGCCACCTGATCCATGACCTCGCGTCCCAGATCGCGGCGGACCACGTTGCCTCCCAGGGGCAGGGGCAACCCCGTATCGGCCAGCCACCAGGCGCCCAGATCGTCCCAGAGGTGGAGTCCCAGGTCGCCGAAGGTCAGCTGGCCCTCGTGGATCAGCAGTCCGACCGGGACGTCGCCCCGGAGCACCGCATCTTCGATCTGGTCGAAGGGCATGACGACCGGCTCGAAATCGGGCTGGTAGAGCTTGAGCGCAAGAAAGGCGGTCGTCAGCGTGCCCGGGACGGCTACCCGCTTGCCGGCAATCGCCTGGCGCGGGTTTTCGGGCCTGGGTTCGGTCGACACCAGGCGCGGTCCGTACCCGTCACCCATCGACGACCCGCTCGACAGCAGCGCATACTGGTCGGCTAGGTAGGCGTAGGCGTGAATCGAGACGGCCGTCACTTCGAGCTCGCCTTCGAGGGCGCGGCGATTCAGGGTCTCGATATCCTGCAATTCGTGGGTGTAGCTGAGGTCGCCGGTCTCGACATGGCCCGATGACAGGCCGTAAAACATGAATGCATCGTCGGAATCGGGCGAATGGGCGACACGGATCAGCATGGCAATGACTCGTTCGAGTGTGGGGAGCCGGGCGGCGCCGTCAGCGACGGTTGGCCTGCGCCCGGTTCCGAAAGTCGGTGATGACGGCCTGGTGGTCGAGGTACTCGACCCGATTGGCTGCCATCTCGGCGTCGTAGGCGCGCAGGAAATTGGCGTAGTTGGTTGCGAGTGCCGCGGAGTCGTTCTCGTACTCTGCGACCTCGCCGCGGATCAGATAGCCGAACAGATGGTCCGGTTGGCCGGCGAGGATCGAATCCGCCTTGGCCTTGGCGCGGGCAAACTCCCCCACGACGGTGTGAATCATCGCGGCGTGATAGCGGGCGTCGGCGTCGACCTCGGCTGCAGCCAGGAGGCCGTACGCATCGAGCGCCATCGGCGCGAACATCATCACGGTATCGGCCGAACGGGCTTCCGCCGCCCGCATCACGCGTTCGAATAACCGGTCGAAACGCTGCCGCGGCGTCAGATTGCTGATGTCGGGTGCCCTGGTCGCGGGGGCGATGGCGCTGCCGCCGCTCGACCCGGCGTTGGCCATGGCGGGGATCTGCGGTGTCGGAACGTTTCCTTTGCCGACGGAATAGGCCACCGCGGCAACCGACAGCAGGGCCACCAGGCCCGCGACGACCCAGGCGAAGCGTTCTTTGCGGGCGCCAACGCCGCGCCCCGATTCTGCGCCACACAGGTGGCAGTAGCGGGCCCCCGGGGTCAGATTGCCGCCGCACCCTTCGCAGCGCCGCTGTCCGGCCCGTGCGCCACACTGACTGCAGAACTGGCCGGTGAAGGTATTGCCGCAGCTGGCGCAGGTCGTTTGAGGAGGGTTGGTCATGACGCGCGAAAAGTAAGGGGTTCGCGCCTGCACGGTGAGGGGTGGGTCTGGTGCTCGGGGGAGCCTTCCGCTACCATCCTACCTTAGGCGAACTGTAAGGACTCATGACACAGCCTACGGCAGCCGAAATTCCCAATGTGTCTGGCGCCCATCACCTGGGCGACCTCGGGCGTGGCGGCGTTACGTGGAAGGTCTATCTCGAAACGAACACCGACTCCGTTCCCGTCAGGGCGCGGGTGCATTTCGTTGCCGATACCGAGCAACGATCGACAGGATGGATCTTCATCGAACGGACGGAACAGGACCTGCTGCGGCGATTCCATGAGTTCAGTGCGCTCGAGCTTTGGAGGGTGCTCGAAAGTCTCGCCTGAGCGGCATCGAGCCTCACGTTGTCCCCCATGCTTCGCTGGTTTGCTTCTTTCGTCGCGGTCGCGGCGCTGGCCGGGCCGCTCGCTGCCCAGGCGCCTTCCGACACGACCGCTCGGGCACTGAATCGCATCACCGCGGTGGTGATCGAGACCAGTGACGTCTACACCCAGGAACAGGCCAATACGCTGGTCGCCCGGATCCTCAACGGGCTGCACATCACTACGCGCCATGGCGTGATCCGTCGCGAGGTGCTGCTCCGGCCGGGCGAAGTCTACGATTCCGCCCGCGCGGCGGAGACCGAGCGGGGCCTCAGGGCGTTGCGGATCTTCCGCCAGGTCACGGTCGATTCGGTACGATCGGATTCGGGGCTGGTGCTCAGGGTACGGACCCAGGATGCCTTCACGACCCGGTTCGAGTTCTCGATCGTCGGGTCGGACGAGAGTCGCGCCTGGGCCGTGTCGGTCAACGAACTCAACCTGCTGGGCACGGCTACCCGCGTCATGGTCCGTTATCGGAAGACCCCGGATCGCGACGGCGTCACCACCTCGTTTCAGCGGCATCGGCTGATCGGCGGGCGGGTCGGCCTGGCAGCGTTCTATGATGCGCGAAGCGACGGCCATACCGTCTATGGCGATGTGGCGCAGCCATTTTTCTCGTTCTCCTCCCCGACCAGCTGGTACGTCTCCGGTGAACAGCGCGACGAGCGGGTGCTTCGGTTTGCGGAGGGAGCGCCGGATCCGGCGGCCATTCTCGAACGGCGATTCTGGCTGGCGCGCACCGGAGTAGCGCATGGGCTGGTCCGCTCGCCGTCGGGTTACCTCCGGCTTGGCGTCAATGCGCAGGTGCGGCGCGACGACTATGCGGCGCAATCCCGGGTGGACACTCTGGGGCGTTCGGTATCGGGAGCCATCACGCCGTACCTGCAGTGGCGGGCGGCTCGCTTCCTGGTGAGTCGGGATTTCGAAGGGATGGGGCGTCAGGAGGATGTCGACCTGAGCACGGTGGTGCATTTCGGCCTGGGTCTGACGCCGGCAGTCTTCGGCTATGAGGACAACGGCGTCGTGCCCACCTTGTCGGCGCACACCGGTATAGGGTGGCGTCGGGGCTTCGCCAGATTTTCGACGGCGGCGCATGCCAGGCTGACAGAGGCCGGCGTGGTCGATTCTGGCGCCGTACATCTGGCGGCGCTCATGGTTCTCAAGCCGGCGCCGCGCCAGATGGCCGTTTTTCATGCGGCGAGGGGCTGGCAGAAGAACCCGATGCCTGGTGCGGAGTTCGACCTGGGGTTGGGCCTCGGTCCGCGCGGCTTTCGCGCCCACTCCTTTACCGGCGACCGGGCCTTCCTGGTCGGCACCGAGCTCCGCTACACCGTCTTCGACGACTTCCTCAATTCGGCCGGGCTCGGTCTGGCGGCATTTGCCGAGTATGGCGGCGCCTGGTACGACGGGGCGCCGGTGCGGGCCGGATATTCGGTCGGCCTGGGCCTTCGATTCGGGTTGACCTTTGCCAGCGACCTCTCGCCGGCCCGGCTCGACTTTGCCTACACCGGGGGGGACGGCCTCACGCGCCCGGCCTGGCGAATCGCGTTCGGGAAGGGGTTCGTCTTCAGTACGAGCGGTCGGCTGGACCCCTGATCGGGATTTCCGTAGCTTCTGACACATGACCGCTTCCGAACCGCCGGCTGCTCCGTCTCCCGAACCAGAACCCGCCCCTCAGCCGGCCCGCGGTCGGCGTCGCTGGCCCGTGGTTCTGGGCGCCGTCATCGTCACCCCGATTCTGCTGTCGATCATCTACACGGCCTTCGTACTGACCTGGTCCTATTCGGACGGGGAACGATCGGGTCAGCTCTACAAGTTTTCGAAGAAGGGGTGGCTCTGTAAGACCTGGGAAGGGGAGCTCAACATCACCCCGACCGCAGCGGCTCCGACCATCTGGTACTTCACCGTTCGTGACGAAGAGGTGGTCCCGGACGTCACGGCGATGATCGGCAAACAGGTGGTGCTCCAGTACGGCGAGCACCGGGGTGTACCCAGCAGTTGCTTCGGCGACACTAACTTTTTCGTTTATGGGATCCGAGGGATCACCGGAACCCCAGCGGACACGATTCCGTAGGGTTATAGATCGGGCCTTCCCTTGCCGTGATCGGGTTGCGGTGCCAGTTTTCCTGACTTCGGCGCCGTAGCCAAGTGGTAAGGCAGAGGTCTGCAAAACCTCCATCACCGGTTCGACTCCGGTCGGCGCCTCTCACCCCCAATCGCGGGGGATTCATGCGGTTCCGGACCATCGCCGTTGCTGCGGTGCTGGCCACCTCCATCGGCCTCGATGTCCATCCGGCAACGGGTGCGGCTCAGCCGGGCTTTGCCACCATTTCAGGTCGGGTCATTTCAGGGTCGGCGGCACGCCCCATGGGCGGGGTCACCGTAGTGCTGGCGTCGCTCGACCGGCGGACCACGACGGATTCGGCCGGGCGGTTTTCCTTTGCCGGACTCGGCCCGGGGACGTACCGGGTCGAAGCCGGCCTCACCGGAGTCGCGCCGCTGGCGGCAACGGTGCTGCTCGCGGAGGGGGAGCGGAAGGACATCGAATTCCGAATCGACGGGGTCGATGAGGGGTTGCCTGTCGTCGTAACCGAGGCGAGGCCCGTACCCGTGATGCGCACGCCGGCCAGTGCCTTCGAACGCCGCCGGGCCAGCGGTAACGGCCGGTATTTCGACCAGGAGGACATCCTGGAGCGCCGCCCGCATCGACTGATCGATTTGCTGCGCCTGTTGCCCGGGGTTCGAGTCGAGTGCCAGGCTGGCGCCTGCTTCGTACGCCTCAATAACGATCCGCGCGGGTGCGCACCGGCCGTGTTTCTCGACGAGCAGCGCAGTTCGCTGTCGGCGCTCGACCACACGGCGCCGGGCGATGTTCTCGGCCTCGAGATCTACCGCGGGCCGTCCGAGACGCCGCCCGAGTTGAACAACGATCAGGCCCGCTGTGGTGGAGCGATCGCGATTTCGACGCGAAGGGGGTAGTCATGAAGAGCAATCTGATGCTCGTTTCCTGTCTGCTGGCCGTTCCCTCGATCGGTCTGGTCGACGGCGTCGATCCGATGGCTGCGCAGTCGGGTTCGGGTACCATCAAGGGCGTCGTCATGACGACGACGCCGCGCCGGCCGCTCGAAGGTGTCCGGATCCGTCTGGTGGGCACCGAACGCAACGCGGTATCGGATTCCCGGGGTCGATTCCAATTCCGCGATCTCGACCCGGGCAAATACGTGATCGAAGCGGCGGCTATCGGGTACTCCACCATGAACTCGCCCCTCCTGCTGGGCGAGCGCGAAACCCTGGAACTCGAGTTTCATGCCAGCGCTCAGGCGGTTCGTCTGCCGGATTTGTCGGTCGAAGAGATGGCGGAACATGGCCCGCGCGATTGGCTCCGGCGCAAGTCCGAAGGGCGGGGCCGGTACATCACCCGTAAGCATCTGGAGGAGCGCCGGGTCACCTACCTGCCCGATGCCTTACGGATGATTGCGGGGGTTCGAGTCGAATGCCGGGGGTCGATTTGCCGGGCGCAGATGATCCGGTCGCCGCGAGGCTGCGGACCCGGCTACTACATCGACGGCATCCCGGCGCATTCGTCCGCGCTCTGGCTCACGCCGGTCGGTGAAATCGAAGGGATCGAGGTCTATTCCGGACCGTCGGAAACGCCCCCGGAACTGGAGAGCGGATCGACCAGATGCGGAGCGATCGCGCTGTGGACCCGTCCACCTCCGCCGCGCCGGCCCAGGGAACCGAAGCCGGAACCGGAGCCCAGGGCTGCCGATTCGACCACCACCGAACTCACCGTCAGGCCCTGACGTTAGCGGGCAGCAAGCACCGCCATCTTGGCTGCAAGGCCGTCGACCGCCGCCTGATACGAGGCGGCGAACTTGGCCAGGCCGTCTTCCTCCAGAAATGCCGTTACCTCCGCAAGACTGATTCCCTGCTCGGCCAGCCGGCCGAGCCGCGCTGTTGCAGTCGCGGCGGCGGCCTCGATCCGAACTGCGGGGTCGCCGTGGTCCCGATAGGCATTGAACGTGTCGGGGGGGAGCGTGTTGACCGTATCCTCGGCGATCAGTGCCTCGACGTAGTAGATGTCGGGCAGGCGGGGATCCTTGGTGCTGGTCGAGGCCCAGAGCGGTCGCTGAGGCGTGGCATTGTGCGCGACGAGCCGCTGCCACCGCGGCGTGGCCAGTGAGGTCCGGAAAGCCTGATAGGCCAGGGCCGCGTTGGCAATCGCGATGGTGCTCTTGAGATCCGGCGCGCCGCCCTGCTGGTCGAGCAGACCGTCGATCCGGGTGTCGACCCGACTGACGAAGAAGCTGGCGACCGACGCGATCTTGTTGACGGCCAGGCCGGCGTTGATCCGGGTTTCCAGTCCCGTCAGGTACGCATCGATGACGGCCTGATACCGTTCGACCGAGAAGAGCAGCGTGATGTTGACATTGATTCCGGCGGCAATGCACTCCGTGATGGCCGGCAGGCAGGCCACGGTGCCGGGAATCTTGATCATCGCATTCGGTCGATCGAGCGCGGTCCAGAGACGCTTGGCTTCGGCCACCGTACCGGCCGCATCCTGGGCCAGCGTCGGCGATACCTCCAGCGAGACCAGGCCGTCGCGCCCTTCGGTGCTCAGATAGACCGGCAGAAAGGCGTCGCAGGCCGCCCGGACATCCGAAACCGCGAGCGACTCGAACACGGCGTCCGGCGCGAGGCCCTCCGCCATGAAGCGCCGCACGTCGGCATCGTAGTCGTTGCTGCCCGAGATGGCCTTCTCGAAGATGGTCGGGTTGGACGTCATGCCCAGCAGGCCATCGTTGGCGATCAGGGTTGCCAGCGTGCCGCTCGCGATCAGGTCGCGGGTGATGAAGTCGTACCACGGACTCTGGCCGAGCTGACCGAGCCGAACGAGTGGGTTGGTCATGTGGCGCTCCGCTGGTGAACCCGACGGACCGCGGTGATGACCCGGTCCCTGGTCAATCCGAACTCTTCGAAGAGGCGCTCGCCTGGTGCGGAGGCACCGAAGTGGTCGATCCCGATCGACTCGCCAGCTTCGCCGACCCAGCTCTGCCAGCCGAACGTGGTGGCGGCTTCGATCGATACCCGGGCTCGGAGTGATGCGGGCAAAACCTGGTTGCGATATTCCGCCGGTTGCGTACGGAACAGCTCCCAGCTGGGCAGCGACACCAGTCTGGTGGGAATCCCGGCGTCCGAAAGTTCCCGAGCTGCCTCGAGCGCCACCCCGACCTCGGAGCCGGTCGCGAGCAGCGCCGCCTCAGGAGGCGTCGACGGTTCGAAGAGCACGTAGCCGCCGCGCTGTACGCCTGCCGCGCTGGCCGCCGAGTGATCGACGGCGTTCACTTTTTGCCGCGAGAGGATCAGCGCGGTTGGTCCGTCGGTTCGCGAAATGGCGGCCCGCCACGCCTCGGCGGTCTCGGCGGCGCTTCCGGGGCGAATCACGACCAGGTTGGGGATGCTCCGCAGCATGGCCAGGTGTTCGATCGGCTGGTGGGTCGGTCCATCTTCGCCCACACCGATCGAGTCATGCGTAAAGATGTAGATCGCCGGCAGCTGCATTAGCGCAGCCAGGCGGATTGACGGCTTGACGTAATCGGCAAAGACCAGAAAGGTGCTCCCGAAGGGGCGGATGCCGCCGTGAGCTGCCATCCCGTTCATGGCTGCGCCCATGGCGTGCTCGCGGATGCCCCAGGCCACCATCTGTCCCGGACGGCCTGGCTCGAACAGGGTGGCACCCTTGATATCGGTGCCCGTGCTGCCGGCCAGGTCGGCGGAGCCGCCCACCAGATTGGGCATGACCTGGGCGATGGCGTTGAGCGCGGCGGCCGAGGCCTGGCGGGTGGCCAGGGCATCGGTGGCGCTGTATTTGGGGAGCACCTCGGCCCAGTCGATGTCCACCGTGCCGGCCAGCCAACGAGTCAGTTCGGCTGCCAGGATCGGGTGGGCCGCCTCGTAGCGGGCCCAGGCCGCGTTCCAGTCGGTCAGGCGCGTCTCGCCCTGGCTGCGGCATTCCGCCCAATGCGTCCGGGCCTCGGCCGGGACATGGAACGGCTCGTCGGGCCAGCCCAGGATTGCCTTAGTTTTGGCGATCTCGTCTTTGCCAAGCGGGGCGCCGTGTGAGGCGGCCGTATTGCGCTTGGTCGGCGCCGGGTCGGCAATGACGGTGCGGAGCACGACCAGACAGGGCCGGTCGGATTGCGCTGCGGCGTCGGCAAGGGCGGCATCGATGGCGCCGAGGTCGTTGCCATCAGCGACGGTCAGGACCCGCCAGCCGTAGGCTTCGAACCGGCGCTGCACGTCTTCGGAGAAGGACCGATCGGTGGTTCCGTCGATGGTGATCCGGTTGTCATCGTAGATGACCGTCAGCTTGCCCAGGGCCAGGTGTCCAGCCAGGGACGCCGCCTCGGCCGCCACCCCTTCCATCAGGTCGCCGTCGCTGGCCAGAACCCAGGTCCGGTGGTCGACGATTTCGTGGCCGGGTCGGTTGAACCGGCTGGCCAGGAACCGCTCGGCCATCGCCATGCCAACCGCGTTGCCGATCCCTTGTCCCAGTGGTCCGGTGGTCGTCTCGACCCCGGGTGTGTGGCCGCGCTCGGGGTGACCGGGGGTGCGGGAGCCCCACTGCCGGAAGTTCCGAATCTCGTCGAGCGAGAGGTCGTAGCCGGAGAGGTGGAGCAGGGAGTAGAGCAGCATCGACGCGTGGCCGCACGACAGGACGAAACGGTCCCGATCGACCCAGTCCGGAGCGCTCGGCGCATGGCGGAGGTGGCGGTGCCACAGCACATAGGCGACCGGTGCGAGCGCCATCGGCGTGCCCGGGTGGCCGGACTTGGCCTGCTCGACCGCGTCCATCGAGAGCGCGCGGATGGTGTTGATGGCGGACCAGGCGGTGGCGCTGGTCAGGTCGAGTGGCATGGCAGGGGACGGGGCGGAGGCCGACAAGCGCGCTCCTCCTCTATCGAAGCGGAAGGTCAATGGTGACGGAATGCGGGGAATATAATCGTCTGCCCTCGCGAGCCCCGGTGCGGGTTTAGGGGGGCGTTCGGAGGGCCCGATTCGGCCGGGGCGTCCCGGAATCGGCCCGACTTGTTATCTTTGTAATCTGTGCCGAATACCAATCGTCGCCGCCGAGGCAGTCCAGCCCCAAGCGCGGCCCGGAGCTCGGAAACTCTTCGCCGTACTGGCAGCAAATCCTACCAGGCCCACCGGGACGTTCTGATGGGCCGGTTCGGGCCGGTTTGCGCTTATTGTGGCGAGACCTTCGCTCCCGAAGAGATAACGCTGGACCATGTGCAGCCACGCAAGGGTAAGGTCGCCTACGACCGGTCGGACAACCTGGTGCTGGCCTGTAAGACCTGCAATGCGGCCAAGGCCGACATGCCGTTTCTCGGCTTCCTCCTGGCGCGGCGTTCCCGCGGCGTTTTCCTGCTTCATTACGGCGAGCATCTGTCCGAAGGAATCCGGCAGACCGTGCGAGACCTGGTCGAGAGGCCGATCCTGTAAAGTTCGGGCAGGGTCTTAGCTGTCGACCGTGTGGCTGCGCACCGACCAGGCGGGTCCGGTGCGCGCGACGGCTGCGGCATAGCCTTCCGGCGCTTCCACCCAGGCGCCACGCACCGGTGAGGTGCCTTCTGCGGTCCTGATAGTGAACTGACTGCCCGGTTCTGATGCGTCGAAGGCCACCGAAAAGGCGTCGAGCGGAATCGACAGTCCCCCGCCTAGCGCCTTGATGTACGCTTCCTTGGCAACCCAGTGCCGGTAGAACAGGGTTCGATGCGCGGCCGGCTCGGCCGTTGCCAGCCGTTGCCGTTCGACCGGTGAGAAGACCGTTTCGGCCAGCTCGAGCAGGTCGAAATGGTCGTGGCCGTGTTCGATATCGACGCCGACCTCGTGATCGAGCGTCAGCGCGATCAGGGCCAGAGATCCCGAGTGTGAAACGTTGAAGCGGATCCGGCTTTCCAGGATTGCTGCGAGGCCGGGTTTGCCTTGTGGCCCTTGGGTGAGTTCGACCTCAGCGGGTGCAATGCCTAGCTGGCGTCCGAGCAGTTGGCGGAGGGTGCCGCGGGTGGTGACGTAGGCGGCCCGGTCCTTCTCGAAAGCGAACCGGGCGGCGCGCTTCCGCTCCGATTCCGTGAGGGTTGCCCCCAGCGCGACGGGAACCGCGGCGGGAAGCTGGACCAGCCAGAGATCGATCTGATCAGTGCGCAGGGGCTGGTTCGGAGTCACGTTGCTCGCTCGGTCGCCAGCTCTCGACGATTCGGCCGTAGTCGAGTTTGACGACACGGTCGCCCATGTGGAAGTAGCGATCGTCGTGGGTGATCACGACCACGGTTTTGCCGCGGGCTTTGAGTTCGGGCAGGAGCCGCGAGTAGAAAATCTGGCGGTAGCTCGGATCCTGGTCGGCGGCCCATTCGTCGAAGACGTAGATGGGACGGTCCTCGAGGTAGGCGGCCATCAGGGCCAGCCGTCGTTTCTGGCCCTGCGAGAGCGCTGTGGTCGACAGCACGCCGTCCTGGACGGTGACCTTCTGGTCGAGCCCGAGGAGTGCGAGATAGCTTCGGGCGCGGGCGTCGATATCACCGCCGGCGAGTCCGACGACGTCGCCAAAGAGGTGAAAATCGGAAAAGACCGCGGCGAAGTGCTCGCGGTAGCTCTCGCGGTTGTCGGCGGTGACCTCGTGGCCATTGATTCGGATGGCGCCGGCGTCGGGCGGATATAACCCGGTGAGCAGCTTGACGAAGGTCGACTTGCCGCTGCCGTTGCCGCCGATAAAGAAGACCATCTCCCCCGGGTTGAGTACCAGGTCGACCGGACCCAGCATGAACCCGCCGTTCTCGACCCCGTTGTCGTAGGCAAAGGAAACGTTGCGCAGTTCCACCGTTGCGCCGGGTGAGCCTTGCGACGTGATCGGCGCGTTCTCGGTCGCTGGCGCGAGCGAGAGCCCGAGTTCGTCGATGCGAGCCAGAGCCGTCTGGCCGCGATGAAACACCGGAAGCGCACCAAGCAGAGACCAGACGGGACCCATCGCATAGAGCGCGACGAAGGCAAAGCCGGAGAGTGCCTTCGGCGACGTGTTGAACGCCGCGGGCAGGCCGAACAGCATGACGCCCATGATCAGGAAGAACATGCTCTGAGTCCAGCCGTCCGCGGCGAGGTAGTGGCGCGCTGCGTCGAGGTTGAGACGGCGGAGTCGTTCCGTTGTCGCGGGGATCTGGTTGGTGAGCAGATGGTCGCGTCGGGCGCGATTCATCTTGACCTCCTTGACCCCCTCTGTGATGGTGCGGTAGTGGCGAAAAAGGGCGTCGCGTTCGCGACGCGATGCGGCGATGGGACCGGACGCCCGCCGCATCAGGACCCGGTAGCCAATAGCTCCGAGGATGCCGAACACCACCAATGCCAGGGCGGAAGGCGGCGAGAGCACCGCAAGATAGAGGATACACCCCAGCAGGACGGCGGCGTTGGTAATGACTGTGGGGATGGCCTGGACGGCGGCCGACAGGGTTCCGACGTCGTCGGTAAGCGTGGTCATGATCCGCGGGGCGCCGATCCGCTCCAGGGTTCGAAAGGGTGTCTCGATCACCCGGTTGCTCAGCTGATTGCAGAGCTGCAGGATCGCTTCCTGGGCATACGAGACCAGGTTCCACTGGGCAATCAGATTGGTGGCGACCCGTGCGATGGCCACACCGATGAAGCCCAGGATAATGATTCCGGGCGTCGTTGTGTGCAGCGCGGCGTTGACCAACGCGACGAATCCCGCGCTGGCCAGGCCGCCGATGATACCCGCCAGAATCACGGTCATGATGCCGCGGCGTCCGGCGCGGAACAGGAACGTCAGCAGATTCATGCAGGCCCCGCTTTGCTCGAGGCCGCCGGGTGGGAGGGAACCGGGCGGGCCAGTACCTCACCCAGCCGTTGGCCCAGCAGTTCCACGTGGGGGCGGGTCAGCATCAGACCCGAGTCACCGCCGCCGATTGGAATAACCTCTTGTCCGTCTGTGGCGCAGGTTGCCCAGGCCAGTCTTCGGTCGCCGAGCCCGTTGTCGGGCGGGCGGTCGGAGAAGAAGTGAACGATCCGGCCTTGGAAGACACCAGCGCGGTGACTCTTCATCGCGAAATAATTGGCATGCTGGACCTCGGTTCGTGTCGCCTCCTGCGCACGGGCTTCCCTGACGGGCTCCATGGTTTCGGTGCCTGCCCTGGTAAAGACAGATCGGAGTCGGGCCCAGCGCCGCTCGGGTGGAAGTTGCCACCAGACGAGCACGCGGTTGGCCAGCCGGGCCGGCTTGCGGAGGGTCGGGTGTCGGGCAACCCAGCGACCCAGTCGATCGCGCCAGGTGAGGGGTCGTGGCGCTGGCACGTCGAGCAGAACCAGCAGTTCGACCTGCTCGCCGGCCTGTTGCAGCTGCCGGGCCATGGTGTGCGCGATAATGCCTCCCATGCAGCCGCCGCCTAGCCGATAGGGGCCGTGCGGCTGCACCGTCCTGATGTCCTCGAGGTATCGCCGGGCCATGGCATCGATGGTCTGGAGCGGCGGGGTATGGCCATCGAGTCCGATGGCTTGGAGCCCGTAGAACGGCTGCTCCGCACCGAGTTGACGAGCGAGGTCGACGTAGTTGAGCACGTTGCCGCCGATGCCATGGACGCAGAAGAAGGGGCGCCGCGCACCGCGGGTTTCGATGGGAACGATCGCGCCGCTCGAGCCGGGTCGGGTGGCATCGCGGAGTACGTCAGCCAGCTGTGCAACAGTCGGGGCGGCAAGCAGCACGGCAAGGGAGAGCCGTCGTCCGAATTCTTTTTCGATAGCTGCGAAAAGACGGACCGCGACGAGTGAATGGCCGCCGATGGCGAAGAAGTCGTCGTGAATGCCAACCGCTTCCAGCTCGAGTGCTTCCTCCCACAGCCGACAGAGACGCAGCTCGACGGTATCCCGGGGCGACGTTCGCTCGGCGGGCGTGCTCGCGGGCTCGGAGGCTGGCAGGGCCCGATGGTCGACTTTCCCGTTGGGCGTCCGCGGAAGGGCGGCAAGCAGCGTCACGATACTCGGCACTGCGTAGGCGGGTAGCAGGGTCGCGAGGTGGTGACGAATCTCCTCTGGTGCCGGCGCAGTGGTCCAGTTCCCCACCAGATAGGCCACCAGCCGCGCATTGCCAGTTGGGTCGGTATCAGCCAGTGCCACCGTCTCGGCTGCGCCGGGAAGAGCGAGCAACGCCCGCTCGACTTCGGCCAACTCGACTCGAAAGCCGCGGATCTTGAGTTGCCGGTCGGCCCGTCCAGCGAAGCGAACCAGTCCATCGGTACCGTAGCG
Source organism: uncultured Gemmatimonas sp. (assembly GCA_964619465.1). Lineage (GTDB taxonomy): Bacteria > Gemmatimonadota > Gemmatimonadetes > Gemmatimonadales > GWC2-71-9 > SHZU01. Next base: position 28,587 of record CAZUES010000014.1, read on the forward strand.
ACCCAGGTCGCCGGTGCGGTAGATCCGATCGGCGGCCGCGCGCGTGTACGGGTTGACGGAGAATCGGCGGGCGGTCGTGTCGCGATCGTTCAGGTAGCCCTGCGAGAGGTACGGCGTCCGGACCGCGATTTCACCGAGTTCGCCGATGCCGGCGAGTCCGTCCGCTGGTGTCATCACCAGGAGCTGGGCACCGTCGATGCCGGCGCCGAGCGGGACCGGATCCGTCAGTGGTCCATCGGGGATCTCGAACCCCGCCATCAGCTGTGGGGTTTCGGTTGCCCCGTAGCCGTTGATCTGGCGGGCGGACGGCGCGAGCCGACGCAGCATGGCGATATGACGAGTCGTGAGCCGGTCGCCTCCGAAGCATGCGAGACGGAGATCGTGCCAAGGCAATGAGTCTGGTTCGGCGCCCGTGGAGATGAGATCGAGAAGCGGCGGCGTCAGGTGCGTTACGGTCACTCGCTCGGTGCGTATCCAGCGCGAAAGCGCTCCGGCTTGACTGAAGGCTGTCGGGTCCGGGACGACGAGCGTTCCCCCGATCCAGAGAGGTGTGAACAGGTCGCGCAGGAGCGGGTCGTGCGCCAGCCCCGATAACATCGAGACTCGATCAGCTGCGCCAAGGTCAAACCGGGACTGGTACCAGGCGAGGAAATGCGACAGAGGGCGATGGGTCCCGACGATGCCGCGCGGGGTGCCTGTGGTACCCGAGGTGAACGCCAGGTAGGCGACGGTTTCCGGCTCGATGGTGGTGCCGGGGTGCTCGTTCGATGTGCCGGGGAGCAGAGACGCGAGTGCCGTTGCCGGACCGATCGTGAGGCGGGCTCGGAGCGCGGTAGCGTCCAGGGCGCGGTCGAGTGCGTCGGGAATCGGGCCGGCCGCTTCGAGCGCGATCCACCCGACAGGGCTGGCCTCGGCGAGGTTGCTGACCAGACGCTCTGCCGGATAGGCCGGGTCGAGGACGGTGAATGCAGCGCCGGCCTTGAGAATGCCCAGGAGTGCAAGCGGCAGCGTCGGATCTCGACCAGCGTAGACGGCAACGATGCTGCCGGGGCCGAGGCCAGAGCCGACCAGATGATTGGCGATGCGATTGCTGGCCTGGTCGAGTTCGCGATAGGTCCAGTCAGCGCCGGCTCCGCTGACGGCAATTCGGTCTGGATCACGGGCGGCGTGCGACGTGATCCGGTCTGGAATCGATCCGGTCCATTCGGTGGGGAGGGGAATGGCCGGATCGGGAAGGATCGCAGCGGCCCCCGGTGTCACCAGGCTCAGGTCGGCGACCGGGCTGTCCGGGTTGGAGATCATCTGGTCGAGTGCCTGGTGGTACTGAGCCAGGATCTCGGTGATTCGGGCTTCCTCGAAGAGGTCGGCATTGTAGACCAGGACGAATCGATAACCCGGCCGCAACTCCTGCGCGTACAAGGTCAGGTCGAACTTCGCTTCGTCGGGAACGCCTCCACGGGGTTCGATCTCCACTCCGGGGAGCTGAAACGTGTCGGCGGCGAAGCCCAGGAGGTTGAAAAAAACCTGGAACAGCGCGGTCCGACTCGGATCCGGCGCTGGTTTGAGTTCCGCGACGACCCGTTCAAAGGGCACGTCCTGGTGGGTGTGCGCCTCTCGCGTGCGTATGCGCACTTGGCGAAGGAGGTCCCGAAAGGCAGGCTGGCCGGCTAGGTCGGTACGAAGCACGACGGTGTTGACGAAGAACCCGATCAGGCTCTCGGTCTCCGGCTGGCCCCGGCCCGCATATGGGGATCCGATCAGGATGTCGTTCTGTCCCGAGAGTCGGTGCAAGACGGTTGCGAAGGCTGCCAGCAATCCGACGAAGGGCGTGGTCTGTTCTGATCGGCAGAGTGTCGCCAGCGCCTGTTCAGTCGTGCCGCTGACCTCGAGCGTCTGTCTCCCTGCGCGAAAGGTACGGACCGGCGGACGAGGACGATCGGTCGGCAATTCGAGCGCTGCAGGCGCGCCGGCCAGCCGTTCTTTCCAATAGGTCAGGTGGGGAATGGCAGCAGGGCTCTCGGCCCAGTCCCGATGCCACGCCGCGAAGTCCTGATACTGGATCGGCAGCTCCGCAAGGCCGGTCGTCTCGCCGGACGCGAAAGTACGATAGAGGGTGACCAGTTCCCGAAGGAACACCTGGACCGACCACCCGTCCGAGATGACGTGGTGGAAGACCATCACGAAGATGTGATCTGCCGGTGCAATGGTGATCAGCGCCGTGCGGAACAACGGCCCCGTCGCCAGGTTAAACGGCCCGGTCATGAGCCGATCGGCCAGCGCCCAGGCGGCTCCGTCGCGCTCGGCCTCGGGGTGCTGACTCAGGTCGACGTGCTCGATCGGCACCGCATCGGGTGGATCCACGACCTGGCGCGGGCCATCGTCACCTGCTGCGAATCGGGTGCGAAGGGATTCGTGCCGCCGGATGATCTCGCGGAGAGCGCCCTCGAAGGCCCCACGGTCGAGGGATCCTCGCAGCCGAAAGGCAAATGGGATGGTGTAGGCGGTGCCGTCCGGCTGGAGTTGATCGATCAGCCAGAGCCGTTCCTGGTTGAACGAGAGTCGTGCGGGCTCGGTCCGATCCGGTCGGGGCGGAATGCCCCTTGGGCGCTCCGGGTTCGTGGCCGCGCGTTCGCGGAGCAGCTTCCGCAGCAGCTCCCGCTTTTCCGCCACCGAGTTCGGACTGCCGGACGGGCTCGTCATACGCATCTGACCGGCAGTAGGAAGCTGGACAAACTCAATGAGCCGGTCTCCGAATGCATGCACGCAAGGGACGGACTCGCCGCCGCCCATTCCAAGCACGGGAGAGGGTGGCAACGATCCGACTGAATCAATCGGGGCGATATGGTCACCGAATCAGCCCCAACGTGCAATTCTTATGCGCCGAATCAAGGTGCGTCAAAGTTCTGGCGATTGGATCTGACCCTGATGCGTCGGCGCGACAACTGAATATAACTTATTGTATTACAATCATTTATAGTGGTGGACCCGGAAGCATGTCGACGATATTTTCGAGGCAGAAAGGACCGAGGGTTGTTGCAAAGGTGCTCCAGTATTTGCCGAAAGTGTTGCAATTGTCCAACGTGAACACAAGATTCGCCCGTTGAGAGGGACCTTGCCAGTAGTGCATTGGCGCGGGACCGGGGTTCGATCAGGGGCCTTTCTCGCCTTGTATGAGTTTGTCATCATGATGCGGATGTTCGGCACGGTCGTTGCCTTGTCCTCTACAGCGTAGGATGAGCGGCGCCTGCGGATGCGCGGGCCCGCAGAGGAGATTCCATCATCGATACGCGGGTGCCGGGATGGCTCTCGCGGGGTTGTCCTATCGCGCCTGCATCCGCCAGAGGCAGCCAGGGGTTCGAGACATGCTCCGACGTGAAGAGATCAAGGCGTCCAATGGTTGGCTGGTCGTGGCCGGAGCGCGGCCTTCAGCCAGGTATCGCCTGATCTGTTTTTCGCCGGCTGGAACGGGTGCGGCCTCATTCCGGGGCTGGGCTGAACTGGCGCCGCCCTGGCTCGAGATCTGTACCGTTCAACTTCCCGGTCGTGAGACCCGACTCCGTGAGGCTCCGATCGGGGACCTCGAGGTGTTGGTGCCCCAGGTGGTTGCTGCGATCCGGCCGTCGCTCGACCGTCCTGTTGCCTTTTATGGCCACAGTCTGGGCTCGATCATCGCTTTCGAAACGGCACGCCTGCTACGGCGTCAGGGAGGTCCGGTACCCCGGGCGTTCTTCGTTGGAGCGAGCCGCCCTCCTCAGCTACCGTGGCCGGATCCACCCGTCCGTGACCTTCCGGATCTCGAGCTCCTGCAGGAGGTCAACCGACGGTACGATTCTGTTCCGGCAGTGGTGATGGCCGAAGCGGAGCTGCGGGAACTGCTCACGCCGGCGTTGCGCGCCGACATGTCGCTGATCGAGACCTACCGGTACCGTCCCGAGATGCCGTTCGACTTTCCGCTGCTGGTCTTCGGCGGCGATGCGGACCGGAAGGTCACGGCTGTCGACTTGGCGCAGTGGCAGGACCAGACCCTCGGGTCATTCGAATTGCGGCGCTTCAGTGACGGTCATCTTTTTCTTCTGCCCAGGCGCCGGGAGCTGGTTACTGCGATTGCTGCGGTGCTCGAGCAGCTGCCAGCCGGGGTCGCCGAAGGGACCGGACCGCGCTGATGGATCGGAGTCCGCGCCTCGTCGATTCCGCGGCTGATTGCCGTGAACCGATCGCGATTGTGGGAATCGGGTGCCGATATCCCGGGGGCATTGTCGATCCGGCGTCGTTCTGGCGTGTGGTGATCGACGGCGTCGATGCCATCACCGAAATTCCTCGAGATCGTTTCGATCCTGACGTCTGGTACGATGGTCGGCCGGGGACTCCGGGTCGGATCGGCAGTCGTAAAGGCGGGTTTGTCGGATCGCTCGAGACGTTCGATGCCTTCCTGTTCGGTATCTCTCCGCGTGAAGCGGAGCGGCTTGATCCGCAGCAGCGTTTGCTGCTCGAGGTGGCCTGGGAGGCGTTCCAGGACGCGGGACTCGACCCGGTGGCGCAGGAGGGTCTGCGCTGTGGTGTGTATGTCGGACAGTGGGTGGGCGAGTACGAGGGTCGCCTGTTTGCGGACCCGGCCTCGATCGACTTTCATGCGACGCAGGGGACCGGTCGATACGCAAGCTCCGGACGGCTCTCCTTCACCTTCGGCCTTCAGGGGCCCAGTCTCACGCTGGATACGGCGTGCTCATCATCACTCGTCGCGACGCATCTGGCCGTACAGAGCCTGCGGTCGGGCGAGACCGAGATGGCTCTGGTCGGTGGCGTCAATCTGATCCTGGAGCCGCACACGACGATTGCGTATTCGCGCGGTCGGATGATGGCGGCGGACGGGCATTCCAAGTTTGGCGATGCGGCGGCCGACGGCTATGTGCGCGCCGAGGGGGCCGCCGTCGTACTGCTCAAGCGCTTGGCGGACGCGGAACGGGACTCCGATCGCATCTACGCGCTCATCGAAGGGAGCGCGATCAACAACGATGGCCGGAGTTCGGGGCTGTTCGGGCGGCCGAGCCGTTTGGGACAGGCCGTCCTGCTTCGGGATGCGTACCGGGATGCCCGAGTCGATCCGGCCTCGCTCCAGTTCATCGAGGCGCACGGAACGGGCACGCGAGCGGGTGACCCGGTCGAACTCGATGCGATTGCCGAGGTGGTAGGTGGCGGGCGTACCGCGCCGCTTTGGGTTGGATCGATCAAGACCAACATCGGCCACACCGAAGCGGCGGCCGGACTGGCCGGACTGATCAAAGCGTCGCTCAGCCTGTACGGGGGCGTGGTACCGCCGAGTTTGCATTTTCGCGAGCCGACGCCGGCCTTCGATTGGGCTGCCACGCCGTTGCAGGTGCCGACGGTACCGGTGCCGCTCCTCGGGGATCGTACGGCGTGGCGTGCGGGTGTGACGTCGTTTGGGATCTCCGGCACCAACGCACATGTCGTCCTTGCCGCCAGTTCGTTGCCTCGGGCGGCGGTGCCGCGCTCGGGCGCCTTGGTGATCCCGCTCAGTGCCCACCTGCCGGAAGCTCTTGCGCAGCTCGCGGGCGACTTGGCACGGCGGCTCGATGGCGCCGATCGCGATGAGGTTGCCCGTTTCGGCGCGGCCCTTTCGCGTCGGGCCATGTTGGCGCATCGCGCGGTTCTCGTCGGAACGGATTCGGCGTCGATCATCTCCGGTCTCAGGGCGCTTGCCTCCGGGGAGGTCGCACCGGGATTGCTGGTCGGTCAGGCGCCGACGGACCGCAACTATCGCATTGCGCTGGTCTTTCCGGGGCAGGGCGGCCAGTGGGACGGCATGGGTCGCCGCCTGCTCGAGGTCGAGCCCGTTTTTGCAGATGTGATACGGAAGATCGAGAAGGTGCTTGCTCCATTGGTCGACTGGTCGCTGACCGAGCAGCTCCGCCTCGGGCCCGACGATCCGGCCTCGCGTCTCGATCGGATCGACGTCATCCAGCCGGTGCTCGTCGCGCTCGAGATTGCTTATGCCCAGCTGTTGCGCGCGTATGGGATAGAGGCGAGTGCGGTTGCGGGTCACAGTATGGGTGAGGTGGCTGCGGCATGGTATGCGGGCGCCCTGTCGCTTGAAGACGCCATGACCGTTGTGGTGCATCGCAGCCGTCTGCTCGCGGGTGTGTCCGGCCGGGGCGCGATGGCCGTGGTCGAACTGTCGTCTGCCCAGGCCGCTGCGGCAATTGGCGCGCGTGGCGACCTGGTCAGCGTTGCGGTACACAACGCAAGCAATGCCTCGGTCCTGAGTGGCAATCCGCGCGCACTCGGCGCGATTGTGGAGGAACTCACCGCCGCCGGCGTGTTTGCCCGGCTCGTCAACGTCGACGTTGCATCGCATAGCCCGCAGATGGATCCGCTGGTCGAGCCGCTGGTGAAGGCCGTGTCGGCAATCACGCCGGCCATCGGCCAGGTCGCCTGCTACTCGACGGTGGATGCCGGGCTGGTATCCGGGTCATCGTTTGGTCCCGAGTACTGGGGTCGGAACCTGCGCAGCCCGGTCCGGTTTGCGGAAGCCGTGGAGCGGATGCTCGAGGACGGATCTGATGTCTTCATCGAAGTCGGTCCTCATCCCGTCCTCGCTCACGCAATCACCCGAACCATCGAGGATCGGGAGCGGGACGCGAAGGTTCTGGTGACCGGGCGTCGAGACGAAGATGGGCAGGTCGGAATCCTCTCACTGCTCGGCGAGGCATTCGTCGTCGGAGTGCCGATCGACTGGAGTCGGCTCTTTCCGGATCCAGTCGATCGTGATGTCGGGCTGCCGCCGTTTCCGATGATGCGGCAACGACATTGGACCGAGCGGCCCGATGGTGCCGGGGCGACCGGTCAGCGTCTCATCGAGGGCCGGGCGGCGCACCCGTTCCTGGGCAGGCCGTTCGTGTCGGCCGCCGCCGGTACCTGCGCCTGGGAGTGGTCGGTTGCCACGTCGCGGTCGATCTGGATCGCCGACCACGTCGTGCGGCGATCGGTGCTCTGGCCGGCCGCAGCCAGCGCGGAGGGTTTTCTGGCAGCAGCGGCGGAAGCAGGCGGTGCCACCGCCTGGTCGCTGCGCAATATCCGCTTCCACGAGGCCCTTTCCCTGGATGTCGACCGTCCGGTTCGCTTGCAATGGTCTCACAGTGGCGACCCGATGGGTGGCCGGGTGCGACTCCATGCTCGTGAGGCGGCCGATGAAGCCGCGCCGTGGCGGCTGGTCGCTGAGGCAGTCGCCTTGCCCCCGGGCGATCACGACGTCGAGCGGCACGGCGCGGGCGACTGGACGATGACAGTCGATCGGGTTGAGGCTGGTGTCGATTTCTACGCCCGCTTGCGCGATCGTGGGCTGCAATACGGTCCGGCCTTCCAGGCGATTGTGTCCCTCGAAACCGGTCAGGCTGGGGTTCGCGCCGCGGCGACCCCGCCGCAGGCCGTCGCGAGTGACCCCGCGCTCGGCGGGTACAACGTTCACCCGGTGATGCTCGACGCTGCGCTGCAAGCAGTCATCGGCGCCGCGCTGGGCGGGGAGGATCAAAGCGACGCGACGCCATTGCCGGTGGGGATCGGCCGGCTCGACGTCACGCCTCGCTCCGGGCCGGTTGGGAGCTTGACAATCCTCGCCAGAATTACCGCGCGTCAGGAGGGCGGTTTTACGGGCGACGCCCTGGTCCGGGATGAAGCAGGGCGCGTCGTCCTCACCGCCCAAGCGGTGGAGTTCGCCTGGACTGCGGGCGAACGGGTCAGCCTGGATGACATGCTGTATCTGGCCGAATGGGAACCGGTAGCTCTGCCTCTTGCGGAGCGGTCCCCCGGTTCGATAATCCTGCTGGGTGCGCTGGCGGACACCGAAGCCGTGCTTGGCGAGCTTCGTGATCGCGGTGTCGAGACCCGGGCGGTTGTCTCGATCGAGGCTCTGGGGACTGCCGGGTCGGACGGGATTCCTGCGACGCTCGTGTGGTACCTGCCCAGTCAGCAGGAGGGCGACGGTGCGGCTCGGGCAGAACAATTGGTCAATGACGCGCTGGCTGTGTCCACTTGGTGCGCTGAGCAGAACGAGTCGGATGCCCGTCTGGTCATGGTGACTCGTGGCGCAGTGGCGGTTGCGGGCCACGCCGTAACCGATCCGGTCGTGGGCGGCGCGCGCGCAGTGGGCCGAGTGGCCGGGCACGAACAGCCCAACCTGCGAGTCTCGCTGATCGATCTCTCAGCGTCTGCGTCATCGGCAGTGGCAGTCGAGGCACTGCTGGCCGATGTTGCAGAAGCCGAACTTGCGTGGCGAGCGAGCCAGTGGTATGCCGCGCGGCTCGATCGGTGGGCTACTCCCGATTCGCCTGGCGAGCAGGCGCCGGCATCCTATGCGCTCGAGCTCGCCGTGCCCGGCTCACCCGATCAGCTTCGCTGGAGAGCTCGATCCCGTCCGGTGCCGGACGCGACACAGGTCGAGGTCGAGGTCGATGCCGTTGGTCTCAATTTCATGAACGTGCTAAGCATGCTCGGGGCCCTGCCTGGCGCGCCTGGCGGCGTCGGTTCGCTCGGTCTCGAGGGGAGCGGGCGGATCGTTCGTATCGGTGCCGAAGTAGCCGACCTGGCGGTCGGCGACCGCGTCGTTTTCGTCGCACCGGATGCGATGGCCCGGCATGTGGTTACCTCGAGCGACCTCGTGGTTCGTTGTCCGGCCGGGATGGGAGCGGACGTCGGGGCCGGCTTACCGATTGCCTATCTCACCGTCCACTACGGGCTTGGCGTGCAGGCGCGGCTCGGAGCGGGCGAGCGCCTGCTGATTCACAGTGCCGCCGGCGGTGTCGGGCTCGCAGCGATTGCCTACGCGCGCATGTGCGGAGCCGAGATTCTTGCGACGGCCGGTACGCCCGAGAAGCGGGCGTGGCTCGAGTCGATGGGTATCCGGCACGTTTTCGACTCGCGGAGCCTGGAGTGGGCCGATCAGGTGCTAGCGGCTACCGGAGGCGAGGGCGTCGACGTGGTACTCAATTCGCTGGCCGGTGAGGCGCAAGAACGGGGCATGTCGGTGCTGCGCCCGTACGGCCGTTTCGTGGAAATCGGCAAGCGCGATATCTATGCCGATCGGCCGCTCGGTCTGGGCGACTTCCGCCGGAATCTGTCGTTCCTTGCGATCGACCTCGACCGGATGCTGCGCGAGCGTCAAGACCGGGTTGGTGTGCTGCTGCGAGAGGTGATGGCTTTGGTCGAGGGTGGAAAATTGGAGCCCCTTCCGACCAAATCTTATTCTACCGACACGATGCGGGATGCGTATCGGGACATGTTGCCAGGTGTGCATCGGGGCAAGCTGGTCGTTTCTCTTGCTACGCAGCCGCGCGAGATACTGCCAGGGGTACCGACGGCGCCCATCCGAGCCGATGGCGCGTATCTGATTGCCGGAGGTTTCGGAGGTCTTGGTCTGGCGGTAGCGGAATGGCTGGCCGATCGTGGGGCCGGCTGTGTGGTGCTGGCCGGGCGCCGCGGACCGGACGCACCCATCGGGGAGCGCCTGCTGAAGCTGGCGGCGCGCGGGGTGCGAGTCGAGACGCGTTTGGTGGACGTGACCGACCGCGCCTCCGTTGCCGCACTGGTGGCGGACTTGGGCAAGGCGGTTCCCCTGCGTGGCGTCTTGCATCTGGCGGGCGCCCTGGATGACGCTCCCATCACCCTCCTCACGCCCGAGCGTGTTGCGGTTCCGTTTCGGCCGAAGGCGCATGGGGCGTTCCATCTGGTCGAGGCTACTCGCGGGCAGGACCTCGACTTCCTGGTCGCCTTTTCGTCGATTGCCGCGCGGTTCGGTACACCGGGTCAGGCGGCCTACGCAGCGGCCAATGCGGTGCTCGATGCCCTGGCGGAGCAGACCGGCGCGCGGATGCTCAGCATCAACTTCGGCCCCGTCGCCTCGGTCGGCTTGGCGGCCGCCGACCCCGCACGACTTCGATCCCTGGCACGTCAAGGATTCCGTCCGCTCGCACCCGGTGATGTCCTTGCCGCGCTCGACCGCCTGCTGGGTACAGGCGCACGCGGCGCGATAACCTGCGCCCGGTTCGATTCGTCGGCGTGGGGCGACGGTAAGGATGCTGCTGACCTGGCGTGGGCGTCGCGGCTGCTCGAGACTCCATCGGAGCCGGCGCCGGAGTCCGTCAGTTGGCGTAGCCGGGTTGCGGCGGTGCCAGCTGGTCGGGCTCGGCGACAAGAGCTGGAGCGGCTGCTTATCGCGGAGGCGGCTGCGACGTTGCGCCTTCCGCCGAGTCAGGTCAGTGTCGATCGGCCGCTGCGGACTCTTGGCATGGACTCGCTGCTCACCTTGGAGTTCCGGAAGCGCCTGGAGCGCGCCGGCGGGCTGCGCGTAGGTGCCACTGCGTTCTTCAGTCATCCGACCATTGCTGCCCTCGCGCCGCTGGTGGCCGAACGCTGGTCGCTGGAACTCGAGCCGCCGGTTGGCAGGCGTCAAACACCGGGAGACGCAGACGTCGATGCGCTGTTGACGGAAATGGCGGGGCTCGGTGAGGACGAACTGCGGGCGCTTCTGGGTGACGATGGAGGTCCCTCGTGAGCGATCTGCGCCAGCGTGTCGCATCGTTGACCGCCGAGCAGCGGGCGTTGCTCGCAAAGCGCCTGGCCGACCGGTCCGCGCCGGCGCGCGAACCGATTGCCATCGTAGGAATGAGTTGCCGGATGCCCGGAGCGGACGGCCCGGAGGCTTTCTGGCGTTTGCTGGCCGAAGGGCGTGACGCAGTTGGCCCGCCACCTTCGACGCGGAGCTACCTTCGAACTGAGGCCGGATACCTCTCGGCGCTCGACGGATTTGATGCGGCTTTCTTTGGGATCACGCCGCGCGAAGCCCATCTGATGGATCCGCAGCAGCGGCTCTTTCTCGAGGTTGCCTGGGAGGCGCTCGAACGTGCGGGAATTCCGGCCGATCGCTTGGCAGGCACCGCAACGGGCGTCTTCGTCGGAATCCACAGCCACAGCAGCGACTATCATCTCCTGCAGTTGGCCCGGCCGGCGGAGGTGGATCCGTATGCCAGCACGGGCGCGGCGCACAGTATCGTCGCTAACCGACTTTCATACCTGCTCGATCTTCGCGGACCGTCCCTGGCGATCGATACGGCCTGCTCGTCCTCGCTCGTCGCGGTCCATCAGGCCTGTCTCAGTTTGCGAGCAGGCGAGAGTGATCTGGCGATTGCGGGTGGGGTGAATCTGATCCTGCTCGAAGCGGTGACAGCGGCTTTCGGCAAGCTCGGTATTCTCTCTCCCCGGGCGCGCTGCCGGGTCTTCGATGCGTCGGCGGACGGTATTGCGCGTGGCGAAGGTGTCGGTGCCGTGGTGCTCAAGCGGCTGACCGATGCCGAACGCGACGGCGATACCGTGCTTGCCCTGATCCGTGGCAGCGGTGTCAATCAGGACGGCGCCAGCAATGGCCTTACGGCTCCGAACGGCGCCGCGCAGCTCGACCTGCTGCGCAAGGTGTGGGCGGACAGCGGGATTGCCGCTGAGGAACTCGCCTTCATCGAGACGCATGGGACCGGTACCTCGCTTGGCGACCCGATCGAGGTCAACGCCCTTGCGACGGCCATCGGGGCCGTCCGCGCGTCCAAGCCTATCTGGCTCGGCGCGGTCAAGTCGAACATCGGGCACCTCGAAGCGGCTGCGGGGATCGCCGCGCTCATCAAGGCGGTCCTTTGTCTCCAGAATCGAGCCGTGCCGGGTATTCAACATTTCGTCGCGCTGAACCCGCAGATCGAGTTCAATGGGGCCCCGCTTGCCGTGCCGGTTCGACTGGAGCCGCTGGCCGCGGACCGGCGGATCGCGGCCGTGAGTTCCTTCGGGTTTGGTGGAACCAATGCGCACCTGTGTCTGGAGGCTGCCCCCGCCCGTTCAGTTCCCTCCCCAACGTGGGATGGCGTCCTGGCTCTGCCGCTCTCGGCCCGGGATCCTCGAGCCCTGGACCAACTCGTGGCCGGATGGGATGCGCGGCTGGAGGCGGTGAAGCATCAATCGGATCTCGGTGATGTCATCCACACGGCTGGTCTGGGACGGGCGCACCATGCCTATCGGACGGTCGCCTTCGGTCGTGATATCGCCGAACTCCGGGGCGAGCTGCAGAGTCTCCGCGGTCCTGCGTCGGGTGTCGGAGCAGGGACCGCACCGGCCGTGGCTTTCGTGTTTACGGGGCAGGGGTCGCAGTGGTCGGGCATGGGCCGCGACCTGTTCGAGGCAGAACCGGTCTTTCGGGCGGCAGCTGAGCAATTCGCTCGGGCCTATGCTGTGGAAAGCGGTCGCGACCTGCTTCCCGTGCTTCTCGACGGCAGTGCCGACCTGGCGGATACCATCCTCGCCCAGCCCATGCTGGTACTGGTCCAGATCGGTCTGACCGGGCTGCTGCGGTCGTGGGGCATTGTTCCCGATGCGGTGCTCGGTCATAGCGTGGGCGAGGTCGCGGCCGCGCATGCTGCAGGCGTCCTCGACACCGAGTCAGCGGCGCGGGTCGTCTGGCATCGGGCCCGACTGATGCAGGACCTGCCGCGTTCGGGCCGCATGATACAGGTGGAGGCGTCTGAAGCGGAGATTCTGCGGTGGCTCGACGGGCGGCAGCGTGATGTCGACGTTGCGGCCCTCAATGCACCGGAAAGCACCGTCTTGTCGGGTGCCGCTGCGGTGGTGGAGGCTGCGGCTGCGGCGCTCAGGGGCCAGGGCGTCCGGGTTCAGGAGGTACCGGTCGAGTACGGATTCCACAGTCGCCTGGTCGAGTCTGTCCAGGCGCCGCTGACCGCTGTGCTCGCCGGGCTGCGTACCCAGGCCGGCTCGATTCCGATCGTCTCGAGCGTGACGGGGCGCTGGGCCGAACCCGGTAGCTACGGATCAGGGTATTGGGCCGCCAACGTCAGGGAGACGGTCCGATTCGCTCCGGCTGTGAAGTTGCTTCGCGAGGCGGGCCATACGGTCTTCGTGGAAATCGGCCCGCACCCGGCGCTGGGCGGCTCGATTCTGGCGGCGGCCGATGGTGCTACCGTGGTTGCCACCCTGCGGCGCAATCGGCCGGCTGCCGAAACGCTGAGGACGATGATTCGCCAAGCCTATCAAGCCGGGCTTGCTCCCGATTGGCGTGCCTTCGGACCTGGCGGCCGCCCGGATCCGACTGCGCCGACCTATCCATGGCAGCGTGAGCACTTCTGGATCGACGAGGCCAGTCCGGCCGCTTTGGTACGTGCCGTACTCGGCCGCTCGATCGATGAGACGCGCGCCGACCAGGCGTCGGATCTGACCTATGCCGTCGAGTGGCGGCGAAGCGACCATCCGCTGGCTGGGGTGCCGAGCCCGGTTGCGCGGGAACCGGCTGCGATTCGGCAGGGATTGGCTCGACTCGACCGCCTCGCCGGGAATGGGGTCGCCGAGCGGGAGCGGCTGGAAGCGCGAGCGGCATGGCTGATCTGGCGCGCGGTGCAGGAACTCGGTCTGGCCCGATTGGGGTCGGATCTTGGTTTCGCGCGACTGCAGCAGCTCGGTGTCACGGCCCGTTTCGCGACGCTCTGGGAGCGTTGCTGTGAACATCTGGCGGCCCGGGGCTGGGCGGCGCGGATCGAGGAGACCTGGCAGGTTGTGCAGCTACCCGCTGCAGAAGCATCTCCTTCGGATGAGCGGGCTGAAGGGGCCTTGCTCGAGCGCTGCGGATCACGTCTGGCGTCGGTCCTGCGCGGCCAGGTCGACCCTCTCATGCTCCTGTTCCCGCAGGATGGCTCCGCGGGCGCTTCCGCGATCTACACCGAGACGCCGGTTGCTGCGCGATGCAACGACCTGGCGGCAGGTATCGTTGCCGACGTTGTCCGCAGCTGGCCAGCCGACCGACCGGTCCGGGTCGTCGAGATCGGTGCCGGTACTGGAGCGACTACCTCGGCTGTTATCGGCGGGTTGCCGCCCGGCAGTCGTTACCTCGCTACCGACCTGTCGACGGTATTTCTGCGCGATCTGGAGCGGCGCTTCGGCCAGGGCCAGTGCCGTTTTGAGACTCGGCTCTTTGATGTCGAGCGTGATCCGGCCAGTCAGCAAATTCCGGTCGGCCAGGCCGATCTGGTGATTGCGACCAACGTGCTCCATGCCACCAGGAGTCTGGCAGAGACAGTGGCGCATACGCGCGCCTTGCTGGCGCCGGGGGGCTGTCTGGTGCTGATCGAGACGACGGCGCCACGAGCGTGGCAGGATCTCACCTTCGGGCTAACGGCCGGGTGGGACCGTCAGGTCGATGGTGAGCTTCGGACCGGCTCGGGTCTCCTGGATGGCGCCGGATGGATCGGATTGCTCGAGCGATCCGGCTTCGGAGCGGGCGTAGCCGAGATCGATTCCGATCCGGATGGGGTGCAGCCGTATACGGTGCTGCTGGCCCGGGCAGACGAGCGGGTCGTGTCGCCATTGGCCGGTACTGGTTGGCTGCTTCTCGGCAGATCGGCAGGTCTGGATGCTCTTGCTGCGCAAATGACTGCTGCCGGAGCTGTCAGTCTGCAGGTTCCGTTACCAGCGGACCTTTCGGATGACACGTCCTGGTCAGGCGCCATGACGGATGCCCGGGTTCAGCTCGGTTCGACCTGGGGCGGCGTGGTCCTGGATTGTTCGACTGCTGAAGTCTTCGGGTCGAGCGATGACGAGCTCGACCGCATGGCCACGGCAATAGCAAGCGTGTCCTGCATGTTGCGCAACCTCGGCAGATCTGGGGATGCTGCGAAGCTTTGGATCATTACTCGCGGAGGGCAGGCGGTCGAGTGGACCGATGAGGCGTCGCCAGGGCAGGCACTTCTCTGGGGCGTCGGTCGTTCCCTGGCTCTCGAGCATCCCGCCCTATGGGGTGGGATGATCGATCTCGATCCGCGTTCGACCGCCGGCGATGCCGATTCGATCGCTCAGTGCCTAACCGCTGCCGACGAAGGAGATCAGTTTGTCTGGCGCGGCGGCACTCGGTGGACACCCTGCCTGGTTCCTTCCGTCCCGCCTCCGGTTGCAGCGCTGTCGCTGGCGGGAGACGCGACCTATCTGGTGACCGGCGCCACAGGGCGGCTGGCTCCCAAGATCGTACGCTGGCTCGCGGGTGCGGGGGGGCGTCGGGTCGTCCTGGTCGGGCGGACTTCACTGCCGGACCGCGCGGAGTGGCCGGGACTGGTGGCGGACACGGCCGGATTCCGACTGACCCAGCTGCTGACCGAGGCGGACCAACTCGGACTCGCAGTCGAGTATACTGTCGCCGATGTGTCGAACGATGCGGCTATGGCTGAGATCTTCGAACGCGCGGCTTCGTCCGGGCATCCGGTCCGCGGTGTTGTACATGCTGCGAGTTCTCACCGGGCCGAGCCGCTGGTGGGGACGGGATGGGCGGCAGCTCGGGAGAGCCTGACCGGCAAAGTCGGCGGCGGTCTGGTGCTGCACCGCCTCGCTGAGCAGCATGCGGTCGACTTTCTGATCATGTTTTCGTCGACGGCCGGCATCCTGGGCGGCCGTGACATGGCCACGTATGCAGGAGCCAACCAGGTTCTCGATGCGCTCGCTGTGGACGGGAGGCGGCGTGGCCTGCCCTGGCTGTCGATCGCCTGGGGCACCTTCGATGATGTGAGCAGCCTGGGAGCGGTCCGAGCCGGCGACGTGGAATCGCTTGGGTTCCGACCGATCGACGATCGGCGAGCCTTTGCGTTGCTTGGTTCCTACCTGTCGCTGACGCAGCCCGTGGCGGTCATAGCGGACATCGACCGGAGCCGGCTGCGGGCGGCATACCAGGCCAGCGGTCGTCGGGCCATGCTCGATGAGCTGGAGGCCAGTGCGGCCCCGGTTGCGTCAGAGGTGTCCCAGCCGGTGCGGTGGGCCGATGGTTTGGCGGGGCTGGATGCTGAGCAGGCGCGGTCCTGGTTGATCGACCAGGTTCGCGCCGTGGTGGCCGATGTGCTCGGCCTTCCCGCCGAGCGCGTCGATCCGGATCGCGGGTTGTTCGACGTCGGTCTCGACTCTCTGATGGCCGTGCAGCTCCGGTCGCGTCTGGCCACCGTCACCGGTACGCCGATGCCGACAACGCTGGTCTTCAATTACCCCAGTGTCGTTGCGGTCGCGGATTTCATCGCGGAACTGCTGCGGGGCGATGAGACTCGACTCGAGCCGGTGTTAGGCACTCGTGAATCGACGCCATCGCCCGAGCCGATTCACGAGATGGACGACGCCGCCATTCGGGAGCTTCTGCGAGCGGAACTGGGCGGCTTAGGGTCACCGCCTGACGATGGAGCGCGCCATGGCGGGTGAGTCGGCTCGGGGTACCGACGTGGCGCTCGAACGCCAGGCTCTGGCCGCAATCCGGCAGCTCAGGGCGCGGGTCGAGGAGCTGGAGCGCGCCCAGGATTCATCGGTGGCCGTCGTCGGGATCGGCTGCCGGCTACCTGGCGCCGAGAGTCCCGATGCCTATTGGGATCTGCTCCGGAACGGCGTCGATGCCGTTCGACCGATTCCTGATGCGCGGTGGGATCGCGGGCCGACGCCACTCGCGAGCCTGGTCGCTGGCCGGTCGGTGCCTGCGTTTGCCGGGTTGCTCGACCGGGTCGATCGGTTCGATGCGGAGTTCTTCGGTGTGTCGCCACGTGAGGCGCGGTTGCTTGATCCGCAGCAGCGGCTCTTCCTCGAAGTGGTCTGGGAAGCGCTGGAGAGCGGCGGGATCCGGCCCGCCACGCTGCATGGTACGCGTACGGGTGTCTTCGTTGGGGTTACGACCACCGACTATCTGGCGCGGATCTATCGCACTACGCCGCTCAGCGACCTCGATGCCTACGCAGTGACCGGCAATACGACCAACGCCACGGCCGGTCGGGTCTCCTTCTTCCTCGGCGCCAACGGGCCGGCGATCACGATGGACACGGCGTGCTCCAGCGGTCTGGTTGCCGTCGATCGCGCCTGCAGGAGCCTGCGAGACGGCGAGAGCGATTTCGCGATCGCCGGTGGTGTGAATCTGCTGCTCGGTCCGGAGATGCTGGTTTCGTTGGCGCGCTGGGGGATGCTTTCCCCTGACGGGCGCTGCAAGACCTTCGATGCCGGCGCGAACGGTTTCGTCCGTGCCGAGGGTTGCGGTGTCGTCGTGCTGAAGCGTCTGGCCGATGCGGAGCGTGATGGCGACCGGATCTTTGCGATCCTGCGCGGATCGGCAGTCAATCAGGACGGGGCGAGCAGCGGTCTTTCGGTGCCCAACGGCCTTGCGCAGCAAGCTGTCATTCGAGATGCGCTTCGGGCGGCCCGGCTCGAGCCGTCGGCGGTGGGGTATGTCGAGGCCCATGGAACGGGCACGTCGCTGGGCGATCCGATCGAGCTCGAGGCGCTTGCCGCGGTGTACGCTCGCGGTCGCTCCCCTGAGCATCCGCTCCAACTCGGTTCGGTCAAGACGAACCTTGGTCACTTGGAGGCCGCGTCGGGTCTGGCCGGGTTGCTCAAGGTGATCCTGGCGCTCCAGCATCGAACGATCCCCCGCCAGCTCCACTTTGCGACTCCGACTCCCCACTTCCCGTGGGAAACGGCACCGCTGTCGGTTGTTGCAGAAGCGATCGACTGGACGCCAATTGACGGCCGCCGGATCGGCGGGGTGAGCTCCTTCGGGTTCAGCGGTACCAATGCGCACGTCATAGTCGAAGAGGCGGCGCCGCGGGCCTCGGCGTTATCCTCGTCCGTCAGGTCTGCGCAGGTCTTGACCTTCTCGGCCAAGACAGCCGGCGCCTTGTGCGAATCTGCCAGCCGTTATGCGGCCGCGCTTCGCGACGAGTCGATGCCGGTGGACGGGTTTGCGGCGGCCGCGAGCGCGGGGCGGACTCATTTCGGCGCCCGCGCGGCGGTGGTTGCCGCTGACCGGGCCGGACTGGTTGCGGCGCTCGAGCGGATCGCCGCCGGAGAGACCGAGGCCACCGCGTCGATCACGACCAAGGCGGGAACGCGCGAGAGCGCTGCCTTCCTCTTTACCGGCCAAGGGTCTCAGTATGTCGGCATGGGGCTCGGCCTCGCGGCTGCAGACTCGACTTTCCGCGCAGCGCTCCACCGTGTGGCGGCGGAAGTCGACCGGCATCTGGGGCGCTCGATCCTCGAAGTGATCTCGGGGAGCGCTGTGGGTGCGTCGATCGACCAGACGGCATTTACTCAACCTGGGTTGTTTACGCTCCAGGTGGCTCTCGCCGAATTCTGGGCCAGTCGGGGCGTTCGTCCGAGCACGGTAGTCGGGCACTCGATCGGGGAACTCTCGGCTGCTTGCGTGGCTGGCGTTCTCGAGCTGCCCGACGCGGCCCGGGTGGTAGTGGCCCGGGCGCGGCTGATGCAGGCTATTCCCTCCGGTGGGGCGATGGCTGCAATTGGTGCGCCGGTCGATGACGTGGCCACGGTCCTGAGAAGCATTGCCGGCGTGGTGTCGCTTGCGGGGATCAACGCACCGGACGAAACAGTCATTTCCGGGGAGACGGCAACGGTTGAATCGGTCGCTTCGCACTTTGCGGTCCGAGGAGTTTCGGTA
Source organism: uncultured Gemmatimonas sp. (assembly GCA_964619465.1). Lineage (GTDB taxonomy): Bacteria > Gemmatimonadota > Gemmatimonadetes > Gemmatimonadales > GWC2-71-9 > SHZU01. Next base: position 47,101 of record CAZUES010000014.1, read on the forward strand.
CGGCGTCTCACTGTATCTCATCCTTTCCACTCGCCCCTGATGGAACAGATGCTGGCGGAGTTTCGGGCCGCGATTGCCGGGCTCTCACCGCGTCAGCCTCGAATGCGAGTCCTCTCGACTCTGACGGGGCAGCCAGCCGACGCCGACTTCGGCACGGTGGAGTACTGGGTTCGTCAGATCGTCGCGCCGGTTCGCTATGCAGAGGCCGTCCGCATACTCGCCACGCTTCGCGTGGGAGCGGCATTCGAGATTGGTCCGCATCCGGTGCTGGCCGGGCTGGGCCAGCGCTGCTTGCCCGATGCCGATGTCAGTTGGCTCCCGAGCTTGCGGCGGGGCCACGACGACTGGACGACCGTTTCGCAGACCATCGCAGCCGGATACCGTCGCGGGGTGATCGACGACTGGAGCGGGGGGGAAGGCGCGGCGTGGCGGAGTCGGCTTGCGGTTCCCACCTATCCATTCCAGCGGACACGGCATTGGGTCGAGTGGGTTGATCAGCCTGCCCGGGTTGGGGCCGCGCGCGGTCATTCCATGCTTGGCGCGCCTGTACCGCTGGCGACCGACGATCGGGTCTATCAGAGCGAACTGGATGGCAGGACACGCCAGCTGCTGGACGATCACCGCATTTTTGGCCGGCCGGTGGTACCGGGCGCGGCGTGGGTTCAGGCCATGCTCGCGGTAGCTAGGGAGGAGCGTCCCGGTGGTCCGGTTACCATCGAGAACCTGACCTTCCATGCGCCGCTCGAGCTGGCGGAGTCCGGCGTGACCACTGTGCAGACGGTGGTGCGATCGCGGACGGACGGTGGGTTGGCCGTGACCTGCAGCTCGCCGGCGAACGACCGCTCGTGGACTCGACACGCCTCGGCGGACCTGGCGCCAGCCAGTCCGGCCGTGCCGGAGCTGGGCGAGCTCTCACTCGCCGGCGATCAGGTCGGCCTCGAGGCCTGGTACGCATCGTTGGAGCGTGTCGGCGTGGCCTTCGGTCCATCGTTCCGATCGATTGTCGATGCCCGTTCGACGGCGTCCGATGTCACGGGGCAGATTGCCTTGACAGGTTCGGCGGTCGGTCATTCCGAGGGTTGGTTGCTGCCCCCCACATTGCTGGACGGATGCTTCCAGCTTGCCGGAATCGCGAGCCGATCAGAGCGCGCGTTGATTCCTGCCCGAATCGACCGGCTCCACTGGTTCAGAGAGCCGGGCTCGTCCGTCGTCGCGCGCGCGCGCGCAACGGCAAAGGGCGGGAGAGTACTCGCGGATATTGAGATCGTGGATGGCGCCGGTTACCCGATTGCCGTGGTGGAGGGTCTGCTCTGCGTTGAGGCCGAGACCTTCGCCGCCCCCGGCGTAAAGGCAGCGTTTAGTGCACCGCTCTATCGGGACCGCTGGGTGCCGGTTCCAATGGATGACACCGGCACGCCGGCCAGCGGACGCTGGGCGATACTCTCTGACGAGGACGAGGGGCCGGCGCGTGCGGTGGCGGCTGAGTTGTCGCGCCAGGGCGTGACGGTTCACTCTGCCCGTCTCGACCAGGCCACCGAACTCGACGCCGACCGCATAGTCGTCGTCGCGACCCGGCGGCCCGTGTCATCGGTCGAGTCGGCGGTCGATCAGGTTGCTCGGGTCTCCGCGCTGCTTCAGCGGATCGTGGCTAGTGAGGGGGCCGGCCCGGGAATGCAGGTTGATCTGGTGACCCTCGGTGCGCAGTCGGTACGGTCGGCCGAGCAACCGGATCCCGGGTTGGCCGGGCTTTGGGGTCTTGCGAGGTCCGCGGCCATCGAGCATCCGGGTCTGGGTCTCAGGCGAATCGATCTGGGCGACGCCGATCCGTCATCGATTGCCGTCGCGGCGGCGGCGCTGACCCGGGGCACGAGTGACCGGAAGGACCTCGCGGTTCGCGAAGGACAACTCTACCGGTCCGAGTTCGCGCCGGTGACCTTCCCGGTTCGCGAGGTTCGGTTGCTGCCGGATTCCAGCGGTCGGCTGGACCTGCTCCGGCTCGCTGATAGCGATGGGATATCGCCCGCAGCCGGGCAGATCGTGATTGCAGTGGAGGCCGCTGGCGTCAACTTCCGCGATGTCCTCTGTGCATTGGGCATGTTTCCCGGTCGCGTCGACGTGCTCGGCGCGGAGTGCGCTGGAGTCGTAACCGCGGTCGGCTCGAACGTTGTCGGGTTCTCCGTCGGCGATTCGGTCGTCGCACTCGCGCCGGGCGCGCACGGCAGTCAGGTTGTCGTTCCAGCCTCCTCCGCCTACCGACGGCCGGTCTCGATTCCGGTTGCCGCTGCCGCTGCGTTGCCGATTGCCTACCTCACCGCCATGTACGGACTCGAGGAACTCGCCAGGTTGCAGCCCGGTGAGCGGGTGTTGATTCATTCGGGGCTGGGCGGTGTCGGTCTGGCAGCGATCCATCTGGCGCGCTCGATTGGAGCGGAAGTCTACGCAACGGCGGGGACGGACACTCGACGGGCGCGCCTTCGCGCCATGGGACTGGCAGGCGTTTACGACTCACGGTCACCTGGGTTCCGTGAGGAAATCGCGCGCGACACGAATGGCCGCGGTGTGGACGTTGCCCTCAACTCCCTGTCCGGAGAGTTGATCGAGGCGACACTGGCTACGCTCGGTACGGATGGCCGATTCCTCGAGTTGGGCAAGCGCGGAATCTGGACACACGATTCTGTTGCCGAGGTGCGTCCGGATGTTCGATATCTGCCGTTCGACCTTGGAGCCGCCGCCGACTCGGATCCCGGCCTTTTGCCCCGTCTCTTTCCCCGGCTGTTCGATGCGATTGCGGCCGGCAGTTTGCCTCTTCTGCCGTTCGAAGTGCATTCCCTTTCGAGCGCGGTCGATGCGTACGATCGGATGGCGCGCGCTCGACATGTCGGCAAGCTGGTGCTTCGGCAGGACCGAGTTCCAGTATCCAAGCCGGTTCGCACCGACGGCACATACCTCGTCACGGGGGGGCTGGGCGGAATCGGCTGGGAGGTTGTGTCTGCTCTGGTCCGTCGAGGGGCTGGTGCCGTTCTCGTAGTTGGGCGGCGCGAGCAAGACGCGGAGATCAAGGTCCGTTTGGACGCTCTGGGTGGTTCCGTCCAATACGTTGCTGCCGACCTGGCTGCTTCGGACGCCGTCGACAGGATTCGAGCGGCCCTTGGGTCGTTGCCGCCGCTTCGTGGCGTTGTCCATGCGGCGGGTGTGCTGACGGATGCGCCGCTTGGCAATCAGACGCCAGCATCGTTCCGGCGGGCAGCCGAGCCGAAGCTGGGAGGCGCGCTCGTTGTCGAGCAGGTCATCGCGGGGCAGCCGCTCGATTTCTTTGTCCTCTTCGGGGCCGGAGCGGGCGTCCTCGGTGCGGCCGGCCAGGCCTCGTACGCGGCGGCGAACGCAATGCTGGAAGGATTTGCTCAGAGCCGTTCGGCGAGGGGCGTTCCAACGCTCCATATCGGCTGGGGTCGACTACTCGAAGTCGGTATGGCGGCGCGACTGGATCCGGCGGAGACGGACCGTCTCGAGAGGCTAGGCGTGCTCGGGTTGGCACCAAGCCAGGCCATGGAATGGTTGTTCGGTCTGATCGAGCGCGGGACGGACTCTGTTTCCGTGCTCGCAATGGACTGGCCCCGCTATCTCTCGGGGACGGACCAGACAGCGCTCGAACGCTTCAGCCTGCTTGGCAGGCGTGTCGAGCTGCTGGAGGTCGCCGCAGCGGTTGCTCCGGTCGATCGATTGCGGACCTTGCCGCCTGGTGAGCGGCGCCACGCGTTGCAGGCCGAGGTCACCCGTGCGGTGCGACGTGTGCTGGGAGCCTCGGAGGAGCGGCCGTTCGACCCGAGGATGGCGCTTCGTGATCTCGGGATGGATTCCCTGATGGCGGTCGAACTGCGCAACGCGCTTGCCCGGATACTCGGTATCTCCCTGCCCTCGACGCTCGCCTTCGACTTTCCGACGGTTGCGGATCTCACGGGGTATCTGTTCCCGGTGCTCTTCCCGGATGACACTACGATTGCGGCACCGGTGTCCGGCAAGGTCGCTGCGGTCGCTGCGCTCTCGGATGACGAAGCGGAGCGGGCGCTGTTGCAGGAACTCGAATCCGGCGGAGAGGGGCGATGACCGAGTCGCGGCAGGACGGGTTGACCCCGGTCAAGCGTGCGCTGCTCGAGATTCGCGAGCTGCGAGCTCGGCTCGCGCATGCGGAGTCGGGCGGGCGCGAGCCGATCGCCGTGGTGGGGATCGGATGCCGGTTCCCGGGTGGGGCGAACGATCCGGCATCGTACTGGCAGCTGCTATGTGAGGGACGTGATGCGATTGGTCCGGTGCCGTCCGATCGATGGGATCAGGCAGCCTACTACCATCCCGATCCGGACCATCCAGGTACCATGACGATGCGCGAGGGCGGGTTCCTCGACGGCGTCGACCTGTTTGATGCGGAGATGTTCGGGATCTCTCCCCGCGAAGCCGCGACCATGGATCCGCAGCAGCGGCTTGCGCTGGAAGTGGCCTGGGCCGCGCTCGAGGATGCCTCGATACCGCCGGATGCGCTGCGGGGCACGCAGACGGGCGTATTCCTTGGAGTCGGCAACAGCGACTACTGGCGGATGGTCTTTGCGGACCGGTTGAGCCTGGATGCCTACGGAGCATCCGGCAACAGCTACGCCGTCGCTGCCGGAAGGATTTCGTACGTTCTCGGTCTGCAGGGTCCGTCGATCGCGGTTGATACCGCCTGCTCTGCATCACTGGTGGCAGTGCATCTTGCCTCGGCAAGCCTGCGGTCCGGAGAGTGTGATCGGGCCCTGGCCGGCGGTGTCAACCTGATCCTCTCTCCCGACGCGAACGTCGTCTTCACCAAGGCAAGGATGCTCGCTGCGGACGGGCGGTCAAAGTCGTTCGACGCGACCGCGGATGGATACGGCCGCGGCGAAGGATGCGGTTTCGTGGTGCTGCGCCGTTTGTCCGACGCGATCCGCGACGGCGATCGGATTCTTGCGACGATCCGAGGCTCCGCGATCAACCACGACGGACGAAGCGGCGGTCTGACGGCGCCCAACGGGCAAGCCCAGCAGGCTGTCATCCGCGGCGCGCTCGCGGCCAGCGGATTGGATGGAGTCGACGTCGGCTATCTCGAGGCGCACGGCACCGGGACACCCCTGGGCGACCCGATCGAGCTGCATGCCGCTGGCGCCGTCTACGGGATGAATCGCACGGCAGACCGGCCGCTGGTCGTCGGATCGTGCAAGACCAATTTCGGACATCTCGAGGCGGCGGCCGGGATTGCCGGGCTGATCAAGGCAATCCTTGCAGTACGTCATGGGGTGATTCCGCCGCACCGCAATTTCGTGGTGCCGAACCCCCACATCGATTGGTCGACTCTGCCGGTTCGGATTCCGGTTGAGGGTGAAGTGTGGCTCACACCCGGTGCGCCTCGACGCGCGGGCATCAGCTCGTTCGGCTTCAGCGGCACCAACGCGCATATCATCGTCGAGCAGGCGCCTGAGGCGGAACCCAAGGACACCCCGTTGCCGCCGCTCGCGGTGCTGCCGCTTTCGGCGCGCTCAGACTCGGCGCTGCGACAGCTGGCTTCCGCCGTGCAGGTCGAGGTCGAACAGGGAACATCGCTTGGTGCGCTATGCCGGACCGCGGCGCTCGGGAGGAACCACTTCGAGTATCGTATCGCCGTTCCGGTCGTGTCGGGAGAGCAACTCCGGCGTTTGCTCGACCAGGTGGCGGTAACGGGTCAGGCGGACGGATCCCATCGCGGCGTGGTCGAGCCGGGACAGACGGCGCGCGTCGCGTTGATGTTCGCTGGCCAGGGCACTCAGTATCCCGGAATGGGTGCGGACGCGTACCGGGACCTCCCGGCGTTCCGGGACGCCGTCGAGGAGGTCGTGCGCGAAGCCGGTGATGAGGTCGGCCCTCGAATCCGTGCGGCGGTAGTCGGAACGGCTGGCCTCGATGTCACGGCGACCGGTCTTGCCCAGCCGGCCATCTTCGCGGTGCAGTACGGATTGTGGCGCGTGATCGAGAGTTGGGGGATCGAGCCTGCCGTGGTGCTGGGGCATAGCATCGGCGAGTTCGCCGCGGCCGTTGCGGCAGGTGTTCTGACGGTAGGTGACGCCACTCGTCTGGTCGTGGCGCGCGGCGCCGCGATGCAGGCGCTGCCAGACGGTGGGGCGATGGCGGTCGTCTTTGCGGCAGAGTCGATCGTGGGTGATCTGGAGGGCGTCGAGCTTGCAGCGGTCAACGCTCCGGATCAGGTGGTCATCTCCGGTCCGTCTCCGGCGGTCGACCAGGCATGTTCCGCCGCTGAAGCGCGCGGCATCCGGACCAAGCGCCTGGTCGTATCACACGCGTTCCACTCGGCGCTGATGGAGCCGATGCTCGAGTCATTCCGTCGTGTGGCGGACTCGATCATCGCGCATCCGGCACGGATCCCAGTCATATCGACGGTAACCGGTGCACCGGCAGGCGCCGAGTTCGGCAGGTCGGAGTACTGGTGCCGCCAGATCAGAGAGCCCGTCCGATTCTCTGCCGCGGTCGAGGCCGTGCGCAGCTATGATATTGGTGCCATCGTGGATGTTGGTCCGCACCCTGCGCTCGCTGCCATTCTGGCTTCGTCCACTGTCGGACCCCGGGATCCGGCGGTGATTCCAACCTTTCGCCGCGATGAGCCCGCCCTGACGAGCTTGTGTCACACGCTCAGTGCGCTCTACGCCGCGGGAGCGTCGCTTCGCTGGGATGCGATCTATTCGGGGCCCGGCGAATGGGTCACTTTGCCGGGGTATCCCTTCGAGCGCCGCCGGTACTGGATCCAGGCGTCGAGCCCGACCGGGGGTCCATTGGATTCGACACCAGACGCCGGATGGGAACGAATCGTATCGGCGGCGAGACGCCAGGCCGATCAGGTGCCTGTTGGCTTCCGACCCGAGGCATTGCCGGCCCTCTGGTCGGCCCTGGAAGAGGTGACCTTTGCGCATGCTCAGAGCGTTCTTGCTGCGCTGGGGGCATTCGATGGCCTGGCCGACAATGAGTACCGGCCGACCACCGACATCCTGACCCGGGCGGGCATCGCAAGCCTGTATCGACATCTGGTAGGGCGTTGGCTGGCGGGCCTTACCGCCCGTGGTGTGCTGGCCGAGCGCGATGGCGGCTTTCGACCCATCCGTGGCCGGCTTGAAGCCCCTGACTTGGATCTCACCTGGCGGCAGGCTGAGGCGTGGCTGAGCGGGGAGCCCGCCCTGGGCCGGTATCTGCGAAACTGCGGCGCTCGACTGCAAGCAGTGATGCAAGGTACGCAGAGCCCGTTGGAAACACTTTTCCCCGGCGGCCGCTCCGACATCGCCGAGGCGCTCTATGCCGATACGGGGCCGATGCGGTATGCCAACCTGATCGCGGCTGAGATCATGGCCGAGCGGCTCCGCCAGGGATCGCGGCCGCAGCGCGTGCTGGAAATCGGCGCCGGTACCGGCGGTACGACGGTCGTTACGGCCCCTCGGCTCGACCCGACGACCGAATACTGGTTTACCGACGTCTCCGACCTCTTTCTCGACCGGGCTCGGGAGCGCTTTGGTCACTATCCCGGAATCCGGTTCGCCGAGTTCGACTTGGAAAAGTCGCTCGATGAGCAAGGAGTGCAGCCAGGGAGTTTCGATGTTGTCATTGCTACCAACGCCGTGCACGCTGTCCGCAACCTCGCCGAGGGGCTCGATCGGGTACTCGCGCTGCTCGCTCCGGACGGTGTCCTCGTGCTGGTCGAGACGACGCGGCATCTGGCCTGGTTCGACATGAGTACCGGGCTGATCGAAGGCTGGCAGCATTTCGAGGATGAGATTCGCGTGGACGAGCCGCTCCTGTCCGGCGATCGGTGGGCAGAAGCCCTGCTCGATCGGGGCTTCACGGCGGCCGAGGTGGTGCCGACCGGTTCCTCGCCGGCGTTCCATGGAGGCCAGCAGGTCATCGTTGCTCGGAAAGGGGCGGGCCTGCGGGTCGGCGAGGTGGGCTTACCCGCTCTCGTCGAGGTAAAACCGGCGACCGTCGCGGCCGGCGGACCGGATGCCGAGCTTGTCTCGCGCCTCACGGGCGCCGATGTCGCGGATCGCGAAGAACTGCTGGTCGAATATGTGCGCTCCCATGTGGCTCATGTTCTTCGCCTGCCAGCCACGGAGCAACTCGGCCTGCGTCATCGGCTGATGGATCTGGGACTCGATTCGCTGATGGCCGTGCAGCTGCGAAACCGTCTGAGTACGGGTCTTGGCCTGAGCGACGCCCTGTCGGCTACGTTGATGTTCGACTATCCCACGATCGAGGCAATCGCCGGTCACTTGCTGGACCGGCTTGCCCTGTCCGGGCCTTCCCATCGGGAAGGGATACCGCCGGCGTCGGCGTTTCCCGAAACGCCCGCCCTCTCGGAAGCTGCGCTGGCTGAGATGACGGAGGAAGACGCCGATGCCCTTCTGCGCAGCCGATTGAGCGAGTTCGAATGACGGCGCCGCTTTCATCCGCCAAGCAGGCACTCCTTGCCATCGACACGCTGAAAGCGAGGCTGGCGCAGGCGGAGCGTGCCGGCCGGCAGCCCATCGCAGTCGTCGGGTTGGGCTGCCGGTTTCCGGGGGGAGCCAACGGGCCGACCGCCTTCTGGGATCTGCTGGTGCGCGGCGCCAATGCGGTCACCGAGATTCCGGGCGACCGCTGGGATGTGGACGCGCACTACCACCCCGATGTCGAGATGCCCGGGAAGATGAATACCCGGTACGGGGCCTTTCTGAAGGGCATCGATCAGTTCGATCCGGCCTTTTTCGGGATCTCGCCTCGTGAAGCGGCGAGCATGGATCCGCAACAGCGCATCCTGCTCGAAGTCGTCTGGGAGGCGCTGGAGCACGCCGGGCAGGCCCCCGACCGGCTGTCGGGCAGCCGAACCGGGGTGTTCGTCGGGATCGCGGGCACCGACTATGCGCAGCTGCAGTTGGAGAACGGCGCCATCGGCAGCGATACCTACTACGGCTCGGGTATCGGGCACAGCGTCGCATCCGGGCGGATCTCTTATGTGCTAGGTCTGCAAGGTCCGAGTGTATCGATCGACACGGCGTGTTCATCGTCGCTCGTGGCCGTGCATCTTGCGGTGCAGAGTCTGCGGTCCGGCGAGTGCACCATGGCCCTGGCATGCGGTACCAACGCCATTCTCGCTCCCGATACCATGATCGCGCTGGCCAAGTATCGGATGCTGGCGCCGGATGGACGCTGCAAGACCTTCGATGCGGCCGCGGACGGGTTCGTTCGAGGTGAGGGGGTGGGTGTCGTCGTGCTCAAGCGGCTTACGGACGCCGTTGCCGCCGGTGACAACATCCTTGCAGTGATTCGCGGCTCAGCGGTCAATCAGGACGGTCCGAGCAGCGGGCTGACGGCGCCAAACGGTCCGGCGCAGGTCATGGTGATCCGGGACGCCCTGGTCAACGGCGAGGTTCGTCCTGCCGACGTCAGCTACGTCGAGACGCACGGTACCGGGACGGTGCTGGGTGATCCGATCGAGGTCCAGGCGCTTGGCGCCGCGCTGGGCGAGGGGCGCGAGGCCGATCGCCCGCTCTGGATCGGGTCGCTCAAGACGAATGTGGGGCATATGGAGGCGTCCGCAGGTATCGCGGGGCTGATCAAGGCGGTGCTCTGCATCCAGCACCGCGCGATTCCTCCGCACCTGCACTTCACGACTCCGAGTCCGTTCATTCCCTGGGAGCGCCTGCCGGTTCGAGTACCGACGGTGCTGACTCCGTGGCCGGCGGAAACCGGGCTGTTGGCCGGCGTGAGTTCGTTCGGGTTCAGTGGCACGAACGCCCACGTGGTGGTTGGGCCACCGCCGGACCTGGCGACCCCTGCTCCGGTTACTCCAGATCGGCCGCAACACCTGTTGGCGATTTCCGCCCTGGGCGAGAAACCGCTCCGCGAGCTGGCGCAGCTGTATGCGGAGTCGCTGGATGGAAGCGTTCTGCTTGCCGACGCTGCCTATACTGCGAATACCGGTCGTGCCGCGCTGCCATATCGATGCGCCCTCGTTGCGGAATCGGCGGACGATGCGCGAGCCAAGCTGGCCGAGATCGTCGCTGGACGCGAGGCTGCAGAGGTGAGCCTGCGCAGGACCAGCTTTCAGGATCAGCCCAAGATCGCCTTTCTCTTTTCCGGGCAAGGGGCGCAGTATCCTGCGATGGGACGGTTGCTTTATCGGACCCAGCCCGCCTTCCGTGCGACCATCGATCGATGTGACGAGTTGTTGCGGCCGATCCTGCCGCACCCGCTTCTCTCGGTTCTCTTCCCGGACGATCCGTCGACCGAAGGGCGAATCCACGACACCACCTATACCCAACCCGCTCTGTTCGCGATCGAGTATGCGCTGGCGGAGTTGCTGGAGAGCTGGGGTATTCATCCGGCTACCGTCGCGGGCCACAGCGTCGGCGAGTACGTCGCGGCCTGCCGCGCCGGGGTGTTCGACCTCGAGGGTGGGCTCCGACTGATTGCCGCTCGGGGCCGGCTGATGGGTGGACTTCCCGGCGGCGGCGCCATGGCGGCAGTCTTTGCCGAGCAAGCGACAGTCGAGCAGGCCATCGCCGGAACGGGGCTGGCGGTGGCGGGATACAACGGGCCGGCGAATACGGTGATCTCCGGAGCAGCAGCGACGGTTGAGGAGGTGCTTGCTGCGCTCGTGGGTCGCGGCATCAAGGCCCAGCCGCTGGTTGTGTCGCACGCGTTTCACTCGCCGCTGATGGATCCGATTCTGGATGAGTTTGAAGCGGTTGCCGAGACGATTCGTTATTCGGTGCCGCGCGGTCGGCTGCTTTCCAACCTGACGGGCGGGCCGGCTGATCCAGCCGAAATCGTCACGGCGCGGTACTGGCGCCGTCACCTGCGGGAGCCGGTGCAGTTCTCCCGAACGATGGAAACCCTGGCAGCGCAGGGACACCGCGTCTTCCTGGACGTTGGCCCTCATCCGGCTCTGATCGGGATGGGGCGCGATGTCGTTACGGGAGAGGGGCATCTTTGGCTCCCGACCTTGCGACGTGGCAAGGATGACTGGACCACCCTGCTTGCCACGCTGGCCGAGTTGTGGACGCATGGGGTAGAGTTGGATTGGAGCGGATTCGACGCGGGGTATGCCCGTCGTCGTGTTCCACTGCCCACCTATCCGTATCAGCGGTCCCGTCACTGGACCCGTCCTGCCCCATCGCGGCACCGTGTCGAGCCGGGTGAGCATCCTCTGCCGGGCCGTCGCCTGCGGTCGGCCGTTCAGGATGTGGTGCAGTTCGAGGTGACCCTGACCGCGGATGCCATCCCATTCATCGCGGACCATCGGGTCGGCGGGCGTGCGATCCTGCCTGCGACCGGATTTATCGAGATGGCGGCGGCCGGGTCGGCAGCAGTGTTTGGCGAGACGCGTGCAATCGACGACCTGATTATTCGGGAGCCGCTTGCGTTCGAGCCCGACGAGTCCCGGGTCGTGCAAGTGGTGATACGGTTGGATGCGCAGGGCGGGGCAGAGCTCGAGATCGCGAGCCTCCCGGAGCAGGACGACGGGGCCGCTTGGCGTCGGCACGCAACGGCGCGGCTGGCTCCGGCTCGGCCGGAGCCAACTGAGGAAGTAGATCTCGCGTCGGTGCGGAGCCGCTGCCCTCAAGTCGTGACGGCGGCCGAACATTACGGGGTTCTCGCCGCGCGGCGGCTCGATTTCGGACCCAGCCTTCAAGGGATCGGGGTCATTCATCGCCGCGACGGCGAAGCGGTGGCCGAAATTGAGTTGCCGGAGGGGGCCGGTTCCGAGGCCGGCTATCGGGTGCATCCGGCCCTTCTCGATGCCTGCCTCCAGGCGCTGGCCGCGGCGATTCCGGCGGAGGTGGCCTCGAGGGGTGCCTACCTGCCGCTTGCCGTCGACAGAGTCCTGATTCATCGGACACCGGGGCGCCGTGTCACGAGCGTAGCGACCGTCATTACCTCGCCGGGAGCGACCGGATCGCTGACAGCTGACGTCGTGGTGGTGGATCCGGATGGCATCGTTGCGGAGCTGCGAGGGGTCACGCTCCGGCCGGCGTCGTTTACAGCGGCGGACGGTTGGGATCGTTGGACCTACGAACTCGCCTGGCGGGCCGAGTTGCCTGCCGGGGCAGAAGCGTTCCCCGCCCCGGCCATGCTCGAGGATCGCGCGGCGGTCGCGTTTACCCACCTTGCTGAGCAGCACGCCCTGGCCTCGTATCATGAGACCTTCCTCGAGGTCGAGTCGCTGGCAACCGGTTTCATCGTTCAGTGTTTCCGGGATCTTGGTTGGGCCTTTGCCGTGGGCGAGGAGATCACCACGGACGCGCTGGTCGGCCGACTGGGCGTGGTGCCCAGATATCATGGTCTGGTCGGCCGGTATCTCGAGATCCTGGCCGAAGATGGGTTGCTGCAGCGGGTCGGGGAGCACTGGACGGTAGCTGCGATTCCTGCGGTTGCTGATCCGCGCATTGCGGCAGAATTACTCGCGGCTCGGCGGTCGGAATCCGCGGCGCAGATCACGCTCACGACCAACTGTGGCCAGGCACTCGCCGAGGTTCTGCGGGGGGTCGCCGACCCCTTGCCGCTGCTCTTCCCTGGCGGGTCGGCGGAGCTGGCGGAGTCGCTCTATCAGGAAGCGCCGGAAGCGCTGGTGTACAACGGACTGATTCGGGCGACGGTAGCGGAGCTGCTCGGCTCCTTGCCATCCGACCGTCCGATTCGTGTGCTGGAGGTCGGCGGCGGAACCGGTGCTACCACATCGTGGGTGGCCCCGGTCCTTCCCGCTGACCGCTCGGAGTACCTCTTTACCGATCTGAGCCCGACCCTGGTCGCCAGGGCGCGCGAGAAGTTTGCGGCGCATCGGTTCGTCCGGTATCAGACGCTCGATCTCGAGCGTGATCTGTCGGAACAGGGGGTTGGCGCCGAGCAGTTCGATCTCATCCTTGCGGTCAACGTGGTCCACGCGACCGCGGACCTCCGGGCCACGCTGGGCAGGCTTCACCGTGTCTTGGCACCCGGCGGTTTCGTTCTGATGCTGGAAGTGGCCGCGCCGGAGCGGTGGATCGACGTCACCTTCGGGTTGACTGAGGGCTGGTGGCGGTTTGTCGATCATGACGTCCGTCCCGCGTATCCGCTCCTCGATCGCCGGGCATGGCGGGCACTCTTCGATGGGCTCGGCTACGAGACGACTATCACGCCGCCCGAGACGCCGCTTTCTCGCGAGGCGCTGGTACTCGCGAGGAAGCCGGTTGGCGCGCTCCCGCAACACGCCCGAAAAGCCAGTTGGCTGCTGGTTGGCGACGGCGGGGGGCTGGCGATCGAACTCGCCCGGCAGCTCGAAGCCGCAGGCCAGCGCGTAGTCATGGTGAGGGAGGACGATCACGACGAGGCCGGTCGGGTCGTCCAGGCAGAGGCGGGTGATCTGTCGGGTGTGATCCATCTGGGCGCTTTGGATCACGACTTGCCGGCGGACTCGATCCTCGATACGCAGCGAGCGACGCTGGGCAGCATTCTGGCCATGGTCCAGACCCTTGGCGGTCATTCGTTCGAACGTGGTGCCGGGCCCCGCCTGTGGCTGGTGACCCGAGGTGCGCAGCCGGTGGATGGGGAGACGGCGATTGCGGTTGCCCAGGCGCCGGTCTGGGGGCTGGGTCGGGTCGTGGCGATGGAGCACCCGGAGTTGCGCGCGACCCGAGTCGATCTCGACCCCGTCGCCGATCCGGCCGACCAGGCTCTCGAACTGCTTCGGGTACTCGGCGCACCCGAAGCCGAGGATCAGATTGCGGTGCGGGGCGGCCGCCGGTATCTGGCGAGAGTCGCCCGGTGCGCCGTGCGGGCGGAGGATCCCGAGCCGGTCCGATTGGAACAGTCGGCCAGCGGCATCATCGATGACATCAAGCTGGTTCCGGTTGCGCGTCGCGATCCCGGTCCGGGCGAAGTGGAGATTCGGATTTTTGCGGCGGGCCTCAACTTCCGCGATGTGATGAACGCAGTCGCCATGAGGGCTGATTCTGAGCCGCTGGGGGGCGAATGCGCCGGTCGAATCGTGGCGGTGGGTCAGGGCGTCGAGCATCTCGCTGTGGGCGACGACGTCATTGCGACGGGCCAAGGGTGTTTCGGCAGCTACCTGGTCACCGAGGCGCGTTTCGTCGTACCGAAGCCGGCCGCCCTCTCTTTCGAGGCTGCCGCAACGGTTCCGTTTGCCTTCATGACGGCACATCACGCGCTGGTGGCGTTGGGCCGACTCGAGCGGGGCGAGCGGGTGCTGATCCACGCCGGGACTGGCGGCGTCGGCATGGCGGCGATCCAGATCGCGCAGCGGATCGGGGCTGAGATCTTCGCGACGGCCGGCAGCGAGGAGAAGCGCAGTTACCTCCGGTCGCTCGGCATCAAACATGTCTTTGATTCCCGCAGTATCCGGTTTGCGGAGGAGATCAAGGCCGTCACGGGTGGTGGTGGCGTCGACGTCGTACTCAACTCGCTGGCTGGCGAGTTCATTCCCGCCAGTGCGAGCGTCCTGTCGCCGCAGGGTCGGTTTCTGGAGATCGGAAAGCGGGAGATCTGGACGGAGCAGGATTTCCATCGCGCCTGTCCGGGCGGCCGTTACTGGGCCATCGATTTGGCCCGCCTACACCAGGACGACCCGCAGGGATCGTCCGCAGCCTTGGCCGAGATTGTCGGAATGCTGGGGCGTGGTGAGATCGAGCCATTGCCACAGTGCACGTTCCCGCTGGCTCGCGCGGCTGAGGCCTTCCGGTTCATGGCACAAGCCAGGCACATCGGCAAGGTGGTATTGACCGTCGCCGCTCCCGATCGGGCCGGGCTGCGCCGGCTCTCCCCTCGCGCGAGCTACCTGGTGACGGGCGGCCTCACCGGGCTTGGTCTCCTGACTGCGCAGCGGATGGTCGAGCGCGGGGCCCGCCACCTCGTCCTGGTGGGGCGACGGATTCCGTCGGGCGAGACCAACGTCGCGATTGCGGCGATGAAAGAGGTTGGTGTGCAGGTCATGGTGCGGCAGGTGGATGTGTCGCGGCCGGAGGACCTTGCCCACCTGCTGGACGAGGTTGACCGTACCCTGCCTCCTCTGCGCGGTATCGTTCATTCGGCGGGCGTGCTCGAGGATGGTGCGTTGTTGCAGCAGACCTGGGAACGATTCCAGACCCCGCTCGGTCCCAAGGTCGCCGGTGCCTGGGCACTGCACCAGCTGACCCAACATCGCTCCCTCGACTTCTTCGTCCTGTATTCGTCGGCGGCATCGTTGCTGGGCTCGGCCGGACAGGGGAACCACGCTGCCGCGAATGCGTTCCTGGACGGCCTGGCCCAGTACCGCCGGACGCAGGGCCTGCCAGGTCTCAGTATCAGCTGGGGAGCCTGGTCCGAGATCGGGGCTGCTGTGGAGCACGGGGTCGACCGTCGGATCGGAACTCAGGGCATCGGAGTCATCCCGCCTCAGGACGGCCTGGCCGTGCTGGAGGCCGCTATGGAAAGCGTGACCCCGCATATCGGTGTGCTGCCTGTCGACTGGCAGCAGTTCGCAAAGCGGTTCGACGACGGATCCCAGCCGCGCTGGATGGCTGAGATGGTCCAAGACCTGCATCCTGCCATCTTGGAAGCGAAATCCTCCACTAGAACCGATGTGGAGGACACGGCTTCGAGCATCATGCGGCGGTTGGCGGAGACGAATCCGGCCCGGCGGCGTGAGATCCTGGTCGACTTCGTGGGGGATCAGGTCGCTCGCGTACTGGGCGTCGCCAACGGGCGTGCCATCGACCAGCGGCAGCCACTCAATGAGTTGGGTCTCGACTCCCTGATGGCGGTCGAGCTCCGGAATCGGCTGGGAGTTGCCCTGGGGCTGGCTCGCAGCCTGCCCGCGACTCTGGTATTCGACCATCCGACGCTCGATGCGCTCGCGGCATTTCTGGAGGCCAACGTCGTGGGCGCTTCGGCCACTTCGAAAGCGCCGGCCGAGCCGGCGCCAACCGACGTCGATGCGGTCGGTACGATTGCGGACCTTTCCGATGAAGAGGTCGAAGCGATGTTAGCCCGAAAGATGCAAGGGTCCTAAAACGATGCGCGAGTTCCTGGATCGGATCAGTACGTTTTCGCCCAAGCGGCTCGCTCTGCTTGCGGCGGAGCTGAATGCGCGGGTCCAGGAACTCGAGCAGGCGGCCCGCGAGCCGATTGCAATCGTGGGGGTCGGTTGCCGGTTCCCCGGCGCCTGGGACGAGGCCTCCTACTGGCGTCTGCTCCGGAACGGAGTCGATGCGATTGCGGAGGTGCCGCCGGACCGCTGGAACATTGCGGACTACTACGATCCCGATCCGGATGTCCCCGGCAAGATGTCGACCCGCTTCGGCGGGTTCGTCTCCGGGATCGACCGGTTCGACCCGCAGTTCTTCGGCATTGCGCCGCGGGAAGCGGAGACGATGGACCCGCAGCAGCGCCTGCTGCTCGAGGTTGCCTGGGAAGCTCTGGAGCACGCGGGGATTGCGGCGGATGGCGTCGAGGGCAGCAATACCGGCGTCTTCATCGGGATGTCGGCCAACGACTATTTCCATCTGATCCGGGCTCGTGGTCTGGATCGCTTCGATGCGTACACCGCCTCGGGTACGGCGCACAGCATCGCGTCCGGCCGTCTCTCGTACGTACTCGGCCTCTGTGGACCAAGCGTGTCGATCGACACGGCATGCTCGTCGTCGCTGGTCGCCGTTCATCAGGCGGTGCAGTCGTTGCGGCGGGGCGAGTCGGACATGGCACTCGCCGGTGGCGTCAATCTCATTCTGGGGCCGGACATTTCGATCGCACTGTCCAAGTCGCGCATGATGGCGCCGGACGGCCGCTGTAAGGCGTTCGATGCCCGGGCGGACGGCTTCGTTCGCGGCGAAGGATGCGGGATCGTGGTGCTCAAGCGGCTCTCAGACGCCACGGCAAGCGGCGATCGCATCCTCGCCCTGATCCGCGGATCTGCCATCAATCAGGACGGGCGCAGCAACGGTCTTACCGCGCCCAACGGCCCGTCTCAAGAGGACGTGCTTCGGGGCGCTCTGGCCGACGCGGATCTGATGCCCGACCGAGTCGATTACGTCGAGGCTCACGGTACCGGCACGTCGCTGGGCGACCCGATCGAGATCCAGGCGCTCGGGGCGGTAATCGGACCGTTCCGTTCCAAGTCTGATCCGCTGCTGGTCGGCTCGGTCAAGACCAACATTGGCCACCTGGAGGCTGCCGCTGGCGTCGCGGGATTGATCAAGGTTGCGCTGGCGTTGCACCATGAAGAACTTCCTGCGCAGCTGCACCTGCAAGAGCCCAATCCGTTCATCCCCTGGGAAGACCTGCCGGTCGAAGTTGTTACGCACAACCGACCCTGGTTGCGCGAGGCCGGCCAATCCCGGTTTGCCGGGGTAAGCTCGTTCGGATTCAGCGGGACCAACGCGCACCTGATTCTCGAACAGGCCCCGACTCCAGCGCTTCCGGTCGCCTCCGCTCCGGAGCGTCCGGTGCATCTTCTCGCCTTTTCGGCGCGGGACGACGTGGCGCTCTCGCAGCTGGCGGGCCGGTACCGCGACGCTCTGCGCCAAGGTGATGCCAGCCTGGCGGATATCGCGTATTCCGCCAACACCGGCCGCTCCCATTTCAACTGGCGTTTGACCCTGCGTGCGGCGGATCACGAAGCTGCTGCCGAGGCACTCGATCAACAGCTCGTGGGCGGCTCTGGCCCCGGATTGGACATTGGTGAGGTCACCTCGACTCGCCAGCCGCGCATCGCCTTTCTGTTTACGGGCCAGGGTTCCCAGTATGCCGGTATGGGGCGCACGCTCTACCGTGATGAGCCGGTGTTTCGAGCCGTGATCGATCGATGTGCGGCCGTGCTCGATCCGCTCTTGCCGATGCCGCTACTGGCAGTGCTCGACCCGCCGGACGGAACTCCGTCGCCGATCGACGACACCCTCTACACCCAGCCGGCGCTGTTCGCGGTCGAACTCGCCCTGGCCGAGCTATGGCAATCCTGGGGTGTCAGGCCGTCGGTGGTGATGGGCCATAGCGTCGGCGAGATCGTCGCGGCGTGCGTAGCAGGGGTTTTCTCGGTCGAGGATGCGCTGACGCTGGTTGCCGCGCGGGGGCGGCTGATGGCGGCCTTGCCGCGCAACGGTGCCATGGTCGCGATCCAGGCCGACGAGGCATGGGTGCGAGATCTGATCGCGCTGCATACGGTGGACGTGTCGATCGCCGCGATCAACGGCCCATCGAGCGTAGTTATTTCCGGCTTGGCGACAACGGTCGATGTGCTGGCCCGCCGTTGTGAGGAAAGCGGCGTCAAGGCAACTCGGCTCACCGTTTCCCATGCCTTCCACTCGCCGCTGCTCGATCGGATGCTCGATGCCTTCGAGACGGCAGCGGGTTCAGTCACCTATCGACCGCCTGCCATCGAACTGGTATCGAACCTGACGGGTGAGCTGGCGGGTTCCGAGGTGACCACGGCCCGGTACTGGCGCGATCACGCTCGCGGTGCGGTCCGTTTCGGTCCTGCGATTGCCGGGCTACAGCGTGCAGGCGTGGAGATCTTTCTGGAACTGGGCCCCAGCCCGACGCTGGTGGGAATGGGCAAGTTGAGCGACCCGGACGAGCATAGCCTCTGGATGCCATCGCTGCGCAAGGGCAGGAATGACTGGGACCAGATGCTGGAGAGCCTCGCGGCGATCTATCGGGCTGGCGTCGATGTCGCTTGGGAGGGTCTCGATCGTGATCGCCCGCGACGGCGCATCACGCTCCCGAGCTATCAGTTCCAGCGCGAACGCTACTGGGTCGACTCACCGCGAGTTCCGCTGACGGTTCGTCCGACGATCCATCCCCTGCTGGGCTGCGAAGTGGTCCAGGCGGCGACACCCCAGCGGATCTTCGAAACGGTAATTTCCGTCGAGGGCCTTCCGTATCTCGACGACCACCGCATCGCGGGTGTAACGCTGCTGCCGTCGCCGGCATACGTCGAAATGGCGCTCACAGCGGCCCGGGTCGTGCTCGGGACGGATGCCGTCTGCGTTCGTGATCTCGTTGTGCATCGGCCGCTCGATGTAGGCGAGGGTGAGACGACGGTCCAGGTCGTGGTAGATCCCCCATCCGATGGTCGAACCCCATTCACCATTTATGGTCGGGATTCCGTGGCTGCAGCTTGGTTTGCGGTCGCCAACGGAGTCATGAGCGCAGCGAGCGGTCAGTCGATTTCGGGAGACGACGGCGATTGGGCCTCCATGCGAGCCCGGGTTTCCGAACCGGTCGACATGGATTCGTACTACGGGTGGCTGACGGGGCTAGGCCTCGATTTCGGACCACGATTCCGTGGGGCGGTCGATGCGCAGCGACGCGACGGCGAAGTGATCGGGCGGATCGAGGCGCCGCCGGGGTTGGGTGACGTTTCCGGCTACCGACTTCATCCGGCGCTTCTGGACAGCTGCCTGCACCTGATCGGGGCGGCCGTTCCGGATGCGACAGCGACCGTCAGGGATCCGTTTTTCCTGCTCGGTGCCGACCGCATCGAGGTGATCCGCGCACCCGGCGCGTCCTTCCAGTGTCAGGTGCGGGTTCGCCCCGACCATGTGGCGGATCTCGTGACGCGGGAGACGTTCACGGTCGATGTGCGCCTGATTGCGGATGACGGATCCGTCCACGCATTGCTGGAGGGGTTGCAGCTCAAGCGGGCCGGAGTTGCCGCGGGTGTCCGGAGCGGCTTGTCGTCGCAGGTGCAGCAGTTGCTCTATCAGGTCGTGTGGCGACGCGCCGCCGCCGATGCAGCACCGGTAGATCCGCACGAGCTGGTGCGGGCCGTCGAACCGCTGGTCGCCGACCAGAGTCGGGCGCAAGGCTTTGATCGATTTGCCGATTTCCAGCCGGTGCTGGATGGACTGGCCACGGCCTACATCGTTCAGGCGTTCCAACGGCTCGGCTGGGACTTCGGGCCTGGTGCAGCCTTCACGGAGGCAGAACTGGCGGAGCGGCTGCGGGTCGTTCCCGGTCAGCGATCTTTGTTCCGTCGTCTGCTCGCGATCCTCGCCGAGGATCGAATTCTGACTGCGGCGGACGCCGGGTGGCGGGTGACTCACGTACCCCCCGTCGTCGATGCGGAGCGGGAATGGCAACGGGTGGCTCCGGACTACCCGGAGTTCGATGCCGAACTCGCCTTGACGCGCCGGTGCGCGCAGGAGCTTGCGGAGGTTCTGCGTGGCGAGGCGGATCCGCTGCAGTTGCTGTTTCCGGGCGGATCGCTGGCCGACACGGAACGACTCTATCAGAACTCGCCGGCGTCGCGGACCTACAACAGTGTTCTGGCCGCGCTCGTCGAGCGGATCCCGGGCGGAACCTCGACTCGTCCTTTCCGTGTACTCGAGATTGGAGCCGGGACGGGCGGCACGACCTCCTACGTGCTGCCTGTGCTGGCCAAGCGTCCCGGTCTCGAGTACACCTACACCGATGTGTCGCCCCTGTTTCTCAACAAGGCGCGCGAGAAGTTCGGTGCTTACCAGCAGGTTGAGTACCGGACGCTGGACATCGGTCGGTCCCCGGCTGAGCAGGGGTTCGAACCGGACCGTTACGATCTGATTCTCGGCACCAATGTGATCCACGCGACCGCCGATCTGGCGGTCACCATGGGTCATGTCTACCAGCTGCTTGCGCCGGGAGGCCTAGTGGCCCTGCTGGAAGGCACCGCCCCGCAGCGCTTCGGCGACCTGACCGTCGGGATGACCGACGGTTGGTGGGCATTCACCGACACGGGACGACGTCAATACGCCCTGATGCCGCACGGGGCGTGGCTCGACCTGCTGAGCGAGACCGGATTCACCGGTGCCGCAGCGCTCCCCGGCGCCGATGCGGGGCCGGTGCTGTCGCAGCAGGCGATCTTCGTGGCGCAGCGCGCGCCGATAGCCGCCAGACCGGCACAGGGTGACTGGATCATCGTACCGGATCGCGGCGGTGTTGCGGAGCTGGTGGCTGCCGGGTTGCGCGAACGGGGTGAGAGCGCGGTGATCGTTCCCGACCCCTTGCACGTCGAGCTGCGCGCCGCGCTGGCTGTGCGACAAGGCGGGCAACCGGTGCGGGGTGTCCTGTACCTTCCGGCACTGGACATCCGGTTGGCCGAAGGGACGTCCGCCGACGAGCTTGCCCTGACTCAACAGACCGTCCTGGGCGGCGCTCTCGAGGTGATCCACGCCGCCGCCGCGACAGGGGCGGTGACCGGACTCTGGCTGGTGACTCGCGGGGCGCAGGCTACCCGGGAGGGTGAGGCTGCCGATCCGGCCCAGGCGACGCTGTGGGGCATGGGGCATGTCATCGCGATGGAGCATCCGGAACTCAACTGCATCAGATTCGACCTGGATCCTGCTGCGCAGACCTCCCAACAGGCCGAAGCTCTACTTGCTTCGCTCGACCGGCGCACGCCGGAGGACCAGATCGCAGTCCGCGACGGGGGTGTCTGGTGCCGTCGCCTGGTGCGCAACGCCGACGCGAGGGTCGAAGCGACCCGGACCGAGCTTGCACCGGATGCGACCTATCTGGTCACGGGTGGCCTGCGCGGCTTGGGTCTCCGGGTGGCCGAATGGCTGGTCGACCGGGGGGCGCGGCATCTTGCCTTGATGGGTCGGCGGGCGCCCGGTCCCGAAGCGGAGGTAGCGATCGCCCGGATGGAGGCACACGGTGCCAGCATCCGCATCCTCCAGGGCGACGTCGGCCGGCGGGAGGACGCGGAGCGGACCTTGGGCGAGATCAGACGGGTGATGCCCCCGCTTCGGGGCGTGGTTCACGCAGCCGGTGTGCTCGACGACGGCGTGCTCACACAGCAGACTTGGCCCCGCTTCGAAACCGTGCTCGGCCCTAAGGTCCAGGGCACCTGGCATCTTCACCAGCTGGCAGGAGATCTGGATTTTCTGGTGCTCTTTTCCTCCGGGGCATCGGTGGCGGGATCGGTCGGGCAGGCCAACCACGCGGCGGCCAACAGCTTCGAGGATATGTTGGCCTATCACCGGCAGGCCCAGGGTCAACCCACCGTCAGCATCAATTGGGGGCCCTGGGCCGAGATCGGTGCGGCGGCTGATCGCCAGATCACGGCGCGGGACTTCATGGGGTCGATCAGGCCGGCAGACGGACTGACCGTGCTGGAGTGGGCGATGCGTCGGCAGAATCCTGGGGGCCTGTTCCTGGCCTCGCAAGTAGCCGTCCTGCCCGCCGACTGGGAGCGTTTTCTCGCGACCTACCCGGACGGAGCGGTGCCGCCACTGGTGGCTGAGCTTGCCGAGGAAGTGGCGCGTCGACGGGTGGTAACCCGGCAGGCCCCGGCAGCATCACGGCTGGTCGAGGGCGGGCTCAGGCAGCGCATCCTCGACACCGTTCCCAATCGCCGCCTGGTAGTGCTGCGCGACTTTGTCCGGGATCAAGCCGTCAAGGTCCTGGGTGCGGAGCGGCGGGAACGGTTCGACCTCAGTCGTCCGCTTCGTGAACTCGGCCTCGATTCACTGATGGCGGTGGAGTTGCGCAACAAACTGGGGACCGGGGTGGGACGCACCTTGCCGGCTACCCTGACCTTCGATTGCCCGACTGCCGAGTCTCTGGTCGAGTATCTCGCCGCCGAGGTCTTTCACGACGAGCTGGCGGCCAGGAAAGAGTCGCCGTCGCCTGATGCCGGCGAGCCGCCGCCGGATGACGGCGTGACGTTAGATGGTCTCAGTGCCGACGATCTGGCCTCACTCCTGGAAGCGCGGCTCGACGGCATTGCAAGTCGAAAGGGTACAGCATGACAGCCAAACCGGGGCAGGACTATGGCGCCCTGCTCAAGCGTTCGCTCCTCGCGATTGACGAGCTGAAGGCGCGTATCGCCGAGCTGGAACAGGGGCAGACCGAGCCTATCGCGGTCATCGGGTTGGGCTGTCGGATGCCCGGCGGTGTGCGGGACCCGAAGTCGCTCTGGCAGCTGCTTGCGACGGGCGTCGA
Organism: uncultured Gemmatimonas sp.; assembly: GCA_964619465.1. Classification (GTDB taxonomy): domain Bacteria; phylum Gemmatimonadota; class Gemmatimonadetes; order Gemmatimonadales; family GWC2-71-9; genus SHZU01. The sequence continues at coordinate 70,072 of CAZUES010000014.1, forward strand.
TGCTGTCACCGAAGTCCCGCCGGAACGGTGGGACGTCGACGCCTATTTCGATCCCGACCCTGATGCGCTGGGCAAGACGTACAGTCGATGGGGCGCCTTCCTGGAGAATGTCGACCGGTTCGATGCTCACTTCTTCGGCATCTCGCCGCGGGAGGCGGTGAGCATGGATCCGCAGCAGCGACTGCTGCTCGAGGTCGTCTGGGAATCGCTGGAGCATGCCGGCATCGGCCCTGCGCGCTTGGCGGGCAGCCAGACGGCGGTATACCTCGGCGTGTCGACTCAGGACTATTCGAACCGGATCCTCGAGGCGCAGGGTGCCAGCCGTTCCGATGCCTATGCCTCATCCGGTACGGCCGACAGCATGGCTGCCGGTCGGATTTCCTACGTGCTCGGCTTCCACGGTCCGAATGTGGCGCTCGATACGGCCTGCTCGTCGTCGTTGGTAGCTGCGCATCTTGCAATGCTCAGCTTGCGTAATCGGGAAGCCAATCTTGCGCTGGCGGCCGGGGTCAACCTCACGTTGACGCCGAACGGCTCGATTCTCACGTCGCGAGGGCGCATGTCCTCGCCCACCGGTCGCTGCCACACCTTCGATGCCGCGGCCGATGGCTATGTCCGCGGTGAGGGGTGCGCCGTGCTGGTGCTCAAGCGGCTCTCTGATGCCCAGCGTGACGGCGATCGCGTCATGGCTGTGATCCGAGGGTCAGCCATCAATCAGGACGGCCGCAGTAGCGGTCTGACCGCGCCGTACGGTCCGGCGCAGGAAGCGGTGATCGAGGCCGCGCTGGCCAATGCGCGCCTTGGCCCGACCGATGTCGGCTACGTGGAGGCCCACGGTACCGGGACCTCGCTCGGCGATCCGATCGAGATCAAGGCGCTCGGGGCGGTCTACGGCCGAGGACGGGACAAGGACCAGCCGCTGATCGTCGGTTCCATCAAGACCAACGTGGGGCATCTTGAGGGTGCCGCCGGTGTCGCCGGTCTTGCCAAAGCGGTTCTGGCGTTGCAGCACAAGCAGATTCCTCCGCACTTGCATTTCAATACGCCGAATCCGCTGATTCCCTGGGATTCGATTCCCGTGGCTGTACCGACGACGCTGACGGAATGGACGGTTGCGCCGGGTCAGCGACGGCGGGTGGGGGTCAGCTCGTTTGGGTTCAGTGGAACCAACGCGCATGTGATCCTGGAGGAGGCACCGGAGGCCGTAGTACTGCCTCCTCCAGTCGATCGGTCGAGCCAGCTATTGGTGCTGTCCGCTCAGAGTCCAGACGCACTCACGACGCTGGCGAGCGAGTTCGCCGGCTACTGCGATCGTGAGGATGCCGGGTCGCTTCCGGATATTGCGGCTGCTGCGGCGCTCGGACGCTCTCACTTCAGCGAGCGTCTTGCCGTTGTCGCCGATTCGATTGAAGAGGCCCGCGATCGGTTGCGGGCTGCCGCGACCGGCGCGATCGGGGCGGGCGTCGCTCGCGGCCGTGCAGGTGGAAACATCTCGCCTGACATCGTCTTCATGTTCACGGGGCAGGGCGCCCAGTACCCCGGCATGGCTCGCGAGCTGTATCAGACCCATCCCGCATTCAGGCGCGCGGTGGATCGATGCGCAGCGATCGTCGATGCTCATCTCGACCGGCCCCTTCTGGACGTGCTCTTTGCGGCTCCGGATGACGCTCCGCTCGTTGACCAGACCAGATACACGCAGCCCGCCCTGTTCGTGATCGAATACGCATTGGCCGAACTGTGGCGCTCCTGGGGCGCCGAGCCGGCTGTGGTGCTCGGTCACAGTGTCGGTGAGTATGTCGCTGCATGCGTAGCTGGTGTATTCAGTCTGGAGGATGCACTCCGGCTCATCGCGGCGCGCGGGCGACTGATGGGCGCCCTGCCGCGGGACGGTGCCATGGCGGCGGTCTTTGCCCCTGAGGCGGATGTCGCGCGGGTTCTGGCTGAACTGGGCGGTCCGATTGCCGTTGCCGGGGTGAATGGGCCGACCAACGTGGTCATTTCCGGCCGCTCCGATCTGGTGGATCGTGCACTCGAGCAGTTCACCGCCTCCGGCGTCGACTCCCAGCGGCTCAATGTGTCTCATGCCTTCCACTCGCCGCTGATGGACCCGATCCTCGACGAGTTTGAGGCAGTGGCACGTACGGTTCGGTTTGCCAACCCACAGATCGGCCTGGTCTCGAATGTCACGGGCCGGATGGCAGGCCCCGAGCTGACCACCGCGCGATACTGGCGAGACCATCTGCGGGCAGCGGTACGGTTTGCCGACTCGATCGCCACGCTGGATCAGGAGGGTTACCGGCTCTATCTCGAAGTCGGACCGCATCCGACGCTGACGGGCATGGCTCGGCGCTGCGTACCAGAGGGGCGCGCTTCCTGGCTTACCTCGCTGCGTAAGGGTCGCCCCGATTGGGCCAGCATGCTGGAGACGCTGGGCCAGCTGTACGTCAACGGTCTCAAGGTCGACTGGACCGGCTTCGAGCGAGACTACCTGTCGGGTCGCCGCCGGGTGACGTTGCCGACCTATCCATTTCAACGCGAACGGTACTGGCTCGAGTTCGACTCGCGGGGCCGCCAGGCACTCGCCCCCACGGCGAGTGGGCATCCCTTGCTCGGTGGTAAGGTGCTGAGTCCGGTCGACATTTTCGAAGCGTCGGTCGGGTTGGCGGACTTTCCGTTCCTGGCCGATCACAGAATCGCCGGGTTGACGCTCTTCCCCGGCACGGGCTTCCTCGAGCTGGCCCTGGCAGCGGCAGCGGAGGTGCGCGGCGCAGCAGTCACGCTTGCGAACGTGACCATCCATGAGGCGTTGGAAGTTCCCGAGTCGGGAACGGTGACCCTGCAGGTTGTACTGATGCCAGCAGGACAGCCGGAGACCTTCCAGATCTTCAGCGCGGCGAGTGACGATCCCAAAGGGCCGGTATGGAAGCTTCACGCGTCCGGCAGTGTCGCCTCGGCAACAGCCATGACCGCTGTGGACTGCGGGCTCGACGAAATTCGCAGCCGTGCACCGGAGGTGGTCGAGGTCCCGGCGTACTATGACAAGCTGGCATCGGTAGGTGCGGAGTACGGGCCGATCTTCCGCGGCATTACCGAGATCCATCGCGGTGCGGGCGAGGTGCTTGGCCGTGTGGTGCTTCCCGGCACGGCTGCCGCTGCGGCCGACCGGTACCGACTTCACCCCGCCTTGCTCGATGCCTGTTTCCAGCTGACCGGCGCCGCGCTGCCTGATTCTGATCAGCAGTCGTCTGACCGTGACGTGTATGTACCCGTCGGCATTGGCTCGGTTGAGGTATATCGCTCCGGAGTCGGGGAGGTCTGGTGTCACGCCACGGTTGCCACGGACAGCCAGACCGGGGACAGTGTCGCGGCCGATCTCGTGCTGGCAGATGCGGATGGGCGGGCAGTTGCGCGGATCGGGAACCTGACCCTGCGGCGGGTGTCTCGTCAGACGCTGGAGCGGCTCTTCAAGAAGCGTACGCCGGGCGAAGGGATCTTCGAAGTGGCCTGGCGCCAAGCACCAAGCGGGGCCGCGGCGACCGAGGCAGCGCGGTGGTTGCTGGTGGGCGACGGGCGCGGTGTAGCGCACCAGCTGGCCGCACAGCTTCGGGCGGACGGCCACCGGGTCGACGTTGCGTCCGATGCTCACGGGTGGTCCCGTGAGGGCGAGTCTTGGGCCTTCGATCTGACCGACCGTGTCCAGGTGGAGCGGCTGTTCGGCGAGATCGCCGCCGATGCGAGTCAGCCGCTCTTCGGGGTCGTCTATCTTGCGGCGCTCGACTCTGAAACGGCCGCGTTCGACGTTGCCGGTCATCCGGATCGTGCCACGCTCGGTGCGCTCCAGCTTGCGACCGTCGCTGCGAGAAGCGGGGCCCGACTCTGGCTGGTAACAGGGGCCGGTCAGCCGGTCGACGGATCGGTTCCCGATCCCGTCCAAGCGCCGCTCTGGGGCCTTGGCGCCGTCATCGCGGCCGAGTATCCCGCCATGCTGCCGGTGCGCCTGGACCTGCCTCCGGAGCCTGATGCGCACTTGGCCTCTTTGCTGGATGCGCTGCTCCACCCCGACGAAGAATCGCAGATTGCGTATCGCGCCGGCCACCGCTTCGTTGCGCGCCTGGTGCCTGGGCAGGTCGTCGCTCCCGCTGCCGAACAGCCGATCCGTCTGGAGATCCCGACCCGGGGCCAGCTCGACTATCTCGCACTGCAGCCGATGCGCCGGATCCAGCCCGGCGCAGGGCAAGTCGAGATTCGTGTTCACGCGACCGGACTCAATTTCCGCGACGTGCTGAATGCGCTGGGCATGTATCCGGGCGATCCGGGGCCGCTGGGTAACGAGTGCGCCGGTGTGGTCACGGCGGTCGGTGAAGGGGTCGAGGATCTCGTCGTCGGCGACGAAGTGATTACCATGGTCGATCAGAGCTTCGCTACCTATGTGCTCGCTCCTGCGATTCTGACGGTCAAGAAGCCTGCCAATATGACGTTTGCCGAGGCGGCCACCATTCCGGTGACCTTCCTTACGGCCGACTACGCCCTCAACCACCTGGGCCGAATGAAGGCGGGCGATCGCGTCCTCATCCACGCCGCGACGGGTGGTGTCGGCATGGCGGCCATTCAGCTCGCGAAGCGTGCTGGCGCGGTGATCTTCGGGACGGCGGGCAATCCGACCAAGCGGGCTCTCGCCAAACAGCTTGGCGCGCATCACCTTAGCGATTCGCGCTCACTGAGCTTTGTCGAGGACGTCCGCGCAGCAACCGGTGGTGAAGGCGTCGATATCGCGCTCAACTCACTGGCAGGAGAGTTCATTCCCCGAACCCTCGAGTTGCTGCGCCCCGGCGGGCGTTTCATCGAGATCGGCAAGACCGACGCCTGGAATCAGGCCGTCGTGGACGCCAAGTATCCCGGCCTCGAGTACTACCTCCTGTATCTCGGTGAAATCGCCGCGTCCGACCCGGCGCTGATCCGGCGGATGTTCGTGGATCTGCTGGCTGACTTCGAACGTGGCATACTCACGCCGTTGCCACAGCACCTCTTTCCGCTCGAGCAGTCGGTCGATGCCTTCCGCTTCATGGCGCAAGCCAAGCACATGGGCAAAGTCGTCATCACGCAGCGGCACGGTCCCACCGTTCGGGCGGATGCCAGCTATCTGGTCACTGGTGGCCTGGGCGGGTTGGGGCTCGCTGTGGCCCGATGGCTCGTGGGGCAGGGTGCGCGTGATCTGATCCTGACTGCGCGTCGTCCGCCGGGCGACACCGCCCGGGCTACCATTGCGGAGCTGGAAGCCGTCGGAGCGCGTATTACGATCGCGCAGGGTGATGTCGCCGTGCGAGAGGATGTCCAAGGAATCCTCGATGCCGTTCGTCGTGACCATGCACCGCTACGCGGCATCATTCACGCGGCGGGCATCGTCGAAGACCGGATGCTGCCGGATCAGGACGCCGAGAGCTTCCGGCGAGTGATGGCCCCCAAGGTATCGGGAACCTGGAATCTGCATCAACTCACGGAACGGACAGCGCTCGATTTCTTCGTCCTGTTCTCCTCGGGCGCCGCCTTGCTCGGCTCGCCCGGACAGGGGAACTATGCTGCGGCGAATCTCTTCCTCGACATGCTGGCGCACCATCGCCAGGCCAAGGGACTCCCGGCCCTCAGCATCAATTGGGGCAGTTGGTCCGACGTCGGGATGGCAGCCAGTGTGGGGGAACAGCATCGACGGCGCTGGGCCGCACTCGGACTGGAGATGATTGCCCCGGAGGACGGCGTCCGGACCATGGGTGAAGTCATGGCCGGGGCGGTCTCCCCCCGTGTTGCCGTGCTCCCGCTCGCGCTGTCGAAGCTGTCGAAGGAGGCCGGGCCGTTCTTTCAGGAACTGCTCGCGGCGGCCGCCCCCGAGTCCGCGGCTGCGGAGCAAACGGTTGATATGCGGGCAGTCCTGGCAGGAACGGCACCGCCCGAACGGCACAGGGTGATCGTTGAGTTCCTTCAAGGGCAGCTCATCCGGGTCCTCGCCCTGAGCGCGTCATACCGAGTCGATCCGGACCGTTCCATCATGGAAATGGGTATGGACTCTCTGATGGCAATGGAACTTCGAAACCGACTCGAGGCGACATTCCATGTGACCGTACCGGTAGCAGACCTCCTGCTCGGGCCAAGTGCCAATCAGCTTGCGGTCACCATCGAAGGACAGCTCACGATCGCGGAGTCGGAGGTTGGTGGTAGCGAAGATGCAGCCCTGCTGGAAAGCATCGATACGCTTTCTGAAGAAGATCTCGACGCGCAATTGAGTAAGTTGCTCACCGATCGGGGTGGGACCGGCGGTTGATGAGAGTAAACCGTTCCGCAGTACTTCTGGCCGGTTTCTCGTTCTTCTGGTCGGTGGCGGAAACCGTCGTGCCGGCCAGCGGGGTTTCCCTTTACCAGATCGTCTGGAGCCGATACGCCGTCCACCTTGCGGTGTTGGTGCTTCTGTTCGCGCCGCGTCGGGGCGTCGCGCCGCTGGTACGAACCCCACGCCCCGGTCGACAGGTCTTCCGATCTCTTCTGATGCTCGGTATGCCTCTCTGCTTCATTTTCGGGGTCCGGCTGATGTCACCCGGTAACATGCTGGGCGTCTTCTGGACCGCACCGGCCATGATTGTCGCTCTGGCTGCGATAAGCCGGTCGCCGTTCGGCGGAGGGCGTACACTCCTTGCCGTGTTTACCGGCTTGCTCGGCACCTGGCTTGTCTTGCGGCCGAATGCAGGGGTTATCACCCTCGCCGCCGCCCTGCCGGTCGGGATGGCGTTCTGCTTTGCGCTCTACGTTCACATGACAGCGCAAATGCGTGACGAGGAGATCTTGCCCAAGCTGGTGCACACGGCGCTGTGGGTCTTTCTCGCTCTCAGTCTGCTGATGCCGGCCGTCTGGCGCACTCCAAGTCTCGCCGGTCTGGGATCTCTGATAGCGATCGGGACGATTGGCCTGTTCGGTCTCTATCTCCTCGACCGTGCGGTCGATACGGACCGATGGGCGGCGCTGGCGCCGATTCTCTATCTCCAGGTCGTGTACGAGTTGTTCTTCCGCTGGGGCCTGCGGGGCATCACGCCGAGTGGTCCGGCGCTCCTGGGAGTGGCACTGATCATCGTAGCGGTGATGCCGGCCTTGTTCGACCTGAATCGGCGCGGGGGTCGCGGTACCACGACCCCCACCGCAACAGGTTAGTTCTGGCTGGTGCTTTTGACGACCTTCCCGGCGTGCATCACCCAGCTGACCCGTTCGGTCACGGTAATGTCCTGAATCGGATCGCCGGGGACTGCGATCAGATCCGCCAGCCGCCCGGCCTCGATGACGCCCCGATCCGTCTTGCCGAGCGCATCGGCCGCATTCACCGTTGCCGTGCGCAGCGCGTCGATCGATGACAGGCCGTACTTGACGTAGAGTGCCAGCTCCTTGGCGTTTTCTCCGTGCGGGTACACACCCGCATCCGTCCCGAAACCGATCTTCACGCCGGAGGCGATTGCCTTCCGGAGACTCGCCTGCGCAATCGGGAGGATCGTCTCGGCCTTCCGCCGGATCAGCGCTGGCAGGACCGCCAGGTTGATCCGACCCACCAGATACGTGGTCGGTACCAGGTAGGTGCCGTGCTGCTTCATCAGCTGGATTGCTTCGTCGTCGAGTTCGGAGCCGTGCTCGATCGACGTGACGCCCGCTCGGATTGCCGCCTTGATACCCGCGTTACCGTGCGCATGAGCCGCAACCCGGACGCCGTGCCGCGCCGCTTCATCGACCATGGCTTTGAGCTCTTCGTAGCTGTACTGCTGCGCGCCAACCGGCCCTTCCAGCGACAGCACCCCTGCGGTCGCGCAGGTCTTGATGACCTGGGCGCCGTGCTTGATCTGGTAGCGGACCGCCCGCACCACGTCCCACGGGCCATCGGCGACGCCGTCCTCGACTCGCTGCTCCAGCACGCCAGGTGCGAAACCGGTCAGGTCGCAGTGCCCGCCCGTGATGCCGAGTGCGTTTCGGGAGGGAATGATATGCGGGCCGGTGATGATGCCCTTTTCGATGGCGTGCCCCAGCGCAACGGTGTTGTCGCCACCGAAGTCCCGGACGGTGGTCACCCCGGCGTTGATGGTCCGGAGGGCGTACTGCACCGTGTTGAACGCCTCGGCCGCCGGCGTCGTCGTGGCCGCGGCCGTGAACGAGCTGGCCCCGATTTCGCCGGACAGATGGGTGTGGAGGTCGATCAGGCCGGGCAGCAGGGTCACGTCGCCCAGGTCGATGGTGCGAGCCCCGCCCGGCGTCGAGGCCGGATTGACGGCCGTGATCCGATCGCCCTCGACCACGATGACGGGGTTACGCACTAACTGTCCGCCGACCACGTCGACCATCCGGGCGGCCCGGATCACGACCGGAGTGGTGGCAGCCTGCTGGGCAGTGAGCGGCTCGAGGCCGCCTGCTGCGCTACCGACGATCAGGGCCGACAGGGCGACGGCGGACAGACGCATGAATTCCTCCGAATGATCCAGGTGCAGGTATCGGAAAAGAAAACGGGGGGCTGGTTGGCCCCCCGCGGGATTGGCTCTAGCTCAAGGCCTCGCGGACGATCCGGTCCTGCTCGATCGAATGCGCGTAGGTCGATCCCTCAGCCGGGCTGGCCCGATTGGGCCGGCCGACGTAGCGGAGCGACATCCGTTCCGGCAGCAGCTTGCGCAACCGTGGCTCGACGAAGGTCCAGGCACCCATGTTGCCGGGCTCTTCCTGGCACCAGACCAGCTCGGTCGCCTTGGGATAGGCCGCCAGGACTTCGGTGATTTCCGGATCGGGGAAGATGTAAAGCTGCTCCAGCCGAACCAATGCGGGGCGGTTGCCACCCGCCTTGTCCGCCGCAGCAAGCAGGTCATAGTACACCTTGCCCGAGCACAGCACGACGCGTGACACCTCATCGGCGCGCTGCAGCGCGGCCGGGTCGTTGAGGACCGGATGGAACTTGCCTTCCGAGAGTTCGCTCAGCGCGGACGATGCCTGGGGCAAACGCAACAGGCTCTTCGGCGTAAAGATCACCATCGGCCGCTGCCGCTTGCGGTGCGCCTGCTGGCGCAGGGTATGGAAGTACTGCGCTGAGGTGGTGCAGTTGCGGAGGCGCATGTTGTCTTCGGCTGCCAACTGGAGGAACCGCTCCATCCGGGCACTCGAATGCTCGGGGCCCTGGCCTTCGTACCCGTGCGGCAGCAGCAGCGTGAGGCGCGAGGTGACACCCCACTTCGACAGGCCCGCCGCCATGAACTGGTCGACGATGACCTGGGCGCCGTTGATGAAGTCGCCGAACTGCGCCTCCCAGAGCACCATCGCTTCGCGCGCGGCAATGCTGTACCCGTACTCGAAGCCCAGCGTCGCGAGCTCGGAGAGCGGGCTGTTGTGGACTTCGAACGACGCCGTGGCGCCCGGCAGACGCTGCATCGGGCAGGTCGTGGCGCCGTTGACGGCGTCGTGCAGAACCAGATGGCGGTGGCTGAACGTGCCGCGCTCGGTATCCTGTCCGGTCAGCCGGATCGGAATCCCCTCGGTAACCAGCGAGGCAAAGGCGAGCGCTTCGGCATGACCCCAGTCGATCCCGCCCTCCGGACCCATCGTCGCGCGGCGACGCTCCAGCTGGCGGACCAGCTTCGGGTGGACCGTGAAGCCCTCTGGGTAGGTGAGCAGCTGGTCGTTGAGCGCAACCAGCGTTTCCGCCGGGACCGCCGTCACCGGATCCTCGCGCGAAACCTTGTTCGGCGCGGACTCGGTCGGCGCAGGCTGGGCCTGGGACGCCTTGAATCGCTGCTGCAGGTCGACCAGATGCTGATAGGCCGCCTCGTACCGGCGTTCGGCGTCGTCGGCGGAGAGGATGCCCTCGCTGGCCAGGCTTGCCGCATACCGGGTGCGAACGGTCGGATGGTTCTTGATCCGTTCGTACATGGTCGGTTGGGTATAGCTGGGCTCATCGCCCTCGTTGTGGCCGTGGCGCCGATAGCCGACCAGATCGATCACGACGTCTTCGCGGAACCGCTCCCGATACATCATCGCCAGGCGCACGGCGGCCAGGCAGGCCTCCGCATCGTCGGCGTTGACGTGGATGATCGGAATGTCGAAGCCCTTGGCCAGGTCGCTGGCATGCTGGGTCGACCGCGAATCGAGCGCGTCGGTGGTGAAGCCGACCTGATTGTTGGTGATGATGTGGATCGTGCCGCCCGTCGCGTAGCCGCGCAGCACGCCCAGGTTGAGCGTTTCCTGGACCACGCCCTGGCCGGCGAAGGCGGCGTCGCCATGGATCACGACCGGCAGCGCAGCCGTCGGGTCATGATAGCCGCCGCCACTCTTCCGCTGAGTCTGCTTGGCGCGCGCCTGGCCGTCGACCACGGGGCCGACGAACTCGAGATGGCTGGGGTTGTGGGCCAGCGAGACGGCAATCGACCGGCCCGCCTTCGTCACGAACGCACCCTCGGCGCCGAGATGATACTTGACGTCGCCGGTGCCGATGTCTTCGCCTTCCTCGCCCGGCTTCTTCCCTTCGAACTGGCCGAAGACGGTGACATAGGGACGGCTGAGCGTGTGCACCAGCACGTTGAGGCGGCCGCGGTGCGCCATGCCCAGCCCGACATCGCGGGAGCCCTGCTCGGCCGCCATCTCGATCGCGGTGTCGAGCATCGGGACCAGCAGGTCGACGCCCTCGATCGAGAACCGCTTCTGACCCAGATAGGCCTTGTGCAGGAAGCGTTCGAATGCTTCGACCTGGATCAATCGGTCGAGCAGGGTGATTTTGGCGGCGTGGTCGAGCGGAACCCGATGCGTGCCGGATTCGATCTGCTGGCGGAGCCAGACCCGTTGTTCGTGGCTTGCCAGGTGCTCGACTTCGTACGCGAGGGTTCCGCAGTAAGTCGCATGCAGATTCGGCAACGCCTCCGCCAGCGTCGCGCCCGGTACGGCGGTGCGCAGGATGCTCGACGGGATCCGCGTCATCCGCGCTTCATCGAGCCCAAGCGACGTCGGGTCCATCGCGGAATCGCCGATGGGGGTGCCGCTCAGCGGGTCGAGCCGTGCGGCCAGATGTCCGTGAGTCCGAAAGCCCTTGAGCAGGCTCATGGCGGCGGACACGGCTTCCAGATCGTCCAGTGTCGCGGCAGCGTCATACGCAGCGCTCGGCCGCCCGGTCCGAGCCACCGGAGGAGTCGGTGCCGGAGCGACGGCCCCGGCAGCCGGGGTAGCGCCGAGTTGCACACCGAGCGATACCGCGACGGCCGCGTAGAAATCATCGTGGCCCTGGAGCAGTTGCTCCATGGTGCGCAGGAACTCGCCCGATTCGGCGCCCTGGATGATGCGATGATCGTAGGTGCTGGTGATCATCATCACCTTCGAGACGCCCAGCGCCTTGACCGCCTCGGCCGACAGGGTGCTGTACTCGGGCGGGTATCCGATGGCGCCGACCGCGATGATGCTGCCCTGTCCCGCCATCAGCCGCGGCACCGAAGCGACCGTGCCGATCCCGCCGGGGTTGGTGAGCGACATAGTGGCGCCGGCAAAGTCGTCCGGCATCAGCTTGTTGGTGCGCGCCTTCTCGATCAGCGCCTCGTATGCCGCATGGAACTCGGCAAAGTTGTGCGCCTCGGCGTGCTTGATGACCGGTACAACCAGGCCCCGGCTGCCATCCTTCCGCTGCGCATCGACCGCGATACCCAGATTGACTCCGGCCGGATCGACCCGGTGCGGGGTACCGTCGATGCTCGCGAAGGTGTGGGTCATGACCGGATGCGTTGCCGCCGCGCGGACCAGCGCAAATCCGATCAGGTGCGTGAAGGAAATCTTGGTCTCGCGACCGGCCGCCTTGAGGGCGTTATTCAGCCCGGTCCGGTTCTGCTCCAGCGCACGAACCGAGATTTCCCGGAACGTCGTGGCCGTCGGAACCGTGAGGCTCTCGTTCATGTTGACGACGAGCCGGGCGGCGGGGCCCTTGATGAGCTGCGCATTGCTCGGGGCGGTCGTTTGCCCGGCTGCTGCCGTGGGGGGCGCTGCGGGCTTGTCCCCGTTGGTGGCTGAGACGGGGGGCTTCTCACCGACTCGCCCGTTCTCGAACAGGACGCGCCATTCAGGCGCTACGCCTGCGGGGTTTTTGAGGTATTCCTCGTAGATCGCCTGCGCGAAGCCGGCGTTTGCGGTTTCAAATACGTTGGGGTCGACGAACCGTTCGGCCATGATGTCGTAATCTCTCATCCCCGCTCGTGCGGGGTTCCTCCGGCGTCAGGATCGGAGTACTCCCCGATCCGTGCTGCTCCCGCACCCAGCGGGCTTCGGACCTCGCGGACGTGGCAACGCCGCGAGGTGTGCATGATGCACCCCCGCCCATGCAGGGTCCGGTTGTATCTCGCTTTCATAATAACCTGCGTCGCCTCGGAATGTCGTGATGAGGGTCACTCCGATTCGGGCCGCGCTTGATTGAGCGTTCGCATCAACGATGCCAGAGCCGGATCGATCCCTTGCTCGAGGCGTTCGATGGCGGCGCGGGTGTCGGGCAGTGGCTCATCCTGACCCATCTTCAATTTGATGTCGAGCCGCTCGATCGGCAGCCGGAATCCGAGCAGACGGGGCAACCGGGAGGCCATTCCTCCGGGGCCGATTTCCTTGAGGTGCCAACGGTCGTCCTGGTCCGCCTCGAGGCGCTCCACCACCTCGGCGATATGACTGACCGTGGCCCCTTGATCGAGCAACTCCGGGCGTCCGTGGCAGTGGACCGTGGCAAAGTTCCAGGTCGGGGCGTTGTCGCGCCGCCCATGGGGCCGTCTGGGATACCACGACGACGAGATGTAGCCGTGCTCTGCGATGAATATCGCCACCGATGGCAGCCCTTGCTGGACCAGCGCGGCATGCTCGTTCGCAGTCGCCAGGTGCGACTCGAGCGCGCCGTTGGGGCCATGGCCAGGCTTCCCGATAAACACCAGGTGCGACACCACGAGACCGGTCGGTGCGGCCGTGACGAGGGTTCCGAAGACCTGGCGCTCGATCAGTTCGAAGGCCTTGGCCGGGGCGTTTTCCGGGATGAACTCCGGGCGGTTATACATGGGGGTTCGGTGCCTCGGAAGGGTCGGAGCCGGTGGGCTGCGCGGGGTGTCGTACCAGGATCCGACCGAGCCACGCGGCCGTCTCCCGATAGGCTCGATCGCTGACCCCGGCAATCGAGACGGCCTCGAGAAAACTGTGCATGGTACCCGGGTAGACCGTGGCCGACGTTTCGACCCCGGCGGCCTCGAGCGCCGCCGCCAGCGCAATGTTTTCGTCGGTCAGCGGATCGAGTTCGGTAATGGTGAGCCGGGCGGGAGGCAGTCCGGACAGGTCGGCCCGGAGTGGACGCGCCCGAGGGTCGGTGACTGCGGTGTCGCCCAGGTACTGGCGCCAGAATCCCGCCACCTCATCCGCGTCGAGGGTGAAGCCGCCCTGCCCAAAGCGATGATAGGACGGCCGGTTGAAGTCGTCGTCGATCGCGCCGTAGTTGAGGACCATGCCTTGAACGGCCGGTTGCTTGCGGTCGCGGAGGGTCAGGCAGGCCCCCAGGGCGATATGGGCGCCGGCCGAATCGCCGCCCAAAACGATCCGCGCGGGGTCGAGCCCGAAGTCCCGGCCCTGGTCGCGGACCCAATCGATCACGGCGAGGGTTTCATCGACGGGCTTGGGGAAACGGTGCTCCGGTGCCAGGGAATACTCCACCCCGATGACGGCGAGGTTCGCGCGGGCAGCGTACTCCCGCATTACCCGGTCGTGGGTCCGGGTGCTGAAAATGGTCCACCCGCCCCCGTGCAGGTAAATCATCACCGGCAGCGGGCTCGACGCCGAGGGACGCAGGATCCGGATCGGAATCCGGCCGGCGCCGGACGTCACCAGATGATCGATGCAGTCCGCCATGACCGGACCGCCGATCGTCCAGGGAGCCCGCACCAGCTCCGCAATGCGGCGCCGTTCTTCCGGCCCGACCGTGTCGAGGGGAGGATGGCTGGCCCAGGCCGCCGCCAGGGCAGACACGAAGGGGCGGAGTGCAGGGTCGATCAGATCCTGAGCGCCTGACTGAGCGGCCGTCATGATTCCCCAACACCGGTTGCGAACTGGCCACCATGCGCGGTGCCCCGTGGTATCGCCCTCGCGAGGTCGAGGTACCGCTCGATCTCCTCACGGCGGCGTGCCTCGTCCCAGCCCAGTTCGGTACCCATCAGGAGCGACACGGGCTGGGCCGCGGCTGCTCCCGCGTCCGGAGTTTCCGAACCGATCGACAGCCGCCGGAACAGCACGTCGTCGAGCCGGCGGGCAAACTCCCGGCGGACGGCGTGGACCACCTGGGCGCCGATCGCGCCGTGCGGCGGGTGGACCGGCACGGCAAGGTCGGGTCGTTCTCGGACCAGGTCATAGATGAGTGGTGTATCCGAGCCGTACTGGCCGATCAGATGCGCGACGGTGGGTTCTGTCAGGCCGAGGGAGACGCCTTCCGAGCGCAACTGCTCGGCGCGGTAAGGAGCGCCGCCAGGGAGAGCTTCCTTCGCACTCCGCGTCTTCATCGGGTCGGTCCGAACGATCCGGCCGGAGTCGAGCCGCGGGGCAATCGTTTCGAGCAGGTCGATCGCCATGCGGCGAAAGGTAGTGAGCTTGCCGCCGGTAATGGTGACGAGGCCGCGCGGGCCGGTTTCGATCAGATGCTCGCGAGACCGCGCGGAGGGCGGTGACCGGTCCGACCGGATCAGCGGACGGAGCCCGGCCCAAGAAAGGGAGATGTCTTCGAGGCCGAGCCGTGCACCCGGAAAGAGGGCATTGGCCGATCGGAGCAGATACAGCATATCGGCTTCGGTCGCGACGGTGTCGTCGGGATGCTCGGGTGCGTCGGTGTCCGTCGTCCCGATGTAGGAACGGTCTCCCCAGGGCAGCACGAACATCACCCGCCCATCGACCGGGCTCAGAAAGGTGATGGCGTGGTGATGGCCGATTCGAGACCGCGGCACCATGACGTGCGCCCCTCGGCTGGGCTGGAGCAATGGGGCCTGGTTCTGGTCTTCGAGATGGCGCAGGCGATCGGTCCAGGGGCCGGTGGCGTTGACCACGATCCGGGCGCGAACGGTGCCCTGAGCACCCGTCAGCTGATCCTCGATCACGGCACCCGCGACCTGCCCGTCCTCGAACTCGAGCGCCGTGACGCAGGTATAGTTCGCCACCTGGGCCCCGTGCTGGGCGGCGGACTGCAGCGTGGCGAGGGTGAGACGGGCGTCGTCGCACTGCGCATCCCAGTAGAATGCCCCTCCGCGGAGCCCTCGATCGCGCAGCAGCGGCTCCTGATCCAGCACCGCTCGCTTGCTCAAGGCCCGGTGCCGTCGCACATTTCCGCCCAGCGCCAGGATATCATAGAGAGTCAGGCCCAGCTCCAGCTTCCACCGCGGCACCCGGTCGGTGTCGAAATTGGGAAACAGGAAGCTCAGGGGCCGGACCAGGTGGGGGGCGATCCGGAGCAGGATCCCGCGTTCGGTGAGCGATTCCCGAACCAGCGACCACTGCCGGTGTTCGAGATACCGGAGCCCGCCGTGGATCAGGCGGCTCGAACGGGAACTCGTCCCGGCGGCAATGTCGCTTCGCTCGACCACTGCGACCGAGAGACCGCGAAGCGCTGCCTCGCGGGCAATGCCGGCGCCAGTCACGCCACCGCCGACGACCAATAGGTCGAATCGGCGGGCCGAGAGATCCCAGATCGTTGCACGAGCGGAAGGGTTCATCTTCTGTCCATCGACTCAAGCAGCCCCATGCTCGGATTCGAGCAGCGTCCCAGCTACTGGTTTACGGCCAACGCCGGACTGTTTCGACCTGGCGTCCGTGTGCTGGACTTCGCGTCCGGCAGTGGGCGTCATGCCCTGGCGGCGGCGGCCCTCGGTGCCACCGTGGTTGCCGTCGATCGCGACGCAGCCCGGCTGGCGGAAGGCCGGGCCGAATCGGAGCGTCGCAAACTCATGGTCGAGTGGCTCCAGGCGGATCTCGAGAGTCCCTGGCCGGCACTCGGCGAATTCGACGTCATCCTGGTCTTCAATTATCTCGATCGGGCTCGGATGGCCGACATGGCGCGGCTGCTCAAACCCGGCGGCTACCTGCTGTTCGAGACTTTTCTCGAGGTCCAGCGCCAACTGGGCTGGGGGCCGACCAGCGACGCACACCTGCTCAAGCATGGCGAAGCCACCGCACTGATCGCTCCGCTGGTGCCGGTCCACGGCCGCGAAGTGTTCGAACCGGCCGACAACGCGCAGTGGGCAGCGGTGTCGAGCATCCTCGCCCAGCGAACAAAGTAACCATGGCATCGCGCGAAGCGGTTATCGTCACCGGGGTCAGGACTCCCTTCGCGCGGGCCGGAACGCAACTTCGAGACGTTAGCGGCGTCGCCATGGCGCGCCACGCCGCCCGGGAACTGATCTACCGCAGTGGCGTCGACGGCCGCGAGGTCGATGAGGTCATTTTCGGCCAGGTCGTGCCTAGCGTGTTGGCGCCCAATGTGGCGCGCGAGGTCAGCCTGCTTCCGCAGCTGCCCAGAACCATTCCCGCGTACTCGCTCAACCGGGCCTGCGCCTCCTCCGCACAGGCCATTGCCTCGGCGCATGACCAGATCGTCCTGGGCCACGCCGACACGATCATTGCCGGCGGCGTCGAGTCGCTGTCGGACGTGCCGATTCTCCATTCGAAGCGGATGAGCCGTCTCCTCGTCGACGCCAGCAAGGCCAAAACCCTCGGCGCTCGGCTCGGCACCTTTGCCAAGGTACGTCCTCGCGATCTGGTGCCGGTCACTCCGGCCATTGCGGAGCCATCGACCGGTGAGTCGATGGGGCAATCCGCCGAGAAGATGGCCAAGGAAAACGGCATCTCGCGGGCCGACCAGGACGCGCTGGCTCTGCTGAGCCACCAGCGCGCCGCCGCTGCCACGGCCGACGGGCGGCTCACGGCCGAGATCGCGCCGTGGTTCGGTGGCAAAGCAATGGATCAGGTGGTCTCGACCGACAACGGCGTCCGCGCCGATTCCAGTCTGGAGGCGCTGGCTGCGCTCAAGCCGGTCTTCGATCGGCGTTACGGCTCGGTCACGGCCGGCAATGCCTCGCCCCTCACCGACGGTGCTGCGGCGGTGCTGGTCATGGAGCGAGCCAAGGCGCTTGCGCTCGGTTACCGCTCGCTGGTGTCGATCCGCAGCTATGCGGTTGCCGCCGTTGACCCCGGCTGGCAGCTGCTGATGGGGCCGCTCTTTGCGGTACCGACAGCGCTCGATCGGGCGGGGCTGTCCCTCGCGGACATGGGCCTGGTCGAGATTCACGAGGCGTTTGCCGCGCAGGTGCTGTCCAATGTTCAGGCCTGGGGGTCGAAGGCCTGGGCCGAGCGGACGGGCCGATCCGCGCCGGTGGGCGAGATCGACTGGGAGCGGACCAACGTGATGGGGGGCTCGATTGCCATCGGTCACCCCTTCGGAGCTACCGGGGCGCGGATTGCGACATCCCTGGCCAACGAAATGGTCCGTCGCGATGTTCAGTTTGGCCTGATCTCGATCTGTGCGCAGGGTGGGATGGGGTTTGCCATGGTGCTGGAGCGGAGGTAGCAGATGGCGATTCTCACCACGACCATGGCGGCGCACGATGTCGCAGTGGTAACGCTCGATGTCCCGGGCGAGCCGGTCAACACCTTCAATCTCTCGCACACCGACGAACTCTGGGGCGCGCTCGAAGCGCTCGGCCAGGATACCGCCGTCCGTGCCGTGGTAATTCGTTCCGGCAAGCCCGACAGTTTCATTGCCGGCGCCGACATCAACCAGTTCGTTGCCTTCAAGACGGCAGCGGATGCGGAGGCGGCGAGCCGGGCCGGCCATGCCTTTCTCGACAAGGTCGAACGCTTTCCCAAGCCGATCGTCACCGCGATTCACGGCGCCTGTCTTGGTCTGGGCCTCGAGCTGGCGCTCGCCACCAGCTACCGGATCGCGACTGATCATCCCAAGACGCAACTCGGCTTGCCGGAGGTCCAGCTGGGTATTCTGCCCGGGAGCGGCGGATCCAATCGCCTGCCCAAGCTGATCGGCGTCCGCGCGGCGTTGGATATCATTCTGGCGGGCAAGAGCGAACGCGGCGCCAAAGCGCTCCGGTTGGGCCTGATCGACGAACTGGTGCCCGAAAGCATCCTGTTCGACACCGCGGTGGCCGCTGCGGACCGCTTGGCGCGCGGCGTTCGTCCCAAGCGGGTGCCCGGCGGCAAGGGACTCACGGCGGCCATGCTCGACCGGACCTCGCTGGGGCGCAGGCTGGTCTATCGGACCGCCCGGAAGCAGGTGCTGGCCAAGACCAAGGGGCATTACCCGGCCCCGCTCGCTGCGTTGGATGTGGTGCGGGCCGCGGTGGAACAGGGGCCCGCCGTCGGGTACCCGCTCGAGGCGCGGGAATTCGGCCGACTGGCGGTGACGCCGGTGTCGCGCGAATTGGTGCGCATCTTCTTTGCCACCACCGCGCTCAAAAAAGATGACGGCGTTCCGCCCGGTACGGCGACTCCGCGGGAAGTCCGCCGGCTGGGCGTGATCGGGTCCGGTTTCATGGGGGCCGGGATCGCGGGCACGGCCATCACCACGGCCAAGGTCGACGTGCGTCTCAAGGATGCCGAGCTTGGCCGAGTGGGGAAGGGGATCAGCGCGGCGCTGGCGATTCCCCGCCGTCAGCTCGAAAGGAAGCGGATCACCCGGTTCGAGTTCGAGCGCCTGTCCGCGCTGGTGTCGGGGGGCGTCGACGATCGCGGCTTCGAACGGTGTGATCTGGTCATCGAGGCCGTCTTCGAAGATCTCGGTGTCAAGCAGGAGGTGCTGGCGCAACTCGAGCCGGTGATTCCGGACCACGCCATCTTCGCCAGCAACACCTCGACCATTCCGATTGCCAGGATTGCGGAGCAGGCGGATCGACCGGAGAACGTGCTGGGCATGCACTTCTTCTCACCGGTCGACCGGATGCCGCTGCTCGAGGTGATCCCGACCGACCGGACCAGCGCCGATACGATCGCGACGGCGGTTCGTTTCGGAAAGAAGCTGGGCAAGACGGTTATCGTGGTGGCGGATACGCCGGGCTTCTGGGTCAACCGGATCCTGTCGCCGTACTTTGTCGAAGCCGGGCATCTGGTGATGGAAGGAGTGCCGGTCGAAGTGATCGATCGGATCATGGTGCAGTATGGCTTTCCCGTCGGACCCGTCGCGTTGCTCGACGAGGTCGGCATCGATGTCGCGGCCAAGGGCGGAGTGGTCATGCGCGAGGCATTCGGCGATCGGCTGGCGCCGGCGGCAGCCATCGGCCGAATGGTCGAAGCCAAGCGACTGGGCCGGAAGGCGGGCAAGGGTTTCTACCGTTACGACGACGGAAAGAAGACTGATCCGGACAGCGAGATGTACCGGCTGCTCGGTGTCGCACCGCTCGCGTCGGTCGACGAGGAAGAAGTCCGCCGCCGGCTGGTCTACCCCCTGCTCAACGAAGCGGCGCGTGCCTTCGGCGAGGGGGTCGTGCGCTCGCCGCGCGACGGCGATATCGGCGCCATCTTCGGGATCGGCTATCCACCATTTCTCGGCGGCCCGCTCCGCACCATCGACGCACTCGGTCCGGCTCAGGTGGTGGAGACGCTCGAAGGGTTGGCGACGCGACACGGGCCCCGGTTTGCGCCGGCCGAAACGCTGGTCGAGCTGGCCCGCGCCGAGGGCCGCTTCTATTCCGATTGATTGATGGGGCTCGGTCCGCTCCGCCTGACGTGAAGCGCCGCAGCTTGCGACCGGCGTTGGATGCCGAGCTTTTCGAAGATTTTATGGAGGTAGTTCTTCACCGTTTTGGGTGAAAGGTCGAGCGCCGCGGCGATTTCGTTGTTGGTCATCCCGGCCGCGACCAGGGCGACGATCTGCTGCTGCTTGTCGCTCAACGGCGAGAATTCCGCTGCCGTACCTGCCGGCACGTTCTGCATCACCCACTCCAGCATGTTACTGCGCAGCCCGGCATCGAGCAGCCGCTCGCCGTTTGCCACCCGTTTGATCGAGTCGATCAGTGAAGGCACGTCGACTTCCTTGAGCAGGTAGCCGTGCGCGCCGATCACGATCGCGGCGCGGACCAGCTCGTCGTCGGCAAACGCGCTCAGGAAGACGACTCGGGTGGCCGGGAGCAACTCGAGAATTCGCCGGCCGGCTTCGATACCCCCTTCTTCGGGTAGCCGGATGTCGAGCAGTGCCACATCCGGCTTCAGCGTCTGCGCTCGGGCAACCGCCTCGGCGGAGGTGGCCCCCATTCCGATGATCTCGATTTCGGGATCCTGTCCCAGCACGGCGGCCAGCCCAACCCGTACCACCTCGCTGTCGTCGACCAGCAGGACACGAATCGTCATGGCTTCGTTCCTTGGGTGGGGAGGTCCAGGCGCACTCGAGTGCCCTCTCCGGGGGCGGTTTTGAGAGTCAGTCTGCCCCCCATCTGGGCGGCGCGACGGGTCATGTTCAGCAGCCCGAATCCGTCGGTCGATCGCTTGGTCGGGATGCCCCGCCCGTCGTCCTCGATCTCGAGGCAGAGACCGTCCGGATCGGGATAGAGGCGGACCGAGACTCTGCTTGCATTCGAGTGCCGCATGGCGTTGCTGACGCCCTCACGGGCAAAGTAAACCACTTCGCGACGGTGCTGCTCGGGAATCCGGTCTGCTACCTGCGGAGGAATGTCGATGCTGAGGGTGGGGCCATCGACGGGTTCGAGGCCTCGAAGGACGCCGGCGAGCGTTTCATTCCATTGGATTCCCATCGACCCCGGCCCGCTCTCGTCCCGGATCACTCGCCGCACTTCGGCCATCGCATCGCTCACCTGGGCGACGGCCTGATCGAGATGCAGGCCGGTGGCGGAAGGATCCGTGGCAAGCGTCGCCCGGGCGGCGGACAGGCGCAGGCCCAGCCCGTAGAGCGACTGCAGGATGCCGTCATGCATGTCGGCCGACAGCTGTTCGCGAGCCTCGAGCAGGCGGTGCAGCGCGTTGACGCTCATCCGCAGTTCCACGGCCGACTGTTTGGTCTGGGTCACGTCGTGCGCGATCACCAGAACACCGTCGGGTGTGCCGGAGGGGCCCCGAATCGCGCTGACCGAGGCCCGGAACCACCGGGAAACGCCGTTGATCGCGAGTGGGATGTCGTGCTCGACGGAACCCGGGATTTCCGTCGCGGCGCGGATCGCTTCCATCGCTGCGGGAGCGACTTCCGGCATCAGATCGGTTATCGACTGCCCGACCCCCGCCATCGCCCCGTCGCCCCCGGCCGCCCAGCTGACGTATCGCACCGTGCCGGTCAGGTCGAGCAGGGCGACATGGTAGTTGGTGCCGGTGACCAGCGCCCGACACAGTGCATCCGCAGGGAACGGGATATTGGCAGGCGACGTCGTCGGCACCGGAGGACCCTGAAAGGGGTGACGAAAAGGGCGGGCGTCAGTCGCGCAAGTTGACGATATCGTGGCCCGGTGTCTAGTATCCGCCCGATACCCTGGGCCGCGCGATGGCGGGCCTGTCCCAAAACCCGGAGTCGATCCCGATGCGCCGATTCGCGCTGTTTGCCAGCTTGGCTGCCGGCTTTGCCGGTGCGCTCCATGCGCAGTCGTTTCCCACTTCCGACCCCGTGATCCGAAGGATCTGGGAGGAGGGGATGAGCCGTTCCCGAGCCATGGACCTGATGCAGGTGCTGACCGATTCGATCGGCCCGCGCCTGACCGGGAGCCCGGGTACGGCAGCCGGGCAGGAATGGCTGGTGCGGACCTATGGAAGTTTCGGGGTGACCGCCCGGAATCAGCGCTACGGTACCTGGCTCGGCTGGCGACGAGGTGTTTCGCATCTCGATCTCGTCAAGCCCAGGGTCCGGTCCCTCGAAGCTACCATGCTGGCCTGGAGCGGCGGGACCAAGGGCAAGAGCGTCGAAGGCTCGACAGTGATCCTGCCTCTGCTGCAGGATTCGGCGGCCTTCCAGGCCTGGTTGCCGAATGTGCGGGGCAAGTTCGTGCTGATCTCGCAGCCGATGCCTACCTGCCGGCCCGACGCCAGCTACCGGGAGTTTGCGCTGCCCCAGAGCTTCGACGCCATGGCCCGGGAGCGCCTCGCGGCCCGGGACGACTGGGCCGAACGGCTCCGGCGGACGGGATTGTCGAACCGCGATATGCCGGTGGCGCTGGAGCGGGCTGGAGCGCTTGGTGTGCTGACGTCGCTCTGGTCGCAGGGCTGGGGCGTCAACAAGATCTTCCAGGCGAGGACCCGCGAGGTTCCCACGATGGATTTGAGTTGCGAGGACTATGGTCTGGTCTACCGCCTCACCGAGAAGGATCAGGGACCGGTCCTCCGCGCCTTTGCCGACGCCGAGTTTCAGGGAGAAATCCCGGTCTTCAATACCATCGCGGAGATCCGGGGTACCGAGCGCCCCGATGAGTACGTGATGCTGTCGGCTCACTTCGACTCCTGGGATGCCGCCAGCGGAGCAACCGACAATGCCACCGGCACCATCACCATGCTCGAAGCGATCCGCATCCTGCGCCAGGTCTACCCGAACCCCAAGCGGACCATCCTGGTCGGGCACTGGAATGGCGAAGAGCAGGGGCTCAACGGATCCCGGGCGTTCGTCGAGGACAATCCGAAGGTGGTGGCCGGACTCCAAGCCCTGTTCAATCAGGACAACGGGACGGGGCGGGTCGTGAACATGTCGGCTGGCGGGCTGGTCGGCGCAGCCCCGTTCCTGGCTGAGTGGCTGAGCAAAGTCCCGAACGAGATCTCGCGCCACATCACCTTCCAGTTTCCGGGCACGCCGGCCGGCGGCGGGTCGGATCACGCCTCGTTTCTCTGCTCGTCGGCGCCGGGCTTCAGTCTGGGTGCGCTCAATTGGGAATACGGTACCTACACCTGGCATACCAACCGGGATACCTATGACAAGGTCATTCCGGATGAGATCCGCAACAACGCCGTCCTCACCGCCATGCTGACCTACCTGGCCGCCGAGGATTCACGGACCGTCCCCAGGACTCAGCGGATCATGCCGGTCGGTCCGGGTGGACAGCAGGGCACTTGGCCCTCCTGTGTCCCGGCGGTGCGAAGTTCGACCCAGTCGACCCGGTAGCGGGCGGGCTCGCGACCCGGAAAACGCGGCTGGTTCAGGCCCTGTCCGGCCGGCCGCGTCCCATCCCCGCCATTCCGGTCCCAGGAACGGACACCGGGCGGGGTTCCGCAGTCCCGACAATGTACGGTAAGTCTTTATACATCAGTGGCTTAAGTCACGGCGTGGTGCGGCACGGAAGTTCCCTATATCGAGGGAGAACTGCGTCCCTGATTACTGGAGAGCATCTCCGTGGATATCGTCCGAGACAAACCGCGCGACAAGAAACGCATCATTCTGGGCATTGTCGCTGTCGCCAGCGTCGTGGCCGTGTCGGTCGCCCTGGCGAATTTGAAGCCGGCCGCCCCATCGGTCGATGCCGGCACGATCTATTTCGATTCCGTCGTGCAAGGGCAGATGATCCGGGAGGTTCGCGGACCCGGGACGCTGGTCCCTGAAGACATCCGCTGGATCACGGCCGTCACAGCCGGTCGGATCGAGAAGATCCATCACCTCGCCGGGGTCCAAGTCGAGCCGGGGACCATCCTGATGGAACTGGTCAACCCGGACGTCCAGATCCAGACGCTGAACGCCGACCGACAGTTGACTGACGCCGAGGCTGCCTTGGTTCAGCTCAAAACCAACCTGGAGAACACCCGGCTCAATCAGGCCTCGCTGGTGGCCCAGATGCGCCAGGAGTCGGCGGACGCCAAGCGTCGCGCTGCGGCAGGCGCCGAGCTGCTCAAAAAGAACCTGATCGTACCGCTCGATCAGCAGGAGGCTGAAGATCGATCGGCATCCCTGGTCGAACGGCTCGACCTCGAGAATCAGCGCCTGGCTATCCTTTCCAATACGATTGCCGACCAGATCAAGGTTCAGGAAGAGCAGGTCGAACGGCTTCGGTCGATCTCCCAGTTCCAGCATGGGTTAGCCGGATCGATGACGGTCAAGGCCGGCGCCCGGGGAATCCTGCAGGAGGTGCCGCTGCAGGTGGGGCAGTACGCCCTTCCTGGTGCCACCCTCGCCAAGGTGGTTCCGACCCCGATCCGGCTCAAGGCAGTGCTCCGGATTCCGGAAACCCAGGCCCGCGATCTGGCCATGGGCCAAAAGGCCGTGATCGACACGCGCAACGGTTTTGCCCCGGGAAGGATCATACGTATTGACCCGGCCTCGATAAACGGTACCGTTACCATCGATGTGATCCTGGACGGCGACCCGCCGGCCGGCTCTCGTCCCGATTTGAGCGTCGACGGGGTGATCGAGCTCGAGCGGCTGGAGAACGTGATGCACGTGGGCCGCCCCACCGTGGCCCAGGCGAACAGCCTCGGCACCGTGTTCCGGCTGGTCGACAACAAGACCCACGCCGAGCGGGTTCAGGTGAAATTCGGCCAGACCTCGGTGAGCCGGGTCGAGATCCTGGAGGGTCTCAACCCCGGCGATGTCATCATCATGTCCGACATGTCCCAGTGGGACAATGTCGACCGTGTACGTATCAAATAATTTTCATTCATCTGTCACCCGAACCTCGGCACACCAATGACCGGACCTGGCGAGACGCTGATCAAGCTCGAAGGCATCAAGAAGGTGTTCCTCACGGACGAACTCGAAACCCACGCGCTCGCCGACATCCACCTCGGGATCGAAAAGGGCGAGTTCGTCTCGATCTCGGGCCCGTCGGGCTGCGGCAAGACCACGCTGCTTTCACTGCTGGGCCTGCTCGATACGCCGACCGGCGGGAAGTACACCCTGGCCGGGCACTCGGTGGAAAGCCTGTCGCCGTCGGAGCGGGCCCGGGTCCGCAACCGGCAGATCGGTTTCATCTTCCAGGCCTTCAATCTGATCGGCGATCTGACGGTCTACGAGAACGTCGAACTGCCGCTCACCTACCGTGGCATGCCGTCGGCCGAGCGGCATCAGCGCGTGGTCGCGGCGCTCGAACGGGTCGGCATGGCGCACCGGATGAAGCACTATCCTTCGCAGCTTTCGGGCGGTCAGCAGCAGCGCGTCGCCGTGGCCCGCGCCGTGGCCGGCGACCCGGCCATCCTCCTGGCGGACGAACCGACCGGTAACCTCGACTCGCAAAACGGCGAGGCGGTGATGGAGCTGCTCCGCGAGCTGCATCAGGGCGGCGCCACCATCTGCATGGTGACCCACGACGCGCGCTACTCCAAGTGGGCCGATCGGGAAATCCATCTGTTCGACGGCAAGGTGGTCGAAGAAGAAGAGCTGGCCAAGGCGTAAGCATTTCGTCCGGAACAGCGGGAGGGCACGTGGTCAACCTGCGCATTGCGATCCGGGGCCTGGCCCGCACGCCGGGCTTCACGGTCGTCGTGGCTCTCTCGCTGGGCATCGGGATCGGGGCGGTCTCGACCGCGCTTTCCTGGCTCGACGCATTCATCCTGCATCCGCTGCCGGCGGTCGTCGAGTCGGATCGTCTCGTCTCGGTGGTAACGCAGCGCCCCGGCCGGAGCCCGTTCAGCCTGTCGTACCCTCGCTTCGACCGCTGGCGCGAAGCTACCGCCGGTTCCCTCGACATCGCGGCCGTCACCCAGGAGCACCTGAACCTCCGAACCGAGTCGCTTGGTCCGGAGCGCGTCTGGGGCGAACTCGCTTCCGGGAACTACTTCGACGTGCTGGGCGTCCGGGCTATCGCCGGGCGGACGCTCACCATGGCGGACGAGCGGTCGGCGGCCCAGGTCCTCGTGCTCTCGGAGCGCGTCTGGGACCGGCTCTTCGCTCGCGATCCGGGGCTTGTCGGCCGCCAGCTCACCGTCAACGGCCACGGTTTTACCGTGGTGGGGATCGTTCCGGCCCGGTTCGGCGGCAGCACCATCGGTTTGGCGCTCGATGCCTGGGCTCCCCTCACCACGCTCCCGCTGGTGGACCCCGGCAACACGGGATTGAGCCGTGACGGCAACCACATGCTGGAAGGGATTGCGCGGCTGCCGGCTGGCGAGACCCTCGCGGCGGCGCGGGCCCGGCTCGAGGACGCCAGCCGCCGAGTGGCCGCGTCGCTGGGCGACGAGATACCGAAGCTGGCGGGGATCCAGCTGTTCTCCGACACCGGTGCCGGCCGGATCATGAAGCCGCTCTTCTACACCTTGCTCGGCCTCGCAGCGATCATCCTGGCCGTGGCCTGCGCCACGGTGACCAACCTGTTCCTGGTGCGGGCGACCAGTCGGGGCCGCGAGCTGGGCGTACGGGCTGCGCTGGGCGCCGGTCGCGCGGCGTTGATGCGGCAGTTGCTGGTGGAGAGCCTGCTGGTTGCCGGATTGGGCGGCGCGCTCGGTATCCTGCTCGCGTTCTGGGGGCGGGATCTGCTCGCTGCGCTATTGCCGCCGCTTGCCTTTCCCGTCCACCTGGTGGGCAACGTCAACGCCCGCGTCCTGATATCGGCCATCGCGCTCACCCTCGGTGTCGCGCTCGTGATCGGTATCGTTCCGGCGCTCCGCGCTTCCCGGCCCGACCTGATCTCGACCATCAAGCGGGAGGGCGCGTCCGGCACGCCCCGCTCGCGGCTCCGAAGCGCGCTGGTGGTGGCGCAGGTGGCGCTTTCGCTCACGGCGCTCGTCTCCGCCGGTCTCTTCTTTCGCAGCCTGACGAATGCCCGCAGTGCCGATCTAGGCTTTCGGGGGCTCGACCGGACCCTGCTGGCGCAGACCAGCTTCCGGTTGGCGGGCATTCCCGACTCGATCGCAATCGGCAAGCTGGTGCAGTTGCTCGAGGGAGTCCGGGCCGTGCCGGGGGTGACCTTCGCGGCGGCGAGCGACGACGTCCCGGTCAGCTTCAGCGGGGGGAGCTCCAGCACCGTCCGGCCGGCCGGGTACGAGCCGGGGCCGGACGAGGACCTCTCCGTCGAGTACAACCAGGTGAGCTCCGGGTACTTCGAGGCGCTAGGCATCCCACTGCTCCGGGGCCGCGGCTTTCTCGACACCGACCGCCGGGACAGCGAGCGCGTCGTGGTCGTCAACCAGGCGTTCGTCGACCGTTACTGGCCCGGCCGCGACGGTATCGGTGCGCAAATCAATGCGTACGGCGCCGACTGGTCCGTAGTCGGCGTAGCCCCGAATGTGGTCGTGGGTCTGGTCGGCTCGACGCCGGGTCCGTACGTCTACTACCCGATCCTTCAGCGCTTCGAGAACAAGGTCGTGCTCGTCGCTCGCACCGAACTCGATCCCGTGGCGCTGGTAGAGCCGATCCGGGCGGCGCTGCAGACCGTGGACCCGAATCTGCCCTTGCTCGACCCGTTGACCATGCGGGGTCGGCTCGAGGGCGCGCTCATCGTCCAGTCCGTCGGCGCCCGGCTTTTGGCCGGGCTCGGCCTGGTTGCGCTCGGGCTCGCGGCGCTCGGCTTGTACGGCGTGCTCGCCTTTGCGGTGCGCTTGCGCTACCGCGAGATCGGGATCCGGATGGCTCTGGGCGCCGCGTCAGGGCGGGTAGTCGGTCTGGTGGTCCGGCAGGCGGCGGGGTTGATGGTAGCGGGTGTCGTGGCCGGCACCGGCCTCGCGCTGGTCGTCGCCCGTTTGCTTCGCAGCCAGCTTTTCGGCGTTCAGCCGGCGGATCCGCTCACCTTCGGGGCGGTGGTGCTCGTCCTGGCGGTCGTCGCCGTCGGGGCGGCGGTGTATCCGGCTCGCCGCGCCAGCCGGGTCGATCCGGTCGTCGCACTCCGGGGCGAATGATGTTCGCGGCGATGGTCCGGTTCGTTACCCGTCTCGTTCCAACCGGTTCGGAGGTTCCATGATGGCACTCTGGCACGACGTCCGTCTGGCGCTTCGGTCCTTCGCCCGCTCGCCCGCGATGGCGCTGGTGGCGGTGCTGTCGCTGGGCATCGGCATCGGCGCGATGTCGACGGTCTACCTCTGGGTCGATCAGTTCGTCGTCGATCCGTTGCCCGGCGTGCCGCGGACCGATCGGCTGCTTTTCGTGCGAACTCAGCAGACGAACGGCGAGCCGACATCGATCTCCTATCCGACCTATCGCGACTGGGCCGAGCGGGCCAGGGCGTTCGAGGGCCTCGCGGCCAAGACGCTCCGGACCGTAGGCGTACGCCAGCGCGAGGGTGAGGGCGTCGAGTCGGCGTGGGCGTCCGTGGTCACGGGCAATTTCTTCGATGTGCTGGGTAGCCGAGCCATGCTGGGCCGCACTTTCCGGGTTGCCGAGGAGGGCGCAGCGGCGCCGGTTGTGGTGCTCGGCCATGATTTCTGGCTCCGGCGGTTCCAGGCCGACTCGAGCCTGATCGGCCGGCAGCTCGTGATCAACGGGCACGGCTTCGAGGTGGTCGGGGTGATGCCGCCCGCCTTCGGCGGCAGCTACGTTGGGCTCGATCTCGATCTCTACGTGCTGGTTACGACTGACCCGCTGCTCACCGGCCGCGACCAGCTGCCGCATCGGGGCTCGATGTTTCTGGAGGGTATCGGACGGCTGGCCGAGGGCGCCACGTTCGCCGACGCCAAGCGCGACATGGCGCGGATCGCGGAAGAACTCGACCGGATTCATCCGGATGCCGCGAATCTCGCGATGGTCGACCCGTTGACCGCGGTGGGCCCGCCCAGCGTCATGACGCCGGTGTTGATCGCCCTGTTGGTCGTGACGGCTCTGGTGCTGCTGATCGCGTGCGTCAACGTGGCCAACCTCCTGCTCGCCCGAGCGACGGCGCGCCGCAAGGAGATCGGCGTCCGGTTGGCGTTAGGCGCGAGTCGGGGGCGGTTGATTCGTCAGCTGATGGTGGAAAGCGCGCTGCTCGCGCTCGGCGGCGGATTCGTCGGCCTGGTCTTGGCGTTCCTCGGACGGGATAGTTTGATGCGCGCGCTGCCGCCGGTGCCGTTCCCGGTCGGGTTCGCCTTCGACATGAACTATCGGGTGATCGGATTCGGCCTCGGTGCCGCCCTGATCACGACCTTCGTCTTCGGGTTGTGGCCCGCGGTGCAGGCGTCGAAGCCGGACCTGGTGGCAACACTCAAGGGTCTGATCTCCGGGAGCGTTCGATCGCGAGCCCGCTCGACGCTCGTCGGAGCGCAAGCTGCGCTCGCGATGGTGGCGCTCGTGTGTGCCGGGTTGTTTCTTCGGGCCACCGAACGGGCCCGAACCCTCGATCCCGGATTTCACGATCCGGAATCGCTGCTGCTGGTCGAGACCGACTTGACTGCCGCAGGGCTCGATCCGACCACGGGACGGGAGGCCATTGCCCGGCTGCTCGAGCGGGTGCGCGCCGTACCGGGTGTTGCCCATGCCAGCACTGCGACCTTCGTCCCGCTCGGTTGGAGCTGTTGCTCGTCGGCGCAGGTAACGATCGAGGGCTACACCCCGGAGCCGAACGAGAATCGCCCGATCGTGTTGAACCGGGTGGCGGACGACTACTTCCGAACGATGGGGATTTCCGTGCTCGACGGCCGCGGCTTCGAGGCGGGTGATACGCAGCAGGCGCCGCCGGTGGTGGTGGTCAACCAGGCCTTCGTGCGCCGCTACTGGGGCGACCAGCCGGCCCTCGGGCGCCGGATCACGCAGGGCGTGATCGAAGCCACGGTGGTCGGGGTCGTGGCCGACGGGCGGTATCGGACGCTGACCGAGCGGCCGATGCCGCTGATCTACCGGTCTTGGGCCCAGTCCTACACCACCAGTCCGATCCTCCACGTGCGAGCCGCCGGCGATCCGATCGGGTTGATTCCCGCGCTTCGACGGGAGTTCCAGGCCGTCAGCTCGGATCTGCCGTTCCTGGCGCAGCGAACCATGCGCGACCAGATGCGGCAATCGACGATCGGTCAGGAGATCGGCTCGCGGGCCCTCACGGTATTCGGGGGGATCGCGCTGGCGCTCGCCGCCGTCGGTCTCTATGGGGTGATGTCCTATCTGGTGGGCCAGCGCACCCGCGAGATCGGAGTACGGGTGGCACTCGGTGCCGATGCGCGGGGGGTGACGGCGATGGTCATCCGGAACGGTCTCCGGATCGTGGGGGTCGGCATCCTGGTCGGCGGAGCACTGGCGCTGGCGGCGGGCCGCATGCTCAGCAGCATGCTGCTTGGTGTCCGGCCTGCCGATCCGCTCACGTTCGGGAGCGTCGCCGTGCTGCTCGCGGTGGTGGCCGTCCTGGCGTGCCTGCTGCCGGCTCGGCGCGCCAGCCGAGTCGATCCCATTGTGGCACTTCGGACGGACTGAACCGGCATGGCCTCGCTTCGGCACGACCTCAAACTCGCTTGGCGCGCATTGACGGCGCGA
>CAZUES010000015.1:0-97054 GCA_964619465.1 uncultured Gemmatimonas sp.
AAGACCTCGTTTCGGCTGACGCCATCCTGCGCGAGGCCGAGCGGCGCGGAGTGGGGCAACTGGTGGAGTGGTAGCGCGGATGTATCCGCTGTCTGTTCTGGCGGAGTAGGCGTGCCGTCAGGCGGGTTCGTTCAGTCCAAGGACTCGTAGCCAGACATCGACCTGACCGAACGCATCCTGCTGCCATTGATCTGCTGTGCGGTCGCCCAAGACGGCGGTGCCGTCGACGAACTGTCGAACGCAGGTCGGTCCATAGCTGTCGATCGTTTCGAATTTTTCGGCGATGTATTGGTAGCCTGCTCGAGCGCTGGGGTGGTCGCGCAGCCGGCGGCAGGCTGCTCCGAGTTCTTCGGCCCCGCCGGGATAGTTCCGGATGCAATAGTAGATGTCGTAGGCGTCCTTTTGTTTGAGACGTCCGTTGAGGGCATGGCCTTTCATTGCAAGCAGTGCCGGAATGGAGCACACGGCGATTTCCACCCGGTTGGTGCCGCCGCCGGGCATGGGGCCGGAAATGGAAACCAACTCATAAAAGCGGAAGGCCAGGTCCACGCCGTCGGCGCGCTGCACGGCGAAATCGTCGAGCAGGGGCGGAACGTTCTTGGCAATGCTGGCATCGCGTGGCATGAGAAAATCGACGATGATATCGATGGGCGTACTATCGGATTCGGCGGGAAGGCGGCGAACGAGCTGAAATCGTCGAAGCCCGTCACGCCGCTCATATCCCTTCGCTTGGAGGGCTTCGATCAATCTGGCATACTCGCCCTCGCCCAGTGCCTCGGCATTGAGGCCGAGATCGATGTCGAGGGTGCCGATATGCGACATGTCGCTGTGGTCGAGTAGGAGCGATGGTACAGCCCCGCCGATGAGAGCGAACTTCCCCTTGTAGCTGCCTAGAATCTGTCCGATCTCGATGAGCACGGCTTTCACCGCTGCCGTGATCCGGTCGTCGTAGTCGGCTGCGGATCGCGGCTCGTGCCGTGTCATCGATGCCATCCTCGTGTTCGACGCAGCTGATCGGCGGCTTCTCGGCCCCGTTCACCCGCGATCGAGAGGTCCAGGTAGGTTTGTACCCAGCTGGTGCAGGCGATATCCGGGGTCGGCCGGACCGTATCCGAGAGTATGCCAGCGTCGTTCGGGACCGTGATTACGATGTTCTCTCCCTTCGGGACCGACGATGCTTTCAGGATGGACCGTACATGTTCGAAGCCCGCGTCATTGGCATAAAAGTACTGCATGCTCACTCGGCCATACGGTGCTAGCCAGTTTGCGGCGGAGAACGAACCAAGGGCGGCGACTCCTTCGGGTGGCATGGCGTGAAACGCCCGCCGAATCGCTTCGTCGAGGCCTCGGCCATGGAGCGGCGTATACAGCCGATACTGCTTGCCGGCCGGGGGGGCGTAAGTCTCTTGCCACGCGTTCAGTAGCGCGTCGGGGTCGGTCAGCGATACACCGCGTGAAGAGGTCTGCGCCCATTCTCGATCGAGCAGTGCTTTCCTGACGTTGCTGACGTGACCCAGACTGACGTCGGCAGCGTTTGCGAGTTCGACAACCCGCCAGGCGCGTGCCGGCTCATGGAGCATCGCCCGAAGGACTTGGGCGGACTTTGGTTTGAACAGCGTCTTGAGTTCTCGTCGTGCTGTGGGCGGTTTGCTCGCGACCTGGCGTTCGACGAGGATGCCGTCGAAGGCAAGGCGCACGTTGCCCTCGAGATCGAGATGCCCGACCTCGTATTCCTTACATACCGCGCGGGATCTGGGCGACAAATAGCGCGCGATGAGAATCGGTACGACCTGCCCCTTCAACCGTGTTGCTTGATCGCGTAGGCTAAGTGCCGTGGTGCGGACGTAACGGGGCTGGC
The DNA here is from genome assembly GCA_964619465.1 of uncultured Gemmatimonas sp. GTDB lineage: Bacteria > Gemmatimonadota > Gemmatimonadetes > Gemmatimonadales > GWC2-71-9 > SHZU01. Next base: position 1,859 of record CAZUES010000015.1, read on the forward strand.
CATTGTGGCTGATCTCCCCGACAAGAGTGTACTCGCGGGCGAAAACGGTCAGATACGCTAGAAGATCGACCTGCTGGCTGACTTCCGATGGTCCGGTCGTGATGCTTCGCAGCTCCACTGCGGGAATTTCCTCGAGAGTAGCCTCGAGGATCTCCAGAGCCCCAGACAATAATTTCACTGAATCATCGTATTTCACCATATGTTGAAAATATCATTATTGGTGAAATAAGCAATAAATTTCATTCGATGATAGGTTTCATCGTTTGCTGAAAAGCTGTAAATAATGAAAATGATTGATTTTAAGCCATTGTTGAATGGCAGGGAGATTCCCCCGAAGCCGGCGCTCCCGTTCTATCGGATCGGGATAGTGATGACCATGTTCTCGAGCGGCATCTCACCTGTGATGTCGCGGGGCGGCTGTGCCGGGTTCGGCGTCCAGGGCTGGCCCGCCACGGCGGCGCCCATCGACGCGAGGCGGCCGAGCAGGCGGAACTCGCGGAGCGTAAACGGCAGCCCTTCGCCGTAGAGCACTTCCGCAGCGGCCGAGACCTGGAAGTGGAGATGCGGCCCGCCGCTGCTGCCCGAGTTGCCGATCAGGCCGAGCAACTGACCGCGGCTGATCCGGTCGCCCTGCTTGACGCGGATCGAACCTGCCTTGAGGTGGCTGTAGCTTGCGAAGCGACCGTCTCCGAAGGCGACCGAAACCAGGTTGCCTGGCGCCGTCTTCGCATCGATCTCGGTGGCCATCTGCCCGGACAGCGGCACGTTGTCGCCGATGCCGTCGCGAACCAGCACGACCTCGCCGTCGGTCGCGGAAAAGACCGAGTCCCCGTAGCCGTACCAGGCTTCATTGCGAGTCGAGTCGGCGCCGAAGAGCCGCCCATCGGCGCCCAACTTCGCGAAGTCGATGGCAAACCGCTGCGGCACCCGGGTGGCGCCGCCGACCGTCACCAATCCGATCCGGTGGCCGGAGGTGTTCGAGGGACCGCGTAGCATCCCCCACGGTCCGCCGCGCACCGGCGATGCGATCCGCACGGCCTCGCTCCGCATCAGTGCCACCGGCGGGGCAGTCAGCGTGTCGCGCGTGGCGCCGTCTCCGGATGAAAAGACCAACCGGTGTATCAGGGCGTTGCCCACTGTGGCGGGGTCTTTGGGGGAGAGCCAGACGAAAACCACTCCGCGGCGTCCGGCGGGAATCGTGGCGCCTGGTGCGCGTGGCCCGGGGGCCGTGCCGGTTACCACAAATCGGCTGGCGAGCGCTCCCTCCGACCAGCTGTCGAGGACTGCGCCGCTGCCATTCTCGACCGCGACCTGGTGGAGTGCCAAGGGCGTGGTCCCCTGGTTGGTCAGGTGCAGTTCATAAACCCAATGGGTTCGGCCGAGAGCCATGACCGGTGCCGTCACGATGGGGACCGCCACATCGACAGGCGCTCTCGTAACTTGCTGTGATGAAACGAGTTGCGGCATAAGCACGAGGCCGATCAGGGTCCCGAATCGGCGCGTAAAATCGGGCGTAATCATCTACAATGAACCCGCGTGAAAGTCTTGACAAGAGTATTACTGTAATAGTACACTGGTCAAGTGTTTACTCCACCGAATCCATCGTCCGGCGTGCCGGTCTACCTGCAACTGATCGAGCAGGTCAAGCACGCCGTTGCCACCGGGCTCCTCGTGCCGGGAGATCAGCTCCCCGGTATGCGTCGCGTGGCGGAAGATCTGGTCATCAATCCGAATACTGTGGCCAAGGCGTATCGCGAACTCGAGCACGAGGGCTGGATCGAGCTTCGCCACGGCGCCGGGGCATTCGTCACCGATGGTCCGGCCCATCGTGATCGGGTCGAGTTGCTGGCTCGAGCGAGCGAACAGGTGCGCACGCTGGTCGAACAGTTGCGCGCGGCGGGCGTTTCCGATGCCGAGCTGCGGCGCATCCTGGAGAGCGAACTCAACCGTCAGAGCCCGCATCATCCGGCGGTCACGACGTGAGCGAGTCCGACGTCGTCGTGCTGCGCGATCTCAGCAAGCGCCACGGGAAAGTGGTGGCCCTCGACGGGCTGTCGCTCTCGGTCCCCCGAGGCAGCGTGACCGGTCTGCTCGGTCCGAATGGCGCGGGCAAAACCACGGCGCTCAAGCTGCTGCTCGGCATGGCTCGGCCGGATGGCGGGATGGGCCAGGTCTTCGGTCATCGGATCGATGTCGAGGCGGACAGTGTCCGGATCCGGCAGCGCACCGGCTACGTGAGCGAGACCAAGGAGCTCTATCAGCATTTCACGGTTGAGCAGATGATCCGGCTGACCCGGGGTCTCTACCCGACCTGGCGCGCCGATCTCGAAGTGCGGATGCGCGGCACCTTTGCGCTCCGCCCGGATGCCCGGGTGTCGGCGCTCTCCAAAGGGATGCGCAGCAAGCTGTCGCTGCTGCTGGCCTGCTGCCGAGGGGCCGAGCTACTGGTGCTGGACGAGCCGACCGACGGTCTCGACCCGGCGGCGGCGGAACTGGTGCTCGAAACGCTGATCGGGCTGGTGGCGGCGGATGGGATGACCGTGCTGGTCTCGTCGCATCATCTGGCCGAGGTCGATCGGGTAGCCGATCGGGTGGTGATCGTCGATCGAGGGCAGGCTCGGCTCGAGGCGGGACTCGACGACCTGAGAATGCGCGTTCGGCAGGTACGCATCGTCCTCGATGCCGATTCCTCCGCTGTCCTGGGCCTCCGATCGGAGCCGGGCGTGCTGGCGGTCGATCAGGCGGGACGGGTCGTGACCCTGCTGGTCGACGGCAGCGCCGAGCTGGTGATCGATCGGGCCCGCCGCTTTGCGTCGGCGGCCTCGATCGAGATACTGCCGGCCACGTTGCGGGACCTGTTCCTCGGTCTGACCCGGAGTGCCGATGTGGCGTAAGGCGTGGATCGAGACGCGTTGGTGGATGGTGCTGATGCTGGTGCTCAATCTCGGCATCGCGTCGCTCCTGCTGGACAGTCCGGCCGAGGCCTGGCTCGGCCTGTTGGACGGCGCGGTGCCGCTCGAGGCGGTCATCATCGGGATCATGCTGGCGGGGACCGGGCTCGGAACCAGGACCTCATACCGGCCGCTCGTCGCGATCGATCCGTCGATGCTGTTCACCCTTTCGCTGCCGATCACGCGCCGACGCCTGGTGCTGACGCGAGTGGCGGTGGGGCTGATCGGGATGACGGCGCTGATCGGGCTGATGCTGCTGAGCTATCGGCTCTTCGCCCCGGGGGTCCGGGAAGTCTCATCGGTTGCTGTGTATGTCGGCTACGGCCTGGCTGTCTGGTCGGTCGGCGCCGTTGCATTTGGCCTGTCCACGCTGTTCTCGGCCTGGCTGGATCAGCTCTGGCGGGTCTATGCGACGATGGCTGTGATGTTCGGCGCGCTCTTCGGATGGCCCCCGGCGCGGATCTGGCGGCCGATCTTGAGTGGTGAGCCGCTCGAGGTCGGTCACCTGGCCGGCATCACGCTCGCGCTCGCCCTGGCGGGTCTGCTGATCGAGGCCGCAGTTCGCTCCGTCGAACGGCGGGATATCTGAGCGGCGGGGCCGTCCGGCCCCGCCCTTGCTGCGCGGTCAGGCGCTCATCGCCATGGCGCGATGGAGCGGGGCCAGACCGGGCTGCGGCGCGATCAGCTTGAACCCGCCGCGCCGCAAGGTCAGTTCCATGATCCACTCCCACCCGACCATGCCCCGGAACGTCTTGAGCGAAACTCCCAGGTAGCGGGAGACCCAGCCGCGCATGGTCCGCGCCTCGGTATTGGCGAATTGCGCCTGCTGTTCGACCGACCAGGTATGGGGCTGCGTCTTGATGCGCACCAGGCGCTCGACGCAGTTCCAGTCGGAGCGCGCTAGGTCGCCTAGCTGGTGCAGCTGGTAACGCAGGGTCCGGTCGGGTATCGACGACGGGATGCCGTGGGCCGGGCCCCAGATATGGCTCAGAGTCTGGCCGAGCCGGACGGAGCCGGTCCGCCGGACGGCGTAACTCGCCAGGAATGAGGGTGTGGGCGCCGGGCGGCCGCGGACCGCCGCGAGCAGCACGGCGGGCGGAATCGGCGCCATCGGATCGGTCACTGTCAGAAACGCGGGTTGTCCGGGCAACGAGAACAAGTGCTGGAGCAGGACGGCCGAGATCGAGGCCGGAGCCAGGACCAGGCAGGGGGCCGCCCAAGGCGTCCGTTCGAGCGCCTCGACCAGTGAGGGGCCACGGTTGCTGCTGCGTCCGGTCGCAATTCGGGCCACCGCAATCGCGGCCGGCGCGGCCGGTTTGCCCAGCAAGGGCACGTCGTCGGAATATGGCGGTTCAAGGTACGTCAGTATGTGCGTAAACATGGCTCCCCCAAGCATGAAACGAAGGGAGAGTATGCTGCGGCGCGGAATCGGCAAGAGGGCCGAACGGCCCTACGGGATCATGCCGGGAAAATCAGAATGGGCTCAACTGCTCGTTTCAAGGCGTCTTCTGCCAGCTGGTAACGCGATGCAGCCAGGAGTACGGGTCGACCACGAGACCGCTCAGCCGAGTGGATGCGACCATCAGATTGGTGGGGGTGTAGAGAAAGACCGCGGGAGCGTCCAGGTTGAGCGTATCCATCGCTTCGCGCCAGAGGGCACGACTCGCTTCCGGCGACCTGGCCGCGAGGGCTCGTGACACCAGGCCGTCGAATGCCGGGCTGTGGTAGCGTCCGTGATTGAGGCGGCCGATCCCCGCTCGGGTCCACTGGTCGACCAGGCCGGTCGGCTTGGGTTCATCGAGCCAGGCGCCGATCATCGCTTCGAATCGCCCGGTGGCAAGTCGTTCCTGGAAAATCGGGAAGTCGACTGCCGTGATCGTCGCGGCCACACCGGCCTGACGCCACATCTGCTGGATCCCTTCGCCCAGTTGGCGTCGAGCCGGACTGGTGGAGGGGACCAGGATGTCGATCGCCAGGGGCCGGCCGGCGCGCCGTCGCATGCCATCGGCGCCGCGCGGCCATCCCGCCTGATCGAAGAGGGCCGCAGCCCGCTCTACGTCGAAGCCAAGGATCCGAATGCTGTCGTTCCAGATCCAGGCCGCGCGGGAAAGCGGGCCGGGCGGGACGACGGCATCTTCGCCGATGACTGCCGCGACGAGGGAGCGGCGATCGATCGCGTGCGTCAGGGCCTGCCGGATGACTCGGTCGGCGAGAATGGGGTCGGGCCGTCCGGCCGCGTCGGCCAGGCGGAAGCCCAGGAATCCGTACACGGCCGACGGATACGCCACGAGTTGCAGGCTCGAATCCGACCGGGCCCGTTGGCGCGCCGATGGACTGGTTGCCGTCTCCAGCACATCGGCCTCGCCGGACAAGGTCAGGTTGAGGGCGGCTTCCTGATCGGCGGCAAAGCGCCAGGCAATCCGTTGGAAGCTGGTGCCGCGGACCCGTTCGAGAATCAGCGATTGGCCCCGTCGCCAGTCGGCCACCCGATAAGGGCCGGAGCCGACCAGCCTGCGCAGACTCGAGTCGGTGGCCCAGGCGGTCCGGGGCAGCGAGTCCCAGAGATGCCGAGGCAGCACCCGGATCGTGGTGGCGGCGTCATAGAGCTGGTCGGGCGCCGGACGGGGGAATCGCACCAGCACCTCGCGATCGCCCTCTGCCGATACCTGCGCATCTGCCAGCGCCATGCCCGGCGCGCCCAGGCTGGTGTCGGTGTACGCTGCGAAGGAGAAAACCACGTCCTGCGCAGTGACCGGAGTGCCGTCGTGCCATTCGGCTCCCTGGCGCAGCGAGAAACGCCAGGTCACCGAGTCGACTCGATGCCAGCTCGCGGCCAGGCCCGGCTCGAGCGCCGAGGAGTCGTAGGGGGAGCCGCCGACTTTGAGCGAAGCCAGCGGTTCGAAAATCAGATCGGAGACATCCCGTCCCGCTGCGTCGGTCACCAGCGGAGGCAGCAGCACGGCCGGCTCACCCGTGGCGGCAATGACGAGATCCTGGTCGTCGTTCGCTGCGCGGCAGGCGGTCAGCAGAGCGACGGCAGCGAGCGCCACCAGGGCGCGCGATCGGACCACGGCCGCCGCGGAGCGACGGTCGGCGGTGCGTGCCGGAGCAGGGTTCGGATAGATCACGTCTACCAGTATCGGATCGAGCGGCCGTAGCATGAGGAAAGCGGGCCCGTTACGTTGGGGCTCGCAGCCGGGGCGGGTTTTGCGTCTCCGTCCGGGGCCACGCGACGAGGTTACGGAGCCGAAACACGCGATGTCCACTCAGTCATCCATCATGCTGGCCGATTACCGGCGCCTGCTGCGTCGCCGTGCCTTCATGCTGGGGTGCCTGTTCGTTGCGCTCACCATTTCGCTCGTCTTCGATCTCGTCACCGGGCCATCCGGTATTCCGGTGGCGGCTGCCATCCGCGGTCTGCTGGATCCGGCCGGGAGCACCGGTCCCGAGGGGGTCATCGTCTGGGGCGTCCGGCTCCCTTATGCGTTGATGGCGCTCCTGGTCGGTGCAGCGCTTTCGCTGGCCGGCGCGGAAATGCAGACCACGCTCAACAATCCCCTGGCCAGTCCTTTCACACTGGGCATGTCGTCGGCGGCCATCTTCGGAGCGGCGCTGGCGATCGTGCTGGATCTGGGCATTCCCGGCGTCCCGGGCGACTGGATCGTCTCGGTCAACGCCTTCGTCTTTGCCTTTGCATCGGTGCTGGCGTTGCAGGCGGTGGCTCGAGCGCGAGCGGCCGGTGTCGAGACGCTGGTGCTGTTCGGCATCGCGCTCTTCTTCACCTTCAATGCGCTGGTTGCCATCACGCAGTTCGTGGCGAGCGAACAGGCGCTGCAGCAGCTGGTTTTCTGGACCATGGGCAGCCTGGGGCGGTCGACCTGGCCCAAGATCCAGGTGCTTGCCATCGTGATTGCCGTGGTGGCGCCGTTTTCCCTGGCGGCGTCGTGGCGTCTCACCGCGCTGCGCCTGGGCGAAGAGCGGGCTCGGAGTTTTGGCGTCGATGTGGGGCGGCTGCGTTTTGCCTCGCTGTTTCGGATCAGCGTGCTGACGGCAACGGCGGTGGCGTTCGTGGGAACGGTGGCGTTCGTCGGCCTGGTAGGTCCGCACATCGCGCGGATGCTGGTGGGTGAAGATCATCGCTTCTTCCTGCCCGCCAGCGCGCTGACCGGGGCGCTGGTGCTCTCGCTGGCGTCGATCGCGAGCAAGACGATCATTCCCGGCGTCCTGATTCCGATCGGGCTGGTGAGTGCGCTGATCGGGGTGCCGTTCTTCGTCTCGCTGATTTTTTCCAGGCGGACGGCGGCATGAGTCGGGCGCTGCCTCTACCTCTGACGGTGGCGGGGCTCAAGGCTGGCTACGGCAATCGCGCGGTGCTGGATGGGCTGTCGCTGCCGCCGTTCGAGCCGGGGCAGATCACGGCGCTGGTGGGGCCTAATGGCGCCGGTAAGTCGACGCTGCTGCGCGTCATCGCCGGCCTGGTGCCCGCCACCGGGTCGATTCGCCTGGGCGACCGCGAACTGCTCGGCGCGGCGCCGCGACTTCGGGCCGAGTCGGTGGCCTTCATGCCGCAGACGGTGCCGCAGCGTGTGGCGCTCACGGTGCTCGAAACCGTGCTGAGTGCGCTCAAGGCTTCGCCGTTCGAGGGGCGGCCGCAAGATGAAGCGGAGGCGCGGCATCGGGCGGCGGCCATGCTCGAGCGGATCGGGATTGCCGATCTGGGGCTTCGCTATCTGGATCACCTGTCCGGGGGGCAGCGGCAGCTGGCCAGCCTTGCTCAGGTAGCGGTTCGTCAGCCGGCGGTGCTGCTGCTCGACGAGCCGACCAGTTCGCTCGATCTCAAGTACCAGGTGGTGGTGATGCAGCTGGTGCGCGACCTGGCCGCGGAGGGGCGGATCGTCGTGGTGGTGCTGCACGATCTGAGTCTGGCCGCTCGCTGGGCTGACCGGATCGTGGTGCTGGAGCGGGGTGCGGTCCGCGCGGCGGGCGAGCCGGAAGTGGCCATTACCAGCGAGGTGCTGGGCTCGGTCTACGGCGTCGACGCCCGGGTCGAGCGGTGCTCGCGGGGCCAGCTCCAAGTCATCGTCGACGGCCTGGTCGACTCTGCCGCGCCGGCTGGTGAGGCTGCAGGGGGCGCTCGATGACCGGGTACTGCTTGCTGCGCACCGAGGTGTTTCATTGGCACCAGGATGACCCGCGGGGCGGCCGTCGTGTGATGGTGGCCTGGCCCGAGGAGTCGCCGCCGGCTGCGGGTTATCCGGTCCTCTATCTGCTCGATGGCGCCGCCACCTTCGGTACGCTGGTCGAGGCCATCCGGATGCGGGCGCATCGGCCGGCGGCAACCGGGGTGGTACCGGCCGTGGTGGTCGGGATCGGATCGGAGCGGGAAGGGCCCTACGATCGGGTCCGGCGCACCTTCGACTACACCCCGCCGAATGCTGCCGGCGCAGCTACCGGTCTCGAAACCGGAGGGCGCGACGCCTTCGAGCGGTTTCTTCTGGGCGAGTTGGCCGAACGGATCGAGAGCCGCTATCCGATCGACTCGTCGCGCCGGAGTCTGCTGGGCCATTCCCTGGGCGGCTTTTTCGTGCTCGACCTGCTGCTCAGGCGGCCGGACGCATATACCGGCTATGTCGCGATCAGTCCGTCGATCTGGTGGGACCCTGACCGCCTCTTCCAGGCGGCCGACGGGCTGGGTGCCGTGCTCGGCGGTGCGAAGCTTGGGGCAATGATCTCGGTGGGTGAGTACGAGCAGGCGTTGGCGCCCTGGCAGGCGCGCAGCGATGAAGCCGAGTCGATGGTGGCGCGCCGGAATGCGCGGGGTATGGTCGACAATGCCCGGGAGCTGGCCCGTCGGCTGGCGGGGTGGGAGTCGCGCGGGCTCACGGTTCGGTACGACGAGGTGGCAGGGGAGGACCACGCCTCGGTGGTGCTGTCGTCGCTCAGTCGCGCCCTGCGGTTCGTGCTTGCTCCGCATGGTCCCTGACTGGGGCGGCGCCGGCGAGATCGCTCGACCTCGCTCCGCGTTTGCTCGCCTGCCCGGATCAGGGTGTGGTTGCTCCATTTTTCGTTGTTTCCTCCGGTAGAGCGCCTGGTATCTGAGACTTGACGGTTCGGATTTCCGGGCGTTAGACTTGAGTATGGTAGTATTGAAAATGATATCCGTTCTCATCAATAAGACTGGGAGTAGTGCGCGAGTAGCCGCGCGGTTCGGAGCCCTGGTCGGTACCGCGCTAGTACTGACCGGTGCTGAATCGATTCGCGCCCAGCCGATCTCCGTCACCGATGTGACCGGACGCGTCGTCACCCTTCAGAAGCCTGCCAGCCGAGTATTGATCGACGATGGACGCTACCTGATAGCGCTGGGGTTGATTCATCCCGACCCCGTCAGCCTGGTCGCCGCCTGGCCGCGGGACATTAACCGGATCGGCCAGCGAACCTACGAGCAGTTCCGCGCCAGGTTCCCCGCCATCGAACGGATTCCCCAGACCTCCTCGTCGTCGAGTTCCGGCGGCGGGTTTTCGCTCGAGAAGGCGCTGGCGGTCCAGCCGGACGTCGCGGTCTTCATGGCGGGCACCGGACCATCCCCCGACGAGATACGCCGCTTCGAATCGGCCGGGATCGCGGTGGTCTTCATCGATTTCTTTTCTCACCCGTTCAGCAATCTGGAGCCCAGCTTCCTGATTCTCGGCAAGCTGGTGGGCCGGGAGGGACAGGCGCAGGCGTTCGTCGATTTCCGGCGCGAGCGCACCAAGCAGATTGCCGATCGGTTGGCGGGGCGGGGTGCTGCGGCGCGTCCCAAAGTGTTCGTCGAGGTCCATGCCGGCATGTCCGAGGAATGCTGTCACTCTCCCGGCAAGGGCAACATCGGCGACTACATCACCTTCGTGGGCGGACACAACATCGGCGCCGACGTGCTGCCGGGGCCGTCCGGCCGCCTCAACGTCGAGTACGTCGTGGCGCAGGATCCGGCGGTGTACATCGCGACGGGCGGTCCGCACCTGGAGCGGGCCGGTGGCTTCGTAGTTGGCCCGGGATACACCACCGAACGGTCGCGAGCCTCGCTGGCCAAGATGACGGAGCGGCCGGGCATCGGCCTGCTCAAGACGGTGCGCCAGGGCGAGGTGCATGGTTTGTCGCACCAACTGCTCAATTCGCCGCTCGATATCCTGGCCATCGAAGCGCTGGCGAAGTGGGTGCATCCGTCCCTGTTCAAGGATCTCGATCCCGCCGCGACGATGGCGGAGATCAACAGCAGGTTTCTGGCAGTACCGCTCGAGGGTAATTACTGGGTCGATCTGCGCCGGTAACGGCGGCGCGTTTCCATGATAGAGGAATAATTTCGATGACGAGTCAGCTGAAGAAGGTCCGGGTTGCGGTCGCGTTGGCAGCGGTCACGGCGGGGCTGGTGGCAACGGGATATGCGCAGGCACCGACGATCGCCAAGTCGACCAAGGTCGGCGCCGGCGTCTATGAAATCGTAGCGCACGACGGCCTGGTCTACACGGCGAGCGTCGGCAGTCGAGGCACGCCCAAGCCGGAAATCACGGTACTCGACGGTAAAACCCTCGAAATCAAGCAGACCTATACCTTGACCGCGGCGCCCTATGGCCTCGGGATCAACACGAAGACCGGCACGCTGTACGCCACCGATACCCGCGACGGCACCGTGATCGTGGTAGATGCCAAGACCGGCCGTCAGCTCGGTCTGGTCAAGAACCCGGCGGATACCGCGCCGGCGCATCTCCGCGAAGTCGTGGTCGATGAGGCCAACAACCGCATCTACGTCTCGGCCTACGGCAAAGAGGGACATATCTGGGTCATCGACGGGAAGACCAACACCTTCTCGCACCAGCTGACTAACGTGGGCGTCGGGGCGACCGGGATTGCCCTCGACCCGGAAGCGCAGCTGCTGTACACCGCCAATATGGGCGGCAACGACGTGTCGGTCGTCGATCTGGCCGCGCGCAAAGTGGTGCGGACCATCCCGGCCGGTGGCGAGCGTTCCACCAACGTCGCGTTCGACGGTAAGGGTCACCGGCTGTTCGTCGCCAACCAGGGCACCGGTGACGTCACCGTCCTCGACGCCAAGACCGGCTCGCTGATCAAGTCGGTCAAGACCGGGGCCGGCGCTTTGGGTGTGACGTTCAATCCAGAGACCAATCGTATCTTCGTCGCCAACCGGGGCGCCGGCACGGTCACGGTGGTGGACGGCGCGTCCTATGCGGTCGTGGCTGAACTGCCCTCGGGAAGCCATCCGAACACGGTGGCCATCGACCGGACCACGGGCCAGGTCTACGTGACCAACAAGGCCAAGTCGGGTGCCCGGGGCGCTCCGCCGGTCGACGACCCCGCTGGCGATACCGTGACGCACATCAAGCCCTGATGGCATCACCCGCGCCGGCCCTGCCTTCGCCAGTCGAAAGTACGGGTACCGGCTTGCCGTTCGTCCTCGCGTCCGACCGGGAAATCCTGGTCGGACGCGGCGTCGTTGACGTCGTCACGCACTCGGTGCGCGATGGGCTGACGGAGCGGGTTGCCTCGGTGCTTCGGGACGCCTCGCTCGACCGGGCACCGCATCCGGCCGTCGTGGTGGGCGCGATTCCCTTCGACCCGGACCGGGCGGCACATCTGATCCGTCCCGCCCGGCTCGAGTTCCTGGAGGGCGACGCGGCGCTGCCGCCGATCCGGTCGACCGGAGAGCCGCAGCAAGGAGGCTCCGGCTGGCGGGTTACGGCCGAGCCGCCGAAGGGCGATTATGCTGACGCCGTCGCCCGCGTCTTGACCCGTTTCGGCGGTGCTCACGGGCTGCGGAAGGTCGTGCTGGCTCGGAGCCTGGTGGTCGAGTCCGAGCGTCCGATCGATCTGGATCGGCTGATCACGAGGCTGCGCAGGGACCGGAGTGCCACCACGTTCATGGTGCCCCTTGCCGATCAGGGTGAGGTTCGAGGACGCCTGCTGGTTGGCGCCTCGCCCGAACTGCTGCTGTCCAAACAGGGCCCCGTCGTGCTTTCGCATCCGCTGGCCGGTTCGGCCCGCCGGTCGCCGGACCCGGTCGAAGATGCTCGGGCAGCGGCGCGGCTCGAAGCGTCCGAGAAGGATCGCCGGGAGCATGCCTCGGTTGTGGAGTGGGTGGTCGATCGACTTCGACCCTTCTGTCGCCACCTGACCGTTCCGACCGGGCCTTCGCTGGTGTCGACCGAAACCATGTGGCATCTCGGTACCCGGGTCGAGGGTATGCTGCGGGACGACGCGGTTTCGTCGCTCGAACTGGCCGCAGCACTTCATCCGACCCCCGCAGTGTGCGGCCAGCCCCCCGAGGCCGCCTCCGATACCATTGCTGAATTGGAAAGCTTCGATCGCGGCTATTTTGGAGGTGCAGTGGGCTGGTGTGACGCCGCGGGCAATGGCCGCTGGCTCGTCACCATCCGTTGCGCTGAAATCCGCGACAGAACCGCTCGACTCTATGCCGGGGCCGGAATCGTCGCGGGCTCCGATCCCGATGCCGAAACCGCCGAGACATCGGCCAAGTTCGCTGCGCTGCTGCGCGCCCTTGGCGTCGATGAAGAGGGGCGCGCCCTGGCCCTGGAGTGATGATGATTCCGGTACGACAGACCTGGCCCGAGGAATTCGCAGCGCGCTATCGGGCCGCCGGATACTGGCGAGGCGAAACCTTCGGCGGCATGCTGCGCGAGCGGGCCCTGCGTCATCCCGAGCGGATCGCCATCGTGGGCGGTGGCACCCGCTGGACCTATCAGGAACTCGACCGACGTGCCGATGCGGTAGCTGCCGGAATTCGAGCCCTGGGACTCGCCGCCGGTGATCGCGTCGTGGTGCAACTCCCCAACATTCCGGAGTTCTTCAGCGTCGTCTTCGGGCTCTTCCGCGCCGGGGTGCTGCCCGTCTTTGCGCTTCCGGCCCATCGCAGCGCCGAGATCACCCACTTTGCCGCCGCGGCAGAAGCGTCAGCGTACATCATCGCCGATCGAAGCGACGGGTTCGACTATCGGACCCTCGCGGCCCAGGTCCGGGATCAGGTGCCGGGTGTGCGCCACGTGATCGTGGCCGGTGAGCCGGGCGAATTCTTCTCGCTCGAGCAGGTCACTGCACTTGCTGCGGAAGTGGGGGCCGGTCCGGCGCCGTCCGACGCGGCCTTTCTGCAGCTTTCGGGCGGCAGCACCGGACTGGCCAAACTGATTCCGCGGACCCACGACGATTACATCTACAGTTTCCGGGCCAGCGCCGAGATCTGCGAGCTGGGCCCCGACAGTGCGTACCTTGCGGTGTTGCCGGCGGCCCACAACTTCACCATGAGTTCGCCCGGCACCTTCGGGACGCTCTATGCCGGTGGCCGAGTGGTGCTCTCCCGGTCGTCGAGCCCGGATGCGGTCTTTCCGCTGATCGCCGCGGAACGGGTGACCATCACGGCGCTGGTACCGCCGCTGGCCCTGGTCTGGGCGGATGCCGCACCCTCTACGCCACACGATCTCTCGAGCCTCCAGGTGCTGCAGGTCGGCGGTGCCAAGCTGACGATGGAGGCGGCGCGCCGGATCCGGAGCGCGCTGCCGGTACAGTTGCAGCAGGTGTTCGGGATGGCCGAAGGTCTGGTGAACTACACCCGCTACGAGGACGACGAGGAAACGGTCGTGGGCACCCAGGGCCGGCCCATCAGCGAGGACGACGAGATTCGGATCGTCGACGACTTCGATCAACCGGTTCCCCAGGGAACGCCGGGACACCTGCTGACCCGCGGTCCTTATACCATCCGCGCCTACCATAACGCGCCCGAGGTCAATGCGCGGGCCTTTACCGAGGATGGCTTCTACCGCACCGGCGACATCGTCTCGCAGACCTCCAACGGCTATCTCGTAGTGCATGGGCGGGCCAGCGATCATATCAACCGGGGCGGCGAGAAGGTCTCGGCGGAAGAGATCGAAGACCACCTGCTGGCGCACCCGCAGGTGCACGATGCCGCGATTGTATCCGTGCCTGATCCGTATCTGGGGGAGCGGGCCTGCGCCTTCGTCATCCCGCGCGGCGATGCCCCGAAGGGGGCAGCACTCAAAGCCTGGATCCGCTCGCGCGGGCTGGCTACTTACAAGGTGCCGGATCAGATCGTCTTCGTGACGGAGTTTCCGGCAACCGGCGTCGGCAAAGTGAGCCGGCGTGAGCTGCGCGCCGCGATCCGCGAACACCTGGCCGCGGAGCCGCAGGGCAGCGAGAAGGATGCTTGATGGGACTCCCTGCTATTGCCGAGTATCCGCTGCCCGTACCGGGGGAGTATCCCGCGGCCCGGGTCGAGTGGACACTGCGACCGGACCGTGCTGCGCTGCTGATTCACGATCTGCAGGGGTATTTTGTCCGCGCCTTTCCGGCCGGGGCGTCTCCCATTGCGCCAATGATGGCCAACCTGCTGGCGCTTAGGGCCCGATGCGATGCGCTCGGTGTGCCGGTCTTTTACAGTGCGCAGCCAGGGCGACAGGACTTGAGAGACCGCGGTCTCCAGACGGATTTTTGGGGGCCGGGAATGTCGTCGGATCCGGCCGACCAAGGCATCGCCGCCGCCGCCGCTCCGCTGGCCCATCATCATCTGCTGACTAAGTGGCGTTACAGCGCCTTCCAGCGCACCAATCTCGAGTCGATGCTGAGATCGCGCGGGCGGGATCAGCTGATCGTGACCGGCGTCTACGCGCACATCGGCTGCCTCCTCACGGCGGCGGACGCCTTCATGCGGGACGTGCAACCGTTCTTCGTGGTTGACGCCGTGGCCGACTTTTCCCGCGAGCGTCACGACATGGCGGTCCGTTACGCTGCCGAGCGATGCGCGGTGCCCCTCACCACGGCCGAGTTGATCGAGCTCTGGCAAGACCCGGCCGGCTCGGCGGAGACGGCCCCGGTATGGTGAGCCGCGAGTCGGGGGGACTGCCGGGAGAGCCGCTGACGCTGGAACGGCTTCGGACCGACGTGGCCGCGGTGCTGTTCGAGTCGCCGGACGAAATCGGCGATGAGGACAATCTGGTCGACCACGGTCTCGACTCGATCCGCATCATGGCGCTGGTGCAGCGATGGAACGACGCCGGTGCGCAGATCGATTTTGCCTCGCTGGCCGAGCGTCCGGAGCTGGCGCATTGGTGGAGCGTGATTTCCCGATCGACCAGCGAGTAGGGTGGCCATGCAGACGTCGAACGGGATGCCGGATATCGGTGCAGTGCCCCTCACCGAAGCTCAGGCCGGTCTGTGGTTTGCCCAGAGACTGGATCCCGAAAATCCTGTCTTCAATACCGGACAGTTCGTCGAGCTGATCGGCCCGCTCGATCTGGCGGCATTCCAGAATGCCGTCGATGGAGCGCTTTCCGAGGCCGATGCTCTGGCGGTGCGGATATTCGAGGGGCCCGACGGTCCGGTGCAACTGGTCGACGAGGGAGCCCGGGCCGCGCTCTGCATCGTCGATCTGACGGACGAACGCGATCCGCCCGGCGCTGCCCGGGAGTGGATGCAGCGCGATCTGGAGCGTCCGGTCGATCTCGGTGTTGACGCGCTGGTCGCGCAGGTTCTTTTCGTACTCGGCCCCGAGCAGCATCTCTGGTATCAGCGTATCCATCATGCAGTGATCGACGGCTACGGCACGTCACTGCTTACCAGGCGCATTGCCGATCGCTACCGCGCCTGCCTGGCGGGGCGGGGGCCGGCCGAGGGCTTCCGGCCCTTCGCGGATCTGCTCGAGGCGGATCGCACCTATCGGGCATCTGATAAGCGTGAGGCAGACCATCGGTTCTGGATGGCGGAACTGGCCGACCTGCCTGCAGTAGCTGGGCTAGCGGAGGGCACGGCCACCACGGCTCGGCATTACCTTCGCCATGCGTTGGACTGCCCCGAAGGTACCGCGGCCGCCGTGCGTGCCTTGGCTGAGGCAGCGAGGGTGCCATGGCCGGATGTGCTGGTCGCGTTGATTGCTGCGTATGTGCTGCGACATACCGACAACCTGGAAACGGTCGTCGGTGTCGCAACCATGAATCGTCTTGGCACTCCGGCCGCGATGATTCCCGCGATGGTGATGAATATTCTGCCGCTTCGGGTGGTTGCCGACGAGGACCAGGGTATCGCGGGGTTTGCCGCCGGGATCTCGGCCCGGCTCCGTCGAGCCCGGATGCATGGACGGTACCGGAGCGAGCAGCTGCGCCGTGATCTGGGCTTGCTGGGCGGCGGTCGGCGGCTCTATGGTCCGCTGATCAACATCCTGCCCTTCGATGAGACCCCCGATTTTCCCGGTGTCGAGTCGACCCTGCACACGATGGCGACCGGTCCGGTCGACGATCTGACCATCAGCGTCCGCGCGGACGCCAACGCCGACGGACTCCGACTCGAACTGGACGGCAATCCGACGCTGTACCATGCAGCGGACCTGGCCAGCCACGCCGATCGCCTGGCTGCCTTTCTGGTTGCTGCGCTCAAGGCGGATACGCTGGCCGAGGTTCCTACGCTGACGGTAGAGGAACACGGTCGCTGGGTCGCCGGGGTCAACGCGACCGATCATCCCGTTCCGGATCTCACGCTGGCGGCGCTGATCGAGCGGACCTTGTCCGCCTCTCCGGATGTGGTTGCCATCGAGGGCGACGGCCAGGTGCTGGACTATCAGGCGCTCGATCGGCGCACCCGTACCGTTGCGGGACAGCTCTCAGCGCTCGGCGTGCGTCGGGGAGACATCGTGGCCGTGGCGTTGCCGCGTTCCGTTGACCTGGTGACGACGCTGGTGGCCATCGTCCGAATGGGCGCATCGTACTTGCCGCTCGATCCGGATCATCCGCCCGATCGCCTGCTTCGTATCATCGGGCTTGCCCACCCGGCGGCACTGGTGACGGCGTCGACGGTCGAGGTGGCCTGGCCGGATGGCGTGCCGGTGCTGCCGCTCGACCGGGCCGATCCGCCTGCCGAGCCGTGGACCGGTGACGGCCCGCTGCCGGATGATGCGGCGTACGTGATCTTCACGTCCGGATCGACCGGAGAGCCCAAAGGGGTCGTGGTCGAGCATCGCGCCGTCGTGAATCGGCTCGAATGGATGCGGACCCACTACGGTGTGTCGAGCCGCGATCGATTCCTGCAGAAGACGCCTGCCACGTTCGACGTGTCCGTCTGGGAGTTTTTCCTGCCGCTGATAACCGGGGCTGCCCTCGTCGTGGCGCCGCCGGATGCGCACAAAGACCCGGCCTGGCTGGCTCGCCTGATTCGGGAGGCCGGGATCAGCATCGTGCATTTCGTGCCTTCGATGCTGGCGGCGTTCCTGGCCGAGCCGTCGGCGCGCGGACTGCCGCTTCGATGCGTCTTTGCCAGCGGCGAGGCGCTGTCGGAAGCGCTCCGCGACCGGTGCCATGCCGTGCTCGATGCGGAGCTGCACAACCTCTACGGACCGACCGAAGCGGCCGTCGATGTCAGCTGCTGGAATGCGTCTCGAGGCGACACCTCGTCACCCGTGCCGATCGGGCTTCCGGTCTGGAATACCACGCTCTACGTGCTCGACCGCCGGCTGCATCCGGTGCCGCCGGGGGTGCGCGGAGAGCTTTACATCGGCGGGGTGCAGCTCGCCCGCGGATACCTGGGGCGCCCGGACCTCACCGCCGAGCGTTTCATTGCCGATCCGTTCGGCGCTCCTGGCAGCCGGCTCTATCGCACCGGAGACATCGCAACCCAGCGGGACGACGGCGCCATCGAGTATCTCGGCCGGGCGGATTTCCAGGTCAAGATCAGGGGACAGCGGGTCGAACTCGGCGAGATCGAGGCTGCCCTGCTGGCCGAACCCGGGGTCACCCAGGCGGTGGTCATCGTCCGGGAGGATGCCCCGGGCGATCAGCGGCTGATCGCCTACCTGACGGGCGATGGAGCCTCGATCGACGTGGCCGCCGTGCGTGGCAAGCTGCAGGACACCCTGCCGGAGCACATGGTGCCTTCGGTGCTGATCGATCTGGTTCGCTGGCCACTGACGCCCAGCGGCAAGCTCGATCGACGGGCCCTTCCCGTTCCGGAACGCCGCACCGTCCCGCCGGAACGGTCGATGCGCACCGCGACGGAGCGTCGGCTGGCGGGGCTCTTTGCCGAGGTGCTCGGAGCCGAGGTCGCATCGCCGAGTGCCGATTTCTTCGAGCTGGGCGGGCATTCACTGACCGGCGCGCGGCTGATGCGACTGGTGCGTGAAACCTGGAGGTGTGAAATCGGTCTCGGCACCCTGTTCGCCGAACCGACGGTCGCTGGTCTTGCTGCGCAAATCGATGATGCCCTGGCAGGTCAGGTCGGTGGCGAGGGTCTGGACCGGATCCTTCCCCTGACCCGATCGGCCCCGTCGAGTCGCCCGCCTGTCTTCTGCATCCACCCCGCCGGCGGAATTGCCTGGTGTTACGGGGGCTTGGCCCGGGCCCTCGGCGCGGAGCGACCGGTCTATGGGGTGCAGGCGGGAGGTCTCGATCTCGCCGCCGAACTACCCGACCGCCTGGACGATATGGCGGCCGACTATGTCGATCGCATCCGCGCCGTCAGTCCCGACGGTCCCTATCACCTGGTCGGATGGTCGGTCGGCGGGATTCTGGCGCAGGCCATGGCGGTGCGGCTGCAGGAGCTTGGTGAGCAGGTCGGCGTTCTGGCCCTGCTCGATGCCTACCCGGCCGATCGCTGGCATGGCATGGCCGAGCCGGATGAGGCGGCGCCGCTGCGGGCGCTGCTGCTGATTGCCGGGCACGATCCTGCCGCGCTGCCGGACCTCGCGATGACTCGGGAAAAAGTGATTGCGTACCTGCGCGATGGCGGCAGTCCGCTGGGCGGCTTGAGCGAACGAGCCTTGAGTGGCGTGGTACGGGCCGTCGAGAACAACAACCGCCTGGTCCGCGGCCATCTCCATCGCCGTTTCAACGGGCCGGCGCTCCACTTTCATGCGACCCTGGAGCATGCCCAGGGCGGTGCGTCGCCGGTCGAGTGGGAACCCTACGTGAGCACCATCGAGCGACACGACCTGCCGGTACGGCATGCCCATATGGTCGGTCCGGAAGCGGTCGCCGAAATGGTACCGGTGCTCCGGCGGGTACTGGCGCAGGCCGAGTCGTTCGTGGGAGCAGAGCAGGGAAGGAGCAGAGCTGATGCGTGAGTCCGGGATTGCGGGGAAGATCGCGCTGGTCACCGGCGCCGCCGGCGGTGTCGGCAAAGCGGTGATTGCCGGCCTGGTGGGCGAGGGCGCCCGGGTGGTCGCAATCGATCGTGACGAAACCGCGCTGGCTGCGCTCAAGCGGCAGTGGCCCGATGCCGACCTGGTCGAGCCGATTCAGCTCGACGTCACCGACGCGGCCGCCGTCGATCGGCTGGTGGCGAGGATCGAGTCCGAATGGGGGCCGATCGACATCGGTATCAATCTGGCCGGCGTGCTGCACACCGGACCGGTCATCGAGACGGACGATGCGGCCTGGGATCGGGTCTTCGACGTGAATGCCCGGGGGGTTTTCGTCGTCTCGCGCGCACTGGCCCGCGTCATGACGCCCAGATCGCGCGGCTGTCTCGTGACGGTCAGTTCCAACGCGGCCGGAATCCCGCGGCACGGGATGGCTGCGTACGCCGCCTCGAAGGCGGCAGCGACGATGTTTACCAGGTGTCTCGGTCTCGAACTCGCGCAGTATGGCATCCGCTGCAACATCGTGGCGCCGGGCTCGACCCGGACGCCGATGCAGGAAGCTATGTGGGCCCGCGGTACCACACTGCAGTCGGTTCTGGACGGGTCGCTGGAGTCGTATCGCACCGGGATTCCGCTCCGCAAGATCGCGGAACCCGATGATGTGGCCGAGGCGGTGCTCTTTCTCGTATCCGACCGTGCGGGCCATATCACCATGGCCGATCTCTATGTCGACGGGGGCGCGACGTTACGCGCCTGACCAAAGGAATACAAGTGGACGCGGTAACTGAAGGAATGATCGAAGGTGTGTCTGCGGAGCGAGAGGCCATCGAACAATCGCGTATCTCCGAAGTCGGCGCTTTGGTCCAGCCGGGCGAACTTCTGGCTGAACTGGCGTTGTCACCCGAAATAGATCAGATGATCCGGGCCACCCGATCCGCCATTCGTGACATCGTGCACGGGCGCGATCCGCGGTTGCTGGTAGTGGTGGGGCCTTGCTCGATCCATGATGTCGATGCGGCGCTGGCGTACGCGCGGTGGCTGGTTGCCGTACGAGACGAGTGGAAGGACGAGCTGGTCCTGCTGATGCGGGCGTATGTCGAGAAGCCGCGCACCCGGCTGGGTTGGAAAGGGCTGGTCAACGACCCCGAGCTGTCCGGCGCCGGCAGCATCAACAGCGGCCTTCGGACCGCGCGCCGGTTGCTGCTCGACATCGGCCGATTGGGCTTACCGGTGGCGACGGAGTTCGTCGAACTGACGTCGCCGCAGTTCCTGGGCGACCTGGTGTCCTGGGCGGCAATCGGTGCGAGGACGACGGAAAGCCAGCCGCACCGCCAGATGGTATCGGGCATGGCCATTCCCACCGGTTTCAAGAACACCACGGACGGTAACATCGCGTCGGCCGTCAATGCGGTCGTGACCGCGGCAGGTTCGCATCACTTCGTATCGCTGTCGTCGTTGGGCCACGCCACGGTCGTCACCACCCGGGGCAATCCGGATTGCCACATCGTGTTGCGGGGCGGGCATCAGCCGAACTATCGCGCCCTTGCGGTGGAGGCGGCCGGCAGGATGCTGAGCCAGCAGGGGCGAACGCCGCGGGTCATGATCGACTGCAGCCATGGCAATGCCGCGGGCAATTATCGCCGGCAGCTCGATGTCGCCGCCGACGTCGGGCGCCAGGTTGCCGAGGGGTCACAGCAGATACTCGGCGTCATGGTCGAGAGCAATCTGGTGGAAGGTGCGCAGTCGCTCGCCGGGTCGGTGCCGCTCCAGTTCGGCCAGAGCGTGACCGATCCGTGTCTCGGCCCCGAGGACACTCGCAGTCTCCTCAACGGACTGGCGGACGCGGTGCGCCGTACCCGCCTCGGTCCTCACGTCGCGGTTCAGGCGAAGCGATCTTCCGGATAAATGGCTGCCGAGGCCAGCAGCCCCGCCACCAGTGATACCGCCGTCAGCATCATGCTGAAGGCGGTGTCGATCCCGGCCACCACCTGGCTGTCGAGCAGCGCAGAAATGCTGCGGAACCCCACGCTGCCGGGGACCAGGGTCAGCAATCCCGGCACCATGACGATCGATGCCGGTCGCCTGGTAATCCGATAGAACAGGTTGCTGCCCAACCCGACGGCCAGCGCCCCGACGAAGACACCCATCTCCGGTCCGAGCACCGACCCGCCCAGACGGGTCGAGACGAACGCGAGCACCGCCGACAGCAGGATCCAGGCGATGTCCCTTCGGTCGGCGCGCAGCAGCAGCGAGAAGGCAATGGCAATCACGGCGAGGGCCAGCCAGTTGACGATGGCCGGCATCGCTGCGGGTACCACCGTTGCCGCCGGACCGACCACCAGCACGGCCACCTTGTGCCCCAGCGCGACCCCGAATCCGATCCCGATGAACGTCATGAACGCCCCGGCCATCCTGGTGGTACCGGCGGTCAGATGCGAGGTGGCCAGCTCTGTGATGGCCGTCGTCAGGGTGAGGCCGGGAATCAATACGATCAGCCCCGCCAGCGTAGCAAGCGCTACCGAGTAGCCGCCGATCAGCGTACCAAGCGCGGTCAGCGTGGCCGAGCAGAGGAACGCGGCCAGGAACTCGTAGACCCGCGCCACATGCGGGAACCGGACTGCCGTCGTGGCCAGCGCGCCGATTCCGAGCCCCGCCAGGGCCGCCATGCCCATCTCGGCCCAGGCACCGCCGAGGAATCGGGCCGCCGCGGCCGACGCGAGTCCATGACCGATGATCATCGTGAGCGGCTTCGGGTCGGGAACCACCGAGAGGGCCATCAGCTTGTTCATGCCGTCGGCTACCAGGATCTCTCCCGAGAGCACGCCGCGGGCGACCTCGGTGACGCGAGCCAGCTGGCCGAGATTCTGAGGCCGCGGTGCCGTCCGCATCATGTAGGTCGATTGCGTAATTCCCGATCCGAACGACGCGAAAATCGAGGTGGGCGTGACGAAGTACTGCCCGGTCAGGCCGAGCCGATCGCTCATGGCGGTCAGGGCTTCTTCCAGCCGGTGGGTCGAGTATCCAGCGGCCTGAAGCGCCAAGGCCAGGTCCATGATGAAGGGGATTCGGGCATCGGCATTGATCCGATATTCCCCGGTACTGAGCCGATGCTCGCCTGTTCTGACGCGGAAGTCGCCGGTGGTCATGGGCGAAAACTAATCACGATCGTTGTTGATTTTCCCGTATCAACGGGGTATCGTCATTTGATGCGGTACTGCCTCAACCCCTTAGCGCGGCTCCGGCGATATGTCGGTCCGGTCGCGGCAACCCTGCTCCTTTTCTTCGGAGTGGCGCAGGCGGTTGCGGCGTGGCACATCACGCGTGGGGCCGACCAGGATCGCATTTCGGTCGCGGCGGCAGATCTGCCGACGCCTCCAGTCGGCGGCCACGTCGACGACGGCTGTGCGCTCTGCTCGACTCCGGTCCAGCCGACCTTCCCGGCAGTACTGATCCTGGTTGCTCGGGAGTCCACTCCGCGTCAGGTGCTCCCGCGCGACGGCTTTCTCCTCTCTTCGTCTCATATCGAACTCGGCGCCAGCGGTCCCCGCGCGCCACCCGCCGTCTCCTGATCTCACGCATTCGATAGCTTCGACCGATTCTGGTCGGAGCGCTGACGTATCGCAGCAGCGGTGCGTCGCTTGATGGCCGATGATGCTGCCGGCGTTGAACGTTGCCGCCGGTGGTTGGGAAGACAGGCAATATGTCTGCTGCACGCTGGTTGGTCGTTACCGGTCTCCTGATTGGCGGTCGCGGTGAAGTCGCCGCGCAGACGCTCAATACCGGCTCGCTCCGCGGTACCGTGGTGGCGGCGGATGGTGGCGGGTTACAGGCGGCGCTGATCCGGGTGCTCGATCGCCACCTGACGGAAACGACGCACGCCGACGGGTCGTTCTTCCTCCCGGTCGTTCCGGTCGGTCCGCAGCGTGTGGCCATCACGGCCATCGGTTATCAGGCCTTCTTTACCACCATCACCATCACGCCGGGCGACACCATCCGGCTCGATGTGACGCTCACGCCCGCGGTACTCCGGCTCGAAGAGATCGTGACCACCGGCACCATCAGTGCCCGGGCCCGGAGTGAGGTCGTCAGCCCGACGTCCGTGGTGGCCGGGGCCGCGCTCGATCGGCAGCTGGACGCCACGGTGGCGGGATCGCTGCGGCACGAACCCGGGGTTGCCGCGAGCGGTCTGGGCCCGGCGACCTCCCAGCCCGTGATCCGCGGCCTGAGCGGCGACCGTGTCGTGATGCTGCAGGATGGCATTCGTCCCGGCGACCTGGCCTCCACCTCGGCCGACCACGCCGTCACGGTCGACCCGCTTACTGCCCAGCGGATCGAGGTGGTGCGCGGTCCGATGTCGCTGCTCTACGGATCGAGCGCGCTGGGCGGGGTGGTCAACGTGATTCGCGAAGACGTGCCCGCCTCACGGCCGGATGCGCTTCACGGCGCCATCTCGGCGCAGGCCAGCTCGGTCAATCGTGGTGCCGCGCTTGGCGGCTATGCGGTGTCCAGTCTGGGGCCGCTGGTGGTGCGGGGTGAAGGGACGCTGCGCGGGGCGGGCGATACCCGGACGCCGAAAGGTCGCCTCATCAATACGGACGTCAGGACCATCGATCTTTCGGGCGGCGCATCGTACATCGCGCCGGCCGGATACGCCGGCGTGTCGTACCGGTACTTCGACAACGAGTATGGCATTCCGGGCGGTTTCGTCGGCGGGCATCCTGAAGGCGTCGACGTGGCAATGCAGCGTCACACCATCCGCTCGACCTTCGACCTGCATCCGACCAGCGGAAGCTGGGAAAGCATTCGCGCCAACATCGGCGGCACCTTCTATCGCCATACCGAGTACGAGTCCAGCGGCGCGGTGGGGACTCGCTTCCGGCAGTCGTTCCTGAACGGCACCGTGACCGCGCGGCACCGCGGCCTGCTCGGCGCCAGCAGCGGCGCCGTCGGGATCGGCGGCCACTACCGCGACATCCGCACCGGCGGGACGCTGCGCACTCCGGCCACCGCCGATTACTCACTCTCGGCGTTTGCCGTCCAGGAGTACGGTGACGGGCCGTTTCGGTTGCAGGCCGGGCTGCGCTTCGATTTTGCTCACTACGACCCGCGGGAACGTTCCGTCTTCCAGATCGAGGGCGAACAGGTCGAAGCGGTTTCCCGATCCTTCGGGGCATTCTCCGGGTCGGTCGGCGCCATCTACGATCTGGGCAGCGGCCTGGCAATCGGCGGCAGCATCGCGCGCGCCTACCGGACTCCCGACTTCAACGAGCTGTACTCCAACGGTCCGCACCTGGCGGCCAACTCCTACGACGTGGGCGACCCGCGCCTGGTCGAGGAAACCGGTCTCGGTCTCGACGGTTTCGTGCGACTGGACCGGTCGTCGGTGCGGCTCGAGATCGCTGCGTTCCGCAACCAGCTCGACAACTACATCTTCCCGTCGAGCCGCGGCCGCGCCGTGATCGGGCGACAGGGCGGCCGACCGCTCTTCCAGTTCACCAACGAGGCTGCGGTGTTCCAGGGCTTCGAAGGGTCCTTCAGCCTCGGACTGTCGCGCCGCGTGGTGTTCGATGCGACCGTATCGTATGTCGCGGCCAAGTTCACCTCCGACCGCGCCCCGATTCCGATCATCAGTCTCGATCCGCCCGACACCTCGTTCGTGGCCGCGTCGGGACATCCGCCGCTGATTCCGCCGCTCTTCGGCAATGCAGAGTTGCGCTATGAACGGCCGCAGTACTTCGCGGGCGTCGGCATGCGTTGGACGGCACGCCAGTCCCGCCTGGGCGACTTCGAAACCGAAACGGACGGCGCCGTGGTCGGCGAGCTGCATGCCGGTGTCCGATTGCTGATCGGCGGCCAGTTTCACACCCTGACCCTCCGCGTCGACAATCTGACCAACGCGGAGTACTACGACCACTTGTCCCGGATCAAAGAGATCGAGCCACAGCCGGGGCGCAACATCAGTCTGCTCTATCGCTTCACGTTCTGATCACCGAGTTCTCACGAATCCGGTCCGCATCGAGCCGGATCCTCGATCCTGATGGAGGTTGTCATGGCAATTTCAGCATTGGTTCGTCGCGGTCTCGCTGCCGGCGCATTGGTCGGTCTGGTTTTCGCAGCCGGCTGCGGAGATGAGGATGATGATCACGATCACGAGCCCGAAGTGGAGACCATGCGAGTGGTGATCGGTGGAACCACCGTCAACTTCTCGGGCGCCACCTGCACGCCGTCGGTAGCCTCGGTAACCATTCCGACCACCGGCGCCTCCGTCGCCGCAACCTTCCTGGATGACGACGGCCATGTCCTGGACATCCACGACGACGAGTTCCAGCTCAATGTGGAGCCGGCTGCCCGGTTTACCCGGTCCGGCGCTTTCGGCGGGACGTTGAGCGGCGGTGCTGCGGGGACCGCCAGCGTCAGCTTTGCGCTCTATCACCTGGAGGAACAGCACACCGATTTCGGTCCGTGCTCGGTCTCGGTGGTGGTGCAGTAGCACAGTTCAACGGGTGGGCCGAGCCGGCGGGGGCTTTTCTCGAGCCTCCGCCGGCTTCACATTTCCCGGATGACAGCTCCCGTCGCTCTCGTTACCGGTGCCACCGAAGGCATCGGACGCGCCATCGCCGAGGCACTCTGCCAAGGCGGATACTCCGTGGCCATCACGGCTCGAACCGAATCCCGACTCCGCGAGGCGTTGGCCGAACTGACCGCGGCTGGTCACCGGGCCACCGGATTCGCCGCGGACGTTTCCGACCCGGCCGCAGTGGCCCGCCTGGTCGAGCACACCGAACGTGAACTCGGCGCGATCGACGTGCTGATAAACAATGCCGGCATCGGAATCCTGGGGCCGATCGACGACATGTCGCTCGAAGAATGGGACCGGGTCTTTGCCGTCAACGTGCGGAGCCTGTTTCTGCTCTGCAAAGCCGTTCTGCCGGGAATGCGCGCCAAGCATCAGGGCGACATCGTCAATATTGCGAGCCTGGCGGGGAAGAACGGTCTTGCCAACGGTGCGGCCTACAGCGCGTCCAAGCATGCGGTGGTCGGGTTCGGTCGCTCGCTGATGGCGGAAGTCCGCAAGGACGGCATCCGGGTGGTGACCGTCTGTCCCGGCAGTGTCGACACCGCCCTGCTCCGCGATCAGAGTGTCCTCAAGCCGAATTTCGACCGGATTCTCAGGCCGGCGGACGTGGCGGCGGTCGTCGTCGATGTGTTGCAGCTTCCCCGCCGCGCGCTGATCAACGAAATCGAGATTCGCCCGGCCAATCCCTGAAGGAGCGGCTCAGCTGCGACGGGTCAGGGTCGAGTAGCGTGTGGTGGTGCCGCGTCGGATCAGTTCGAGGTGCGGGGCGGCCACGGCGGCAAACTGCTGAGCAACCGCTGCCGCGTCGCGTGTACCAGTGAAGCGATCGGCCTCGAGGATCAGCGCGCCGATGACTCGGCCGGCCACTCGGAGTGCCACGGCCAGTCCTTCGCGATCGGTTCCCTGTATCAGGGTCCAGGGGCGCTCGTCGTCGAGCACACTCCGCGCTCCCGACTCCTCGATCAATCGCAGCGGCAGGTCCGGCAGCGGCCGGATTACGTCGGCGGTGAGTTCGACGTACTCGGTCTCGGAAATCCGCAACTCGAATCGCAACTGATGGTGCGGGACCAGTTCGCCCACTTCGGCCGCGAACTTGTGCAGGGCCTCGCCCAGATGCGCCGTGCCGGCCAGCGCCTCCGCGGCCCGTAGCACCGGGAGCGAGGGGGCCTGGAGCACTTCGAGTTGTCCCCGAAGCCCCTGGGCCTCCGACTCGAGCCGGAAGGCCGCGACGCGGGGTGCCACGACTCGCGCCACCTGCAGTGCCAGCGCCTCATCGCGGTCGCGATACAGTGACTGCGCCGCGTGACCCAGCACGACCATACCGATGACCTCGCCGCCGAGCGAAAGCCTCGCGCCCAGCACCGAACCGATCCGGCTGTGACCCCCGCTGCCGCCCGGCAGGGAAAGGCCCGGAGCTTCGGAGGCCAGGTTCGCAATGGAGCCCACCTGGTTCGGGCCGAGACATTCGCTGATCAGGGCGACGACATCCTGCCAGGTGCTCGCGGCTGAACCCCAGCGGCGGCGTCCGCCGGGACCGGAAAGCGGGACGGCGGTCTTGGCGCCGTTGGCAAAGGCGAGGATCTCGAGCCGGTCGTGCGGGATGTGCGGGTGCAGCAAACCGGACAGGCGGCGCACCAGTTCAGGGCCGGTCGGGGCGTCGGAGGCAAGGCTCAACAGGGCCGAGGAGAGGTCGTCATCGATCGGCGTGGCAGGCTCCGCGGGGGCGACCACCATCGTGCTCAGTGCAGCAAGAGAAGACGCGAGTCGATCGGCCAGCTGGCGCAGCAACCGGGCGGCAGGTGCGCCGTAGCTGCCGGATTCGAAGGTGCCCACCAGGATCAGGCCGACGTCGCGGCCGTCGCTCCGGACCGGCACCGCGGCCGCGCTGGCATACTTGGCCCGCCGGAGCGTGTCTTCAAGTTCGAACAGCTGGTCCTGGGTCAGCTGGGAGTCCGGCAGCGGAACGGCCAGCCGATCCTGGGCCAGGGCCTCGGGGCCCAGCAGGATGGCTCCGCCTCGCTCGGGATAGACCCAGAGACCGAAGAGCTGATGCGGAATGTCGCCCGCCACCAGGTTGGACAGGGCCATATGCCATGATGCCGTGGCCACCGGATCGGGTGTTCCGGCGGTCAGGTCGAGTACGGGCACCAGCAGCGTGCTCGAAGGGTTGGTCGGATCGTTGGTCATGGCCTATTTGGGGTTCTGCAGGACCCATGCCTCATGGCTTGGATTGTAACACGTTGGTGCGAAATAGGTTAGGGTGGTCGGCCGAGTTGGTCTGCGGGAGGCCTGCAGCATCTTGCCGTGCCTTGCGGGGGGCCGGTCGGCACGTTTTTCTTTGCGGTATGACGTTACTGACGCTGCATATCGAAGGGATGTCGTGCGGTCACTGCCTCAACGCGGTCAATCGCAGCCTGGCGGGCCTCGCTGGCGTCGCCATCAAGTCGGTGGCAATCGGCCGAGCCCAGGTGGAGTTCGATCCGGCGGTGATCGACGAAGCAACCATCGTGGCTGCCGTGAAGGATGCCGGCTATCCGGCCACGCCGGTGGCGGCGTAGTCACCTGAAACAGAAAGAGGCTCCATCGGGAGCCTCTCCTGGATACGGTTCGGAGTGAATACCTCCGGAGGCGTCAGGCGCTCACGGCGTCGAGCGATTCCGGGCCAGCCTCGCGTCGACGCTATGCGGGCCGGCTCCCCGCGCCGAGAAGAAGAGCCACAGGAAGCAGAAGATCAGCGCCAGTTCCCCGCTGTTCGCCCACCACCAGAAGCTGTTGGTTCCGAAGGCCCAATGGGCCGACAAATAGGCCGCTGCCATCAGTCCGGAGGCAAGGAAGGCGGCGGGCCGAGTGAAGAGCCCGATGGCAATCAGCAGCCCGCCGACGAGTTCGATCACGCCGGCGACGCCGAAGCGGCTCATCAGCTCGGCCGTGCCGTCAGGACCGAAACCGCCGAACCAGCCGAGCAGTTTCTGCGCACCATGTGAAGCAAAAGCCAGCCCTGCCACTACCCGAAGGGCGGTGAGGCTCGCGGTAGTGAATGCCGTAGGCGATGTCGTCATGGTCGGTGCTCCCAAGTCAGTCGTCGAGGACGACCTCGGCCGGTTCGTCGAACCGTGAGGTCAGTTCCGGATGCGCGTTGAGGATCCGGGCACAGCTGTTCCAGCGAATCACCGCGTCGTCGTTGCCAGACGGACGCAGCCCCTCGGCCTTCTCGTACCAGGTCATTGCTTCGCGGTACCAGTCGGTTGCGAGGCTGGCAGCATTGATGCTCGGACTCATCCGCTGGGCATGGCCCCGCCGCTCGCAGACGATACCGGCATAGTAGGCCCGCTCGTAGTCGTCGGTCAATTGCGGCAGCACTTCGCGGGCCCGGGCCAGGCCGCCGGTGATTCCCTGCGCGATCAGGTCGGTACGAGCCAGCAGCAGCATGACCAGCGCCTTCTGATTGCCCGGCTCG
The DNA here is from genome assembly GCA_964619465.1 of uncultured Gemmatimonas sp. Taxonomy (GTDB): domain Bacteria; phylum Gemmatimonadota; class Gemmatimonadetes; order Gemmatimonadales; family GWC2-71-9; genus SHZU01. The sequence goes on from CAZUES010000015.1 coordinate 30,985, forward strand.
ATGGCGAGGACGTCGAGACAGATGCTCTCCGCGGCATCGGGCTCGTTCAGCAGGCGATATCGCTCCGCTTTGGCCAACGCGGAAGCCACCCCGCCGGCCGTCATCGGTTTGAGCTCGATCATCGCAACCTCCTCAGCTTGACGTGTCCTTCCCTCGAATGAATCCGATCAGCTTGGCGATCGGGTCGAACGCCTCGTCGATGACCCGCTCCTTGAGCGGAATGATGGCATTGTCGGTGATCTTGATTTCCTCGGGACAGACATTGGTACAGCACTTGGTAATGTTGCAGTACCCGATACCATGGAGAGTGCGCAGCGTTTCGAGGCGGTCACCGGTGTCGATCGGGTTCATCTCGAGGCCGGCCGTGTAGAGCAGAAAGCGGGGGCCGATGAACTCGTCGTGCAGCTGGTGGTCCCGGAGGACGTGGCAGACGTCCTGGCAGAGAAAGCACTCGATGCACTTGCGGAACTCTTGCGCTCGATCGACATCTTCCTGCAACATCCGCCAGGTGCCGTCCGCCGCATCGGGCTGCCGAGGCGCCAGCTTGGCAATCTTCTTCTTGACGTCGAAGTTCCAGCTGACGTCGGACACCAGATCCCGCAGGTGAGGAAAGGCGCGGATCGGTTCGATGGTGACGGGCTGGTTCAGGTCGAGCTGCTCGAGCCGCGTCATGCACATCAGCTTGGGCTGGCCGTTGATCTCGGCCGAGCAGGAGCCGCATTTACCGGCTTTGCAGTTCCAGCGGCAGGCCAGGTCGGGTGCCTGATCCGCCTGGATCTGATGGACCGCGTCGAGCACCACCATCCCGGTGGAAATCTCGGTGCTGTAGTCCACCAGCTCGCCGGTGCCGGACTCTCCCCGCCAGATCGAGAATGTCGCCGTTGTCATGGACAGTGGTCCTCTCTCTCGCCGTACCGGCGCTACTTGTAGGTCTCGACCAGCTCAGCCAGCTCGGCAGCAACCGGCGCCACCGGCCGCTGCTCCAGCGCCATGCTGCCATCCGCCGTCTGCGCCACGACATGGTTGAGCTTGCCGAACTCGGCCTGCTTCTCGGGGTAGTCGTCCCGGAAATGTCCGCCCCGGCTTTCTTTGCGGGCCAGCGCGGACAGGATGATCGCCTCGGACACCGTCAGCAGGTTCTTGAGGTCGATGGCGGTGTGCCAGCCGGGATTATAGGCTCGGCCACCCGGCACGCCGATGGTCGCCGCCCGTTCCTTGAGGCGGGCCAGTTCATCCAGGGCGCGGAGCATTTCCTCTTCGCGCCGGACGATCCCCACCAGCGACTGCATCATGACCTGGAGATCCTGCTGCACCTTGTAGGGACTCTCACCCGTGGTGCGCTCGAAGGGCGCCAGCGCCTCGCGGATACTGGCGTCGACCTCCCCGCCGTCCGGAGCAACCGACGGCTGCTCCCGGGCATACTGCGCGGCGAACTCCCCGGCACGCTTCCCGAAGACCAGGAGGTCGGAAAGCGAGTTGCCGCCCAGCCGGTTGGCGCCGTGGAGCCCGGCGGCCGACTCGCCTGCTGCGAACAGGCCGGGAACCGTGGTCATCTGGCTGTCGCCGTCGACCAGGATGCCGCCCATGATGTAGTGCGTCGTCGGGCCGATTTCCATCGGCTCCTTGGTGATGTCGATGCCCGCCAGCTGTTTGAACTGATGGTACATGCTGGGCAGCTTCTTCCGGATGTGTTCGGCCGCGTTCGGGATCCGCTCCTTGATCCATTGGATGTCGAGAAAGACGCCGCCGTGCGGGCTGCCGCGTCCTTCGCGCACCTCGCGGACGATGCAGCGGGCGACGTGGTCCCGGGTCAGCAGTTCGGGCGGGCGGCGGGCGTTCTTGTCGCCCATGACGTAGCGCCAGCCTTCTTCCGGTGTGTCGGCGGTCTGGGCGCGGTAGTTCTCCGGGATATCGTCGAACATGAACCGCTTGCCCTGGTTGTTGACCAGGATCCCGCCTTCGCCGCGGACGCCTTCGGTCACCAGAATGCCCTTGACCGACGGTGGCCAGATCATGCCGGTCGGGTGGAACTGGATGAACTCCATGTCCAGGAGCGCCGCGCCGGCCTGATAGGCTAACGCCTGGCCATCGCCGCTGTACTCCCAGCTGTTGCTGGTGATCTGGTAGGCGCGCCCGATGCCTCCCGTCGCGAGCACGATGGCGCGCGCCCGATAGAGCCGGAACTCTCCTTGCTGGCGGTCATACCCCAACGCGCCCGCGATCCGCCCCTGCTGGCGGAACAGGCTCACGATGGTGACTTCCATGTGCACGTCGATGCCCTGATGGATGCCATGGTCCTGTAAGGTGCGGATCATCTCGAGGCCGGTCCGGTCGCCTACGTGCGCCAGGCGCGGATACCGGTGCCCGCCGAAGTTGCGTTGCAGGATCCGGCCGTCTTTGGTCCGATCGAACAGGGCGCCCCACGCTTCCAGCTCCCGGACCCGCGCCGGCGCTTCCTTGGCATGCAGCTCGGCCATGCGCCAGTTGTTGACGTACTGCCCGCCGCGTAGCGTGTCGGTGAAATGGACCTGCCAGTTGTCGCGGTCGTCGACATTGCCCATCGCCGCCGCCATCCCGCCTTCGGCCATGACCGTGTGGGCCTTGCCCAGCAGCGATTTGCAGATCAGGCCGACCGACACGCCGGCGCCGGCCGCCTCGATTGCCGCGCGGAGCCCGGCACCGCCGGCGCCGATGACGAGTACGTCGTGATCGAAAGTCTGATAGGACATTCAGAGAATCCGGAAGTCGGTCCAGATGCCCATCGAGCAGAGCCGGATGTAGAGGTCTGAAAAGGCGACCGTGATCAGGCTGATCCAGGCCCAGCGGTGGTGCGCCCGGTTGAGGCACGAGACGCAGGCATACGGAGTCTTGAAGACGGGACGTTTGGAAAACTGGTCGCGGAATCCTCCGACCACGTGCCTGAGCGAATGGCATCCGAGGGTGTATCCGCCAAGGCAGATCACATTGGCCGTCAGGATCAGACTGCCCACGCCGATGCCAAAGCTGGTGCCGCCCGAGCCGTCGGCAAACCAGAAGGCCTTCACGGCGTCGTAGCTGAGCAGAAACAGAAAGGCCACCGCGATGATCATGAAATAGCGATGCACGTTCTGCAGGATCAGCGGAAAGCTGCGCTCGCCCAGATAGGTTTTGCGCGGCTCACCAATCGTACATGCCGGCGGATCGGCCCAGAAGGACTTGTAGTAGGAGCCGCGGTAGTAGTAGCAGGTGAGGCGGAACAGGCCGGGGAACGGGAGGATGATCAGCGCGGGAGAAAACGGCAGCCACGCAGGCCACCACCCCGGCTTCGGTCCGAACCACGAATGCGGCGAGTCGCCGAACACCTCCGGTGCGTAGAACGGCGAGAGATACGGACCGTGAGTGTAGTGCGCATTCTGAAAGGCGGCCCACGTCGCATAGACGATGAAGGCAGTCAGAATTACAAAGATGATGAGCGGCTCGACCCACCAACGGTCGCGTCGCATGGTCTCCCCGAACCGGCGTCTCGGCAGGGGAATGGCGGCCAATCCCATTGCGATTCATTTCCCGGACAGATGGTGCGACCAGACGAAAAGGGGTACTTCGGTATGTGCACGGAGGATACCTCCGACCGGCGCGCGAGGCTAGAGGAGGGGTCCGTTTTCTCCTGCTGACGCCTGGATGGCGTTTCGATGACAACTCGGCGAGGGAATCACTGCAGGTGGTTCAGCGTAACGTTGGAACACTAGAAAACGTTGGAACACTAGAATAGGTGGAGTTCCAATCCATGTCTGTTTTCACCCCTGTCCAGGCGTTCAACGGACCGACCAGCATCTGGGTCGCGACGGTCTGACCGCTGATCACGATGCGCCAGTCACTCTCCGGAGACATACCGGTGTAATCCCGAATCATCGGCATCCCATCGACCGCGACACCACATGTCGCGTCGGGAAAGATCTGCAGACGGATTCGATACCATGTCCCGCTCACAAGATGTTCGGCGCCGGCGGCTATGAGTCGTCGTGAACCCACATGGAGCGAGTAACGCTGCATCTGCGCAACGCCCTCACCTATCGGAGTCAGGAATCCGCATGCAGCCGCTCCGATGGCACCGGAATGGTTGGTGTCCGGGTACACTCCCATCTCGAGTAGTAAACGTTGCCATTTCGGTCGTTCGATCGGCGTCGAAACAAGTGCCTCGAAGCCGAACGCAGGGGCAGATACCGCTCCAATGCTGACAATCCCGCTCGAGAACGTCTGGTCACCGCCGTTGAGGAGGGCAGGAGTCCCGTCAGGAGCAGCCACGATGGAAGGTCGAGGATCACCGTACGATGCCCATCGGCTGGCCAGCGACTCTTCCCACGCTTCGCCGAAAACATGTTCCACTCGATTCGAGGTGATCGTGATCTCGGTCGACGCTTGCCGCCACCCGCCAAGCGAGACATCAATTCGCACCGTGCCCTCTTCGCGGGGGAAGAGCTCGCCGGTGCTCGAATCGATCGTTGCAATAGTCGAATCGTGAGTCGCCCACCTGAGCGCAGTCGAGGTAAGTGCCACGCTTCGACCGAGCACATCGCGCCCGGAGGCACGAAGACGATGACTCACGCCGACGACAGCGGAGATTCCTCGGGGTTCGATCGTCACGTCGTGGATGTACTGTCGGCGCTCTGCCGGAACAAACCATCCGGTCACTGTGCCCGCAGCTGAAGGTGTTACGAGGGAGCGGTCGCCAGGCCGCTCCCTGTCGATCACCAATCGTACCCGATCCGGTGAGCTGATAGCGACCGAAGAGGCCAGCGTTGATCCGGAGCTGGCTTTCTCCAGTATGACCGGGAGGGGCCGCCCGAGCGCCAGCGAATTTCCTGGGATATGCCATGTCGCCATTGGTGACTGTACATCGGTGGACATACTACTGAGCATGACCTGATCAGGGTTCCGCCAGCCGTGGTGACGCCACCGCTCGTCCAGTGTGGACGGTGCGCAACGTTCCACGAGCCCATCGAATGTCACGATGCACGGCCGTACGACTCCCGTCATCGTTTCGATACGATCAAAGGCAATGTGCGTCCCGTCAGGAGACCATGCCGGGCCCGTATCGTAGTCCGGTCCACGAGTCAGCTGCCGAATGACACCCGTTTCGAGGTCCAGGACGCCGAGATCGCTGTCTTCGTCTCCTCTCGGTGTCCATCGGGCCGTTGCGAAGACCAGGAACTTGCCATCCGGAGACCAATCAGGGCTGATATCGTCCCCCGGCGTGGCCGTGAGCCGGCGGACTCGGCCGCTGCGCTCCAGCAGCATCAGGTCGATGCCGCCGGAGTCGGCGGTGATCTCGTCATATGCCAAGGCCCCCTCCGGATGGAGCGCCATCGTATAGTACGGCTTCCGACCCGGCGGAAGCCGGCCAAGCACACGACCTTCCCGCAAGGAGATCGTATCGGGGCCGGACCATCGATCCTCGCGAATCGGAAAACCATAGATTCGAACCCGGTCGCCCGGCGCAGGGGTTCCCTCGGCCAGCAGCAGGACGGCCGTCGGCGGGACTTCGGGCCTGGTGAGCATGAACCAGGAAACCGCCGCGACGAGGAGCAGCACCAGCCCGGCAACCAATGCTCGGCGGGAGCTGCTCGAATACGTCATGCGTCGTGCCCCACCCAGCGATCGGATCAGCTCCGATTGCTCTCGCGGCGTTGCCGATGGCCCCAACGCACTGCGGGCAAGATCCCGGAGCGGAACCGTGCTTCCGTGCCGGCGAACCGTTTCGACTTGGGCTCGAAACAGGGCGACGAGTCGGTCTCGCTGCTGGGCTTCCCTGAAATGTGCAGCGGCTCGCTGAAAGGCCGTGCGGTCGTTCTCGAGCCGGGTGGCCAACCACTCGCCCAATATCGTGTGGGCATCCCGATTTTCGTCAGCGGAGATGGTTCGGAGCACGGTAGCTGCTATTTCGTCGTGCGTTGCCTGAAGCAGCGGTCCCGCACGCACGATCAGACCATCCTTCTCGAGCTGATGGAGTACGTATCGCGCATCGGCATCGACGGACGAGAGGACATCCAAAGGCAGGGGCGCTTGCGCTGCGCTGATCAGCAACAGCAGGTTCCGGGCGCGAGCTGGAAGTCCCTCGATGCGGAGCCGAAGCGGATCGTCGTCACCGATGTCCCGTAGCGCGGCAGCGGGATTGGTCCACGTCCAACCGGTCTCATCGATCCGCAACCTGCCCTGTTGCATGGCCAGATGCAGCAACTCCAGCACGAGTAAGGGCGACCCCTTCGATTTGTGGTGCAGCATCTCGGCCAGCGCCGTCACCTCATACGCTCCAACATCTGCCCCCAGGCTCGACAGCATGCCGAGCAAGGCGTCCGTCGAGAGCGGGGTGAGCTCGACGACCTGTGTCGCGGCGGATGCCGGCAGTGTGCGCGCGACCGGGCGAGCCGTCGTCACGATCAGTACACGCTCGCTTTTGAGGCGGTTGAGGAGACCGTTGATGATCTGGAGGGACTGGTCGTCCGCCCAATGGAGATCGTCGAGCAGGATGGCCAGCGGTGTCTCGCCAGCCACGCATGAGACCAGCTCTGTGATTGCCTGGATCAGGGTCGCCGTCGATCCGATTCCCGAACGACCCCCGCCGTGGTCCCGACGATGGGCGGAAAGGGAGGGAGCAAGCGCGCTCAGCTCGGCAAGGGTGCCTGGCGCGATGGCGCGCCAGCCGGGAAGCGTGAGCGCTTCAACGGTGTCACTGAGGAAGGCGTGATCGACCTCGCGTTCTCCGGGAATCGCGCTGACCATGGCGATGACGCCACGTGAAGGGCGGAGCCGATTGGCCAGTTCGTGGAGCAGGCGCGTCTTGCCGAGCCCCGCCGGTGCGGTGAGGTGCACGTGCATGGCGCGAGTGTCCTGGCAACGCTGCCAGGCATCCAGAAGCAGGGCAAACTCGCGCTCCCGGCCGACCAGCTCGGTCACGAGCAGGTCGCGTGGGGAGTCCGGAGAGCGGAGCGGAACCACGGCCTCGGATTGGTGGATCTTGGCGATGAGGCGTTCGGTGGCCGGCTCGATGTTTTCGCCGCCGCCGGCGAGCCGGGTGAGGAGCTGGTCGGCCTCGAGCAGGGCTCGGCTGCGGTTGCCGGCGGTTAGCAGAGCTTCGAGGAGGAGGCACCAGGCGGCTTGCGATTCGGCGCAGCAGTCGCGGGCCCTGTCGGCAAGTCGGACCGCTTCCTTGGTCTCGGGCCGGTCGAGTGCCTGCCGAACTGCCGCAGTTGCGGAGCGGAGGAAAGCGAGCTTGAGACGTTCCCGTTCCAGGTCAGCCCATTGCTCGAAGCCAGCAGCCCCGGGCGCAGCATATCCGGGAAAGAACGCCCCCATATATAGGTCGACGGCATCGGCATCGCGACCCTCCTGTATGGCAGTGAGAAAGAGGTCCCGATCCGACGTGAGGTCGAGAACGAGCGCCACAGCGCTGTCTTGGCCTCGCGACGCGACGGGGTCCTGTCCCAGGTCCCCTCGAAGCCGGTACAGCAGCTGACGGAGCGCTCCCTGAGCAGGCCTGGGCCCGCTGTTGTTCCAGAATTTGTCGATGAGCTCGTCGCGGCTGGCTTCGCGATTGGGGAGGCAATGCAGATAGGTGATAAGGGCTAAGCCCTTACCCGCCGCTAAAATCTCGACCGGTTCCTGTCCGAATTCTGGACGGTACCCGAGGAGGCGTGTCGATCCTAGCGTAACGAGCTTTAACCTCCCGTCGACCGTGACCGGGGGCTTGCCAGGAGGGCTTGAAGCCATCGTGTGACGCTCGTGTGATGGTGACCGTTGCAGGTTGTTCGAAACCGTTGGGGTGCCCCGCAGATCGGTGCCTTGCCCCACCCGTCACACGGAATGGTCCAAACCTTCAGTCGGCCTTCGCACCGCTGAAGCTACGGATCAGTGGCTGAGGGGGCAAGCACCTTTGCTGTTCCGCTCGTCGCCCGAGATCGCGAGGGAATTCGTCGTTCGCCGTGCGCTGATGGCGTTGGGTACGCTCATGCTGGCTGCTGCAGCTGCGTATGGGCGGACTAGCGCCAGGGCCGAGGAGGTACTGCCCCGATACCTCGGTTGCCTAGTTGGTTCAGTCGAAGTTGGCCGATCCATGAGCATTCGGGAAACGGAGCGGTCTTGTGATATGTCATAGTGGCAAGCACGAGTAGTCGAGCATGCTCATGATCATGGAGGAGCACATGAAGCGAGTTGTTAGTGGGATTGCTATGGTTGCGGTAGTCGGATGCACTCAGGTGCCGATCAACACCACTCCAACGGCGACCCGACAAACGCAGTCGGTGAAAGTGCCCGAACTGACGGCGGCCGTTAAAGGACAGGATTCCCAGGAGAAGGATGGTATCCGTGTCACCGTTACGCCCGAGCCGTTCAGACTCGAGCGCACTTACGAGAGCACGTTTCGGGCGGTACGCCGTACGATAGAACTCGGTCAATATCGTCCCGTGCAGCGGCGAGATGTGGTAACACCCGACCTCCAACCTGAATCCCTGATATTCAAGGTGAGAATCGCCAACGGACTCGGTCGAGTAATCCGACTTGCAGGTTCAGTCGTCTCGTTCCAGATGGCAGGCAAGAACGTTTCGGTTCCGCAGGAAGACTATGCGGAGTTTCTGAGCGGGATCGTCCTGCCTCGACAGGAAACGGAGCTGACCTTGAGAGGCCCATATCTCGGGAGCTTTGCCGGACCGGATCTCAACGGCCTGGCCGGTGACACTGCGACCGTTGCTCTCCTGCTCTACGATGTCGTTACCGCGACGGACAACGCCGGCAATCCCACGAAGCGTGCCAACTTTGAATACTACTATCGGCTCCGTCTGGTGCCGCGCCCGGACAGCGTCGTTGCCACAATTACCTCACTCTCCGTGCCGGTGGCCTGGTGGAACCACATTGCTACACAACAGCAAGGTGACGTCAGTCGCTGGGTCAGAGTGCCCCAACTGGAATGCCTGCCCAACTGCGGGAACGAACAGTAGGCGTAACCACAATCCGAGAGCCCAGGAATGATCGACTGACCCTCACTATCTGAAAGCGAGAGATGCGATGATCTGCCCGGCATGCACCAAAGAGATCTCCGCCGACGGTTACTTCTGCCAGTGGTGCGCGGCGTACGTCCCCGCGCAGCAAGTCGGCCACAAGGCCAGTGTGTTCCGGCGCTTCGTTGCGTTTGCCCTCGATCCTGTGATCGCACTGGTGCTGTACTTCCTAGGGCTCGGCCTGATCGGTGGCCTGCTCGGACCGGACTTAGGTGCCGTCGCGGCAGTGCTCCTGCCGATTGCGTATTTCATTTGGTATCTGAGTCTGATGCGGAAAGGACTGAGCCCGGGTAAACAGTTGCTGGGTCTCCAGGTCGTAAGTCAGCAGACGGGCGCAATTCCAGGGTTCGCAACGATGTTCGTCCGGGAGATCGTCGGCCGTTTCCTGAGTGGATTGGTGTTTGGGATCGGTTATCTCTGGGCGCTGTTCGATAAGAACGCACAAGCGTGGCACGACAAGCTTGCGGGGACTGTCGTCGTTGCCGTCGCCAAGAGTCCGACCGCAACCTGAATCTGCCGCATGGCCGACAGTGTTCGCCACCCCGCATTGGAAGTGCGGAAACGGGGCTCGGGCTCACAGGAGGAGGAACGATGGCGTGCAATCGGGACCACGGTCACGCTTTTCGCTGTGGGGGCGGAGCACATTGGTATAGGCTTGCTTCGTGGATCGTGCTGTGTTGCATGGTCGCCGGGTGCAAGCGCACCGACGACATCGCTGGCGGGCCAGCGACGGGAACGCTCAGCGGGATCGTCGTCGCGGACGCTGAGACTCCGCTTGCCGATGCAACTGTAGAAGTCGTCGGTTACCCAGCCATTGTCTCACAAAGGACCGATGGCACTGGAGCGTTCTCGCTCGGCGTCGTGCCCGTAGGGATATATGATCTACGAGTGACTGCGCCGCCAGGGTACGAAGCTCCCCCAAGTGCCGCCACACCGTCCCACGATAGGAGGGTATGGACCGTTTCCCAGGTTCCGGTCCGTCCGTCGCTGGTAACTAACGTCACGATATCAGCGCTAGGTGTTCGTGAACGGACTCGCATCCTGCAGGCCGGCACGGTCGATACGGTAGTGCTGGCGGACGGAGGTATCGCTACTGTAGCTGTTCCTCCAGGTGCCTCCGTATCGGCAACTGTGGCGAGTGCGCCCTACCCGGTTGTGGTCATCGCCAGGGATCTCTTCCCCGTCGCAAAGACGATCCGTATCCGACTTGCACCCGTCGCCAACCGAGCAGCCATGTCCCAACATGGTCGCAGATACAGTACTCAGTCCGCCGATAACGGGCTGAATATTTCCCTTTCGATTGGGTCGCTACGGGTGAACTCGTCACAGCCCGTGCGTGCGGTACTGACGACGCTCGCGGACCCGGATGTCCTACTTTGGGCCACCGCGACTAGCACGGTTGTCCAGACTCACGGCCAGACTTGGACGGTTCCGCTGACCGCTTTCTCACTGTCGGTAGCGGAACCCGTCGATATCTCTGTAACGCTGATTGAATCTGCTGGTGGCACTCCGTGCCCATTGCCGCTGCATTCTCTCCGGCCACTCGACGAGACTCCGCTGAACGGTCGAATCCCGCTAATTCTCGTTCATGGTTGGCAGCCGGAGATGGTAAGTTGCAACCAGTGGCTCAAGTTCATGTCCCAGTCGGATCCCTTCGATGCGATGATTGCGGAGGTTGTATCGGACGTCCCAGTGGCAGCGCAATACAAGCCATACATCTTTCGCTATGCGACCTACGAGCGTGTGATGATCGCGAGCGACGCCCTGGCAATAGAAGTCGAAAAAAACGGGCTCGTGAGACCTGTCCTGGTCGGGCACAGCATGGGCGGGCTGGTCGGGCGCGGCGTCATGGCCTTACGCGGCCCAGACGCGCTGCGTGGGCTGATCACGCTAGGTACGCCCCATGAAGGAACGCCGCTTGCCAACAGGATTATCGACGGCGGCAAGACGGATTGCGTGCTAGCCAGACTCCAACTACTCGGTGGCGAGTTGGCTGCGGTACTTGCGCCATCATCCGGCGGACTTGCAGATTTGCGTACCGATAGCGAGCTCATTGCCCTTCTACGCAACGAAGCGACCCGACCACGCAATCGAGTGTTTGCTATCGCTGGAACAAACGATGCGACCTTGGACCTAATGTACGGACGGTTCGCTTGCGTACTCCGAGAACTGGGAGCCGGAAAAGGCGATGGGGTCGTTCCAACAAGCAGTGCGGCACCGCCGTGGGCTACGCTGCGTATCGAGCGTGACGGCCATGATCACACGGAGATGGCGAAGGGAACGCGGGATGGCAAGCTTTTCGACGATGTTCGAGCGGCACTGATCGGCATCGCGGCATGCGGCACGCCGCCCTCCCGACCTACCAGCAATGCGTTCCCGCTCTCGGCCAGTATCGACCGTCTCGGCAACGACACGGTGAACATCATTGTTAATCCGATCCATGTAAACGGTAGCCCAATCGTCGGGCTTACGTCAGCCAACTTTGAAGTCATCGAGAACGACTGTAGCCGACCGTTCGTCACCACGACAGGGACGGCCCCCGTTCCAGTCGACGTGGTCTTCGTACAGGATCTGTCTTCATCGATGCGTTCTGCTATTGCGGGGGTACGCAACAGCGTCATCGCGTTTGCCCGAGATCTCGCGGAGCGCAACCTTGAGGTTCGGATGGCGTCGGTCGGATTCTCAGGACCTGGAAACATTCCGTCAACGCCGCCAACCTCGCGAGATGAGTTTCTCGGTCCGGTCCAGGATTTTACAACACCGGCAGTGTTTCAGCAGCATGTTGCCAGTCAGTGGCGGGAAGTCGGCGGCGCTGATCCTCCGGAAAATGGGCTCGAAGCAATCGAATACGCTCAGCACTCACTGTCCTGGCGACGAGAAGCCGCCCGGGTGTATATCCTGATTACAGATGCATCGCTGCATACTAAGAATACGAGCTGCAACGGACGCGGACCGTGTACGGATCATGACCTAGTCAGCATTATGGCGCTGGTAGGTAGTTCGGCAACGGTCCATGCCGTTGCGTCGTCAAGGAGCGAAGAGCGGACGACTAGCGGTGGACTCGATCCGTGGCTGCTCGCCGATGCGTTTGGTGGGCGAAAGCTGACGCTCGGTACGGGCGGCACGGTCGATTTGCCCTCTCTGGGAATCGCTAGTGTGATCGGTCAGCTAACACGACTGACCTTCAAGTCACTTTCCAAGGAGAAAGCGTGGCACGATCTGCGAGTTCGTGTGACGCTTCCTGATGGCCGAATTGCGGAAATCGCTCCAGGAGTCATCCAATACTCGCCACTACCTGGGCAATGAGTTCGTCGGACAGCATGATCGCGGGAGCATTGCCTCGGCCACCGGGTTCAGTGGACAGCTCTGGCGGGATGTGACGAACTCTGCCCCCACTTGCTCCATGCCACCCGCCAGGCCGTAATCATTCGATTTTGACGGAGAGGAGGATGGATTTCCCGGACGCGCTACATCTCGCCAGGTCAAATGCGGCCGCTACATGGGCGTGCGGGAGGTGTAACGGCAGAGTTTCCAGGCCACATCAATCTATGCTGTCCGATCGGCTTGGGATCGGTTCTGATCGGGCTATGATGATAACCGGTTCTCGTCGAATACGGATCTATATTTATGCCCCATGGCAGATTCTCACTCACCCGGAGGGGCAGCGCCCCGGACCTGGGCTGGCTTGACCTTCGGGCTGGTCGGTCGAGCCCTGATCAATCCGAGGCTTGCCATTGACCTGCTTCGGATGGCCTGGTCCTTCCGCCGCCGCTTCTGGTGGCGGACCGCGCCTTTCCTGCCGGTGCCCGATCCGGCCTACCTGCGCTGGCGGATGTACACCGCCTACGGCAGTGAGGATGCCATCCCCCCGATCGACGACATCGTGCGGTTCGCGCGCTGGCGCCGGGAGACCATGCGGCTGTGAGTCGGCCGCGCGTAGTGGTGGTGGGTGGCGGGTTCGCGGGACTGTATCTCGCCAAGGAGCTGGCCGAGCGCCCGGTCGATGTCACGCTGATCGATCGCACCAATCACCATCTGTTCCAGCCGATGCTGTATCAGATCGCGACTGCCGCGCTGTCCCCGGGCGACATCGCCTCGCCGATCCGATCGATTCTCCGCCGCGCCAGGAACATCGAGGTGTTGCTGGGCGAAGTGGCCACCATCGATCGAGGAGCGCGGTCGGTCACCCTGGTGGACGGGACCGTCCTCCCCTTCGACTATCTGGCCGTCGCCACCGGAGCCCGCCACTCCTATTTCGGGAAGCCGGAGTGGGAGTCGCTGGCTCCCGGAATCAAGGATCTGGACGACGCGCTGGAGGTCCGGCGCCGGATCCTGCTGGCGTTCGAGCGGGCCGAGCGGGAATCGGACCCGGTTGCTCGGCAGAAGCATCTCACCTTCGTGGTGGTCGGCGGCGGTCCGACCGGAGTCGAACTGGCCGGTACCTTGGCTGAGATTCGGCGGTTTGCCTTGCGTCGCGATTTCCGGCGGATCGATCCGCGAGACGCCACCGTCATGCTGCTGGAGGGCGGGCCCCGCCTGCTGCCCTCGTACCCTGAAGAGCTGAGCCAGAAGGCCAAGCAAACGCTCCGGGAAATGGGGGTCGAGGTGCGCACCGAGACCTTCGTCACCGCTATCGAACCTGGCTTCGTCACCGCCGCCGATTGGCGGATTCCCGCCGAGACGATCCTCTGGGCTGCGGGCAATCAGGCCAGTCCGATTCTCCGGGCGCTCGAGGTGCCGCTCGATCGGCAGGGGCGGGCCATTGTCGAACCGGACTGCAGCATCCCCGGCGATTCCAAGGTCTTCGTTTTGGGCGACGCCGCGGCACACCTGCACGGGAAGGCCCCGGTGCCGGCCGTCTGCCCGGCCGCGATTCAGATGGGCAAGTACGCGGCGCGGGCCATTCTTGCGGACCTGGCTAGCAAGCCGCGAACCCCGTTTCGCTATCGCGACAAGGGCCAGCTCGCCGTGATCGGACGAGGCCGAGCCGTGGCCGACATCGGACGCTTCGAGACCGACGGCTTCGTGGCGTGGCTGCTCTGGATCTTCGTCCACATCTTCTTCCTGATCGGGTTCCGCAATCGGGTCGTGGTGCTCTTCGAGTGGGCCTGGTCGTTCATCACGTTCCAGCGGGGCGCGCGTCTGATCACCGGTATCTGGCAGCCCGGTGTGCTGGACCGCCCGGCCGGAGACGACTCGTGACGCTGCGGAGCCAGCTTGCCCAGGAAGCGGAACGGCTTGGCTTTGTCGCCTGCGGCGTGACCACGCTCGATCCCAACGAGCATGGCCATGTCCTCGATGCCTGGCTGGCTAAGGGGTACGGCGGGACGATGCGCTATCTCAACCGCCAGGCCAAGAAGCGCAAGCGGCCGGCGGACATCGTGCCAGGTGCGGTGCGAGCCGTCGTCGTGCTGGAGAACTATTTCCTGGAGGATCCGCCGCGACAGGGGAAGCAGGTGCGGATTGCTCGCTATGCCCGAGGGCGTGACTATCATCGGCATTTTCGGGCCCGGATTGATCGACTCGGCGAATGGCTCACTGCGCAGGGAGCGTCAATCGCCCATTCATACGCCGACAGTGGTCCGGTCCCCGAGCGTGAACTCGCGGTTCGCGCCGGACTCGGCTGGATCGGCAAGAACTCGATGCTGGTCAGGCCGGGCGTCGGTTCGTTTTTCTTCATCGGGTCGTTGCTGACAGATCTTCCGCTCGAGCCGGACGCGCCGTTTGCCACCGATCACTGCGGCAGTTGTACCCGATGTCTCGATGCTTGCCCCACCGATGCCTTCGTCGAACCTGGCGTGCTCGACGCCAACCGGTGCATTGCCTATCTGACCATCGAGTACAAAGCCGAGGTGCCGGAACCGCTGGTAGACCATCTGGCGGGATGGGCCTTCGGCTGCGATGTCTGCAACGAGGTCTGCCCCTGGAACGTCAGGTTCGCAACCCCAACCGACGACTCGGCCTATCGTGATCGCGGCGTGATCGCAACCGATGATCCGCAGTTCTTCGAGCAGATGGATGAAGAAGAATTCGCCGCCCGGTTCGGCGATACCCCGCTCGAGCGCCCCGGCTTGGTCCGGATGCGCCGCAATTTTGCCAACGCCTTTCGTTCGATATCCTCATGATTCAGCGCATGCATTCGATCGCGGTCTTCGTCAACGACCTGGAGCCCGCCCTGGTTTTTTATCGCGATGTTCTCAAGCTGCCGGTGCACAAGGCCGGGTCGTTCGGGGCGGAGTTCCTCGAGTTCCCGCCGCACCTGAGCGTGCATCCAGCCAATCACCCTGACGCCAAAAAGCTGGTCGGGCGGCACACCGGCCTCACGCTCGAAGTGGAGGGCCTGCTGCACTTCTGCGGCGATCTGCACGCTAAGGGGGTCAAGTTCTTGTCCGAGCCGACCCAGATGGCGTGGGGGATCATGGCCATGGTGGCCGATCCGGAAGGGAACGTCTTCGCGCTGTGGGAGAACAAGTTGCCGGAGGAGCAGGAGCCCGGCTGAGCGGACCAGGCGGGGGATAAAAAAGGGGCGCGGCGAACCGCGCCCTCTTTTGCGTTAGGGGTCAGCCGCGTCAGGGAACCAGGGCGCGCTGTTGGATCGGAACACCGAGTGCAGCGTGCACCAGCTGGCGCATCAGCTCACCGCTTCGGGCGCTTCCCGAATTGGAAATCACGGTTACCGACAGCTCCGCACTCGGGATCCAGATGTTGGCTGTGATGAAGCCCGGAATCCCGCCGCCATGCGAAATGGCCTGCCGTCCCGCCATCGAGTCAACCTGCAGCCCAAACCCGTATCCGCGGTTCCCTCCGCGACTGGCGGCGCCTTCGGGCGACGTCATCAGCCGGTACGACTCCGCCGACACGACTTTGCCGGTGTGCAACGCCTGATTCCAGCGCACCAGATCGCCGGCCGTAGAGCACATCGCGCCTGCCGCATGGGGCTGCGACATCGACAGGAAGGGCGAGTTGACCCAGGCGCTGTCCTTCTTCTCGTATCCGTGGCCCCGGTTCGGAATGATCGTTTCGGTCAGACAGTTCCGCGTATCCGAAAGACCGAGCGGCTTGGAGAAACGCTCCTCGAGATCCTCACCCCATGATCGACCGGTCACCTTTTCGATCAGCATGCCCAGAATGACGTAGCCGCTGTTGTTGTAGGCGTACTTGCTGCCGATCGGGAAGTCGAGCGGTTTGCCCGCGCTCAAGGCCACGATGGTATCCGTCGACATCTCCTCACCCCAGCGGGACCGCCACGCCGGGCCCAGCGCGGTGTAACTGGGGATGCCCGACGTGTGGTTGAGCAGTTGCCGAACCTTGACTGGTTCCCAGGTATCCGGCAGAGAAGGGAGGTATTTCCCGATCGGGTCGTCCAGATTGACCTTGCCCTGTTCGACCAGCTGCATCACGGCGGCAGCGGTGAACTGCTTGGTGACGGAGCCGATCCGATAGACCGATTTGGCGTTGGCAGGCCGCTGATTCTCGAGGTCTGCCATGCCGTAGCCACCCAGGAGTAGGGTGTCCTTGCCGCGGACCACGGAGACCACGACACTCGGCGCTCCGCCGCTGGTCACGAATGCCTTGGATAGCGAGTCTGCCAGCCGCTGGACGTCGGCGGGTGCGGGAAGTGCCTGGGCTCCCGCACTGGCGGCAACGCCCAGGGTCAGACAAAGGGTAAGACGAAACATCGGCGCGCGCTCCTGGGAAGAGAGGGACTGCGGCGACCTAACGGAGGTCGCCGCCGCCTGGTTTGATCGACTCATGCACTGCTACAATCTTCCAGCGCCCGTCCTCGGGCGCCAGTACCTCGGTCCGCGCCACCACTTCCCGCCATGCCTGCCCCGAGGTATCCGCCTTTTCGCAGTCGAGCACCGCCGTAACCACTGCCGCGGTCCGGCTCAGCACGTCGACCCGAAAGGGCTCCGGCCAGTGACATTCGACTTTGGTGTAGGTCGCATAGCGGGGAGGCGCGCCGCGAAGGATCGCCGGCCAGTCGCCGATTTCGCCGTTGCCGACGTAGGCTGTTTCTGCACCATAGTATGCTAGCACCGAGTCGACGTTGCGGGTCCGCATGGCCTCGATCATGGCGTTGGAGACGGCGCGAACCGTGTCCGCGATGGCGGCGCGGGTGGTGGGGTCGAGCGGAGCAGGGCTTGGCTCGGGACGGCAGCTGGCCAGCACGAAGCCGGCGGCTAGACACAGTGGGATTCTCATGAGGGAGACGATACCTCCCGATCGGGACCGAGCGATAGTCTCCCGATGCAGGCCCCTGAGATGGGCAACCAGATCAAGCGTGATGAGCGTGCGGACGACGAGCCGCTGCTGCTGACGCGGGAGGGTTCGAGCCGGAACTGCTCCGCTCCGGCTCGACGCCGCTCTCTAGGGCCTACGGGGGTGCTCCACGTACAGGTTCGCCGTAGCCGGTGGTGCGGCATAGAGGTACGAGATACCCGACCCATGCACCGCTGCCTGCGTAGAGGCGTGGAGCCCGAGACCGGAGGTGATCGCCGCGTCCCAGTCGCCGACGAAGGCCCACCAGTTGGTCATCCAGCGGGAGCCGTGAGGAATCCGATTGTCGCGTCCCGGGAAGTTCTGGAACCAGTAAGTGTACCATTGCGTTTCGACGCGCTGACTGAAATCCGCTAGCCCCGGCCATGGATACACGAGATTGCCCCATGTGCTCACATTGACCGGCTTCTTTTGCCCTGCGTTGTCGGGCCGCCAGTCCTCGATGTCCGACGGTCTCAATGCCGAGTTCAGATAGTCGTAGTTTCCGGTTGTGTTCGGCGGCATGTGCGTCCAGCCAGCGCGTCCCGTGATGAATTGACCTGCCACATCTTGACCGACGAAGTCGCGCCAGAACAGCTGGACGTTCCCGTCCTGGCGTTGTGCCGCGTACGACATCATTGCCTCGAGCTGATGTCCGACGTTGTGTACGGCTTCTGCTTGTGAACGTCGGTAATTGATTCCGTAGACGATATACGTGTGGGGGAGGATCGGAAGATCACCCGGGTCGCGGAAGCTGTTCGAGATATCGCCTGTCGTGGGGCTAGCCATGTCTGATTCGAAGTAAAAGCGGAAATCCTCCTCCCGATGTATGGCCGGATTGTAGGATGGAAAGAACGCGTCGAAAGGACTGGCGGCGAACCAGATCTGCTTCACGTGCCGATTGCGGATGAGCGAGTCGAGCTGCCAGTCAGCGAATACTTGGAACCAATCCGGTAAACGCGGATCTCCGTAGTCGGCCCGAAATCTAGTAGGACTGGGCGCGACAAGTTCGTACACCACCATATGCTCAACGATTCGAAAGCCCAAGCTTGGCATTGCGGCAGGATCTTTATAGCCGCGGAAGCGACTTCCCTCTTCAAGGCTCATCTTCTTGCGTTTGGCATAGTCGAGGACTCGCTGCTCCACCAAGTCGAGAGTCATCGGATCTGCCGCATAGAAGCCCGGATTTTTCAGGGTATCGACCGTGGTACCGTCTGCGGTCGGCAGGTAGGCTATCAAAACCACGGGCACTTCCCACAGCGCCCCGGCAGCCGGAGTCGCGAGATAGGGGTCGATTGCGATCCGGCGCATTCGAACGACTTCCGCAGTCCAACGTGTCGTGGCCGCTCCGAGGGTGGCGCTGATTTCGGTGCGCCCGATCGCCAGCGTGTGTATTGCTCCCGTGCTGTCGACTGTCGCAATGTCCGGATGGCTGCTTGCCCACCGTGCCCCAGCCGCTGGAAACTGGCGGCCCAACTGATCTCGGCCGATGAGGCGAAGCGGGAAACGCACATTCAAGCCGCGCACCGTGTCCTGCATGCCCGCCGGACGGAGAATGCTGAGCGAGGACACAGATCCCGACCGGATCGGCCCGCGGAGATAGAACTGTTGGATCTCGGCCGGGGCATAGACTCGGTCGTGCAGTCGCACCTCGTCGTACGATGCATTGGCCGTCTCATCGTTGTAGTGAGAGCGACCGAGCCAGAAATTATCGTCGACGAGATCGCGCAATCGATAGGGCGTCTCGAACGTTCCACGCAGGATGCCGTCTAGGTAGAACGTCAGTCGGGTTTGTCCCCCACCTCCACCTCCTTCGTCGATCGAGAGCACGATGTGATGCTGGACGTCGATGCTGAACGGTGCCAGGACGCGGTCGAGGCGGTGCTCCACACCGTTCACGGTGAAGGCGGCGCGATCGGTCAACGGGCTCGTCGCTTGAGACCACGCGAGGAAGATATTATTTCCGGGCGATGCTCCGACGTCTAAGATGCGGCTCCAGGATTTGAGGGAGTGGAGCGTTGCCCATACCTCGATCGTGGCATCCGTTTTGTGACGCAGGATCCGAGCAGGAAGGGCCACGTAGTCGGCCTGGGCGCGTGCGCCGCCGGTCAGCGTCACTTGACCCGCGACCGCCGAGCCCGCGAGCGTCCCAACGCGGACCAGCGTTGCCTGCGCACCGCCCACGTCGTCGCGAAAGATCGTGCCTGGCCCGCCTTCTTCCGAAAACGTCCAGCGGTGGAGCAACCCGCGGACGGGGAGATGCAGGGTATCCGCGAGACCACCGCCCGTAACCCGAAGGCGCGCCACGCCCGGCTTGAGCGCCCGGACGAGCCCCGAGGCATCGACGGTCGCGATGTGCGCCGAGTCGCTCATCCAGGTCACGGGAACGCCACCGACCGTCTGTCCCGCCGCATCCTTGAGAATGGCGGACAGCTGGACAGATTCGCCTTCGTATCCTTCGGGTGCACTGGCGGATATTTCCAGTGATGCAACGGCGCTGACCGATACTTCCGCAGTGGCGCTGGCCGACCCGGCAGCCGCGGTAATGGTCGCTGTGCCGAATCCGACGGCCGTCACGACGCCGCTTGAGGACACGGTGGCAACGGTCGGCGCCGAGGTTATCCATGTGACGGGAACGTCATCGATCTGGTTGTCGGCCGCATCCCGAACGACGGCGGTCAACGGTGCCGTGGCGCCAACGGATGCAAGCCGGATCGAGTCGGGTGACAGAATGATCGTTGCCACTGTCTGTTCCACCGTCACCGGGACCGTTCCGCTTGCGGAGCCTGCGGTTGCGGTGATCGTCGCCGTGCCGTTGCCGACTGCGGTGATGATACCATCCGTAGCAACTGTCGCGACCTCGGCCGCCGAGCTTTCCCAGGTCCAGATCAAGGGGAGGTCTTCGATTGCCGCGCCGTTGGCGTCTCGGGCAATCGCGGTCACGGCTGCGGTGGCGCCGATCGCCGGGAGGTGAATCGTAGCAGGCGAAAGCTCGACCGCGGCCGCGCTCTGTCTCACCGTCACGGCAACCGTTCCGCTCACCGAGCCGGCGGTCGCGGTGATCGTCGCCGAACCGTTGCCGATCGCGGTGACCACGCCGCCGGACGATACCGCGGCAACCGCGGCAGCCGAGGTGGCCCACGTGATCGACGTGGCCATCGCCTGGCCCTGCTGGTCTCGCACGGTGGTGGTGACCAGGGCGGTGTCGCCGACGGCCGTCAGGGTGATCGCGGTGGCTGACATGTCGACGGCCGTCGGCGACGGAGCTGGTGGCGGAGGCGGAGGGGCCGGCGGCGGCGACGGGTCGCTGGCGCATCCGGACATCACCCACAACGTCATCAGGATTGGAAGGCGGCCTTGGCGTCTCATATCGAGCTCTCGCGTGAGAACCGGCCTGTCCGGGCCGGGTATGGGATCGGCGTGATAACGGAATCGAGAAAATCATGATGTGAGAGGAGAGGAGGCTAGGTGCAGTATGCACTATTGACAGCATCTGCGGTCAGGGATTGGAGTGCGCGTCCTGGACGTCCTCGCCATGACGATTCAACACCGAACCCGGGATCTTGCCGAGCGCCTGCGCCACCTCCTGTCGGCGGTGCACGCCGAGCTTGCGGAGTATCCGTTCGCAGTAGCGCCGAGCCGTATTCGGCTTGATCCGAAGGTCGGAGGCGATCTCGGCGTAGGTTAGTCGGTCGGCCATCAGGAGCGCGACCTGCGCCTCGCGTTTGGTGAAGCCATGCGCCTGGATCTCGTCCATCCGGACCTGCATCAGGCTGGCGATCATCTCGCCCCGGTTCCAGCGGTCGCAGCCCTGCACGATCTGGCCGCAGTCGAGCTCGAACATGCTGAGGCCCGTGAAGTCGACAGGACGGCGTGACGGAGGGATGCCCAGCCCGGGGCCCAAGTGCGTGCCACGCCCTCGCCAGCTGACGATCGACCGGCTGCCTTCCGTGGTGATGAACAGCACCTCGGAGCGGATGTCGGGGACGGCGCTGAGAAATGCCCGTTGGTATTCCTTGAAGGCATCCCGGGTAAGCGGCTCGTCGATTCCCTCGACCTTGGTCAGGCAGGTCGGGGCCATCAACTCGTCGACCGTATCGCTGCGCTGCTGATTCCAGACCTCCTCGAACCATCGCGTCAGGAGGGCTTTGGGATCGGAGCTCATCGATAATTTCCTTCAGTGAAAGCGTGCGGTGCGCACGACCCTACCGTTCGCTCGGGCCTCCGACCTTGCCTTACGATTGTCACGCTCACACCACGCCCCTCCCCCTGGTATCGCCTTATCACCGGTGGCGGATTACGCTTCCAGGGGGCAGAATTAGGTCTAGTCCCTCGTACTACCAAACGTGGCGCAAGTCCGGCTGAAACCACGACATTTCTGGCTGGCAGAACCCGGGTCGATAGACGGGGTGGTTGGAAGTGTCCTGGCTCGCTCCAGCCTTGCCGGGCTGGCCTCAGGCAGCGTAACCCGATTCAGGACAACTCGTTAGCTGCATCGACGGAGTCGACTTGTGACGGAATGGCGCCTCCAGCCTCCCTTGCCACCCGGCGAGGTTACCCGGCTCCTGCGGAAGTTCCAGGCGGGCGATGCCGACGCGGCTTCACGCCTCGTGGACCTGATATATCCCGAACTCAAAAGGGTGGCCCGGGCCCAGATTCGTCGTGAACGAGAGAGTCACGCCCTGCAGCCCACCGCGCTCGTGCACGAGGCGTATCTGCGCCTGGTCGGGCACACGAAGCACACCTGGGAAAACCGCGCGCATTTCTTTGCTGCCGCAGCCAACACCATGCGTCGCATTCTGATCGAGGATGCGCGCTATCGGAGTGCGCAGAAGCGGAAGGGGGCCAGCACGTCGATTCCGCTGGATGACAACGTGACGCTGACCTACCAGCACCCGGAGGAACTGTTGGATCTGGACCAGGCCCTTACAGAGCTCGAGCAGCTTTCGTCTCGTCAGGCTCGTGTCGTCGAATTGCGGTACTTCGCCGGGCTCAGTGTGCCGCAGGTTGCGGTCGCGTTGGGCGTGAATCCGCGGTCGGTCGACAGGGACTGGGCTGCGGCGCGGGCCTGGCTGCGGATACGCTTGAGCGCATGACGGAGCGCTGGGATCGTATCACCTCGCTGTTCAACGCTGCCCGGACCTTGGAGGGTGCGCAGCGTGAGGCATTTCTTGCCGCCGCGGGCGCCGGCGATGACAGAGTCCGTGCGGAGGTCGAGGCGCTGCTGGCTGCGGACGTTGCCGACGATTCCTTTCTGCGGACACCAC
Source organism: uncultured Gemmatimonas sp. (assembly GCA_964619465.1). Classification (GTDB taxonomy): domain Bacteria; phylum Gemmatimonadota; class Gemmatimonadetes; order Gemmatimonadales; family GWC2-71-9; genus SHZU01. The sequence goes on from CAZUES010000015.1 coordinate 53,537, forward strand.
CCTGGGCCGACGTCACCCGACCGCCTCTGACGACCCTCGAGAGCGGAGTCGTCTTGAAAGGCCGCTATCAGGTCGACGCGCCGCTGGCGACCGGCGGTCAAGCCCTCGTCTACCGGGCGACCGACCAGCTGTTGGCGCGCCCCGTCGTGATCAAGGTGATGCGCGCCGAGGGACGCCGAAACCAGTGGCTGAAGTCGCGCTTCGAACGGGAGATGAAGGCGCTGGCCCTGATTGATCATTCTGGCGTGGTGGGCATCCTGGACGTGGGCGAACTGGAGGATACTTCGCCCTTCCTGGTGATTCAGTACGTCGCCGGTATGAGCCTCCGTGATGCACTCGCAGCCGGTCCCATGCCGCACGCGCGCGTTGCGCAAATCATCCCGCAGATGGCCAATGCCTTGAACGCGGCTCATGCCGCCGGTATTGCCCATCGCGACCTGAAACCGGAAAACGTGATGTTGCACACGCCGGATGACGGTGGTGTGACGGTGAAGCTGATCGATTTCGGCATCGCCAAGATCGAAACCGATGACATCGCTCCGAATACCACGTCGATATTGATCGCGGGGACGGTCCGCTACATGGCGCCGGAGCAGTTCGAGGGCAAACACTCGCGCGCGTCCGACATCTACTCGATGGCCCTGATCGCGTGCGAGATGCTCAGCGGTCATCCCGACCTTCGTGCTCTCCCGCGATCCACGCCGGCACGGACCCGGGCCGCGTTGGAGTCTGCGCTCGCCTACCGGCCGGAAGACCGGCCGGCCGATATCGGGCACTGGAGTGAGGCCCTCGTACGCAGCCTCAGCTCCTCTGCCTGGCGCCCGCGTAACGTTGCCGCTCTGATCGTTTTCGTGTTCGCGCTCATCGCCGGCACGGTGGCAGTGCACCGCTGGATTCTGGCCGAAGGGGCCGTCCCTGAACGGATCGTGGAGAAGGTGGGTGCCTTCGATCCCTTGACGGAAGGGTTCGAGATCAAGCACGACGTCACCGGGCGGATCGTCTACAACTCGACCAATACCGGATACGATGCCTGGCGTATCCTCTCGCGCACGCAGGGCTATTATTTCCGACCGTTCACGCGCGCGCAGAAGCGCCATGCGCTCGAGCGGGGCTGGAAACTCACGGCGGTGTTTCGGGTCGAGGAAGGTGGCGGCGGTGTTGGGGTCGACTTCATAGGTGTGGGCGGGAGGTTTGACGTCAGCGTGCTTCGGGAGGGTGACCATGAGATCGTGCGCCTGATAACCGAGCTCGTGCCCGACATGCGCGGGTTGGATATCACGCAATCCCCTGCTGATCAGGACCGCAGATACGAGTTGGTCTACGACCCGCATCTGCAGACCGCCGATCTCTGGATCGACGGAGTGCGGCGCCTGACCGGCTACCGAGGTCACGGGCGGTTTCAGGAGGACAACGGCCTGCTTTTCAGTAGCCACGTGTACAAGAGCAACCAGGGTTCGGCCACCTTCAAGTCCGTGCGTTTCGAGATCAATCCCTGATACCGTATCTGACGAAGTCCTGGAGCGGGACCGCCGATTTGCGGTCCCGTCTGGAGGGAGAACCTACCTGATGGCCAGGTTGGGGTTGTTGCGCCGCTCGATGTCGGGCAGCGGGAAACAAGTCATTGTGCCGTAGCTGCCGCCCTGCCGGAAGGGCGTGCCGGCGGCCGGACGGAACGGCAGGTTCAGTCGAATCAGATCACCCAAACGGTGGGACTCCAGGAAGAGTTCACGCCGCCGTTCCTCGAGCAGCGCCGACCGCACCGCCTCGACACTCTGGCCGCCCGAGTAGTCTGGCAGGTCCGCAGCGTCGCGCAACTGGTTGATGATGGCAATCGCCCCGATCGGATCGTTCGCCGCCAATCGTGCCTCACCGATGATGAGCCGGGCTTCGGCCCAGCGTGCGATCGGCATCGGGCTGGATGGCGTGGCGTACTTGTTCGGATAGACGAGTTGGTTCCCGTTCAGGGTTGTGAGGCCGCTGTAGGTGAGCGCTACACGCGGATCAGGGCCGCCATCGACCGACAGGTGCCAGTAGAAGGAATCGACCGCTGCGCGGCTTTCGATCCGGATCCATTGATGGAGCTGGTTGGTCGATCGCCAGTTGGCGCCGGCAAACCGGGCGTTACGGACGAACCCGGCCGGAATCCCGGCCGCATCGGTTGCCGCATCGACCGGGCGGCCGAGATTGAGGCGTGTCCGGGCGCGTCCCAACTGCGCGAAGTGTGCTAGGTCCGCATCGTTCGCGGCGGTTGCCTCCCCGATCGCCGTCGTGAACTTGGCTTCGGCAGCTGCCCAGGCAGCGGCGCGCGACAACTCCGGCCCCGCGTCGATTGCCAGGGAGCACATCCCCTCTCCCAGGAGGAGAATGCTGTACGCTTCGTACACCGAACTTTGCGCCAGGAGCAAGGCGCGCCGAGGCACTTCGGCATCGGTCCAGCCGGTCAGCAGCTCATGGGCGCGGCTGTTGCCGAATCGGGCGGTGGACAGCGACGCATAGACGCCGATCTGCCCCCCCGCGCCTGTCGAGCACGGCGCGGTCGCGTAGGTGCCCCCAAGCTCCGTAAAGCTCCGGCGCTCGTAATCGAAGCTGTTGTTGTCGCCCCAGGCCACTTCGTCGGCAACCAGGCCGCCCGCCAGCGTGTAGTTCGAGAAGGCACAATCGAAGTCATTGATGGCACTGCGGACCAGCAGCTCCGCATTAGCCGGGGTTTCCAGATCCGAAGCAAGAACCTGGTCGACGCTGGTAACCTCGAGCAGTCCGTCGAATATCGAACAGGCAGACAATGCGGCGGTCAGCATACAAAGCGCGGCTCCCCGACGGGACGCGGCGCGGAATCGTCGTGATGGCATATGATCTCCGATCACCTTCGTGTGTGCGTCGTTTCGTGTGGGCATCAGAACGAAAGCCGGACCGCGCCGACGACTCGGGTGAGCGGAGGCGTGTTGGCGTAGCTGGTGGCGCTGAAGACGTCCATCACCGCGATATTGGTCTCGGGGTCGATGCCGGAAAAGTCGGTCCAGGTTCCCAGGTTGTATGCGGACAGGGTGACTGAGCCACGCTCGGCGCCCAGACGACGTACCCATCGCTCGGGCAAGGTGTAGTTGGCCGAGGCTTCGCGGAGCTTGGTGTAGCTGGCGTTGGACAAGGCATAGTTGAGAGAACTCCGCATCTGCGCCCCGGCAACTTCGGTCGTCCTGAACGCGCTCGGCTCGTGCAGCTGCCGGCAGGTGCTGCTCTCGGCGCACCGCCCCGACATGTCGCCATCGATCATCCACCGGCCTCGGCTCACCTCCACCATGGCTGAGAGGCGGAGACGGTTGAAGAGCGTCAACGTGGGTGCGAGCGATCCGGTCGTGGTCGGCAGGCTTCGCTGGTGGAAAACGGCAGGTGCGGATGCGCAGGCCGTTCCGCCGCCGCTGCCATTGTCGCAGAGCACGTTGACGGCTTGCCCGCTGGCGTCGATGTCGGCCGAGATGACCTTGGGACCGAACCATGACGCGACGGGATATCCGACCTGATGCCGTAAGTTGCCGAGCGCGATGAAGCCGTTGGGGTTGCCCACCTCGAGGACTTCGTCGTCGTTACGAGAGATGTTGGCAAGGATCTCCAGCGCCGCGGGACGAGTTTCGATCAGCTGCGCACGCACCTGCAGCTCGAAGCCGCGATTGCGGATCTTCCCCAGGTTGGCCAGTCGGGTGCCCGGGAACCCCGAGGACGGAGCGAGTTCCTGGGCTACGATCGCATCGCGAGTGGTCTTGTGGTACCAGGTGAAGTCGATCCCGACTCGTTCATCGAGGAGTCCGGCTTCGAAACCCGCCTCGAACTCCATGCCGCGTTCGGGCTTGAGGTCCGGGTTGCCGACGGCCGACGGTGTCACGGTCGGGTTGCCGTCGCCGCCGGTCGTGGGCAGGTAGCGTCTGAGCGCGGCAAAGGCGGCCGGCTGCTGGCCGGACTGTCCGTAGCTGGCGCGCAGCCTGAGCGTATTGAACAGGTTGGAGGGGCCGAACGGTTCATCGCTCACCACCCAGGCCAGGCCCAGCTTGGGGTATATGGCGGCATCGAAGTCCGAGCCGAAGGCGCTGTTGTCGTCGGCGCGCAGTCCGGCGGTCAGGAACAGGCGACGTTGCCAGGCAAGCTGTTGCTGCACGAAGGTCCCAACCGTGGTGTTGTTGATCACCCCGTCTTCACTTACCGAAGTTCGTGCGGTCGACGAGAGTGCCTCGAGGCCGCTGGTCGGGAAGGCGTCGCCCCGCGCGGTCTTCCGGCTCTCGATCCGTCGATACAGCTGCAGGCCGACCGAGGTCTGCGATTCGATCGACCCCAGTTGCACGGTGGCGGTGCTGGCAAAATCGACCGTTGCCGTTCTCGCGCTCCGATCCTGGATGGTCTTGCTGCCGGCCCCGAGTCCGCCGCCGAAGACGGCCAGCAACCGGTCGCCCATCCGGGGAACCAGGTTGATGTTATTCTCGTCGATCCGGTCGATGCCGAGGTTGAGACGCTGGCTGAGCCAGGTGGTCGGCCGATGCTCGAATTGGAGTCCTCCGGTGACGCGGTCGAGTCCCTGCGAGAAGAAGAACGCTTCCTGCCAGTCGCGCGGCGCGCCGAAGGTCCAGCCGCCCCCCGGGCTGTCGGCCTGTCCTGGCTGCGCATGAATCAGCGACCAGACCGGACCTCCGAAGCCGCCGTCGGCGGGGAAGTTCGTCAACCCGGTCAGATAGCCGACATTGGCCGTGACGCGAAGCGACGGCATCGGCGCGGCGGTCAGGTTGAGCCGCCCGCCGGTTCGCCGCATGTCGTTGGTCGGATCGACCCCTTCCTGTCGCTCGAAGTTGCCGCTCAGGAAGTACTGGAGTGCATCGGTACCTCCGCTGACATTGAGGCCGTAGGTCTGGCTGTGGCCCGTCCGAAACGGCGACCGCCCGGCGGCCTCTTCCCGTTCGACGAAGTTGACCGAAAACGGCTGGCCGGCCGCCGTGCGCCCCCAGCCGGGTCCGATCTGCTCCGCTGGGTTCGCAAACCAGCTGGCGCCTTGCGTCGTGACTGCATCCCAGACGGCACGGGGGCCACGGCGCCCGCGCTTGGTGATGATCTGGATCACGCCGTTGGCGGCTTCGGTACCGTATAGCGTGGCTGCCGAAGGGCCTTTGACGATCTCCATGCTCTCGATGTCTTCCGGATTGAAGTCGTTGAGCCGGGAGACGATCGCGACCGATCGTCCGACCGGGCCGCTCGCAGTAGTGTTATCGACGCGAACGCCGTCGACGTAGAGCAACGGCTGGTCCGTGAGTGACAGACTCGCGACACCGCGAACTTTGACGCGCGGACCGCCGCCCACCACGCCGCCAGGCTGGATTGCCACGACCCCGGCGGCGCGACCCTGAAGCAGGTCCGTGACCGAGCGAGTCGGCGCGATCTCCGAAATACTGGAGACGTCGACCGTCGATACCGAGTTGGACAGGGCCCGTCGCTCGGTGGCACCCGGCGTCCCGGTCACGATCACTTCTTCGAGATTGATGGCCGTTGCGGCCATGGCGATGCGAATGCCCTGATCTCCGACCCGGACACGCAGGGTGATCGGCCGATAGCCGATCCGCCGCGCCGCAAGGTCCAGTTCTGGTCCAGACAAGTTGTCGAACCGGAATCGCCCGGCGCGATCGGTGACCGTCGACATCCCACCCGCAGACACGACCACATCCGACAGCGGTTGGAGAGTCTGGCCGTCGATCACGACGCCCGCAGTCGGCGCCGGTTGCGGCGCTGCGGCCCCCGGGAGTGCTGCGCCGGAAAGGCACAGCCACCCCAGGACGGTGATGGACAGGCGGAGTCGCCCCTGACCCAGTGGCGCTGACATCGATGTTCCCTCCGGTGCGAGCAGGTGGTACGAACGGGAGATCTGCGCCGCGGACGCGGTCCGCAGTTCTGAGGAGGGATCCAATATCCGCTTCGCACCTGCTCACCGTCTTGCACGCTTTCATGGGCGGTTGGTACGGGAACCGGGTCGGCCCAACGCATTCGAGCCCCCGGACGCGGGCTGGCGTCCGGGGGCTCGGGAAGCTGGAGTGACGCCCCTAGGCGTCGAAGCTGTAGCGGACGAAGGGGAACTGAGCTACGAGTTCTGCCACGGATGCAGCCACCACGCTGCTCGAGCGTTGGTGGCGAACGAGCTGGCTGATCAGCTGTGCGATCCGCGCCATTTCGTGCTCCTTCATACCCTGGCGGGTTACCTCCTGGACCGAGATTCTGGTCCCCAACTCGGCCTCGCCATCGACGCCCTTGGGCAGATTGGTTACCGGCAGCAGAATGTTCGCCGCCTCGCAGGCGAGCGCGACCGGCAGGGCGCCGTAGACCCGGAGGTCGACCAGAACCTGGTGGGTCCGGGTAAAGCCCTGCGCAGCACCCAGCACGTCGAATCCCTCCTCTACCAGCGCGTGGGCTAGTGCCTGGGCATTGGCAACCACCTGGCGGCCGTACGCCGGGCCGTGCTGGAGCATCTCGGCAAAGGCATACGCTGTAGCCGCGTATTGGCCCTGATCATGAGTCTGGACGAAGGGAGGGAAGGTGAGCTCGAGCATCCGACGGGCAATTTCCGCGTCGTTGGTGACGCTGAGGCCGCCGATCGGTCCCCCCATGATCTTGTGTGTGCCTGTCGACATGATGTCGGCGCCCTCGGCGAGCGGGTCCTGGAACAGGCCGGCCGAGATGAGCAGACTGACGTGCGCCGCATCGTAGAGAATCCGGGTGCCGATCTCGTCGGCGAGTTGTCGCAGCTCGGCGAGCGGATAGGGAAACAGGATTTTGGTGCCGCCGATCACGAAGAACTTGGGCCGGACTCGCCGGGCAATCGGTGCCAGAGCGTCCACGTCGATACCGAAGTGCTTCGCCTCCGGGATCGGCTCCACCTTGAGGCCACGCAGCTTCGGGATCGCCATGGCATTGTAGTTCCAGTTGGCGCCGCCCCGCATGCTCTGGGTCATGATCGTGTCGCCGGGCTCGGTCAGCGCAAACAGCGCCACCGCATTCGCCATCGTGGTACTGGTAGTCCGCCACTCGACATACTCGGCCCGGAACAGCCGGCGACAGATTGCAATCAGGATCGCTTCGATCTCGTCGATATGAGCGTCGTGACCACGGGGCCACTCCTTGGCGCCGGGGAATCCCTCGGTTGCGCGGGTTGCGATGTAGCTCGACCGGAGCGCCCGAGCGCCCAAACTGGTCGTGTTCTCCGCGGGCATCAGATTGAGGCACCGGGTTCGCCAGGTATCGTGCGTCTCGACCAGTGTCGCAATCCGGTCGGCCAGCGCGCGCGGCGAGAGCGTGCGCGTCTCCGCCTCGATGCGGCGAACCAAGGCAAGACTCTCCGATGGCATGACGCGAGCATCGGCGCCGGTCGGGCCGGAGCGAGTAACGTGACTCATGACAGCGCGTCCTTCCGTCGGATGGCGGCCCGACGGGTCCAATAGAGGTAGAACGGCACGCCGGACAGCGTCAGTACAATTCCGACGGCCGACTCGAGCGGTCGCTGGATCAGCGTGTTGATCAGGTACCAGACGCTGAAGGCGGCAAAGACCAGCGGGGTGAGCGGATAACCCCACAGGCGATACGGTCGGCGAAGATCAGGCTCATGCTTGCGCAGCATCACGACAGCCCAGACGGCCAGAGCGCAGAAGAGGAAGTCGACGAAGGCGTAGTAGGTGAGGATCGTTTCGAAACTGCCGGACAACGCAAACAGCGAGGCCAGGACGCCCTGGACCAGGATGGCGTTTGCCGGCGTCCGGTAGCGTGGATGGATTCGTTCGAGCGCTTTGAAGAACAATCCGTCCTTGGACATCGCGTAATAGGTGCGCGTGCAGGACAGCAGCACGGCATTGGCGGTGCCGAACGTCGATATCATCACCGCCAGCGCGGTCAGGCCCCCGCCCACGGGACCCAGCAGACGCTCCATGGCCAGCGCCGCCGGTCGGTTGGTCGACTGCAGATCCTCGAACGGAAGCACCCGCAGCAGCGCCAGGTTGAGCGCGAGGTAGACCACGAGAACGATGGCGATGCCGGCCAGGATCGAGAACGGCAGCGTCCGCTCAGGATTCCTCACCTCCCCGGCCACGTAGGCCGAGTAGGTCCACCCGTTATAGGCAAACAGCGCCGGAATGAGTGCGGTGCCGAATGCGGCAAGGAGACTGCCGCCCGATTGCGGCACAGCGGTCGCCGTCGCGACGGACGAGGTGGCCGGGGCGTCGAGCAGCAGGCAGACGGCAATCACCCCGGCCAGCGCCAGGAGCTTGAGGCCGGTCGCTACGTTCTGGACCGTGCCGGCCAGGCGAACGCTGAGGTAGTTGATGACGGTAAGGAAGAGGATCAGGCCGATCGCAACGGCCCGCTTCTCGCTCGGTCCGTACGGGATCACCTGCTCCAGATAGTATCCGGCATACTCGGCAAAGGCCGTCGCCACCGCTGCGATTGCTCCGGTAAACGAGGCGAAGAACATGGCCCAGCCGAAGAGAAACGCCAGCAGCCGTGAGCGATAGCCCCGCCGCAGGAAGACGTACTGTCCCCCCGTTTCCGGCACGGCCGACGCCAGCTCGGCAAAGCAGAGCGCGCCACAGGCCGCGATCAGCCCTGCGACGATCCAGACCGCCAGCGCACCCGTCGGAGAGCCGATCTCGCGAGCCACGATGGCCGGTGATATGAAGATGCCCGAGCCGATGATACCGCCGATCACGATGCTGGTTGCCCCGAGCGGGCCTAGTACCCGGGCAAGCCCGCCCTGATCGCGTGGTGCCTCGGTCCTGTCGGTCACCTAGAGCGGCCTCGCGCCACGGCAATGGCGAGCACTGCGTCCATCACGGGATCCCTGCCGGCGAAATAGTCGACCGATCGGACGGCGATCGGGATCTCCGGAATGATGGCTTGACGGCTGTCCGGCCAGAACGAGAACTGGTGATACCAGTTGGAAATCGTCACTCGAATGCCGCTGTAGGGCAGGGTAAAGAAGTTGGGGCCTTCGCCGACGAAGTTGGGACTCGAACCGGTTGGCTCGCCGACGAAGATGGCGTCCGTCAGACGGTCGACGTTGGTCGAGAAGTTCTGGGCTGCGGAGAAGGTATGTCGACTCGTCAAGTAGAAGACCCGGTGCTCAGGGTCGGCATCCTGGAACGCAGCGATCAGGCGGAGCAACGGGGGAAAGAGAAAACTGTTGCCGCCGGTATTGTGGCGGACGTCGACGATCAGATGCCGCACCGCCGGGTCCGTGACGGCTGCGCGAAGCCGTGGCGCAAAGCGAACGAGCGGTTCATCCGCCAGTTCCGCGACCTGATTGAACTGGAAGTAGACCGCCGCCGCCTCGGGCAACGGCGTAAACCAGTAGGGCGTCCGTACATTGCGCAGGTAGAGGGGCGTTGCGGTGTCCTGGCCCGGTGCCGGGCCCAGCTTGGCCGGGGCTTGGCTCCGAAGTGGATTGCCCGCCAGGCGCACATCGCGGGTTCGCCCGGTTCGGTCGCGGATCGTCAGACTGACGGAGTCGGGCGAATCCGAAGCGCCGAGGGCGTCGAGATAGTCGAGGATCGTCAGGGTCCAGGCGCCGACCCATTTGAGTCCCATGTCGTTGTCGCGATTGACCAGGTCGGGCAGGTCTGCGATGACCTCTTCTGCGCTGCGCCGTCCGAATCGGAGAATCCGGCTCCCGATCAGCTCCGTCCCGGCATCGGTCCCGCCAACCACGTAGATACCGTCGTCGAAGAGGTAGAGATCGAGCGGCAGCTGGCGAGCCGTCGGCGGCGGCGCGACCCGAGTGTGCCCATCCTCCAGCGCGACCACCAGTCGTTGCAACTCCACCGCGAACTGCCGCTCCGTCAGCGACGGAATCCGCGCTTCGATGGCCGATGCGAGGGAGTCGAACCGGGGAGAGAATGCCTGCCGCTTGAAGCTGGCATGAAGTCGCTTCGCTTCGCCGACGAGGAACCGGACGTCGTACCGATATCCCTCGTCGCGCGTAAACGGACGGTCCGGCAGCATTCCCGCTAACTCGCGAAACTCGGGGTCGCTGCGGTAGGCCCGGAAGATGGTATCCGTTGCCAGGTTGGTGCGGGGGGTGTATCGCCAGCCGAGTGCGCGACGGATCCAATCGAACGCTGCTGCCCGGTCGCCCCGCAGAGCGGCCGCCTTGGCCAGTTCATGCGCAAACCGTTCACGGAAGAAAAAGGTACCGTGCTCGACGGCCTGCGCTGCCCCGGACGTGAAGTCCCGTCGGCCGCTCGCATAGAACGAGGCGAAGGCGTACTTGTACCACATCTCCCCATCGGTGGGGTGATCGGCGGCAAGTCGCTGGTAGAGACGCGCCGCCGTCGCATGGTCGCTCTGTCGGCTGGCAGCGTTGGCACTGTCGAGCAGCATGAATCGGTCGACCGGCGGAAGCTGCTGGGCCACGAGCAGAGCCGGAATCAGTGATGCGAAGATGGAACCACCGATGCGCCATCGGCGGAGGGGCAGTCGCTGCATGGATCCTCGGACTGTTGCAGGAACGGTCGGCGCCGCTAATGCTACACCCGCGATCGGGCGGTGTCTTGTATCCCGGACGGCGCTCTGGAACGAACGGCGTCCTCAGTCCGGACGGTGCGCTCCAGGGCTGCGACGATACCGGGCCGGTGTCGTCCCTGTGTGTCGCTTGAAGAGGCGGGTAAAGTGACTCTGATCCGCGAACCCGGCCGTCAGGGCAACCTCCGCAAGCGAACGATCGGGTCGGGCCATTAGCTGACGGGCGTAGTTGATCCGCAAGCTGCGGATATACTCGCCGACCGAACACCCGAACTCCTGCCGGAATACCGCGGTCAGATGCGCGGGGTGGATACCGACCTCGCCGGCCAGACGGCGAAGGCCGAGCGGTGCCGTAAACGAATCATGGAGGATGTCACGCGCCGTTTCGACCCAGGCCGGCCGTCCGGATCGCTGCGCCAGTTGGTTGGCGCGCGATGCATGGACCATCAGTTCCAGGGCAATCCCCTCGAGTACGAGGCCGGTAAGGTCGTCCGGCTGCTCGAGCTCGCGGCAGATCCGAAGCCCCAGCTCCAGCAGCGTGCTGTTGACGAAATGCATCGGAGCGCTCAGGGCCTGCTCGATGGCGCGATCGCCCTCCAGGCGCAGCGGCGGCACTCCCACCGCCAGGTACCTGGCACCCGTACCACCGACTCGGCACTCGTGGGACTCTCCCGCCGGCTTGAAGGTCACGTCGAACCGACGGCAGGATAGATATTGTCGTCCAACCGTTTCGGTCAGCGATCCATCCAGCATGAAACAGAACTCGGCCATGTCATGGATGTGCCACGGCCGCTCGGCGTGCGGAGCATACCCCGCTTCGGTGAGCACGAAGCCGGAGGCCTGTACCTCGTGATAGCCGATCTTTCCCGGAATTGCGTCCATGAACACTCGAGCGTCGAACGGGTAGCCTCAAGGATACGAGGCGATCAGGGAATCTACCATCCGCCGTAGCTCGGCCCCGGGGAGCCAGCGCCCGCGAACCATGACACCGGCGATCCGTCCGACGTTGCCGATCTCCTGCAACGGATCGGCGTCGAGCAGCACCAGATCGGCCCGACTGCCGACGCTGATGATGCCACGGTGGGTCGGATCATCGATGAACGCCGCCGGATTCCGGGTTGCCGTGAGCAGCGCCTCATAGGGAGACAAACCGGCCGCCACGAAGTGCTGGAGTTCCCGGTGCAGGGACGGCCCCGCAACGACCGCGGGAACGCCGACATCCGTCCCGGCCAGCAGCTGCACACCGGCGTCATGAAACCCTTTCACCAGCGCTTTGGCAAAGTCGCCAGCTTCCCAGAACGCAGCGGCATCGTCTTGGCTGAAAGCGCGATGGTACGGATTGGTGCCCACGCCCCACGATCCCCGCATGCCGGGCGGTACCATTCGCATCTCGTCGCCTGCCATCAGCTGAGGCAGGCTGTCCAGTTGCCGCGGAATGTTGAGGAAGACTTCGAGCGTGGGTGTTACCCGGATCCCCGAACGGGCCACTCGACGCGCCAGCGCAGGAATCTCCGGGGTCAGGTCGCTTGCTCTGCGGCGATTCTTGGTGGCGTGATGGTTGAAGTGACCGTACATCACTTCTTCCATGTGCACGATGTTCGCCTGGCCTGAGGTCAGCGTCGTCTCGAGGCATGAAGCGCAGAAACAGACAATCCTGGTAGGCTCGCATCGGTTGAGCCCATCCGGGCCAAGGCCCCTGACCACATGTCCGACGACCGGGATGCCGAGCCTCCGGGCCGTGGAAACGATGCCCCAGTATGCCGGGCGGCTCAGCTGATTGTAGACCTTGATGTACTGGTATCCGGCGGCAGCGTCCTCGCGGGCGATTCGCTCACCGTCGGCAAACGTCAGCAGCGAATCGTTCCAGATCGGTCCGGTGGTAACCATCGTGGGGCCGAGTCTGGCGCCCGTGGCAAACTGCTCGCGGAGGCGGAGATGGTCGGGGGAACCACGCATGTTGAAGACGGTGGTGACCCCGTGAGCCACGAAGAGCAGTCCCAATGCCCGGTTGACCGAGTCGCTCCGCCCGAAGTGGACATGCATGTCGGCAAGCCCAGGGATCAGGAACTTGCCGCGCCCATCCACCCGGCGGACGCCGCTCGGAATGGCGATCTCTGATCCCGGGCCGGCTGCCACGACCATCCCATTGGCAACGAGCACCGTCTGAGCCGGACGACGCAGGCTGTCGCTCATCGTGATGGTGGTCACGTTGACGATGGCGACGGGATCTGGAACGGTTGTCGAGGGGGGATTCTGAGCGCCGAGTACGATCGCAGTCAGCAGACAGTAACAGCCCAGTGCGCCCATGAAGCCATCCCGGAAAAGCACGCGAGCCCCGCGGGTGCGGGGCCTCGGATCGGAATGGAAGATCGGGGGAAAATCGTTCGGTGTCTTGAACGATCGGCGGGTTGGACCCTACCGGCGGAGCGTAAAGCGCCCGCTGGCGGCCTTGGGGCCGCCCACCCAGCGCCATTCGCCCTCGATGGCGCCGGCTTTCCAGCTGCCGGTCAACTCGGCCTGGCCGGATTCGCCATTGGGATTGAGGACGATCCGAACCGCATCGCCGCGGGTGGCCTGGAGCGTGGCCGGGGCCGCATCAGGACCCAGTCCGACGGTGGAGAAGGGAATCCGGTAGCTGCCCCGAACCGGCTGGCCCGGACGGGTCTGCACCGCCACGATCGTCCCGGTTACCGTCTTGGTTCCGCCGGAGCCGTCGTCCACGGTGAACGTGGCCGTCCATCGCCCCGCCAGCCCGGGATCCTGCGCCGTCGCGCCCACGGCCACACCGACCGAGACGGCCAGCGTCGCCAAAGCGGAAATCAACCAGCGCCGTCGATTCATCGATCGCCCCTCGGCTCACCGCCAAAGACGTCCACTACCGCCGAATCGGAGGGAATCACGACCCCTTCCGCGCCCAGCTGGCGGAACAGCGTCCACTGGGCTTGCCGTGCAGCCGACACGCTCGCTCCGTTGTAGATCAGCGAAATCACCAGCACGCCGTCCGGCCGGCCGAGATACCCCACCAGCGACGCGACGTTGCCCAGCGTGCCGGTCTTGGCGCGAACCACGCCGCTCTGCGGCAGGCCGCTGCCCAGCCGGCGCAGCGTGCCGGATCCGTTGGGCGGCAGCAGCATTGGGAAGTTCCGCCCGCCCGGGTGCTGGGGGAAGCGGGCCAGATACGACACGAACGTCATCGGCGAGACCCGATTGAGGTCGGAAAGACCGCTGCCGTCCACGATGCGGACACCGGTGTAGTCGCCCGTGATCTGCTGTACATGAGCAGTAAGACGATCGGCGGGCACCGGATCCCCACGCGCTGCCCAGTGCAGCAGCAATTCCGCGCCGAGATTCAGGCTGCGCCGATTTACTTCACTTGCCACCGAGTCGAAAACCGGCGACTGAACTTCGGCCATCACCGTGGTGCCCGGCAGCGCGGATCCGATCGCATCGCTTGGGGTCCACTCGATCCCCGCCTGCTCGAGCGCGTGCGACCACATCGCCTCCAGCAAGACCCGCGTGTCGGTTGCCGCGCGGGCCAGGCCGCGAGAACCAGCCCGGGCGCCCAGCGTACCGGCAACGCGGTAGCGCCCGTCGGGCAGCGCTTCGATGCGCAGCTGGGACCGACGCCCGGCCACCGTCTTGGCCGTCACCGAGAAGAGACGCGCCGCCCCCGCCGGAGCGGTCGAGGCCAGCCGGACCGGCTGCCCCACTCGTCCCGGCGCGACTGTCGCGATGACCAGATTGTCATGAACCGTCAGATTGCCGACCGGTGGTGCGAAGACTCGCCCCTGATGCCGGGCTGACCACGTCGCGGGGAAGAGTGCCTCGGCCTCACCACTCGCACTGACGACTTTGAGCTGGCCAAGTAATCGGCGGATCCCCCGATCGGCCAGCTGGATCGCCAGATCGGTCAGACTCGTGACCGCCGTCCCCTGATGCTCGAGGCTCGGATCGCCGTTCAGCTCCAGCGCCCAGGTGCCCTGCCAGATCCCGGTTGCCGGATCGACTCGGCCGTCCCCGACCACACGGGTCGAATTCCGGGCATCGCTGCCGAGTACGCTCCGGGCAAACCCGGTGGTGAGCACTTTGATGGTGGAGGCGGGAATCATCGGTCTGGTGGGCTGAATACCCCAGACCAGGCGGCCCTGCTGGTCCGCGATGGCTATGCCCCAGGTGCCGGGAGCGCGCCGGTTGGCTTCAGTGAACCACGATTCGAGTTGGGTACTGAGGGATATCGAAGCCGCTGCCGGATCGTCAACCGCAACACGCGCAGCCTGAGGTTGGGCGGCGAGCGTACCACTCGCGGCCATCAGGCCGCTGACGCAGATCCATCCCCAGCTCGTTCCCGCCATTACCCCGCCCTTTCCGCGGGGTGACACGGCCGCGGGCCTCGGACATTCACTATCGCAACATCGCCTTCGCGATGGTCTGCAGCTGCATGTTGCTGGTCCCCTCATAAATCGTGCCAATTTTGGCGTCGCGGTAAAACTTTTCCGCGGGATACTCCTTGGAGTAGCCATATCCGCCAAAAAGCTCGAGCGCCTGCCCGGCGGTTCGATTGGCGACCTGCGACGAGAACAGCTTGGCCATGGCGGCCTCTTCGGTAAACGGCTGCCCCTGATCCTTGAGGCGCGCCGCATTATAGACCAGCAGGCGCGCAGCCTCCAGCTCGACTTTCATTTGCGCAATCTGAAACTGGACACCCTGGAAATCGGCGATGGCCTTGCCGAACTGCTTCCGCTCCTGGATGTACTGCACGCAGGCGTCGAGCGCTCCCTGGGCAATGCCGATCATCTGAGCGCCGATCCCGATCCGGCCCTCGTTGAGCGTTTCGATCGCCACCTTGTAGCCGACCCCCACCGGACCCAGCACGTTGGCCGCGGGGACCTTACACCCCTCGAGAATCAGTTCCGTCGTGCTGGAGGCACGAATACCGAGCTTGTTCTCTTTCTTGCCGATCGAGAAACCGGGAAAGTCGCGCTCGACCAGGAACGCCGTGATGCCCTTGTACCCCTTCGAGAAGTCGGTGTTGGCAAAGACGATGAAGATTCCGGCTTCAGCGCCATTGGTGATCCAGAACTTCCGGCCGGTGATCTCCCAGTCGTCGCCCACTTTGTCGGCCTTGCACTGGAGCGCGAAGGCGTCGCTGCCACTGGCTGGTTCCGACAGGGCGTAGGCACCCAGCAGGTCGGTCGTGGTCCGCGGGAAGAGGCGTGCCTTCTGCTCGTCGGTGGCCCAGCGGAGAATGGCGTTGTTGAACAGGGTGTTGTGGACGTCGACATAGATGGCCGCCGACGCGTCGACCCGGGCCATTTCTTCGATCGCGAGCGTTGCCATGAAGAGCGAACCGCCGGCCCCGCCATGCTCCTCGGGCACCTCGATGCCCATCAACCCCAGGTCGAAGAATTTGGCAATGAGGTCGGGGCGGAACTTGCCGGCCTCGTCCATTTCCATGACGTGCGGCTTGATCTCCGTCTCGGCAAAATCGCGGACCGTATCACGGAACAATTGCTCTTCTTCCGAGAGGACGGACAGCGCGGGCGTCGGGGCTGCGATGCTGGACATACTGGACTCCAGAGGTAATCGTCGGTAACCCCCTAACATAGCCAGAACGGCGGCCCCTGGTGAAGGCGTCCTGGCTGCCCCTTTCGCCGTCGGCGAACTGTGCAACTTCGCGGCATGGGTGCATCTCCCGGACCCCACATTATGGAGATCCCATGCGAGGCACCACGTCGTTGGCCCTGTTGGCTGGACTGTTTCTGGGTGCGACCCCCGAAACCCGCGAAAGCCCGGTGGGCACCATCGAGGGCTTTGTCCGCGACCCCAATGCGGCCCCGATCGCCGGCGCCAGAGTGACCGTCGAAGGGAGCGGGGCCCGGACATCGACCGATCGGGCCGGTCGGTATGTCCTGACCGGCGTGCCGGCCGGCCCCGTCGACCTGACGGTCCGCGCCGTCGGATATGTCCTCGAACGGAGACGAATTGACCTTGGAAGTGGACAACGTCGAACCGTCGATTTCGTCCTTGCACCGGTTCCGGTCAGTCTGGATGATCTGGTGATAGCGGAGGCGCGCCCGGTATCACCGCGATCGGAAAAGTTGCGGGCCGTCCAGTCGGTGGCGGCCGCCCCGTACCTGCTGCGCGATTTCAATACCGAGGAGTATCGTCATTTCCGGGACAACGACTGGACCTCGCCGACCCGTCAGCCGCTCTCGACCTTTGCCGTCGATGTCGATGCCGGCAGCTACGGAAATGTGCGCCGCTTCCTCAAGGAAGGACGCCTGCCGCCCAAAGACGCGGTCCGCGTCGAGGAGATGATCAACTATTTCCGCTACGACTACGCCGCGCCGCGTGGTGGGCACCCGGTTGCCGTGACGACCGAACTGGCCCGGTCGCCCTGGAACTCGAATCATCGGCTTGCACTGATCGGGCTCCAGACCGATCGGTTGCCGCTCGAGAACCTCCCACCCAGCAACCTCGTCTTCCTGATCGACGTCAGTGGGTCGATGTCGAGCCCCGACAAGCTGCCGCTCGTCAAAGCCGCGTTTCGCCTGCTCGTCAATGAACTGCGAGACAGTGATCGAGTCGCCATCGTCGTCTACGCAGGTGCCGCAGGTGTCGTGTTGCCATCGACCAGCGGGCGCGAGAAGACGCGGATCCTCGACGCACTGGAGCAACTCCAGGCGGGTGGATCGACGGCCGGCGGCGCCGGAATCAAGCTCGCCTACCAGGTGGCCCGGGAACACTTTGCTCGCGAAGGCAACAACCGCGTTATTCTCGCGAGTGATGGCGACTTCAATGTCGGCGCGTCGAGCGAGGGTGAACTGGTCCGTCTGATCGAAACCGAACGCCAGGGTGGCGTGTTCCTGACCGTGCTTGGCTTCGGCACCGGCAATCTGAAAGACGCCAAGATGGAGCAGCTGGCCAACAAGGGGAACGGCCACTACGCCTACGTCGACGACCTGCTCGAGGCCAAGAAGGTGTTCGTGCAGGAACTTGGCGCCACGCTCCACACGGTGGCCAAGGATGTGAAGATCCAGGTCGAGTTCAACCCGGCCCGGGTCAAGTCGTACCGGTTGGTGGGCTACGAGAATCGCCTGCTGGCCGATCGCGACTTCAACGACGATACCAAGGATGCCGGCGAGATGGGGGCGGGGCACTCCGTGACGGCGCTGTATGAAATCGTGCCGGTCGACGGCAGCGATCAGGGCGGTTCGGTCGATCCGCTCAAGTATCAGCGGTCCCGCACAGCCGGCGGCTCCGATGACTGGTTTACCGTCAAGGTCCGCTACCAGCGGCCCGAAGGGTCGGCGAGCAGGCTGATCGAGCACGTGGTGCGGCAGGAAACCGCTCGCCCCTCTGCCGATTTTCGCTTTGCCGGCGCCGTGGCCGGTTTTGGCATGCTGCTCCGGGATTCCGAGCACAAGGGCAATGCCTCGTTTGATAGCGTGATCGCGGCGGCTCGCGGGGCCAAGGGTGCCGACGCCGAGGGATATCGCGCCGAGTTCATCCGACTGGCCGAGATGGCGGCGCGATTGGGGCCGCCGAGCCGCGAACTCTCGGAGGGACGCCCCGACCGTTGGTAGGTGTGCCATTGCGAGGAGGGTGGGCCGTCTGTCTATTGATGAAGGGCCAGGCGGCCCCGCTCCTTTTTGCCGGAAGGTGTCCGATGCGAACTCTCATCCCCATTCTGTTACTGGCTGCCGCTGCTTGCTCGGCAGGTGCGCCGCCGGAGACGACACCGCTGCCGAATCAGGCGCCACCCGTTACCCCGCCTCCCCCCACAGACGTCGATCGTGCCGCGCCGCCCACGCCGCCGGCCGAGCCCGATCGGGCCAAGCCTTGGCGCGGTGCCGTGACCTACCGATGCACGGGTGACCGGACCATCGAGACGAACTACGCAGACGACGGCACCGTCGAGGTGCGCTGGAACGGGCGCTGGTATACCCTGCGTCCGCAGCAGGCGGCATCCGGGGCCCTTTTTGCCAACAGCTCCCTTCGATGGCACACCCGGGGCGACTCGGCCATCCTGGAGGAGCGGGGCCAGACGGTTGCTTCCGGCTGCTCGGTCCAGTCCCGGGGCGGATCCGACTGATCGGTCGGCTGTAATCAGCCCGGAAGACGCTCTCCTATCTCGTTGCCTTCCAATCGTTTACCGGGCTGGAATACGGTCCGGTGCCGCCGTAAGTGTCCCGTAAGTCCCGACGTCGAGATTTGATCTGTAAGCCGGGCCGAATGGTCCGGCGCTGATCTCGAACGTGGAAGGCACCATGGGCATGGCAGGGCAGGGATGGCGGATCGGACAGTTGGTGTGCACGGCAGCGTTGGCTGCCGCTCTTTCGGCGTGTGGCGATCCGGTCGAGCCGGATGAACTGGTGGCCGTCGCGGTCTTTGCCGCCGGGCCGGGCAGCGGGACGGTGACCATCACGCCGTCCGGCCTCGCTTGCGCCATCGTCGACGGCGCCACCGGAAACAGCTGCGCCGCCGCGGTAGCCGTGGGGGCCAACGTCGTGCTCAAAGCCGTGCCCGCGGCCGGACACGCCTTTACCGGCTGGGGCGACGACTGCGCGGCTACTACGACCGATACCTGCATCCTGCGCGCCGATGCCCCCCTCTCGGTCACGGTGGCCTTCCTGCCGATTGCGAACCTGCCGGTCGATCACCTCGTCTTGGACCGGAGTCAGCTTCGACTCGGCCTGGGCCAGTCCGCCACCCTCGCGGCACGGGTCTTTGGATCTGGCGGCGTCGAACTGGTCGGCCGGGCCGTCAGCTGGTCGACCGACGCGGCGAACGTCGTGCTCGTCGTCGATGGCAATGTCACGCCCGGCATGCCGGGAACGGCGGTCGTCACCGCAGCAAGCGGTGGGAAGACGGCCACCGCCACGGTCGAAGTGCCGGCGCGGGTGATCCATGATCTTGCGGAGGTCAACGGGGTGGCGCTTCCCGGTCTGGTGGAGCAGGGGCAGGTGGGGAACGACCGGGGCGACCTCTTCGATTTCCGGGTGACGGCGATCAGTGGACGGCTCGAGATCGACACGACCACCAACTGGTATCGTCAGCAGGTCCGCGTGCAGGTCGACGCGCGCCGGGTCACTATACCTGAGAGCGAGTTCGCATTCGACAGTTGGTCGAATTGGTTCGACCATGGCCGAGTCGTGTCGCAGGGCGCCAACCGCGGCCGCTTCATGTCGGAGTATCTGGAAGGCCGCGTGGCCGACTACGAACGGACCGCCACCGGGTTCCTGGTCGAGCAGACCCTCGAGTCGAGTGCTATCCCCGCGCGCTTCCGGTTCATCCGGCGCTGAACAGGTCGAGCACCGCCGCCGGACGTCGCGGCTCAGTCACCTGTCCGGAGGAGCGGTGCGATCGGCGGGAACTCGCCCCTAACCTGTGTTGACACTCCATGGCCTTTGTCGCAGCTTATCAGAAGCTTTTCGTTGGGTCCGGAGAACAGAGTAGCAATCGAGCCTGTGCAGTAATCGACGTAGCTGTTGTCTTAATCCAGGTTATCGATGGTAAATGGTCTGTTGCAGCCCGGCATAACGGTTTCGCGTTCAACCCTGACTCGTATCGTCATCGGTGCCGCTGTCGCTGTCGTCTGCTGTGCCACCGCAGTCGAGGCGCAACGAGACCGTGGTCTCGAGTTGGTCAGTGGGCTCACTATACTCGGTGGGCCACATCAGCGAACGGGTTTTGTCGGGACACTTCGATACCACCGTCACTCTCCCAACGGCTTGACGGTAGTTCCGCAGATCACGGCGATTCACAGTACCAGTCTCGTGTTCAGGCGAACCACGTTCGGCATCGCGGAAGTGTTCGCCGCCCAGGAGATTACGCAGAGACGGCTTCGGCCCGTCGTCGGAGGAGGGGCGGGATCGTCGTCTGCTGCGGCGGGTTGGTCCGGCCGACCCTCCATGCCATGGAAGGATTCGAGTTCGATCTCGATAGGCGCTGGACGCTGCAGTTCGAACTTCGGCAGCGCACTCTCCCGCAGCAGACGCCCTCCTTCGAGATCGGCTTCGGAGCGACGGCGCGGTTGTAGTCGCCGCCCGCCCGCCCGCTCGTCCAGCAAGCCGCACCGCCTACCGTGATGCGGAGCCGCCGAGTACGTCGAGCACTACCGGGACTCGGCCGAGTGGCGCGGAAACTTGCGCGCCCTGGACCCGGTCCCGCACGGCAGCAAGCATCTCGCGGCCGATCGCCACCCCTTCCGCCAGCGCCGCCTCTTTGCCGCGTTCGCTGGCCACGCGCATCCGGTCCAGGATCCCAGCCGGCACCGTCACCCCCGGCACCTCGTTGGCCAGAAATTCGGCGTTCCGGAGCGAGACCAGCGGCCAGATCCCGGCGATGATCGGCAGCCGGAACGATTCGACCTGTTTGAGGAAGCGGTCGAGCTGGTCCAAGTCGAAGACCGGTTGCGTGATGGCGAACTCCGCGCCGGCCTCGACCTTCCAGGCGAGCCGCCGAAGCTCGCGGTCGGGGTCGACGGCCGCCGGGTTCACGCCCACGCCGATCACGAACTGCGTCGGCTTGCCCAGCGGATTTCTGCCCGGATCGAGCCCGCGGTTGAGTTGGCTCACCAGATTGGCGAGGCCGATGGCATCGATGTCGAAGACGGCGGTCGCGTCGGGGTAGGGGCCCATCTTGGGCGGGTCGCCGGTGACCAGGAGCAGATTGCGGAGCCCGGCCGCGGCGGCGCCCAGCAGGTCGCTCAGCATGCCGAGCAGGTTGCGGTCGCGACAGGCGTAGTGGACCACCGATTCGATGCCGACCTGCTGCTCGATCATCAGCCCCGACAAGAGCGCTCCCATCCGGCTTTGCGCGCGGGGGCCGTCGGGCACATTGACGGCGTCGACGCCGGCGGCCTTGAGCGCCCGGCACTGCTCCAGCATCGGCGTCGGGTCGGTACCGCGGGGAGGCACGATCTCCACGGTCGTGATGAACTCGCCCCGCGCCAGCTTGGCGCCGTAGCGTGAGCGTTCGGCCAGCGGGGTCGGCTCGACGCCCCCGACGACCGGCCCCGCCGGCTCCGCCACGACCACCTGATGCGGAGCGACCGACTTGACGAAGTTCTTGATGGTCTTGATGTGGTCTGGGGTGGTTCCACAACAGCCGCCGACGAACCGGGCGCCCGCCTCCACCATCCGGCGGGCGTACTCCGCCATGTACTCGGGGCTCGCCATGTAGATCTTGCGGTCGCCCACTTCGCGGGGCAGGCCGGCGTTGGGTTGGGCCGAGATCGGCACCCGGACCACCGGGGCGAGCCGCTCGACCACTTCAAGGATGGTCTGCGGACCGACCGAACAGTTGACGCCGATCACGTCGGCGCCGGCGGCTTCCAGGGCCGGGCCGAACGCCTCGGGCTCGCTGCCGTACGCGGTGCGCCCGTCCTGTCCGACCGTCATCTGGACCACGATCGGCAGGTCGCTGACCCGGCGGATCCCGGCCAGGGCAGCGCGCGCCTCCTCGAGATCGCTGAAGGTTTCGAGGATGAATCCGTCGACGCCGCCGGCCACCAGGCCGGCCGCTTGCCGTGCAAAGGCCGACTCGGCCTCCGCAGCGGAGGTTTCGCCGAGGGGCTCGAGTCGGACCCCCAGCGGCCCGATTGCTCCGACCACGGCCGCGCGACCGTCGGCTGCTTCGCGCGCCACCACGGCCGCCGCCGCATTCAGTTTCTCGGTTTCGTCGGCCAGTCCGTAGTGCGCCAGCTTGAACGGATTGGCGCCGAAGGTGTTCGTTTCGATCAGCTCGGCGCCGTTCCGGACGTATTCGCGATGAATGTCGCGGACCAGGTCAGGTTGCCGCGCCGCCAGCTCGTCGAAGCAGACGTTGAGGAAGACGCCTCGGCCGTACAGCATCGTCCCCATGGCCCCATCGAAGACGTGGACGGCGCCGTCGGCAATCAGATCTTTGAGCGTTGGCATCTGGCCTCCGAAAACACGAAACCCGAGGCTAAAACGGCCCCGGGCGGCGTTTTAGCGTTTGTTTAACGTGGCCGCAATCAGCGCAAATCACCACGATCCTATCCTAGCAAGCTAATGCTGCGACAAGGGCCACGCCATTGCGACGCCTTGACGGGCGGCGCGGCGATCGGTAGTTTGTAACCAAATGGTTACGCAAAAGCCGACGCCCGTCTTCGATGCCATCGCCGACCCTACCCGCCGCGCCATTCTCGACGCTCTCCGGCGCGGCCCGCTCTCGGCCGGCGAAATTGCCGATCTCTTTCCGGTCAGCCGGCCGGCGGTCTCGCGCCACGTTCGGGTGCTCCGCCAGGCGGGGTTGGTGACGGAGCGGCGGGTGGCTCAATCGCGGATCTATGCCCTCGATCCGGAGCCGCTCCGCACCGTCGAGCAATGGCTCACACATTACCGCGTCTTCTGGGCAGCTCGACTGATGGACCTCAAGCGGTATGTCGAAGCGGAGACCAAACCTGCCCCCCGCCGGAAGGGATAAAAGCAGATGACCTGGGTTCATGAGTTCTCGACCAAGCTGATGGGATCGCCGGATCGCGTCTACCGCGCTCTGATCGACGACGGGGAACTCCGTAGCTGGTTCGCCGAGCATGTGGAGGTCGAGCCGAGTGTCGGTGGCAAATATCGGTTCTGGGGCAAATACACCCTGGGGCTTCCGACGGCAGCCGATGCCGATCAGCGGCTCGTACGGCTGGTCGCCGATCGGTCGCTCGCGTTTACCTGGAACCTCTTCGGCGTACCTACCGAGGTCTCCGTCGCCCTGGCTGCGGCATCATTCGACAGCGGTACCCCGGCCCCTTCCGGGCCCGTCACGGCGGTAACGGTGCATCACACTGGGGAGCGTGCCCTGGGCCAGCCCCGCGAGAAAGAACTGATCGACGATTTCTGGAGGCTGGCGTTCGGAAACCTGGGGGCGCACCTGACGGGTGCGGAGCTGCTGCGCCCGGACTTCGCCGACCCGTCACCGGAGATCCGCTACAGCATCCTGATCGACGCGGCGCCGTCGGCCGTATTCAGGGCGCTGACCGAGCCGGAGGCGCTGAACCGCTGGATCGCCGCTGCCGCTGTCGTCGAACCACGGGTCGGCGGGCGCTTCGAGTTCGGATGGAAGTATCAGATCGAAGGCCGCGACGTGCTGGGCGGTCCAACCCGGATCCTGGAACTGGTTCCCGATCGGCGCCTGGTGGTGGACTGGCCGGACTGGCGTGGTGATCCGGCGGTGCCTGTGCAGCAGATCAGCTTCGATCTGGAGCCCGTGGGCGGGCAAACGCGCCTCACCCTCGTACATGCCGGCTTCGAGCGGGCGGCGGATATCAGCGACTATCCGTTCGGCTGGGGCCATTTTCTCAGTCGGCTCGTACCTGTGGCGACTGCATTGGCCGCGTGAGGCTGGATGGCTCAGCGCCCGCGCATCGCGGGCAAAGCGGGCCAGGATGCGCGGCTATCGCCGAAACGACTCGTGCTCG
The DNA here is from genome assembly GCA_964619465.1 of uncultured Gemmatimonas sp. GTDB lineage: Bacteria > Gemmatimonadota > Gemmatimonadetes > Gemmatimonadales > GWC2-71-9 > SHZU01. The sequence continues at coordinate 77,502 of CAZUES010000015.1, forward strand.
TGCGCGAGGCCCCAGCGTCCCTGGCGCCGCTCGAACACGCCCGTCCAGGTGCCCTGCAACGTGTCCGCAGCGGTTCCGGTTGGTGTGCCCCAGGCGAGTCGTAGTCGGCCGACTACCAGTACGGCTTCCGGCCCCATGGCGCGGTACCGGAGATCCTCGAACGCGATGAACGTGCCCTTGGTCTTGGTCGAGTCCCACGCCAGGTAGATCGCGTGCAGCGAGTCCCGCTTCGTGATGAACAATCCGTGGTTGCTGAACACGAGTGGGTCTTCCAGCACGTACACGGTCGTCATCTGCGCACCATCCTGCCGCCGCACTGCGTCGGTGAGCCGGGCCATCAAGGTCTCGATCTCGGCGAACCGTGTGGTGTCTTGCGTTTGACCTGCGAGGGGCTGATTCGGCGCCGCCCAGAACATCACCGCGACCAGCCAGACGATCCGCATCTCATCGCTCCCGTGCCGGTGGTACCGTATTCGAAAACGACGCGACCCCAGGATCTCGGAATCGCGGGTGGATCGACCGAATGGACCGCGGCCGGCCGGCATTGTCGTGCGACGGACTATGAACCTGGATGACCGCAGCTGGCGTACTACGGTGCGCAGGTCAGGTCCGCGAGTACCCCAGATTCGGCGCCAGCCACCGCTCGGCCTCGGTCACGGTTATTCCCTTGCGGCGCGCGTAGTCTTCGACCTGATCGCGGCCGATCTTGCCGACGCCGAAGTACTGAGACTCGGGGCGCCAGAAGTAGTAGCCGCTGACCGCCGCCGTCGGGTACATGGCGTAGCTTTCCGTCAGATGGATTCCTGCATTGGTCGGCGCGTCGAGCAGTTCGAACAGCGTGGCCTTCTCGGTGTGCTCGGGGCAGGCCGGGTATCCCGGCGCCGGCCGAATGCCCTGGTACTTCTCCCGGATCAGATCCTCGTTGGAGAGCTGCTCTGCCGGGGCGTATCCCCACAGCTCCTGACGCACATGTTCGTGCATCGTTTCGGCAAACGCCTCCGCCAGTCGATCCGCGAGTGCCTTGGCCAGGATGGCGCGGTAGTCGTCATGGTCCCGTTCGAACTCGGCCACGATCGGTTCGAGGCCGATCCCGGCCGTGACGGCAAATGCGCCGACGTAGTCGCGGAGCCCGGTGGCTTTCGGAGCGACCAGATCGGCCAGCGCCAGGTTCGGCCGGCTGCCGCTCTTGCGATGCTGCTGGCGGAGCGTCCTGATGGTGCCTGCCAAGTGCGACCCGCTCTCGTCGGCGTACAGTTCGATGTCGTCGTCCGACGCATTGGCCGGCCAGAAGCCCACCACACCGCGAGCCGTAAGCAGGTTATCGGTTACGATTCGGTCGAGCAGCGTGTTGGCTTCGCTGAAGAGGTCCCTTGCCGTCTTGCCCACTACCGGGTCGGATAGAATTGCGGGATAGTGTCCCGCCAGCTCCCAGGTCTGGAAGAACGGGGTCCAGTCGATTCGCTCCACCAGCTTGGCAAGCGGCCAGCGGTCGAAGGCCCGCACGCCGAGATAGCTCGGCCGGGGAACCGGCACGGTCAGGTCGAGCACCAGACGATTGGCTCGCGCCTCCTCGAGCGTGATCCGATTGTCGCCCTCGCTGCGGCCGGCCCGAGCCGTCCGGATTCCGGCATACTCCGTTCGGGTGTTCCGGACCAGATCCGCCTTGAGCGAATCACTGACCAGGCTGCCCGCGACGCCGACGGCGCGCGAGGCGTCGAGCACATGAATCACCGGACCCGAATAGCACGGCTCGATCTTGACGGCGGTATGGGCCTTCGACGTCGTCGCCCCACCGATCAGAAGGGGAAGCGAAAAGCCCTGCCGCTCCATCTCGCCGGCTACCAAACACATTTCCTCGAGCGATGGCGTGATCAGGCCCGACAAACCGATCAGGTCGACCCCTTCCTTGACCGCCGCCTCCAGAATCCTGGGCGAGGATACCATCACACCAAGGTCGATGACTTCGAAGTTGTTACACTGCAGCACCACGCCGACGATGTTCTTGCCGATATCGTGGACGTCGCCCTTGACCGTCGCCAGGAGGACTTTCCCCTTGGCACGCTGGCCCTCGCTCTTCTCTGCCTCGATGAACGGGATCAGGTGCGCCACCGCCTTCTTCATGACCCGGGCGCTCTTGACCACCTGCGGCAGAAACATCTTGCCGGCTCCGAAGAGGTCGCCGACCACGTTCATTCCGTCCATCAGCGGCCCCTCGATCACATCGATCGGGCGGGAGGCGCGAAGCCGCGCCTCTTCGGTGTCGGGCACGATGAAATCGGCAATGCCCTCCACCAGGGCATGGGCCAGACGCTTCTCGACCGGGAGCTGACGCCACGAGGTGTCGGCCTCGACCCTGCCGCCCTGATGCTTGAAGGTGTCGGCCACGGCCAGCAGCCGTTCGGTGGCATCATCCCGCCGATTGAGCACGACATCCTCGACCCGCTCCAGTAGCTCGGCAGGAATGTCGTCGTAGACCTGGAGCGCGCCGGCGTTGACGATGCCCATGTCCATACCAGCTTTGATGGCATAGTACAGGAAGACGGTGTGGATCGCTTCGCGGATCGGATCGTTGCCGCGGAACGAGAACGAGACGTTGCTGACCCCGCCGCTGATCTGGGCGTGCGGCAAAGTGGCTTTGATCCGCCGAGTGGCCTCGATGTAGTCGACGGCGTAGTTCTGATGCTCCTCGATCCCGGTGGCAATGGCAAAGATGTTGGGGTCGAAGATGATGTCTTCCGGAGGAAAGTCCGCTTGCTCGGTCAGCAGCCGGTAGGCGCGCTCGCAAATAGCGACCTTGCGATCCGCCGTGTCGGCTTGACCCGATTCGTCGAAGGCCATCACGATCACCGCCGCGCCGTAGCGACGCACCAGTCGCGCCTGCCGGAGAAACTCCGCCTCGCCCTCCTTGAGCGAGATCGAATTGACGATCCCTTTGCCCTGGACGTTCTTGAGCCCCTCCTCGATCACGCTCCACTTCGACGAGTCGATCATGATGGGGACTTTAGCGACGGCCGGCTCCGAGGCGATCATGCGGAGGAAGGTCCGCATCGCCGCCTGCGAGTCGAGCATCCCCTCGTCCATGTTGACGTCGACCAGCTGGGCGCCGCTCTCGACCTGGCTCCTCGCGATCTCGAGGCCCGTCTCGTACTTGCCGTCTAGGATCAGCTTGGCAAAGCGGCGGGAGCCGGTGACGTTGGTTCGCTCACCGACATTGACGAAGAGGGACTCGGGACCGATGCTGACCGGTTCGAGACCGCTCAGCCGCAAGCGCGGCTCCGGAACCGCCGGCGCCCGCGGCGGCAGCGATGCGACGGCGGCGGCAAGGGCACGAATGTGATCCGGCGTGGTGCCGCAGCAGCCGCCCACGATGTTGACCAGGCCGCTCCGCGCAAACTCGGCGATGGTGCCGGCCATCGTCTCCGGCGACTCGTCGTATCCGCCGAACTCGTTGGGCAGGCCCGCATTCGGGTGTGCGCTCACGAACGCGGGCGTAATCCGGGAAAGATCCTGGACGTAGGGCCGCAGTAGATCCGCACCGAGCGCACAGTTGAACCCGACGGATAGCGGCCTGGCGTGGGCGACGGAATGCCAGAACGCTTCGGCCGTCTGCCCGGAAAGCGTTCGGCCGCTCGCATCGGTGATGGTGCCCGAAATCATGATCGGGAGCCGCTCGCCCCGGCGGGCAAAGCACTCCTCGATGGCAAAGATCGCGGCCTTGGCATTGAGGGTGTCGAAGATCGTCTCGATCAGCAGCAGGTCGGCGCCGCCGTCGATCAGGCCGGTCGCCGCTTCATCGTACGCGGCAACCAGGTCGTCGAAGGTGACCGCCCGCGCGGCGGGATCGTTGACATCCGGCGAGAGCGACGCGGTCCGTGTCGTCGGACCCAGCACCCCCGCGACGTACCTGGGCGAATCGTCGCGCTCGAACTCGTCCGCCACCTGTCTCGCCAGCTGCGCCGAAACCAGGTTGAGTTCGTAGACCAGCGACTGCATGCCATAGTCGGCCATTGCGACGGTCGTCGAACTGAAGGAGTTGGTCTCGACGATGTCCGCACCGGCTTCGAGATAGGCACGGTGAATCCCGGCCACGATCTCCGGCTGGGTCAGGCACAGCAAGTCGTTGTTGCCCCGCAACTCGCCGGGCCAATCGGCGAAGCGAATCCCCCGATAGGCAGCTTCATCCAGCTGGTGGCGCTGAATCATCGTACCGTAAGCGCCGTCCAGGATCATCACTCGGCGGCGGAGCAGCGGCTCCAGCTTGGCGAGACGCGCCGCGCGCCGTTCGCGCAGTGTGATGGACGGTTCGATTCGGTCAGCGACAGTCATACAGGTCCCCTTAACGAAATACCCGGGGCTGAAAACGCCCCGGGCAAGCGTTTTAGCGATTGTTTAACGTGGCCGCAATCAGCGCAAATCGCCACGAAACCCTTCGGTTGTCCAGCTCATAATCTAAGCAAGCGTCATGCCCGACGCCAATCCGCGGGGGAGCCCAGATCGAGTACCCGTATATTACCGCCACCCAATGCCTAGAAGATTCATGTCTCGACTTCCAATCCGTCGCCCGCCGCCGACTCGAACCACCGACCAGGTCGACTCGTATCACGGGGTCGAGGTTTCCGACCCGTATCGCTGGCTCGAAGACACCGAGTCGCCGGAAACGACCGCCTGGATCGCCGAGCAGAACCAGGTGACCTTCGACTACCTGCAGACGTTGCCGATGCGGGAGCCGCTCAAACGGCGCCTGACCGCGCTGTACGACTATGAGCGGTTTTCCATTCCCTACCATCGGGGTGGCCGGTACTTCTATACCCGGAACAGCGGACTGCAGAATCAGGCCGTGCTCTATGTCCAGGACTCGCTGGCTGCGGAAGGGCGGGAGCTGCTCGATCCCAACCGGCTCTCGGCCGACGGAACCATCGCACTCACCCTGGTCGAGCCGAGCCCGGATGGCGACCTGCTCCTGTACGGTACCGCCACCAGCGGCTCGGATTGGCAGGAGTTTCGGATTCGCCAGGTCGATGACGGGATCGATCGGGTCGATCATCTCCGCTGGGTCAAGTTTTCGCGAGGCAGTTGGACCAGAGACGGGAAGGGATTCTTCTACTCGCGCTATCCCGAGCCGGCGCCTGATGCCGCGCTGAGCGGGCAGAATCGCGATATGAAGGTGTATTACCACCGCCTGGGTTCCGACCAGAATGAGGATCTGCTGGTCTATCAGCGTCCGGATGAGCCGGACTGGGGCTTCGGTGCGGAGGTAACGCACGACGGCCGCTATCTGATCCTGACGGTCTGGCTCGGCACGGATTCGAAGACACGGGTCTACTACCAGGATCTGGGCGATCCGATGGCGCCGAGCCTGGACGGAGCCGTGGTGAAACTGCTCGATGAATTCGATGCGGCTTACGGTTTCATCGGCAACGAGGGCCCGATCTTCTACTTCCGCACCGACCGGGATGCCCCGCGCGGACGAGTCGTTGCTATCGACACGCGCACGCCGGCTCCCGACGCCTGGCAGGAAATCATCGCCGAGGCGGAGCAGCCGCTCGACGGCGTGACGCTGGTCGGCGGCCGGCTGGTCGCTTCGTATCTGGTGGACGCCAAGTCACGGCTTGCCATCGTCGATCTGGACGGCAAGGCGGTGTCGGACATTCCGCTGCCCGGCATCGGGACTGCAGGCGGCGTTTCCGGAGAGCCGGATCGTTCGGAGATGTTCTTCGCTTTCACCTCCTTCCTGTTCCCGACCTCGGTGTACCGCTACGACCTGCTTACCGGGGATCTCGCCCCGTTCCGATCGTCTCGGCTCACCTTCGATCCGTCGGCGTTCGTCACGGAACAGGTCTTCGTCGCGAGCCCCGACGGTACGCAGGTACCGGTGTTCCTGACCCATCGCAGGGAGCTGAACCGGGACGGAACCCATCCGACCCTGCTGTATGCGTACGGTGGGTTTAATGCGAACCTGACGCCGTTCTTCGATCCATCGATGATCGCCTGGCTGGAGCAGGGCGGGATCTACGCGCAGGCCAATTTGCGCGGCGGCGGCGAGTATGGTGAAGACTGGCATCGCGCCGGGATGTTCGAGAAGAAGCAGAACGTCTTCGACGATTTCATTGCGGTGGCCGAGTATCTGATTCGGGAGAGGTATACCGGATCGGATCGGCTGGTGGTCGAAGGCGGCTCCAACGGCGGCTTGCTGGTCGGTGCGGTCATGACGCAGCGCCCTGATCTCTTTGCGGTTGCGCTGCCGGATGTCGGGGTCATGGACATGCTGCGCTACCACCGCTTCACCATCGGTTGGGCCTGGGCCGCCGAATATGGTTCGGCCGATGATCCGGCGTACTTCCCGGTGCTTCGGGCCTACTCGCCGCTGCACAATCTGAAGCCGGGCACCGACTATCCCGCGACGCTGGTGACCACGGCAGATCACGATGACCGCGTAGTACCCGGGCATTCGTTCAAGTTTGCCGCTGCGCTGCAGGCGGCGACTGCCTGGGCGCGACCCGCCTATATCCGGGTCGAAACCAAAGCCGGCCATGGAGCCGGGAAACCGATTGCCAAGATGGTGGAGGCGCGCGCCGACGTGCTGGCGTTCGCGCTGGCCAACACCGGCGGCAACTGAAGAGCGCTACTCGGTCAGGCGCAGGGCGTGTCGGGCGGCGTCGACCGTGGTGCCCTCCACGGTTACCACTTTGCGTCGTCCCGAGGCGCCGGCGGTGATGGCCACGGCGCGGCGCGGGACGCGGAGTTGGTCGGCAAGGAAGCGAACGATCTCGTCGTTAGCGGCTCCATCGACCGGCGGCGACGCGATCCGGAGCTTGAGTGCATCGCCGTGCAGTCCCGCGATCTCGGTACGGGATGCCCGGGGTTGAATGTGCAGGTCGATCCGCACCCCACCAGGCGTCGGATGGACCGGCATTACCCGCCGAGCAGCTGAAACAGGAGGGCGCGCAGCAGCAGCAGCGCCAGATAGGCAACGATCGGGCTTGCATCGATGATGCCGAACGCCGGCAGGCGCCGCCGAATCGGAACAATGATCCAATCGGTCAGCCGGTAGAACGGCCGCATGCCCCGATGGGTCGGGCCGAGTCCGAACCAGGTGCCGATGAAGCGGACGAACAGCGCGGCAATGATCAGGGTAATGGTCCAGTCGACCCCAACCCGGAGCAGCATCAGGGGCGTGGCATCGCGCAGCGCCAGGAACGAGTAGACCAGCTGGGTCAGCCCGCGCACCACCCAGATCAGCGCCAGGCCGAGCACGACGGCAATGCCGACCAACCAGAGTGAAGCGTCCTGCGGATTGCCTCCCCGTCGAACCAGTTGTCCCTCGAGCGGCCGAAGGAACGGGTCGGAAAGGCTCCGAACCGTCTTGGACCAACCGCCGAGCGGGGCGATACGACGGGCCCGAACGGCCCAGTGTGTGGCCGCGACGACGGCTGCCAGGCCTACCGCGCTCAGCGCTATGGCGCGAACGATCAGATCGATCAGCCCCGTGACCTGCTGGAGTGCCATCGGATCAGCCCTCGCAGCTGACCGAGCGGGGGACGACGCGGCCGCAGCCGATGATGTCATCCATCCCGCGCGCCATCGGTCCGCATGCCGCCGTCTGCGCGGTTTCGGCCGCCGCTTCCTTGGTAGGGCCGGAGGCCTTGGCGCAACGGCTGCCGCCCCGGAAGTCGACACAGACTTCACAGGTAATCTGCTGGGGCTTGAAACTGGTGTAGGCGAGGATGCCGATGAAGACCACCACGATGATGGCAAAAATCGCTGAACGACTGAGTCGCATGGAACTCAACTCCGCTCCCGGGAGACGTTGCTTGGCGATAGCCGGCGAAATTAACCTTGAGGGACGATGCGGACACTCGTCAGCCGACTGATTTTCGTTGTGGCCCTCTTTGGGGTGCTGTCCTCGACCGCCCCCCGACCCGAGCCGCACTGCGCCCCCCAGCCCACGGCCGGGACGTCGCAGCACGATCATCACGGCCACTCGGCCAAAGATACCGAGGCCGCCGAGGAATGTCCCCACTGTCCGCCGGTGGAATGCCGGCGTCATCTGCAGTGCAGTGTATCCGCCGACCCGATTTCCGGCGAGCGGACCCTGCTTCCCGTCCCGGATCGGGGTCCGGAGCAGCAGGGCCGGGCCGCACAGATTGCCCGATCACTGTCCCCTGAACCACCAACCCCTCCACCGGACGCTCCACGTCATTCGAACGTTTAGTCGTTTCATCGTTCCGTTGACGAGGAGTTGGCATGATTTGGAAGGAATCGACCCGGCCGCTGGCCGCGGTTCTGGCGTTGGCAGCTGCGGCCTGTCCTCTTGCCGCGCAAATAGACTATCGTAACCTCGACATCGATCGCCCCGTGCGGGTGACCGATGCGTACCCGGTCGAGCGGTTCGCGTTCGAGCTTTCGCTTCCCTACGCCGCCGGGCGCGGCTCCGGTACGGCTCATCATACGGTTGCTCCCCATCTCGAGTATGGCATCCATCGGAACCTGATGATCGGGGCCGGTGTCGAGGTCGAACTGCATCGGACCGGGGGGAATGCCGGTCTCGCGGCGGCCGAGATCGGCGCGCTGTGGAACATCAGACGGGAAACCCCGTCGCTGCCAGCGATTTCGGTCGGTCTGGAGGCAGCGCAGCCGCTTCGCGGGGCTGGCTTCGGCAGCGATGTCGCTGTCACGCTGACGGCGCTGGCTACCCGGTCGATCGGCCGGTCTCGGCTCCACCTGAACGGGGTGGTCGGGCTGCTGGTGCCGGAGGCTTCGCACCTCGGCACGCCCTGGTGGGCCGGAGTGGCCTGGGATCGGACGCTGATTCGGAGCAGTACTCTGATCGTTGCCGAAGTCGTGGTCAATCGGGATGCCGGTGCGTTGCCGGTCAACTGGAGCGTCGGTGCGGGGTTGCGGCGTCAGCTGACGCCGACCGTGGTGGGCGCCATCGGGGTCGCCCAGGCGCTGGATGATATCGATGCCGGCACCGCGATCACGGTTTCGTTGAGCCATGCGTTTGCGGTGCGAGCCCTGATGCCGCGAGGTGTCCGATGAGAGCGTTCATTGCCATCCTGCTCGCGGCGGTGACGCCGGGCTTGTTGTCCGCGCAAGGCGGCCGGAACGAGGAATTCTACTATCCGGGGGCGTTCAACTGGCAGTTCCTGCGGAACTACCAGGAGGCGGCCCGGCTCTTCAATGCGTTCGACTACGGCCACGCGATTCTCTACGAGCGGCTGCTGGTCGACCCGGCCGGAGCGGTCGATCGGCTCGAAGGGGAGGAGTTCCGCTATCTGGTCGACGATCTCTTGCGACGTCCGCCCCGGTTCGCGGTTGCCGAGGAAGCGGTCATGCCACGCTACAGCCGGATGGTGTGGCGGGCCAAGCTGATGTTCGAGCGCGCCCACGTGCTCCACCGTCAGATCTACGATGTCTATGCCGATGAGCGCCTGACGACGGATCGGCAAACCGAACTGGTCGAAGCGTTGACCGATCACTATCTCAACGACCGGGGGTATGTCTTCACCGATCGGCCCAAGGCGATGGCGCTGATGGACGAGCAGTACTTCAGCAAGGTCTTCCGGACCGGGTTTCCCAAGTTCAACGGGCTGATCTGGGCCTACCACTGGCTCCAGGTCGGCCTCTACGAGCCGTTGATTACCGAACAGGATGCGGCGGCCAAGCAAGCCGGCGTGAAGGAAACGCTGGCGCGATTCTGGGCCATGGTGGATGGGGCGCCAGGCGCGTTGCCTTCGGTCATGCCGATGGGATCGGCGGTGGCCCCGCACTTCAGTGCGCGGCATCCGCGTGCCGCGATCATCTTCGACAACCTGCACATGATGCACGACATCATCTCGGATGTGCTGGCTTCACCCAAGGTAGCGCATGCGGACAAGGCGGCCGTGATCGAGGCGGCGCTCGACGAGTTTCAGAATCCGGCTACCAACGTGATCGACCTCGAGCACTGGCGGATGATGGCGGATCACATGGGAGGCGTCGACAAGATGGGTGGAGTGGCCGGCCGGCCGGGCGCGCAGCCGCCTGCGCATCGCCACCACTGATCCGAATACAAGAAACCGGCGGCTCCGGGATCCCGGAGCCGCCGGTTTGCCTTCCTTACCGCCTCAGTTTCCCGCGATGCCGGGAGTAGCTTCGGGGGCAATGCCGTCGTCGATTGGGAGGATGCCCGCCCGCCAGCCGCTTTCGAAGATCACCGTGAGGCGATAGCCCAGGGTATCGACTTCGACGTTGCGGACGCCGGGAAGGGTTCGGGCGTACTCCGCGGCTTTCGTCGTCTGCACGGCTCGGGCCTCGTGGGATTGTCCTCCGCTCCACTGTGCCAGGGCTCGGCCGATGGCAACGGCGCGCGCCTGCTCGGTGCCGTACCGGGCAAACTGCTCGGCCGGGATCAGGCCGGCCTGATCCGAGACCTTGGATTCGAGATTATAGAGGCGGCAGCCTCCGGTCAGGGCCAGGATGGCCAGCAGCATTCCACGCATCGATCTACAGCCTTGAAAAGGGGTCGATACTCTTGCCGGAATATATAGTGAGGGATGGGAGAAGAGGCTAGATTCCGGTGTTGTCTCCAGAATGGTCTGTTTAGTCTCCCACCTCGAGTCATCGGCCATGTCCAATACCATACCGACCCCGATCAACGAACCTATCCTGAATTATGCGCCCGGTAGCCCGGAGCGCGCCGCCGTCAAAGCGGCTTTGAAGGAAATCGGCGGCGAGGTCGCCGACATCCCGTTGATCATCGGCGGGAAAGAGATTCGCACTGGAACCACGGTGCCCGTCGTGGCGCCGCACCGGCACGCCCATGTGCTTGGCCACGTTCACCAGGCGGGACCACGGGAGGTTTCCCAGGCCATCCAGGCCTCGGAGCGCGCCTATCGGGACTGGTCGACCTGGTCACTCGAGGATCGTGCGGCCGTCTTTCTCAGGGCCGCCGACCTGCTGGCCGGTCCCTGGCGCCAGGTCCTCAACGCATCGACCATGCTCGGCCAGAGTAAGACCATTTTTCAGGCCGAGATCGACAGCGCCTGTGAACTGATCGATTTCTGGCGCTTCAATGTCGCTTTCGCGGCGGACCTCCACGCGCAGCAGCCGCTCTCGGTGCCGGGCATGTGGAACCGGATGGAGTATCGGCCGCTCGAGGGATTCGTCTACGCCATCTCCCCCTTCAACTTCACGGCCATCGGCGGCAATCTGGCCGGCGCTCCCGCGCTGCTCGGCAATACCGTGGTCTGGAAGCCGGCGGCGACGGCTGCGTTGAGCGGCTACTACATCATGAAGCTGCTGGAAGCGGCCGGTCTGCCGCCTGGTGTGATCAACTTCGTGCCCGGAAATGCGGCTGCCGTCTCCGATCGGGTGCTGTCGGATCGACGATTGGCGGGCATCCATTTCACGGGCTCGACCTCGGTGTTTCAGTCGCTCTGGCGCACAGTTGGTGAGCGGATCGGCGAGTACGCCACCTATCCACGCCTGGTGGGCGAAACGGGGGGTAAGGATTTCGTGCTGGCGCATCCGAGTGCCGACCCGGCCGCGCTTGCCGTCGGACTGGTCCGCGGCGCCTTCGAGTATCAGGGTCAAAAGTGCAGCGCCGCATCGCGCGCCTACATTCCGCAGAGCTTGTGGCCGGAAGTGCGCGATCGTGCGGTGGCCATGATCGGCGAACTCAAGATGGGCGACGTGGCCGATTTCCGGAACTTCCTGGGAGCGGTGATCGATGCCCGGGCCTTCGGCAAGCTCAAAGGCTACCTCGAGCAAGCCGGGAAGGATCGCGGTGTGACGGTGCTGGCCGGCGGCGGTGCCGACGACACCAAGGGATACTTCATCGAGCCGACGCTGCTCCAGGTCAAGAACCCCAGCTACCGGACCATGTGCGAAGAGCTCTTCGGGCCGGTCCTCACGGCCTACGTCTACAAAGACGACGAGTGGAAGAGCACGCTCAAACTGGTCGATTCGACCAGTCCCTACGCCTTGACCGGCGCGGTCTTCGCGCGGGATCGCTCGGCCATCGCGGATGCGCACCGAGCCTTGCGTCACGCGGCGGGCAATTTCTACATCAATGACAAGCCGACCGGCGCGGTGGTCGGGCAGCAGCCCTTTGGCGGCGCCCGGGCCAGCGGCACCAACGACAAGGCCGGCTCGTTCCTGAACCTGATTCGGTGGCTCTCGCCGCGCACCATCAAGGAAACCATGGTACCGCCGACCGACTACCGCTATCCGTTCATGGCAGGCCAGTAGCGTTCCTGCCTCGGCCATGTTCCGCGCCCCGTTCCTGCTCTCCGTCGCGCTTGCCGCGGCGGCGGTCTCCGCGCTCTCTGCGCAGGAACGGGGCGCGGCGCGTTATCTGGCCGAGCACCTGGGTTGTGCCGCGTTCAAGGAGAGCGTCCGTACGGTGCTGCGCGGCGAGTCCGGCACGGCCGCGGTTCGCAACGGGGCCGGCCGCGAGGGCGTTCTGCTCGTTACCGTCCGCGATTCGGTCGGAACCCTGGTGCTCGACGCGTGGTACGATTCGCTGGAGGTGTGGCGGGATACCGACGCCGGACGAGAGGTGCCCGATCTCGACGGGTTCCTGGGCGGACGCTATCGCGGCCTGCTGACGCCGGAGGGCAGCTACCAGCCCACCCGGTTTCCGTTCGTGCCGGGCGAAGTGGCCGAAATTGCGGACCTGGCGCCGGTGCTCGAGGACTTTCTGCCCCGTCTGCCGGGCAAGGAACTCGCCGTTGGAGCTGCATGGAGCGACTCCGGTTTTACCATCCGCCGCGATCGCGACCATCGCGCCGGCGGCGACACCAGGCATCGCTACGCCTGGACCGCCACCAGCCGGCACGGCGACCGTTATCCTGCCGCCGACTCGCTCGAGGTCACCATCGATCAGCTGGTTCGCGAAGAGGGGCACCTGCTCTGGTCGCCCCGCTTCGGTCCGTTGACCTGGTCACGGACCATTTTCATTACCGCTCGGATTCCCGCGACGGGAGGCGTCAAGCGCTCGCTGCGCTCGACCATCGAGCAGCGGATCGATGTGGTCCGTCTGTTCGATCCGCCTCCCTCCTGTCGCTGATCGCCAAAGAAAGATTCAAGCATGTCCATCGTTCGTGCTGCCGTCGTTCAGGAGGCGCCTCAGGCGTTCGAGTTGGGCCCCACGCTCGATCGATTCCAGGCGCGCGTCGCGGAAGCGGCCGGCCAGGGAGCGCAGCTGGTCGTCTTTCCCGAGGCCTTCATCGGAGGCTATCCGAAAGGCGTCGATTTCGGGGCGCGGGTCGGGATGCGCTCGGATGCGGGACGCGACCTGTTCAGCCGTTACTGGGACGCCGCCATCGACGTGCCCGGGCCGGTCACCGAGATCCTGGCCAGTGCGGCAGGTGAGCATGGCGTGGTGCTGGTGGTCGGCGTCATCGAACGCGATGGCGGCACGCTCTACTGTACCGCCCTCTACTTCTCGGCCGAAGGGGTCATGCTCGGCAAGCACCGGAAGCTGATGCCGACGGCCATGGAGCGGATCATCTGGGGCTTTGGCGACGGCTCGACCCTCGAAGTACTCGATACCAGTCTCGGCAAGCTGGGGGCGGTGATCTGCTGGGAGAACTACATGCCCCTGCTGCGGACCGCCATGTACGCGCAAGGGATCCAACTCTACTGCGCACCAACCGTTGACGATCGCGAAATCTGGGCCGCCAGCATGCGCCACATCGCGCGCGAAGGCCGGTGCTTCGTGCTGTCGGCCTGCCAGCATGCCCGCCGGCGCGATTACCCGATCGACTATGCCCCGATTCAGGGCGACGATCCCGAGCTGCGCCTGATTCGCGGCGGCAGCCTGATCGTCGACCCGATGGGGACGGTGCTGGCCGGCCCGGTCTACGACGAGTCGGCCGTGCTGGTGGCGGATCTCGATCTGAGTCTGATCCCCAAGGGGAAGTACGACTTCGACCCGGTAGGCCACTATGCCCGCCCCGACATTTTTTCGCTGACGGTCGAGACCGGTCCGCAGACCCCGGTGCGCTTCTCCACCGGCGACTGAGATCGTCGAGGGTCCGGGCGGCCTTGTGCCCATCGGAAGGCTGCCCATATGTTTCCGTAACCTCAGCCGGGGATTCCACCGGATGTCGGATGGGTTCCGCAGCTCTGACGAGTACGACGAACAAGCCCACCAGCTGTACAACCAAGGCCGCTACGACGACGCGCTTGCCATCCTGAAGGACGGGCTCGCGGTGTATCCGTCCGCCGTCGAGTTGTACGTCGGTGCGGGCTATGCCTACCTCGCCCGCGAAGAGTACGCCTGGTCGCGCAATGCCTTTGCCCAGGCGCTCGTGCTGGAGCCTGATCACGAGGATGCCCTGGCCGGTTTCGGCGAGGTGCAACTCCGCATCGGTGACGGCGTCGCTGCGCGCCGGGCATTCGACCGGGTCCTGGAACTCGGTTTTTCCGAAGATCACGATCTGATGCTGCAGATCGGCCGGGCCCTGTTTCGCGACGGAGAACTGGCTCAGGCCCACCGTTTCTTCGAACTCGCGGCCAGCGCCAACACCGATTGTGAAGAGGCGGCCGCGTGCCTGGGTTATGTCTCGCATCGGCTGGGCCGCGAGGGCGCTGCCATTTTCTGGTTGCGCCGGGCGCTTGCCATCGATCCGACCTTTGCCGAGCCGCGGGTCTATCTTGCCAACCTGCTGTACGACCGGGGCGAAACCGCAGCCGCGCTGATCCATTTCGAGCGAACCGATCCCGAAGAACACTTCGACGAACTGGGTCTGTTCCGCACCATCGAGTTGAAACGGACCTTCTTCCGGCTCGCGGAAGACGATGCGGCGCTCGAGCCGTGGTTCCAGCGGGTCTCGGATCTGCTGGGTGACCCCGATCCGGTGGACGAACTCCTCGCCGAGATCGAAGGGATCCAGAGTGACGGGAGCATGCGCGACCCGACCCAGCTCGAACTCTTCGGGACCATGCTGGTCGAGTTGCAGCAGATGCAGCGGCGTCCCGGTCAGCGAAGCGATCAGCATCAGATCGTCACGCTGGCCGGCCACGCCCTGCGCGGCACCTGGGACGAGATTGTGCTCCAGCTCAAAGCCTCCGACCGGACGGCGGCCGAACAGTCGGTGGCCGAGTTCATGGCGGGACAGGCGCGGCGCGGCAAGCAGGAAACCGGCGTCGTGATCCCGGTCAGCAGCGCCGAAGCGTTCGTTCGTGGCGCGGCCGAAGCAGGAGTTCTGCGCATCGTCCATTGATCCAGGGGGCGTGCCACGCGGTCGCGCCGCTCCCCTGTGAGGTCGTTATGTTCCCCGGGTGACCCAGACCGCACCACCCACCACGACTACGGCAGCCGGTTTGTGGACCGATGGCGTGGTTCGCCATACGCTGCCGAGCGGCCTGACCGTGCTGGCCCAGCACGATCCCGATACGGCCGCCGTTGCCGTCGTGATCCAGGTCAAGGCCGGTTTTTTCGACGAGCCTGATCACTGGCAGGGCATCAGTCATGTGCTCGAGCACATGTTCTTCAAGGGCACTCCCACCCGTGGTGTCGGACAGATCGCAGCTGAAACCAAGGGACTGGGGGGCTATCTCAACGCCTATACCAGCTACGAGGCCACCACCTACTACGTCGTGCTCCCCGCGGCGGGGTTTCGGGAGGCGCTCGCCATCCAGGCGGATGCGCTGCAGCGGGCCTCGATCGATGCCGGCGAGTTGGCCCGTGAACTCCAGGTCATCATCGAGGAGGCCAAGCGGAAGCTCGATTCTCCCTCGGCGCTGACGCACGAGACGCTCAATCAGGTGCTGTTCGATCAGCATCGGATCCGGCGCTGGCGTATCGGGACGGAGGCTCAGCTGGCGGGATACCGCCGCGACGACGTCCACGGCTACTACCATGAACGCTACGTGCCGGCCCGGACCGTTGTCTCTGTCGTCGGGGGCGTGCCGGTCGAGGAAGCCATCGCTGCGGTGGCCCAAGCCTTCGAAACGTGGGAAGCCCGCCCCGGACATACCGAGCGGTCTCCCGGAGAGCCCGAGCGGGAGGGTGTCCGGGTTCGAACCCTGCGCGGCGATGTCAAACAGGCCGAACTCGAAATCGGCTGGCGTGGCGCTCCCGAACTCACGGCCGACACGCCGGCGCTCGATGTCGCCGCCATGGTGCTCTCGTCGGGACGCGGAAGCTGGCTCTATCGGCGTCTCAGACAGCCCGGTCTGGTCACCGCAGCCTGGGCCTCGCACTTCGGAACTTCGGATGTGGGCGTCTTCTCGATCGGAGCGGAGCTCCAGGTCGAACGTATGGGCGAAGTCATCGCCCAGGTCGCCGGCCTGGTGCGCGGTCTGGCCGAGCATGGTCCGACCGAAGCGGATCTGCAGCGGGCCAAGACACTGCTCGCCTCGCGGGTGGCCCGCCGCTACGAGTCGGTCGATGGCCGTGCGACCGCCTTTGCCACGGCGGAGTCGTTCGGCGGTCTCGACCAGCTCAACCGCGAGTATGAGCGGCTGATGGCAGTGACGGCCGATCAGGTGCGCGACGTCGCCGCTCGCTACCTGCGCCCTTCGCGGATCGCGGCCGTAGCGTACCTGCCGCATGGACAGGGCGCGGATCTGGTGGCCGCGGACCTCGAAGCGGCCTTTACCTGCGCGGCAAGCGCCAGCGGCCCGTCCGTCCGTACACCGGTCGGCCTTCCGATCCCCGCGCCTCGGCGGGTGCAGGGCCGCGAATCGCATGGCGTGCTTCACGTCGCGCTGCCCGGCGCCGACCTGCTGATCCGCCGCAAGGCAACCGTGCCCCTGGTCACCACGGGCATCTATCGGGCGCGGGTGGCCGAGGAAACGGCCGCCGACGCGGGGATCGCGGCGTTGGCGCTCCGGTCGGCGGTGCGGGGAGCCGGCAGCTTCGATGCTGCGGACCTTGCTGGCATTTTCGAGGTCTGGGGCGGGACGCTGGGCAATTCGATCGGGGCCGACTGGCTGGGGGTTGGCGTCTCGGTGCTTCCCGATGCCGCGGACCGGGCGGCGCGGATGCTCGGCGAAGTCCTTTGGCGCCCGACGTTTGCTCCGGAGGAAGTGCGCCGGGAGCGTGAGACGCTGATCCGTGAGGCGGTGCAGACCGGGGACGACATGTTTCGCCGTCCGATCGATCTGGCGCTCGGCGCCGGGTTCGGCGATCGCGGCTATGGCCTCCCGCTCAAGGGCTCGGTCGAGTCGCTCGAGACGATGGACGCGGCCCTGGTGCGCGACTGGCATACCCGGGAGCTGGCGGAAGGCCGCCCCCTGGTGCTCGCGGTCGGCAGCCTCGACCCGGAGGCCATGGCCGACCGCCTGGCGGGCATCTTCGACGATCTCCCGGCCCGCAGTGCCGGTCGGCATCGCGCGGCCGGGCCGTCGCGCATATCCGGCGAATCCCGCCATCGGGTCGAGTCGCGCAGTAAGGCCCAGACGGCGCTGGCGATGGTCTTTCCCGGGCCCAGTTCCACCGATCCCGATCGCTACGCAGCCGAGGTTCTGGCGGCCGTGGCGAGCGGACTCGGCGGCCGGCTTTTCCACCGGCTTCGTGAAGAACGTTCGCTGGCCTACACCGTCATGATGTCCAGCTGGCAACGGGCCCGAGCAGGTGCGCTGGTGACCTACATCGCGACGTCGCCGTCTCGGGAGGATGAAGCGCGCGACGCGATGCTGGCCGAACTGGCCCGCTTCCGGGAAGAGCTGATCAGCGAGGCCGAGCACGAGCGCGCCGTCAACTATCTCGCGGGCCAGGCGCTGGTGCAGCGCCAGACGGCAGGTGCGCTGGCCGGGGAGATCGTCCATGCCTGGCTGGTGGGCCGCGGGCTCGACGAACTCGAAGATCCCGCCGCACCATATCGTGAGGTGACCCGTGAAGAAGTCCGGGCGCTGGCAGCCCGCCATCTGATTCCGGATCAGCGTGCCGAGGGCGTGGTGCGCGGAGGGCAGGGGGGATGAGCGCCGCGGGCGAGGGGCCGGCTCCTTCCACGGGATGGACCGTGGCGGACCTCCTCACCTTTTCGCGGTTTCCGCTGGCCGTCGTTTTCGTGGTGATTCCGTCTGCCGGATGGCGAATCGCCATCCTCTGCGTGGCTGGCGTAACGGATTTGATCGACGGTTGGGCGGCGCGACGCTGGGGCAGCTCGCGGCTGGGCGGTTTTCTCGATCCGGTGGCCGACAAAGTCTTTGCGGCGGCGGCGTTCGGCGTGGTGCTGTTCGACGGCGCGCTCGAGATCTGGGAAATCGTGGCGGTGCTGCTGCGCGACATCGTCGCGACGGTCGGGTTTCTCATCACCGTGGTCCGCCGGAAGCCGGTGTCCATTCCGGCCCGGATCTCGGGTAAGATCGTCACCGCTTGCCAGTTGGCCACGCTGCTGGCCTTTCTGCTCGAGTCCTCGTGGCTGAGTCCTCTGGCCTGGCTCACCGGACTCGCGGCGCTCTACGCCATTGCCGACTATACCTATGGGCGCCATGAAGCCCGGGCGCTCTGAGGTTTCCGGGTTTCTTCCAATCCTTCATTCTCTTCGAGTCTGCTCATGAGTAACAACATTCGGACGGTAACGGTCGACTGGGTCGGTGGCATGCGGTTTCAGGGCGGAGTTCCGGACGGTCCGCAAACCCTGATCGATGCGGACACCGAGGTCGCGCCAGGGCCGATGCATCTTCTGCTCATCGCGGCTGCCGGCTGTGCCGGAGTCGACATCGTTCTGATTCTGGAAAAGATGCAGGTCAAGCTCACCAAGCTACGGACCGAGGCCATCGGAACCCGGGCTGAGGATCATCCCCGCAAGTACGTGGCAATCACGCTGCGGTTCACCTTCGCAGGTGAAGGCCTCGATCGGAACAAGGCGGAGCGAGCCGTGAGCCTGTCCGTTACCAAGTACTGTTCCGTCCTCCAGTCGCTCGACCCCGCGACGCCGATCACCACCGAGATCGTCATCGAGTGACCCGCTTCGGGCCGTTGGTGATCCTGCTGCTCGGCCTGGGCGTCACGGAGAGCCGGGCGCAGGGCCGCTGGGTCGTCGGGGCCGATCTGGTCGGGTTGACATCGGACCCAGTTTTTGGTGGTGGGGGAGTGGTCCTGGGCATTCGTACCAGCCGGGAACTGACGCTGGTCGGGCGGGGCCTGGCGGGGAGCCAGGATGGGAAGCTGGTCGGGCGGGGGGAGCTGGCCGTGGAGTTCCGGTTTCTCGAGCGATCGTCTCGCCGCCCGGTGCCCTACCTGTCAGCCGGTGTTGCCGGGGCGACGGGGCCTAGACCGGGACCGTATCTGCTTGCCGCCGTCGGACTCGACATCCCGGCTGGCACCCGGGGCCACTGGATCGTCGAGGGTGGGGTAGGCGGGGGGCTTCGAGTTGCAGCGGGGTATCGGTATTTCCTCGGGGGTCGGAAACGACGAACGGCCGCGAAGCGCAGCCGTTCGTTCCGATCGAGGTGACCGGGGCCTGTTCGGCGGTTACTCCGCGTTCGAACCGGCGACCTCGGGCTTGCGCGCCACCGGGCGGCAGAACCGCTCGCCGAGTGTCCGCACCTGCACCATCTGGTCTTCCTCGAGGTCGGGATACCGCTCCGCGAGATACTGCATCGTGTCGTCC
>CAZUES010000016.1:0-90143 GCA_964619465.1 uncultured Gemmatimonas sp.
TTCTGGCGCGGAGCGGCTGGTACCCGGGCATCGTGCTCAAATAGGCAGTGGAGGCTTCAATGCGATACCTGGCCCTTGTCGCAGCGATCTCGAGCGGGCTTGGCGCCTGCGCTCCAGCGGACACACCCCACGACGCGCCGCCGGATGGCGTGCCCGCCGCAGTTGATGCGTCCTCTCGGCCTCTAGTGCCCGAAGTGCGGTTCGACGATAGCGTCACGGTGCGGCTGGAGCTTCCACCGCCAATGGCGCGCCTGCTCGCGGACTCTGCGCCCGGGTTTGTACCTTGGTCGCTTGCGCACTATACACCAGACGTGCTCGGGTGGGCCGTCCCGACGCCGCGGAGCGCGCTCTCGGTGGTCATCGGCGACTTCAACGGCGACAATGTCCTCGATGTGGTTGCCGACGGATATGATCGGAGTCGCATACTGCAAATTGCGCTTGTTTCGGATGCGGGGGGATGGTTCTTCTTCACCTTGCACGCGCATCCGTTCGACACCGTTCCAGTCCCCGCAGCAAACCCGTATGCACGGTCGGGGGCGTACCTGGCCCTCGCACCTCCGGGGCGCTACGAAAGCAATTTCGAGGACTCACCGCTCGTGCTGAAGTCGGACGGATTCTATCAGGTGTACTTCGAGAAGGCTGCTGTGCTCAACTACTTTGACGGTCGAACGTTAGTCAGCTGGCTCGCAACAGACTGACCGTCCAGCGGAGCGCCCCCTGCCGAGCCTGGCGCGCCGGAAACCGACGGCGGTTGGAGATCGTTCACACCATTGCAGCCGTCAGGGGCGCCACATGCGAGGTGTCGCTGCCTCCTTTACCCGGTATTCCGCATCCCCGCCGCCACGCCATTCACCGTGCTGAGGAAGGCCTCGAACAGCGCCGGATCTGCCCCCGGCTCGCGCAGCCGGCTCAGTACTTCCGCCTGCACGAGATTGATGGGATCGACGTACGGGTTCCGCACGTCGATCGACCGCCGCAGCACCGGGTTCTCCTCCAGCAGATGCTCGTGACCCGTCACCCGCAACAGCACGCGCTCGGTGCGCGCCAGGTCCTCCCGCAACTCCACCCCGATCGGTTGCAGGTGCGGCGGTACCAGCACGTCGTCGTAAACGGCCGCGATGTCCGGCGAAGCCTTGGCCACCACCATCTCGATCAGGTCCAGCGTGGAACGAAAGAACGGCCAGCCCTGGTACATCGCCCTGAGCTCCGCGGCGTGCCCAGCCCCGAGCGCCTGGTCGAGCGCGGCGCCCACACCGAGCCACGAGGCGAGCAGCAAGCGCGTCTGGGTCCAGGCAAACACCCAGGGAATCGCACGCAGCGACTTCACGCCGCCCCCTGAACGCCGGCGCGCCGGGCGGCTGCCGGTCCGCAGCTGGCCCAGCTCCAGTTCGGGCGTAGCCGCCCGGAAATATTCGATGAACTCCGGCCTGTCATAGACGATGCTGCGGAAATGCGCTCGTGACGCATCGGCCAGCGCCTGCATCCGTACACGCCAGGCCTCCGGCACCGCCGCCGGCTCCAGCAGCGAGGCCTCCAGCGTGGCCGTCGTGTACACCTCCAAGGTGCGGTCGGCAATTGCCGGCAAGCCGAACTTGGCGTCCACCATTTCACCCTGCTCGGTGACGCGGATGGTGCCGTCGATGGAGCCCGGCGGTTGCGACTGAATAGCCAGGTGCGTAGGGCCACCGCCTCGGCCAACCGATCCGCCACGACCGTGAAACAGGGTCAGTCGCACGCCATGTTCCCGCGCCACGGCGACCAACCGTTCCTGCGCAGCGTAGAGCTCCCACGCGGCGGCGAGCCGGCCGCCATCCTTGGCGGAATCGGAGTAGCCGATCATGACTTCCATGGCACCGCCTACCCGCTCTCGATACCACGGCAGCAGCAACAGCGCCTCCACGATCGCCGCCGCATGCTGCAGATCGTCCACGGTCTCGAAGAGCGGCACCACCCGAAGCGGCGGTTCGAGACCCGCCCCCTCCTGCAGCGCGCACACGGCGAGCACATCGGAAGGCTGTGCCGCCATCGAGATCACATACGCACCGAGCGCATCGCGCGGCAGAGTCGCGGCGGTGCGGAAGGTGTCGAGCACGTCGTTGACATCGTCGCTGAACCGTGCGCCTGTTGCGAACGTTTCGGCAATGACCCCGGTCGCTCCGCTCAGTTCTCCCTGCAGAAAATCTTGACGCGCCCTCTCGTCCCAGGCGTGGTAGGAGCCGAGCCCGGCAGCCGCCGTGATCGCATCGACCGCCTCGGTATGGCGGCCCGCCTCCTGCCGCAGATCGAGCGGAGCGAGCGAGATTCCGAAGCTCGGAATCCGGCGCAGGATGTCGAGCAGGCGCCCGTCGGCCACGCGTGCCGCCCCGGTCTCATGCAGCGAGCGGTAGCAGAGCTGGAGCGGTTCGGCCAGCTCCGCCGCGTCGGCATAGTCGTCGGGGTGAGGGGTGTAGGGCGCCCCCGACTCCAGCAGGGCGGTCATTCGGTCGCGCATGGTGAGGAGACGGGCAACCACGGGCTTGAGCAGCGCGCGATACGGCTCCGGCGCGCTGCCCACCCTGCCCCGCAGCTCATCGTTAGCCCGGTCCATCGACAGCTCGCTGCGCAAGGATTTGATTTCCTGGCGGTACAGGTCGACGGCCATCCAACGCGCCAGCATCACGGCCTGCGCCGTTACCAGCGGCGTGACATTCGGATTGCCGTCTCGGTCGCCACCGATCCAGCTGCCGAACCGGAGGGGCGCCGCGCTCAGCGGCAGGCCAAGACTCGTGGCCGTCTGCAGCTCGCAGTCGATTTCGCGCAGCGAGCGCGGCACGGCGTCCCACAGGGTTCCTTCGAACGATACCAGTCCCCACTTCACCTCGTCGAACGGCGTCGGCGCTTCACGCCGGACCTCGTTGGTCAACCAGAGACTCGTCACTTCGGCCGCGAGCGCACGGGTCAGCTCCTCGCGTTCACCAGGCGTCAGGTCGGTGCGGTCGCGCTCACCCAGGAGCTCGGCGATCCGCCGCTGGGTGCGCCTGACAGTACGACGTACTACTTCGGTCGGATGCGCCGTGATGACCAGCTCCACGTGCAGCGAGCCCACCGCCGCGTGGAGTTCCTCGGGCGTCACCCCGGCGCCGAGCAGTCGCCGAAAGCTTTCGGCCAGGGAGCCTCGTTGCGGCGGCTGGTCAGGGGTGCGCAGATAGTCGCGGCGGCGGCGGATGCGGTGGTGCTGTTCGGCAATGTTGGCCAGACCCAGGAAATGGGCGAAGGCCCGGGCCACCGTCAGCGACTGCGGCGTCGAGAGCGCCTGCAAGGTGCGGGTCAGCTCCTCACGCGCCACCCTGCCCCCGCGGGCATCCTTAGCCAGGACGCGCACGCGTTCGACCGTCTCGAACAGGGCGTTGCCCTCCTGCTCGCGGAGCGTGGCGCCGAGCAGCTCGCCGAGGAAGCGGACGTCAGCGTGGAGCGGGGCGTGGGGGGAGGCAACGGACAATGGTGGCCCAATCGAAGCTCGGTGACTACAACCAACTTTGATCGAGAGACGCTGGCAAGTATCGATGGGAGAACCAGGGGGGGCAACCCTACCAAGTTCAGCCGCGACATCGATCTCGCGCCCCTCGCCGAGCCTGACAATCTGATTCGGCTCGAAGCCGCACTGGCGGGAACTAACGACCGTTGAAGGCGCCCCGCTTGGGCCACGTCACCGGCGACCGCACATGGCGCGTCATCGAGACGACCTTGCCCGAGTCATCCCGGTTGAAAACAATGGCGACGTTCGGCGAATCGCGGACATGCCAGTGATCCGCCTGCCGGGAGGGTCGCAGCGGGGCGAGCCCGCCGTTCGGCGCGCGAATCGCGAGCCCGCCATCATGGACGATCACCTCGACGTCGGTTTGCGAGCCGGTCACCTGATATCGACCGGCGGCATCCGCCAGCTCCGCTTGGGTCGGCACCCGATCCGTCGCGAGCGAAGCAGCCAGGGAGGAACCGACCCGCGGCACGTCGTACGCCTTGTCGCCCTGATAGAACACCAGCTTGCCGGCAGGCGCTCCTTCACTGGGCTCGAAGGCCACCTGTAGCCCTTCGCGCGCGATCTCGGCCGCCCAGCGCCTGGCGTCTTCGAGCCAGACCAGATCGAACGGGAGTCTGCTCGGGACGTCGAGCACCAGCTTGCCGTTGCGCCAGAGGACTTCGAAGATCTCGTTCACGAACGGCCCGAAGTTGGCCACGTAGCGACCCACGAGTCCCTGATACACAGCGGGCGCCGGCTCGGCAGCTGCGCCGGGGTTGATCACGAAGCGTTCGAGCGCCTCCTCGAACCGAAGCGGCGTGGTGCCGCCACGCGACTGGGTGAAGTAGAGCACCATCAGATCACGATCGGGCCAGGCCCAGGCGTTGGTTCCGTCGGACCCGCTATGGCCCAGGATGCGGACCCGATCCGGATGGCCCGCGTCGACGTGCATCACGGCCATTTGCCCGTACCAGACCTCGAGCCCGCGGAACGAGGTCGGATAGCGAGCATCGCTCCCTAACATCGACATCGGTGATACCGGCGTCGTCTGCCGCAGAACGGCCTCCTTCGACAGGAGCTGCTGGCCGCCCACCCGACCCTGGTCCACCCAGAGCTGGAGAAACCGGGCATAGTCCCGCGGGGTCGAGTAGAGCGACTGCGATCCCCAGGCAAAGGGATAGAGCGCCTTGCCGTCCGCCGGGTTCCAGAAGCGGACCCACGAACCCGGGGATCCGATGTAGGCGCTCGCGATGCGCGCCCAGCGCGGATCGCCGGCATCGGTGCCGAAGAACGTGTCCGTCATGCCCAGCGGCTCGATCAGCTCGGTGCGCACGAATTCGGCGAACGGCCGCCCGCTCACAACCTGGACCAGCGCCGCCGCGACGTCGGTCCCGGCATCACTGTACCAGAACTTGCTGTCCGGCGCGTGGGCGGGTCCCTGCTCACCAATGGCGTTCACCTGGGCCAGGAGGTCCGGAAACTGGTCGAGGCGTTCGGTGATGATCGTGAGCGGCAGGCCCGCCCGATGGGAAAGGATCTGCCGGACGGTGATCACGCGAGAGCGGTCGTTCTCGAAGCTGGGCAGGTATTTGCTGACACGATCATCGAGCGAGAGCTTGCCGCGATCGATCAGGAGCTGCACCGCGGCACCGGTCAATGTCTTAGTCATCGACCGGATGTTGGAGATGGTACCGACCGTCCAGGGCCGTGCAGACTCGCGGTCGGCCAGGCCGTGGGCCTCGTGCCACAGCACCTTCCCGTCCTGCAGTACCAGCAGCTCACCGCCGAGCGCGAGTCCCTGCGCGACATACGAGGCGACGACGGAATCGAGGGCCTGGAGCGCCGCCCGGTCGGGCGGGGCCTGTGCGACCGTGGTACCTGCGAGCAGCGAAAGCAACACTCCGGAAATGGCGAACGACCGTTGCATACCTGAAACTCCCCGGGAGACGACCATAACTTCGTACAATTGCGCAATTGATTGTATAACGTGATCCGGGAAAGGGCAAATCCCCCCGCCCGAGCGGTCGATATCGCGTCAATTTGGTTACCACATAGCCCGCGGGCGGGCGAAGATTGGCCGGCATGTTGCCGAGTTGCAGTCCTCCTCACGCCGAGCCGATATTATGGCCATGCCGAACCTGGTGCGGCGGTACACCGTCGCCGACC
This sequence comes from uncultured Gemmatimonas sp., assembly GCA_964619465.1. GTDB lineage: Bacteria > Gemmatimonadota > Gemmatimonadetes > Gemmatimonadales > GWC2-71-9 > SHZU01. The sequence continues at coordinate 5,663 of CAZUES010000016.1, forward strand.
TCGCGGATTTCCCGGACGACGGCCACCGCTACGAACTCATCGGCGGCGAGCTGATCGTGAGCCCGACGCCCTCCGTGCACCACCAGATCATCGTCCGGCGGCTGGCCAATGTCCTTGCCGCCTACCTCGAGCCGCTTGGGCTCGCCGACACGTTGTTCAACGTGGCCGCCGACATCAGCTGGGACGATGCGACGCTGGTGCAGCCGGATATCTTCGTGACCTGTCCCGAGGAACTCTCCATGAGTTGGTCGACCGTGCGGCATCTGCGGCTGGCGGTCGAGGTCATCTCGCCGTCGAGCCATCGGCGCGACCGGCGCGACAAGCGGAGGCTCTATCAGGAGCACCAGGTGGAGACCTACTGGATCGTCGAACCCGCGGCGCAGCTGGTCGAGCAATGGCGGCCGGATGATGACCGGCCCGAGATCATCGGTGACACGTTGCGGTGGCGAGTCGACCGGGGCCAGCCCGAGGCCTCGATCGACCTGGCCCGGCTCTTCGCGGACCTGCCGTAGTCAATCGCTGTAAGGTTTCTGCCGGTCGGTGTGACTGCCTCCCAAACCAACCGAACCGGCACGATGAGATTTCTGGTCCGCCCGCTACTCCCGGCCTTGCTGCTGCTCACTCTCGGATTCCCGGCAGTGGCCGCATCCCAGACACTGGCCCTCAGGGGCGCAACCCTGATCGACGGCACGGAACGCCCGCCCCTACCTGACGCGGTCGTGATCATCAGGAACGGATGGATTACCGCCGTCGGTCCTGCGTCGGAGGTCCGCATTCCGGCCGGTACCCGGGTCGTCGATCTGTCCGGGCGCTACCTGCTGCCCGGGTTCATCGAGATGCACGGCCATGTCGGGATCGGCGCCTGGGAAGTGGACTCGAGCGGCCCGAGGCGGCAACTCGTCTACGCATACGACGAGCCGGCAAGCCAGGAGCTGACCAAGACCCAGCTCGCCTTCGGCATCACGACGGTGCGTAACCCTGCCGGGCTAACCAAGGAGAACGTGCACCTCAGAGATCGCGTCCGATGGGGCGAGTTGATTGGTCCGCGGATCATCACATCGGGGGCGCCGATCGATGCGCCCGGTCCCAACACCGCGGTCGATGGCGCCGCGACGCCGGACGAGGCGCGTGCCGCCGTCGACGGACAGGTCGCGGCGGGGGTCGACTTCATCAAGGTCTACGCCGGTCTCGACTCGACCCTGATCCACGCCGTGGTCGATCAGGCGCACAAGCACGGCGTTCCGGTCGTCGGGCACCTCTGGCAGACGTCCTGGACCGACGCCGCGCGGATCGGTATCGACGGGATCACCCACATCATCGTCAACAACGAGAATCTGCTTCCCGCGGGCAAGCGGGAGGAGTACAGGAAGAGCTACCGTAACGGTCAGTTCATGTTCGACTGGTTCAAGCTGGCGGACTTCGATGGGCCCGAAGTTACCGAGATGATTCGCGTGCTCGTGGCCCGTCGGATCTCGATCGACCCGACCCTGGTTGCGTTCGAGGGCACCGCCTGGTGGGACAAGCCCGATCACTATCCGAAGGAAGCGGATACTTTCGTGCCGCCGACCTTCCTCGCCAAGTGGGCATCGATGAATGACATGCGCGGGTGGTCCGGGGCCGAGTATGCCAATGCCCAGCAGCAGTTTCCCCGGATGCAGGAGCTGGCCAGGCGACTGCACCAGGCCGGCGTTCCGCTGACGGTCGGAGTCGACCACGCCAACCCGTGGATGTTTCATCACGAGATGGAGCTACTGGCGGGATCAGGCATTCCCAACGATGCGGTGCTGCGGATGGCGACCCGCAATGGCGCGCTGGCGCTGGGCCTGACGTCGGAGATCGGAACGGTAGCGGTTGGCAAGCGGGCTGACCTGGTGGTGCTCGATGCCGACCCGATTGCCGACATCCGCAATACTCGGCGGATCAGCTGGGTGATTCTTGGAGGCAAGCTGGCGCGGCCTAGCGAATACTTGCCGCCGCGCCTTACCAGGAGTCGGCGATAGGCCAAGGGCGGGGCGACGCCGCGATTCGTCGTAGGGTCGCCCGCGGTCCACGCAGTTACTTGGATCATGGTCGTAAAGCGCCCGGGGTGCGGCAACCATGCCGCCGCCGGGCTTTGACGTCCCTCCTTCTCATGAAAAGAATTACCGCGTCCTGCAACCTCCGCAGTAGTCCCTAGCCCTCTGATTTACAACGACTTACCGGCTACGCACCTCGCGCCAGCTTTGCCGGTGGCCTAAAAATTGATCTAAATTTCTTCGAGCGCCCGCAGGAAGCCAGGCGCACCAGTTCACCTAGAGGGGGAGGGGACCATGCCGGGAAGGGCAATCTTTGCGCTGGGCGCCGCTGTGCTCCTGAGCGGCTGCGCAACTCTGTTCGCATCGAAGTCGAAGGAGCTGTCGTTGATCAGCGATCCGCAGGGAGCGGAGGTGTATATCAACGGGAGTCGCGTCGGTGTAACGCCGATGAACTTTCGAGTCGACAACAACAAACCGCAGACGGTGACGTTCCGGAAAGCCGGGCATAAGGAAGTCAGCTGCCACCTCACCACCAAGACCGGAGCCGGCTGGATCGTCCTCGACGTGCTGGCGGGCCTGGTGCCCGTCATCATCGACGCAGCTACCGGTGACTGGAAGCAGCTGGACGGCTCGAGCTGCTCGGTGGCACTACCACCCGCCGAGGGGGCGTGAGCCTTCGCGGTGCGACGGTCGGCGCGCTCGCCGTGTTGAGCGGTGCGTGCGGCGGCGGCTCGCGTTCCTGTGAGCCGGTCGAGGCTCCGTACATCGCCTTTCCTTTTTCCGGCGAATGGGCAGGAAGCACGGGGACTCTCTGCCTGACGCAGCGGAACATGCGCACCGTCACCGGCAGTCTGGACGGGACCGCGGTGACGGGAGCGATCGCCGAAGACGGTACGCTGACACTCCAAGTGAGTGGACCAGCTCGGCAAGTCTATGTCGCCAGGCTCCGTCACGATTCCCTGCACGCACGGGTCGACGGTCGCGAGGCGGCTAGGCCGGGCTCCGCACTGGCGTGGACCCGTATCCCACCCGTGCCTGGTACAACACCCGGAACCGGAGAAACCGGTTCCATCAATCGGAGAAGAAATCCATGAAGCAGGTACTACGTGCAGCCGTGGTTGTCACGGCCGTGCTCGCAAGCGGATGTGGCGGTGACAGCACCACCGGCCCTGAAGATCGAACCATTACCGGCGACTATGCCTTCAGCTTGAGCATCAGCAACACGTCGCTCGCAACATCATGCCAGGGCGTAGGCGACGTGACGTTTACTCAGCAAAACATCCAGTTCTCCGGAACGGCGCAATCGGTCGTGACGTGTACCGGCCCGGGCGGGCAGATCATTGACCAGGGCACGAGCCCGGTCACGGGCGGCGTCATTTCCGGAAGCCAGGTTTCCTTTCAATTCAACCTGTTCGAATCGGGATGCAACGCGACGGGCACGATGTCCGGAAGTCCCATCAACCGCCTCAATGGAACGGCCACCTGCACGCTGGACGTCTCGGGCCAGACCGTTCAGTTGACGGGAACCTGGCAGGCCAGCCGTTGAGTTCCGGCGCGGAACCCCCGCGCCGCCTCGACCCAATGGTTGCCGAGATCTCGAGGCTATTCCCGACACAGTCGCCCACGGCAATCCCCGCCGGCAGCTCCGGATAGGGGCGGAGCAGCGATCATTGACCGCCCCGCCCTTCCCGATCATGCAGCCTTCGCCTCGGTGGCTACCCTGGAGATCGGATCAGACGCAGTACCGGCCGGTCCCCTCCGGTCCCGGGGCTTGGGCGGCCCGGGGGGCCTGAACGCGCTCAGCCAGGATGTGATCCGCGCCGAATCGCCGGCTCGGGTCAGGCACCCTTAATACACAACCCGCCGCGGCACCGAACTGCTGACCGTCGATCCATCCCCAAGCTCGCCAGATGGATTCATGCCCCAGCAGGACGTCAGCGGCTCGGTGAACATCAGCACGCATCCGTGCCGCAGTCCGGCTGTTACCTGCCAGGCGTTCACAACGCCGACGACACGTTGCGGCAAGTTCCTATTACCGATTGCGTCACCAAGACCGAGTTGACCTTCGAGATTCCGTCCCCAGCAGTAGACCGCCTGGTCAGTCGCCAGCCCACAGGTGTGGTCCCAACCGGCGCTGATGCTGGCAAAGAGCACCTCACCTCCTACCCGAGTCGGAGTGTTCCGATTGGTTTCCGTTCCGTCACCGATCTGACCGTAGAAATTGTCCCCCCAGCAGTAGGCCTCGCCGGTTCCGGTGATACCACAGCTATGGATGCTCCCGGCACTGACCGCGGTGAACTGAATGTCTCCGACCACTGCCGTCGGTGGATTGGCGTCGAAGTTCGTACTACCGATTCCGAGTTGGCCGCGATGGTTGCCGCCCCAGCAGTACACGGTTCCGTCAGTCGTGACTCCGCAGGTGTGACCAACGCCGGCGCTGGCCGAGACAAAGCTCAGTGCATCCGAGACACGAACGGGGGTCGTTCGAGTAGTTTGAGTTCCGTCGCCCAGCTGGCCGGCATTGTTACCGCCCCAGCAATAAAGTTCGTTCGGAAACGTCGTTAAACCACAGGTGTGTGTGGAGCCCGCGCTCACCCGGGTGAAGGAAAGCCCACCGGACACAGGAACCGGTGCGAGGCGAGTTTCTCCCTCCGTCCCATCACCAAGCATGCCACCTATGTTCGACCCCCAGCAGTAAGCGGTGCCTCCGGTGGTTACCGCACAGACATGGCTGCCACCTGCGCTCAGGCTGACGAATTGCGGCCGGGGTTCCTGGATCGCAACTGGGCCCGGTAAAGGCCTCGGAGTCGTCGTCCCATCACCAAGTTCGCCCGCTCGATTGTTTCCCCAGCAATAAACAACGCCGCCGCTGTCGATCCCGCAGGTAAACTCCCCTCCCGAGCTGACGGCGTCGAGCGTCATCGGAGCGACCACCCGAAATGGCGCGCTGGTTGCGCTCACCAATGATGCCGAGGAAGCGACAAGGGTGTAGCCGACACCGCGCTGATCGAGCCGGAGATTCGGAAATGTGGCCTTCCCGGCCACGGCAGTGACGGACGTGACGCCGCTCAGCGCGGCTTCACCGGGATTGGCGCCAATGGCAATCACCACGGTACCCGTCGCTGTAGTCACTGGCGCTCCGGTCGCATCCCGAAGTTCTACCTGAATCGAGGGCGTAATCGGCTCACCAGCCAAGGTGGTGCCGGGCTCAACAACGATCGCCAGCTGGGTCGCAGCGGGTGGTGGCGGCGGAGGAACCGGCGGTGGGGGTGGCGGCGTCGGTCCATCGCCACCACACGCCATCACCGATAGCCCAACGAAAACGCTAAGCCAGTTCCGGGTCAACGGATTTGTCCTTCGTTCGTCCGCCGATAGCCTGCTCGGACAGCGTGTAGTCAGAAAAAACGGGTATGAACCATTGACGCTGCAGGCTCCGAGCCCGCAAGCTCCCTAACGACGATACGCTGTGCTAGATGCGCTACGCGACAATCTGGGCGAAATATGCGCCCCGCGCAATGCCTTCAATCGCACCCGTCTCCGGGCTATGGGGCGGACCACCCGAGGGCCTGATCGGGATCCAACGTCACGTCAGCAAGGGAGCAATCGAGCCAGGAAGGAACTACTGGGGCGGCAGGTTTCGAACCTGCAACCTTCCGGTTAACAGCCGGACGCTCTGCCAGTTGAGCTACACCCCAAGGAGCACGCAGGTTAACCGGGACCCCGGAGCCCCGTCAACTAGGGATGACCCGGTCGTGACGGCCGATTCTCGCTCCGGGCGAATTTGTCTATCCCAATACAGCGCAACAGGATGCCCTCCCGCCCCGACCCTGCTCCAGTTCACGACAGAAATAAACGAGAAAACCACTCGCAATTCCGAGCGCAAACCGAACGGCTGCAACGATCCGATCGCGTTCCTTGCTGGCACCCGCGCGCCCGCGTAGACTAATCGGCACTGACCGCTGCGCCCCGCGCACGGCCCGCCCGCAGGAACGATCGCCAGACCGGATCTCACCTTTCTTCATCCGGGAGTGCCCATGCAGCAAACCATCACGCTCTCCGTCAACGGACGACCCCACACGGTGTCGGTCGAGCCCCGTGCGCTCCTGGTGCACGTCCTGCGCGACGACCTCGACCTGACCGGCACTCACGTTGGCTGCGATACCAGCCAGTGCGGCGCCTGCACCGTGCACATCGACGGCCGCGCCGTGAAGAGCTGTACCATGCTTGCCGTGCAGGCGGAGGGGCACGAGGTCACCACCATCGAGGGGTTGGGCACCGCCGACAATCTGCACCGCCTGCAGAACGCCTTCTGGGAAAAGCACGGCCTCCAGTGCGGCTTCTGCACACCGGGGATGATCATGACGGCTGCGGACCTGCTGGCGTCGAACCCGGTGCCGACGGAAACGGAAATCCGCCACGCCCTCGAGGGCAACTACTGCCGCTGTACCGGCTACCAGAACATCGTCGAGGCCGTCAAGGCCGCGGCCAACGGCTGAGGGGGAGACCATGACATCACTCTTCGGCTCCGGCATCAAGCGCCGCGAAGATCCCCGCCTGATTACCGGCGCCGGCAACTTCGTCGATGACATCAAGCTGGTCGGCCTGACCTACGCGGCCGTGCTCCGCAGCCCGTACGCCCATGCAACCATTGCGCGAATCGACACCAGCGCAGCAGCCAGCGCACCAGGCGTGGTGGCGATCTTTACCGGTAAGGACCTGGCGGGCAAGGTGAACCCGGTGCCCTGCGCCTGGAACGTCCCCAACGCCGATATCAAGATCCCGGCGCACCCGCTCCTAGCTGCCGACCGGGTCCGCTACGTGGGCGACGGGGTGGCACTGGTGGTGGCGGAGTCGCGCGCCGCGGCACGCGATGCAATCGATCTGATCGACGTGGACTACGATCCGCTCCCGGCCGTGGTCGACCCCGAGGCGGCCACTCGCGAGGGCGCCCCGCAGCTGCACGACGAGGTGGCGCGGAACATCGGCTTTACCTGGAAAGTGGCCGGCGGTGATGCGGCGGCGGCGTTTGCCACAGCACCGGTGTCGGTTTCGCTCAAGATCGTCCAACAGCGCTTGCTGCCGACCGCGATGGAGCCCCGCGCCGCGGTGGCGAGCTATCACAAGTCGACCGGGCAGCTGACGCTCTGGGCCACGTCGCAGAATCCGCACATCCACCGCTTCCTCTGCTCGGTGATGCTCAATCTGCCCGAGCACCGGATCCGGGTCATTTCGCCCGACGTGGGCGGAGGCTTCGGCAGTAAGATCCCGGCCTATGCGGACGAAGCGATGGTGGCCTACGCCTCGATGGTGCTCGGTCGCCCGGTGAAATGGACCGAGGATCGCTCCGAGAACTACAAGGTGACGATCCACGGCCGCGACCACATCGAGTACGTCAGGATGTGCGGCACCAAAGACGGGACCATTACCGGCATCGAGACGACGGTCTACGCCGGGCTGGGCGGCTACGCATCGACGGCCGCGCCCGGGGTTCCGACCATTCTGCACGGCCTGATGTATTCGGGGGCCTACATGATCCCGAACATTTCGGGCACCGTCTACGGGGTCTACACCACGACGACGCCGGTCGATGCGTACCGCGGCGCCGGGCGACCCGAAGCGACGTTCCTGATCGAGCGGCTGGTCGACACCTTTGCCCGCGAAATCGGGATGGATCCGGTGGAGGTCCGCCGCAAGAACCTGATCCCGCAGGACAAGATGCCATACACGGTGGCCACCGGAATCACCTACGACTCTGGCAACTACCACGGCGCGCTCGATAAGGCGCTCGACCTGATCGACTACAATGGCCTTCGTGCTGCGCAGGCCGAGGGACGGAAGAAGGGCAAGTACCTCGGTGTGGGGGTCTGCTCGTACACGGAAATCTGCGGGCTCGGGCCGTCACAGGTGGCAGGTGCGGTCGGCTTCGGCGGCGGCCTCTACGAGTCGGCCATCGTGCGGGTCTATCCGACCGGCGTGGTGCGCGTCTACCTGGGCGTGCGTCCCCACGGACAGGGTGAAGAAACGACCTTCGCACAGATCGTGGCGGAGGAGTTCGGCCTCCCGGTCGAGAGTGTCGAGGTGGTGGCCGGCGACACCGAGTCGACCCCGCAGGGCTGGGGTACCTACGGCAGCCGAACCACCGCAGTCGGCGGCTCGGCGCTCAAGCTCGCGGCCATGAAGGTGAAGGAGAAGGCACGACTGCTGGCTGCGCACTTGCTCGAAGCCAACGAGGCCGATCTGGAATGGAGCGATGGCAAGTTCCAGGTCAAGGGATCGCCCGGCCAGGGCAAGAGCTTTGCCGAGCTGGCCTTGATGGCCAACGTGGCGTGGAACATGCCGGCGGGGATGGAGCCCGGGCTCGAGGCAAGCGCCTTCTTCGATCCGTCGAACTTCGTCTTCCCCTACGGCACGCACATCGCTTCGGTGGAGGTCGATATCGAAACCGGTGAGACCACCATTCACCGCTACCTCTGTGTCGACGACTGCGGGCCGCACATCAACCCGATGATCGTCGAAGGCCAGGTCCATGGCGGCGTGATCCAGGGCATCGGCGAGGCGCTGCAGGAAATCGCCATCTACGACGATGACGGCCAGCTGATTACCGGAACGATGATGGACTATGCGGTGCCCAAGGCATCGCAGATGCCGCGGGTCGAGTCGCACTACACCTACACGCCGTCACCGGTCAATCCGCTTGGTGTGAAGGGCATCGGCGAGGCCGGCACCATCGCATCGACCCCCTGCATCGTCAACGCGGTGATCGACGCCCTGAGCCCGCTCGGCATTACCCACATCGACAAGCCCCTTACGCCTGCACGGGTCTGGGCCGCCATTCAGCAGGCCAAAGGAGGTGCCCGGTGATTCCCGCGGCATTCGATTACTCGCGCGCCCGCTCGATCCGCGACGTCTTCAAGGCGCTCGAGAGCGGCGACACCAAGCTGATCGCGGGCGGGCACAGTCTGCTGCCCCTGATGCGACTCCGGCTGGCGCAGCCTGCCAGGCTGCTCGACATCGGCGCCCTCGAGGAATTGCGGGGCATCACGGCCAAGGGGCGCGGGGTCAGGATCGGTGCCGGCTCGACCTACCGCGAGCTGCTCGACTCGGAGTTGCTCCAGGAACGGTATCCGGTCGTGATCGAAACCGTTGCGCGCATCGCCGACCTCCAGGTGCGCAACCGCGGGACTATCGGCGGCGGGCTGGCGCATGCCGATCCTGCCTCCGACACGCCGGCCCTGATGCTGGCGCTCGACGCCAGCTTCACGCTCCGGTCGAAGGCCGGCCGTCGTTCGGTTCCGGCGCGCGAGTTTTTCCTGGGCGCCTTCAGCACCGCGCTCCGGGAGGACGAGCTGCTCACCGATATCGTGCTGCCCCCGCTGCCGAGGAAATCCGGCGCTGCGCACGTGACCTTCGAGCAGAAGGCCTCGGGCTACGCGATTGCCGCCGCCACCGCGGTGGTAGCCCGCAAGGGCAAAACCTTCGGCTCGGCGCTGGTGGCCGTGACCGGCGTCGGCGACCGTGCCTACCTCGCATCGGTGGACGCCGTCGTCGGACTGCGCAACGACGATGACGCCGGCCTCGACTCTGCGCTGTGGGGCTTGACGGCCGGGATCGAAGTCAATGGTGACATCCACGCCACCGCAGAGTATCGCGCGCACCTTGCGAGGGTCGCGGCCCGCCGCGCCCTTCGCACTGCCTGGGAGCGGAGCGGCTGACCACCCACGCCGTCATCCTCGCCGCCGGGGCCGGAACCCGTTTCGGTGCCGGCGGCGCCAAGCTGCTCACGCCGTGGCGGGGACGGCCGTTGGTCGGGCACGTGCTTGCCGTTCTGTCCCGAGCCGTCACGGACCGGATCATCACGGGCGGCGTCCTCGTCTACGGACCTGGCGGTGAGGCGCTCCGCGATCTGGCGACGACAGCGGGCTTCGACGCGGTCCAGGCCGATCACGCCGAGCGGGGCATTTCGGAAAGTCTCAAAGCCGGCATCATCACTCTCGCCGCCACCACCACGGCGCGGGACGTCCGCGCAGCCCTGATCTGCCTGGGCGACCAGCCCCTGCTCCGCCTCGAAACCGTTGCCGCGGTCGTGACGTCGGGCGGCGAGGGCGGAACGCGCCTGGTGCGCGCGCGGTACCGGGACGACCCCGATCATCCCGGCCACCCGGTCCATGTCGGTCGAGCCCACTGGCATCTGATCACCGAAACCGAAGGTGATCGCGGCCTCGACCCCATCGTCCGCGCCCACGGGCTCGCCTGGCGTGAAGTCGAGGTCGACGGATCCAATCCCGACGTCGATACCCAGGCCGACCTGGACCGACTCGAACGTCTCTGACTCCGCCAGCTGCACACCACCACAAAAACAAACCGGCGCGGCGGGACCGAATCCGCTCGCGCCGGTCATCACGCCCTCGACGCTCAGTCGGTAACCGGGCTGCCTCGTCGCACCACGCCGATGCTTTCCAGCGCGGCCAGATACTCGAGGACGATCTCCAAGGATACCGGGCCGTATACGGCCGTCAGCGCGTCGCGGATCTCGGCCACACTGCGCCGCCCGTCGACGAAGTTGAGCAGTTCGTATCCGTACTCAGAGCCGGCCCCCCAGAGCCCCTGATGGCGTAGCAAGCGGAGCTGACCGGCCTTCTCGGCGCCATAATGATCGTTGAGATAGTCGTAGGCGAAGGCGGACATCGGGCCCTTCACGTCGGTTCGCTGAAACACCACGGCCCCCTGCCCCGATGCCTGCGAAGCCGGCACGGCTCGGCCTGTCACCGTTTCCAGGCTGTTCTGAAACGCCTGGGCCCGGGCTACCAACTCAGGCGGCGGCGTGAAGAAGCGGGAGAACGACGCCAGCCGGCGTTTTTCCGCGTCCCAGTGAAACCGGGTCAGCGCGGCGGCCGAGGCCGAGTCGACCTCGCGGCGCCGTTCGACCAGGATGGCGGTCCGTTCGAGGGTCCGGGCGGCTACCGTCTCCCACAGCGTCGCGGCGTCCCGGCTCGTCGCCCCGGCGAGCACCAGCGCCGAAGCCGCCCCGACGAACGCGGCCCGCTTGAGCACGGTCGGATCGATGTTGCTGGGAAGATCGAAGTTGGTGTGGATATACCGGTCGGGCCACTGCGCCAGGTAGATCGCCGGGATGCCGAACGACCCTTCGGTGTAGACCTCGTGATCGCTGCCTAACGTGAAGTCGTCGACCAGGGCGGCAAACGGCTCCTTGCCGCCTTCCGGCGCCACCAACGGGTAGCGCGCCCTTCCGGTCGCTGCGAAGTCCGCCGACTGCCGGTTGACGAATACCGTCCACGCATCGGCAACATCGTTGACGAACGACGGCAGGCTCGCAGGGCTCCGCTTGACCTGAAACTGCGCCTTGGTAATCGGCCCGCCGCCCACCATGTCCATGTGCACGACGGCTTTGATCCGGTTGGTAACCTCGGGCTGCGACGTCAGCATGGCCAGCGTGCCCTCGATCTCGGGCGGCCAGATGAACCTGAGGGTCCGGACCGGCCGAGCAATCGCTCCTTCGGCAATCAGCTTGGCAATGGTCCGACCGATCTCGAGGATGGTGACGCAGCCGCTGGCGTTGTCATTGGCTCCCGGCTTCTGATGGTCGAGATGACAGCTGAAGGCGATCTCCTCGCCGCGCAGCGCCGGGTCGGCGCCCTCGATCAGTGCACTGGTGATCTGATAGACGCCCGGCCGACGGCCGCCCCGCACTTCGGCCCGCATCCGGATCGTCTCTCCCCGGGTCAGCCGCTGCCTGAGCAGCCGTCCCTGCTTGAGCGATACCATGAAGCCAAGCCGGTTGTACGAGGTGAACGCGTCGTAATGTCCCCACCGGATCAGATTCTCGTCCTCGCCCCACCAGGCGTTCCGCTGATTCTGGGCGTAGCTCACGATGCCTGCCGCGCCGTATTTCGCGATGCCGAGTACCGCAACCGCCCCCGGTTGCTGGGCCGCCAGGATCAGCTTGCCGCGCACGTCCCGGCCGGCATAGTCGGCCTCGCTGGTCCCCTCGCCGACATCGACCAGTTCGGTTTCCACCGCGCCACCCTCGCTCAGGTTCGCGATGGTGATTGGCGCGGCGTCCCAGGACGCCAGCCGTTCGACCGGCACCCACCGCTCGCCCTGGCGGCCGAGTTCCCAGAGTTCGCCGAAGTCGATCTGCCAGGCGGGACGCGACCGCTGGGTGCCGTAGAACCGTTTGCCGTCGGTCGGGAACGAGTCGACCCGAATCTGGGTCAATCCGGCGGCCCGGGCCTGGGTCGCCATGAACTCGACGGCCTGGTTGAAGTCGCGCGACCCCGCCATGCGGTGCAGCCGGGTCAGGAACTCGAGGTTTCGCTTCGCAGTTTCGCCCGAGAGTTCCCGAGCCAGCGCCGCCACGGTCTGGTCGGGCAACAGACCAGGTTGCTGCGCATTGACCGGGACCGGCCAGCCCAGCGACAGCAGTCCCATCATCAACCATCGCGTCATTGCCACTCCTGGATTTGGCCGTTCATCGAATGCGAGCAGGCCCGTCCCGACCATGACGAGGATCCACTGCTCCCGGCTCCGCCGTTAGCCCGTCAAAGCGAGCACCCCAAAAATGGGCGAGCCACGCATCGTTCGCACCCTCCCTCCGGCAATCCCGACTCTCAGAGAGCCCGTAGCCTTCTATCGATGCCATCTGGCCTGTTCCGCCCTATCCGGGTATCGTCCGGTCACATCTCCTCCAAACTCGAGGTTTTCAGTATGCGCCGTGCCCTGACCGGGCTCCTGCTCCTGGCGGCTGCCCGCTCGGCTTCCGCCCAAGTCGATTATCACCGGGCCGAGCAGTTCCTGACCTGGAACGCGACCCGTCTCATCTATAACGACCAGGTCGCGCCCACCTGGTACGCCGACAGCACCCGTTTCTGGTACCGGGTGCACACCCCGGCCGGGTTCCGGTTCCTGTCGGTCGCGCCGTCGACCGGAGCGAAGGCCCAACTCTTCGACAACGCCAGGCTTGCCGCCGCCCTCTCCGTAGCCGGCGACACCGCGATCCAGCCGACCAAGCTGCCCTTCCAGACCTTCACCTTCGACCAGGACGGCAAGAACGAGCGCGCCATCCTGGTGCGGATCGGCAAGCGGGCCTTCCGTTGCGAGCTGGCCGGGTACCAGTGCGCCACGACGGACACCCTGCCCAACCGGGTGCGCCTGGTCCGCTCACCCGATGGACAGTGGGACGCCTTCACGGCGGGCAACAACCTCTGGGTTCGGCCCGTAGCCGGCGGAGACTCGATCCAGCTCACGACGGACGGGGCGGAGCTCTACGGCTACGGACACGGCGCGCCGCGCGCCAATCAGGTCCGCCAGAAGCGGCCCAGTCGACCGAACGTGATCTGGTCGCCGGACTCGAAGCGTCTGCTGGTGTCCCGCGTCGACGAACGCGGTGTCGGCACGCTTGGCTTGATCAGCATGACCAGCATCCGGCCGGTGACCTACACCTATCCGTACTCGATGCCGGGCGACTCGATCGTCGAGCGGCTCGAGTGGTACGCCATCGATGTCGGAGCGAAGTCCTCGAAGCGAATCGACGCGGCGCCCCAGCCGGCGATGGCGTTCTACAACTTCGGCGCGGGCGGGCAGCCGGTGCAGTGGACCGCCAATGGCGATCGCGTCTTCTTCACCCACGTCGATCGCGGCCCCAAGCGGGTTCGGCTGATGAGCGCCGATCCGACCACGGGTGCCACCCGCACGCTGCTGTCCGACAGCAGCTCGTCCTATGTGATCGGCTCGGTCGATCTGTTCGGCCAAGGTACCAACTGGAAGGTGCTCAAGAACGGCGACCTGCTCTGGCTGTCCGAGCGGGACGGCTTCGCACACTTCTATCGCTACTCGTCCGACGGGGTGCTCAAGAACCAGATCACTTCGGGCGGCTGGGTCGTCTCCGCGCTGCACTGGGTCGACGAGACCGCGGGCCGGATCTACTTCTCCGGCAAGGGCCGGGAAAGCGACCGGCACGCCGACTACGCCCAGCTCTACTCGGTTGGTGTGGACGGGAGTGGACTGACACTCCTCACGCCGGAAAAGGCGCACCACGCCATCACCCCCGTGCCATCGGGCCGCTACTTCATCGATACGTACTCGACGGTGAGCGATCCGCCGGTCGTGGTAATCCGGGGCGTGGACGGTCGCGTGGTTGCCGAACTCGAACGCGCCAACATCGACGCGCTCCGCGCCACGGGCTGGCGGTCGGGCGAAGTCTTCGTCGCTAAGGCGCGGGATGGCGTGACCGACGTCTGGGGCACCATCTGGAAGCCGAGTCACTACGACTCGACCAAGCGCTACCCGGTGATCGACCACATCTACCCCGGCCCGCTGATCACACCCTCGCCCAAGGCGTTCTTCCCGAACCGCGAGGCATTCACGTATCCGCTTGCCGGGCAGGTACAGGCGCTGGCCGAGCTGGGGTTCATCGTGGTCTCGATCGATGCGATCGGCAATACGGGGCGGGCCAAGGCGCTCAACACGCTCTGGTACGGTAACATGGGAGACAACGGGATTCCCGACCATGTCGCCGTGATCAAGCAGCTGGCTTCGCGGATGCCGAGCATGGATCTCGACCGGGTCGGCATCTACGGGCATTCCGGCGGCGCCTTCGCATCGACCGGCGCCATGCTGCGCTATCCCGACTTCTTCAAAGTGGCGGTTTCGACGGCCGGCAATCACGACAACCGGACCTACTACAGCGGCTGGGGCGAGCGGTTCCAGGGCCTCCTGGTCCGCGACACGCTGCGGAACACCGACAACTTCGCCGCCTCGGCGAACAAGACGCTGGCCTCGAACCTCAAGGGCAAGCTCTTCCTGCTGCACGGCGATCTGGACGACAACGTCCATCCCGGCGGCACGATCGCGCTGGTCGACGCCCTGATCAAAGCGGACAAGACGTTCGACTTCATGGTGATCCCGGATGCCGACCATGGCATTACCCAGCATCCCTGGGTGATCCGACGCACCTGGGACTACTTCGTGCAACACCTGCTGGGCAAGACACCGCCCGACAACTTCTCGATCGCGCCACCGCCGACCTGACCCACCTTCGCCGCCCCGGTCCACTACCGGGGCGGTTTCGTACCCCCATGCTCGACCCATCCCGATACGCCTTGCACCCGATGTTACGTTTCGGGACCATTCCGAACGTGCCGCCTTCCCGAACCAGGTTTCCCATGCGCCTGATCGCGACGCTACTCCTCGTCCCGACGCTGCTCTCGGCCCAGGATTTCGACTTCTATTCCCGCGGGCCCTATCGTCCGAATGTGCCACGCCCCGACTCACTGCTGGGCTACCGGCTCGGCAGTCAGCATACCATGTATCACCAGCAGCAGCAGGTGCTCGACCGCCTGATTGCCGCGGCGCCCGATCGGGTCCGCACCGAGGTGATCGGACGGACGGCCGAGGGCAAGGTGATGCGGCTGCTGATCATTTCCTCACCCAGGAACATTGCCCGACTGGATGAGATCCGCGCCAATCTCGATCTGCTGGCCGACCCGCGACATACTTCCGCTGCCCAGGCAGCGGTACTGGCCGAGTCGACGCCCGTGACCGTACTGCTGACTCATTCGGTCCATGGGAACGAACCAGCGGGCTTCGAGACCGCCATGGCCACGACGTATCAGTTGCTGGCCTCCGAAGAGCCCGCCACACTGGCCATGCTGGATGATGCGGTCGTGCTGATCAACCCATCTCAGAACCCGGACGGGCACGAGCGGTTTGCGGCCTGGTCCAACTCGATTGCGGTTGCATCAGACGATCCGATGTCGATGGAACAGACCGAGCCGTGGTCGATCCGCGGTCGCTTCAATCACTATCGCTTCGACATGAACCGCGACATGCTGGCGCAGTCGCAGAACGAGAGCAAGGCTCTGGCGTCGGTGTACCTCCGATGGCGGCCTCAGATCATCGCCGACCTGCACAGCACCACCCAGCAGTACTTCTTCCCGCCGGTTTCCCAGGCCCACAATCCCAACGTGCCGGCCGCGACGTTCCGCTGGTTCGAACGGTTCGGCCGCAACAACGGCGACGCCTTCGACCGGTTCGGATGGCAGTACTACGTCCGCGACGTCTTCGACTTCTTCTACCCCGGATACATCGACACCTGGCCCACCATGCGTGGTGGTGTTGGCATGACCTACGAAACCGACGGTGGCCCCGAGCTGGCTCTGCGCAAGAACGACGGATCGGTCATGACGTTCCGCATGGCAATCGCGCACCACTACGTGGCGGCCCTGGCGACGGTCGAATACGCAGCCGGCAACCGTTCCGAACGGCTGCGCGATTTCCATGCGTTCCTGGCCAGCGGAATGGCGGACGCCGAGAAGCGGCCCTTTCGCCGGGTCGTGTTTTCCGGCGAGAACCCCACCGCGGTTCAGTGGCTGGTTCGCCGACTGCTGGCGGAGGAAATCGAGGTCACCCGGCTCGAACAGCCGTGGATGACCTTGCGAGCCAACTCGTACCTCGGTGGTCCGGCAGCTCGGCAAACCTTTCCCGCCGGCAGCTATGTGGTCGACCTCAACCAGCCGCAGGCGCGCCTTGCCACCACGATCCTGGAACCGCGCACGGCTTTCGACTCCGCCTTCGTCCGCGAGCAGCGGACCGCCTACCAGCGCAATCAGCGCCGGGGGGAGGCGGCCGACCGCGAAGGGTATGGTTTCTACGACGTGACGGCCTGGTCGCTGCCGTATGCGCTGGGCCTCGATGCCTGGTGGACCGACGACGTGGCCGCCGTGCGCGGCGACCGGGTTACGACGGCGGACGCTCCGGCACCGGCTGCACCGGGCCGCGCCCGGTCGAGCTATCTCTTCACCAATGCCAGCGAGTCGAGCGCCCGGCTTGCCATGAAGCTGCTCAGAGAAGGATTCCGCGTGGCATTTGCGACGGAGCCGATCATCGCCGACGGCGTGTCATACCCGCGGGGAACGTTCGTGGTTCGGATTCAGCGCAACCCGGACACGATTCATGACCGGATCGCGACACTGGCCCGGGAAGTCGGCGCCGTCGTCACGGCTTCGCAGTCGGCTTTTCCTGACGCCGGGCAGTTCGGCCCGGGCAGCGAATCGGTGGTGCCGCTCAAGACGCCGCGCATCCTGCTGGCCGGCGGCGATGGCGTCGACGCAACCGCCTTCGGCGCGCTCTGGTTCTATTTCGAGCGGGAACTCGGTGTTCCGATCGTCCCCGTCAACCTGGCCACCCTGGGCAATGCGGACTTGTCAGCCTACAACGTGCTGATCATCCCTGACGGGTCCGCGAGTCGGATGGCTCGGGAGTTGAGTGAGCCGGGAATGGGGCGGATCAAGCAGTGGGTCGAGGGGGGCGCCGCCGTCATAGGGATCGGCAGCGGTGCGGCCAGACTGCTCGGTCGGAAGGAGCTGGGCCTCACGACGGTGACCGATGTGCCGGGTGACAGCTCGATGGCGAGAGACACCACCGTCGCGTCCGGAGCGGTTGCCGGGCCGCCCCTCGTTTCGGCGACGGCGCCGGGCGGCCGCGAGCCGGCGTACATCCCGGGCAGCATCTTCCGCAGCACGATCGATCGGACGCACTGGCTGACCGCCGGCTACGAGCGCGACCACCTGCCGGTGTTCCTGGATACCTCGACGCCGATCAAACCGTCGACCAAGGGAGACAACCCGGTGGCGTTTGCCGGCAGCGACCTGCTGCTGAGCGGATGGTCGTGGCCCGGCAACACTGAGCGGGTGGTACAGCACAGCGTCTACGCAGCAGTCGAGTCAGCCGGCCGAGGGCGCGTCATCCTCTTTGCCAGCAATCCGGTCTTCCGCGCCTTCTGGCGGGGCCCGGCCAGGCTGCTCACCAACGCGGTGCTGGTCGGCCCTCGCTGATCCGAGCCAGGTGGCTTCGGCGGCGCCGGAGCCACCTGCATCTCGCTAGCCGAGCAGGCCGAGTGCGTAGGCTCGGTTGATGTCGCTACGGGAAACGACTCCGACGACCTGGCCCTCCTCCTCGACGAACAGCCGGCGGACATCACCATACTCCATCTGGAGCGCCGCCTCGCGGAGCTCGAGGGTCGGCTCGACCACCAACCCGCGCGGAGTCATGATATCGCGGGCCATCTGCTGCATCAGCCGCTCGCGCGCCTCATCATCCCCCGCCTCGGCGAAGGCAGCCAGCAGATCGGTGGTCGAGACCACGCCCAGCAAGCGGCGGCGGGTGTCGATCACGGGCAGCCCCGAAACCCGGCTGTCGGCCAACTGACCAATCAGCTCGCCAACCGACTGATCGGGATGGATCGAGACCACATCCGAGGTCATCACTTCCCGGACCGTACGGCCCGCACTCCATCGATGAGCCATGTGTGCCTCCTTCAGACTGGATATCGCCCCACTTCCTGCGAATCAACGTACCCGGGCCTGTCTGAAGGAATCATGAAGTCAGCTGTAGCTACTCCCCACGTCGAGGAATGGCGGCAAGGATCTCACCCAGGGCGAGGTTGAGATCGGCTTCGTGTTTGCGGGTGCCCTGGAGGTGGCCCATTCGTACGATCACCAGATCGTGTGACGGGACGATGATCGTCTTACTGACGCCACCGCCGCTCATGAAATACGCGTCGCGGGGCATCTTCCATTCGCCGTCGCCGTTCAGGCGGAAAAGTCCCCCGTACACCGGCGTCGACCAGGCGGGGGCCGGTGTGCTCACAAAGCGAGTCCAGCCTTCGGGAAGCAGCCGCTCGCCCTGCCAGACGCCGTCCTGCAGGTAGAGCAGGCCCAGCCTGGCCCAGTTTCGCGCCGTCCCATAGTCGTAGCCGGTGAGCAGGAAGTTGCCGTAGGGGTCGGTTTCCAGCACCTGGCGGCGGATCCCGATCCGATCGAACAGCGCCCGCTGCGGCCAGGTCAGATACTCATCGCCAGCTGCGGACACCATCCGCTTGACGATGGCGCCGAGCGTGAGCGGGTCGACATTGCGGTAGCGTCCGACGGTGGCCGGCGGGAACTCGGGCGGCTGCCCGATACTGAAGGCAAAGGCGTCGACGGCGCCCGAATAGATGTAGAGATGATCGGGGTGGGCCTGGCGCCACGTCTCGGGGGGATCGGTGGCATCGGAGAAGCGGAGGCCGCTGCTCATCTGCATCAGGTCACGAATCCTGATGCGGGCCCTCGGATCGCCGGGCGCCTGCCATTCCTCGACGGGAGCCGGATCGTCGAGGCGGAGCTTGCCCTGGCGAACCAGCAGTCCGACCATGGCGGCGGTGATACTCTTGCCCATCGACCAGCTCTCCAGCTGCGTATCCTGGCCTACGCCGGGTGCATAACGCTCAGCCACGATCCGTCCGCGATGGACCACGACCATGGCAAGGGTCAGCGCTTCGGGCGAGCGAAATGCGAGATTCAACCCGGTTTCCAAACGGCCCTGATCGACATCGGCGGGAACCGGCGTCTCGGACAATCGGTCACCCATCGGCCACGGCATCGATGCGGCAGGCCCCAGCGTGGTCCGGACGGGCACGGGAGTGAACGCGACGGAGTCGCGGCCGCGCGGAAGGATGACGCAGCCCTGATCGCCGAATAACCGCGCCGTGCGCCGGAGGCTGCCGTCCAGGGTCAGGTGGACCGCCTGCTGCTCGCGATCGACCTCCACCCTGGTGATCCGGTCCCGGGTGAACTTGCCCCAGAAGCGCGGCGCACTGTTGGTCAGCGCATCCTCGACTTCGCGACCGGTGATGAAAACGGCGGAGCAGGCAATCTTGGCGCTCATGGCCGTCAGCAGCTCTTCCCGCGACGGTGATGACGACTGCGCCGTGACTGCCTGAACGCCGGCCTGGCCGGTCGCGAGCACCAACGCTGCAGCGAGTGAGAACCGATTCATGGACGCCCCGGTGGCGGGATTGAGGTGCGGCAAGTATCCGACCCCGTTGCTCGGCCCGTCAAGCCCTGGTCGATCCCGGGGGAAGGATCTAGCTTGATGGCGCTCCATCGGCATCCGACTCGTCACTGGCCTCTGTTTCTCCATGCGACAACTCTTTCTGGCGGCTCTGTTCGTCTCGCTGACGTCTGCCGCATCGGCCCAGGTCGTGCCGGAGCGGCTCGAACGTTATGTGACGACCGCACTGGACGCCTGGCAAGTTCCCGGCGTTGCGATCGCGATCGTACGCAACGATTCGGTCGTGCTGACCCGCGGTTACGGCGTCCGAACCACCGGCGGCTTCGATCCCGTCACCGCAACGACGGTATTCGGCATCGGATCGACGACCAAGGCCTTTACGGCGACTCTGCTGGCAATGCTCGCCGATTCGGGGCTGGTGCGGTGGGATGATCCGGTCAGTCATCACCTGCCCGGCTTCCGGTTACCCGATCCGTGGACCACCAATCAGGTCACACTCCGCGACCTGCTGGCGCATCGAACCGGGCTGGCCGGCAGCGACTTCGTCTGGTACGCATCCCAGCATGACCGCGCCGAACTGACCAGACGGGCGCGGTTCATGCGCACATCGAGCCCGTTCCGGACCGATCTGAGCTACAACAATGTGATGTATGTGGTGGCAGGACAGGTCGCCCAGGCCGTCTCGGGTGAATCGTGGGATGATCTGGCTGCCCGGCGAATCTTTGCGCCGCTCGGAATGACCCGAACCGCGACGCGCATCGCCGTGCTGCCGGCCGACGGCAACGTGGCCACACCCCACGCGCGGATCCGCGATACGGTTCGTGCCATCGACCAACGGACTCTCGACAATCTCGGCCCGGCCGGTGCCATCAACTCCAGCGCGGCCGATCTGGCCCGCTGGGTGCGCTTCCTGCTGGCACGCGGTCAAGTCGGCAGAACCCGGCTCGTCTCCGCCGAGCGCCTGGCCGACCTGTTCACGCCCCAGCTGATGCTCGCGGGAGACGGCACCCCGCCGATCGACACCGCAGCAATCCGCCCGACGCACTTCGAAGCCTACGGCATGGGCTGGTTCCTCAAGGACTATCACGGCCGCCTGATCGTCGAACATGGCGGTAACGTGGATGGCATGTCGGCTACCATTGCGATGGTTCCGGAAGCCGGTATCGGCGTCGTCGTGCTCAGCAACCTGCACAGTACCCAGTTGCCCGGCATTCTCGCCGACTGGATCATCGACCGCGAACTCGGTGCGCAGGATCTCGACCGGAGCGCCCTGGCGCTCCGGCGGGCGGCGATGCGGCGGGATCAGCTCCGCAATCGAGAGGGTCGGCTGCAGAGCGGCCGCAAAGCCGGTACGGCACCATCGCTGGCTCTCGATCGGTACACCGGGATCTACCGGGACAGCCTCTACGGCGACCTGACCATCACGCAGGACGGCGACGCGCTGGTCGCACAGCTGGGACCGGGACTCCGCGGTTCGCTGGAGCACTGGCATCACGATATCTTTCGCGCGCAGTGGTCGCCCGCCATGTGGGGCAACGCGTTCCTGACCTTTCGGGTCAGCCCGACCGGCCGCATCGACGGCTTCGAAATCGACCTGGGCGGCGAGCCCGCTCCGCTCTGGTTCGGCCGCGCCATCGCTCGCTGACGCTCTTCCTGCCGCAAGGAACCGTACCGCCATGACCAGCCCGACTCCGATGACCCTTGCCGACCTCCAGGCCCTGCTCGATGCCTCACCGGCCATTGCCGCACTCGGCGTCAAAATGGAGTCGGCCGACCCGGCGCAGTCCACCGTGGAACTCAGCATGACGATCCACGCCGCGCTCGAACGAGTCTCGGGAACCGGCCAGTTCCATGGCGGGCCGCTCGCCTCGCTGGTCGATATCGCCGGCGACGTGGCCATCGCGATGATGGTGGGTGGCGGAGTCCCCACGATCGATCTCCGGATCGACTACCTGCGCCCCGTCCTGACGCCGGGCGTCCGCGCCCGGGCTGTCGTGCGGAAGCTGGGCAGGACGATCGCCGTCGCCGACGTCGAGGTCTTCGACGACCAGGGCAAGCTCTGCGTCCTGGGACGGGGCAGCTACAGCCCTCGCATCGGCTAAGCACCAATGCGCCTGTTTCGCACCAACGCCGCTCTGGTCGCCCTTGGCATTGCATCCGCGGCAGCCGGACCGGCCCATGCCCAGGCACCGGGAGAGAACCTGGCAGCGGAACGGGTCGCCGCGAGCCTCGCTCTGCACACCAAGCTGCTCTGCTCCGGCGTCTTCGTGGCCGAGCGGGATCCCCAGCGGTTGATCGCCGAGGACCTGGAGGCCGGCCTCTATACGTTTCATGACTGGAAGAGCACCGACGTTCGGATCGACCGGGAGCGCCTGCGGGTCACCCTGAGCTACCCTGGCTTGGCGGCGCGAACCGCCCGGTACACCGGCGACCAGGGCTGCGTCCTGCTGCCGCAGTTCGGTGACGATGTTTTCTTCACCCCGGAAACACTCCACCGGCCGACTCCAGACGGATGGCCTGGCCCTACGGCAAATCTCTCCAGCAAGGTCCGCAGCGACCTCGATGCCGCGCTGTCGTTCGCGCTCGACGACGGCCGCCAGCCCGTACCGCAGATGACCCGCGCCCTGCTGGTGCTCCATCGCGGGCAGCTGATCGGCGAACGTCATGCACCGGGTTTCGGACGCCACAGCAAGCAGATCGCGTGGTCGATGGGCAAGAGTGTCACCGCGGCGCTGACCGGGATTCTGGTCGGGCAAGGCCAGCTGGCACTCGACGACCCCGCCCCCGTTTCCCTGTGGCGCCGCCAGGGCGACCCGCGCGCGGGCATCACGCTGCGTCACCTGCTGCAGATGAGCGGCGGGCTCGCCTTCGACAACTTCAGCGTGGGCGATTCCAATTACTACACCAGCCGCCACCATCACGAACTGGTCTACTTCGGCGCGGTCAACGTCTTCGATTACGTGCTCGATCGCCCCGTCCTGGCCCCGCCCGGAACGCTCTGGGCCTACCGCAACACCAACACGCTGGCACTCGGCCATCTGATCCGGCAGGCGGTGGAAGCCCGGGGCGAGTCGTATCTGAGTTTTCCGCAGCGAGCGCTGTTCGATCCGATCGGCGCCCGCGAGATGGTGCTCGAGCCCGACCCGTACGGCAACTTCATCACCAGCGGCTTCGTTTACGGCACCGCAGCCGACTGGGCTCGTTTCGGACAGCTGCATCTCCAGGATGGCATCTGGCAGGGAAAGCGGGTCCTTCCGCCAGGCTGGGTCGATTTCATTCGCACTCCGGCTCCCGCCCACCAATCCAAAGGCTACGGCGGCCAGTTCTGGCTCAATGCCGGCGGCCGCTACCCGCGCTGGCCGTCCGACGCCTACTGGGCGCTCGGCTGGCTCGGCCAGATGGTCCTGATCATCCCTTCGCGCGACCTCGTCATCGTCCGGCTCGGCCACAGTGCCCAAGGCGGGTTCGATGGCTACATCGAAGAGGCGGTTGCCCGCATCCTGGACGCGACGGCCACCCTCGGCGGGTAGCCGTTCCCGACGGTCGCGGCGCGCCGCCGACGGGGCTACGTTCCGGACAACCGATGATTTCACACCCCGAAGGGCAGGTCGTGCATGAGGATGAGCTTCAACGGCGCCCCGGAAATCCAGGCCACCCGCGAGCAGGTCTGGACGGCCATCCTCGATCCGCAGCTGGTTGCCGCCAGCGCGGGCGTGGTTGAAAGCGTCGAGGAAATCGACCCGACGCACTTCAAGGTCGTGGCCGGGCTCGGCGTCGGCGCGCTCAAGATTCGTTTTACCCTGAACGTCGAACTCTTCGATCTGGTCGAAGGCCAGAGCGCCAAGATGCGCGCCCGCGGCAAGGCGCCCGGCTCGACCCTCGATGCCACGACCTCATTCCGCCTGGAGGACGCAGGCCCGGGGGTGATCCGGCTGCTCTGGCAGGCCGACAGCGACGTCGGCGGTACCGTCGCCAGCGTGGGAGCGCGTCTGCTCG
The DNA here is from genome assembly GCA_964619465.1 of uncultured Gemmatimonas sp. GTDB lineage: Bacteria > Gemmatimonadota > Gemmatimonadetes > Gemmatimonadales > GWC2-71-9 > SHZU01. The sequence continues at coordinate 29,521 of CAZUES010000016.1, forward strand.
AGGGAACCGCCCGGAAGCTGGCTGAGCAGTTCTTCAAGGATTTCGCCGACACCGTCTCCAAGCAATCAGCCAGCTCCGCATGACCTCTCCGGCGGCATCGGCATTTGCGACGGCCGGCGAACTGGCCGGCGCATTCGCGCGTCACAGCTACCTGGCGGACGACGATCTTGCCACCGCCCTCTACCTCTCGCTGCGACTCGGCCGTCCGCTCTTCCTCGAAGGTGAGGCCGGCGTGGGCAAGACGGAGGTTGCACGCACACTGGCGGCGGCAACCGGCGGCGAACTGATCCGCCTCCAGTGCTACGAAGGAATCGACGCCGCCACCGCGCTCTACGAGTGGGACTACCCGCGCCAGATGCTCGAGATCCGGCTGCTAGAGGCCCAGGGACGGACCGATGCGGCCACGACCCGGAACATCTTCAGTCGTGAGTTCCTGATCCGTCGCCCGCTGCTTCGGGCCATTGAAAGCCCGGGGCCGGTGGCACCGGTGCTGCTGATCGACGAGGTCGATCGAGCCGATGAAGAATTCGAAGCCTTTCTGCTCGAGCTGCTGGCCGATTTTGCCATCACCATTCCCGAGATCGGCACCATCAGCGCGACACTGCGTCCGCAGGTGATCCTGACCAGCAATCGCACCCGTGAAGTGCACGACGCGCTCAAGCGCCGCTGCTTCTACCACTGGATCGACTATCCGTCTGCGGAGCGGGAACTGGCCATCATCCGGACCCGTCTGCCCGGGCTCGGGGAACGGCTGGCGCAGGAAGCGGTCGCCTTCGTACAGCGACTCCGCGGCACCGACCTTTCGAAAGTGCCTGGAGTGGCCGAGACGATCGACTGGGCGGCGGCCCTCGATTCGCTCGGTGCGCATCAGCTGACCGCTGAAGACGTCGATCGCACTCTGGGCGTGCTGCTCAAGTATCAGGAGGACGTGGTCCGGATCCGCGGTGACGGCACCCGCGGACTCTTGACCGAACTCGGAGCCGCGCGGTGACGCTGACGGCCAATCTGATCGGCTTCGGTCGGATGCTGCGCCGAGCCGGACTTCCGATTGGCCCAGCCGACACCCGCTTGTTCCTGGAAGCGATCGACGCCGTCGGCTTCGATCGAAAGCGGACGGTGCAGGCGGCGGGGCGCGCAATTTTCGTGAGACGACGGGAAGACCGCGACCTCTACGATCGGGCCTTCGCCCTCTTCTGGCGCCGCTACGGCCCAATCGGGAGTGACGCCCCTGCCCTGCCCAGAATCCGGCAGGACGCACGGCGCCCGCCAACCTTTCCGGCCCGGATTCCGTCCGCCGACACGGAGATGCTTCCGGACGGCTCAGCCCGCCCCGAACTGATCGAAGCAAGCGACACCGAACGAATCCGCCATGCCGACTTCGCTTCCCTGACCGGCGATGAACTGCTCGATGCGGCCCGGATGCTGGCCCGACTCGAGCCTCGATTGCCCCGGAAGCCGTCCAGACGCTGGGTCACCGCTGCTCACCGCGGCGCCCGGCCGGCCCGGAGCCGGATGCTCCGCGCTGCGCTCAGCACCGGAGGCGACCCGCTTCGCTGGCGCTGGCTCGAACATCCTACGCGTCCTCGACCGATCGTACTGATTGCCGACATCAGCGGGTCGATGGAACCGTACAGTCGCCTGATGCTTCGCTTTGCGCATGCGCTGGGACAATCCGGGGCGCCGGTCGAGGTCTTCGTGTTCGGAACTCGACTCACCAGGATTACTCGCCAGCTCCGGATCCGCGATGCCGACACTGCCCTCGGTCGGGTCGGCGGCAGCGTGGTCGACTGGAACGGGGGCACCCGCATCGGCGAGAGCCTGCGGGAACTCAACCGTCGCTGGGTCCGCCGGACCATTCGGAACGGCGCCATCGTGCTGATCGTCTCGGATGGCTGGGAACGCGGCGACCCCGAACTGCTCGGTGCGGAGATGGCCAAGCTCCGCCGGTCCTGTCATCGGATCTACTGGCTCAACCCGCTGGCGGCCCAGGACGGCTACCGGCCCGAGGTGCAGGGTCTCCAAGCGGCGCTGCCCTACGTTGACGAAATGCTCCCCTCTGCCTCAATTGCTTCTCTGGAGCATCTGGCCACCCGCCTGGTGCGTCCCCTCCGACGAACTGGTACGTATGCGTGAACTGCTGCAGGCCCTGGAACGCTTTGCCCCCGCCCGGATGGGTCGGGCCGTGGTTACCCGTGTCTGGGGGTCGGCCCCGCGCCCGGAAGGGGCGGTCCTGGTGGCCACGGCAGACGGGCGGATGGCGGGCTCCGTTTCGGGGGGATGTGTCGAGAATGCGGTGGTCGACGAGATCCAGCAGGCCATCGCGCGCGGCAGCTCCAAGCACCTGGAGTACGGGGTCACCCACGAACGGGCCTGGGAGTTCGGGCTTTCCTGCGGCGGCACCATCTCGATGTGGATCGAGCCCGAAATGCGGCCCGAGATCCTCGAGGCCGCGCAAGGTACGGAGGGGAGCGTCGTCGCCACCATCATCGATGGGCCCGGCCAGGGCGGCAGCCTGACCTACCACGAGTCGGGACAACGGGAGCTGCGCAACCTCGATTCCGGCGTGGCGGAGTCGATCGCGGCGGGAGCCGCGCACGCCCTCAAGAAGCTCTCGGCGTCGAGTGAGACGATCCCGACCCCGGCAGGTGAGATCACCGTGCTGTACGAGGTCTTTCCGCGCCAGCCTACGCTGCTCGTGTTCGGCGGTGTCCATATCGCCATGGCGCTGGTCAAGCTGGCCAAGCCGCTGGGCTACCGGACCATCGTGGCCGACGGCCGCGAAGCATTTCTGACCCCGGAGCGTTTTCCGGACGCCGATCGTCTGATCGTCGGCTGGCCCGAGCAGGTCTTTCAGGACGTCGGGATCGACTCGGCCACCTGTATCTGCCTGTTGACCCACGACCCCAAATTCGACGATCCCGCCATCGAAGCGGCGCTTCGCTCGGAGGCGGCGTACATCGGCATCATCGGCTCCCGGAAAACCCAGCAGCTCCGTCGCGAACGCCTGGCAGCCGCGGGGTTCAGCGCCGACGAGATTGCCCGCATCCATGGACCGATCGGCCTCGACCTGGGTGGCCGTGAGCCCGCGGATATCGCCCTCGGAATTCTGGCCGAGATCGCGGCAACTCGTTTCGGCGGCAAGGTCGGGCGCGGCAAACCAGTTCACGCATGATTCCCACTCTTCGAGGATACTCGATGCGCAGCTCGATTCGTTTCACCGTTACGGCCCTGGCTCTGACCGTCGGCGGCATTGCGACGGCCTCAGCCCAGTCGCTCGCCACGCATCCTCGGGTCCAGGAAGCGACCACCTTGCTCGAGCAGTGGCTCGATGCCGAGCAGGCCTACAAGCGACTGCCCGGCATTTCGGCCGCTATCATCGTCGACCAGGACGTACTGTGGAAGGGCGCCTACGGCTACGCCGACGTGGCGCGGAAAGTCCCGGCAACGCCAACCACGCTCTACAGCATCTGCTCGATTTCGAAGCTGTTCACCAGCGTCGCGCTGATGCAGCTGTACGAACAGGGCAAAGTTCGTCTCGACGACCCGGTCGAGAAGCACCTGCCCTGGTTCAAGCTCAAGAGCGATATCCCGGACCAGGCGGCCGTCTCGGTCGAAGGAATCCTGACCCATGCCGCCGGGCTGCCGCGCGAAGCGGCCTATCCGTATTGGAGCGCTCCGTTCGAGTTCCCTACCCGGGAGCAGATCCAGAGCGCGCTTTCGAGCCAGGACATGCTCTATCGCCCTGAAACGTTCTGGCAGTACTCCAACCTCGGCCTGACGCTGGTCGGTGAAATCGTGATCGCGGCGTCCGGCCAGACCTTCGATCAGTATCTCCGTGCCAATGTCCTCGGACCGCTCGGCCTGACCGACACCTACACCGACATGCCCGCGGCCGAGCGTGGCAAGCGCCTCGCGGTCGGCTACGGTGGCCATCCGCGCAGCGGCGAACGGGCCGTGCTGCCGTTCTATCAGGCCAACGGCATCGCGCCGGCTGCCGGCTTTGCGTCGACCGTCCTCGACCTGGGCAAGTTCGCCTCGTGGCAGTTCCGCTTGCTGGAAAAGGGTGGCAGCGAGGTGCTCAAGGCCAACACGCTCCGCGAAATGCAGCGGGTACACTTCCAGGATCCCGAATCACAGACCACCTGGGGCCTCGGTTTTTCCGTCAGCCGGACCGACAACAAGGTCTTCGTCGGGCACGGCGGCAGCTGCCCCGGTTACCGCACGCAGCTCACCATGCGGCCCGGCGAGAAGATCGCGGTTGCCACCGGCATCAACGCCATCGACGGTCCGGCGACCCCGCTGGCGCAGCGTGCCTATGCCCTGATGGCCCCGGCCATTCTGGCGGCGCAGAAAGACACGGCGCGGAAGACGCCGGCCGCGGATAGGTCGCTCGATCCTTATATCGGCACCTACCAGTCGTCGTTCGGCGGCGAGGTGTCGGTGATCCGATGGGAGGGCGGCCTCGCGTCGATCTTCCTGCCGAGCGACAATCCGGCGCGGGCCATTACCAAGTATCGCAAAGTCGGCGAGCACACCTTCAAGCGGGTCCGTGAAGATGGAGAGCTGGCCGAGGCGGCAACGTTCGACCTCGATCCCAATGGCCGAGCCGTCAGAATGCGAAGTAATTACAACGTAATGCCGCGAATCCGATAGCCGCGTCCCGGCCGCCGCGCCGTCTGACGACGGCCGGCGGCAACTCCCAGGCTCAACGCCGGGCCCCGCTCCCATCCGACGGCGGAGACGCCTCCCGCAACCACCGCGGCACTTCCGGCGCGGTGGTGCGCGGCCAGACCTCCGCCAACGTGTCGGCCTCGTAGAGACGCCCGTTCTTCATCACGTAGCGGATGGTATTGGTATTACGAATATCATCCAGCGGGTTCGCATCGAGCACCTGCAGGTCCGCCAGCTTGCCCGGCTCGAGCGAGCCCAAGTCGTCGCTCAAGCCAATCCCTTCGGCGCCGAGCAGGGTTCCGATCCGAATCACATCGAGCGGCGGGATCCCCCCCGACGCCAGCGACCAGAGCTCCCAGTGCGCGCCCAGCCCCTGCAACTGGCCGTGGCTTCCCAATGCCACCCGCCCGCCGGCGTCGAGAATTTTCTTTGCCTGTGCGGCCATCTGGGAATGCATGTACTGGCTCTCGCTGAACCACTGCGGCCTGCGGAGCGCGCGCTGATCGAGATCGTTCGGCGGCACGAAGCGCCGCATCTTGGCGTCGGCGCGGATGTCGTACCGCTCGTACCAGTAGTTCTCCGTCCAGGGGCCGCCATAAACTACGAGCAGCGTGGGCGTATAGGTGGTTCCGCTTTGCGCAGCCAGCTGGACGACGTCCTCGAAGAGCGGCGTGATCGGAAAATTATGCTCATGTCCTGAGTAGCCGTCGAGAAGCTCGGTGAGGTTCATCTCGAGATCCAGACTGCCCTCCGTCGTCGGCATGAGACCGAGTTCCCGCGCGGCCATGATGATCCACTGCCGCACGTTGCGCTGCCCCGTCTCGTACTGCTTGATCGTGTGGGTCCGATAGAACTCCGCATAGCGCCGCAGCACGTCGCGGGCGTCATCGAGACTGCGGATGTTCTCCTGTGCAAAGACGCCGGGTCCCGTCGAGTAGAGCCGCGGGCCGAGAATGCCGCCCGTCTCGACGAGATCGCCGTAGGACAGGATGTCGGTGGTGCCGGTCTGCGGGTTGCGTGTCGTGGTCACTCCGTAGGCGAGGTTGGCCCGGTAGCTCCACACGTTGGCGCGGTGGATACCGCCCGGTGCGCCCATGTGGGAGTGGATGTCGACCCACCCCGGGATAATCGTCTTGCCTGTCACGTCGATCCGCCGCGCATCGGCGGGGATCGTCACCGCGTCGACCGCGCCCACCGCTGCTATGCGGTTGTCGCGCACGAGCACGGTGCCGCGCTCGATCACGTCGCCCGTGACCGGGATGATGCGCGCACCGACGAGCGCCACGGTGCCCGACGGGCGGTCGCGCGGTACCGTGATGACGACGTTGGTACGGGCAGCCTGGTACGGCGCCGCCGAATCTCGCGCCGGTTCGGCGGAGGCTCTGAGGTCGTAGGTGAAGAAGGCGTTGCCGAGCGCGTAGTGGAGCGAGCGGCCGTCCGGAGCCCAGCTGATGAAGTCGCCGCCGATGCGCGTCAGGCGGCGCACCGGCACCGGCGCCGCCGCGGGATTGGCGACCGACACGGTCGGCGGAGTCTCCGCGCCGGTCAGCGGCACCGGGAAGTGATAGACGTTGTTCGTCACCGTGGCGATGACGTGCTCCCCGTCGGGCGCCATCAGCACTTCCGACGCCTGCACCGGCGGACGGGGCTGTCCCGACGTCTGCTGCACGTACCCCGTGACTCGGACATGCTGGCGCACGGCGGACCCGTCGAGCGCCATCGACTTGAGCACACCGCCGTCGAACAGGTAGACCCGGTCGCTTCCCGAGACGAAGTGCGGATCGTGCGCCCCGCTCACCGGCGCGATCGCCGTCGCGGCGCCGCCAGTTGCAGGGAGCCAGACCAGCTCGTCGCCGCCGAAGACGCTGCGCTGATCCTCGAGGCGCGCCTGGTGCGGACCACGGATCGTGATCAGCCTGGTACCGTCCGGCGTGTAGGCAAGCCGCTGATAGAGCGCCGGGCGTTGCGTCAGGCGCTCGGGGGCGCCCCGGCCGTCGCTGCGCGCTCGGAACACGTCCCCCCCGCGCTCCTCCGACCAGGTGACGTAGGCGATGAACTGCCCGTCCGGCGACCATGCGGGATCAAATTCGCCTGTGGTTGCCGTCGTCAGGCGGCGGGGGGTGCCATTGGGCAGGTCCATCACCCAGACCCGGTCGAGCGCGGTGAAAGCCAGGCGTTTCCCGTCGGGCGAAGGGCGCGGGCTGCGAATCTGCCGCACGGTGAGGACGGAATCGTTCTCCCGAAGCGGGAACCGGACCAGAGGTCCGAGCCCCTGCTCGACGCGCGCCCGAAACGGGATCGGCGTCTCGCGCCCCGACGGCACCTCCACCCGCCAGAACCGGCCGTCACGTGTGAACACGATCGCGCGACTGTCGGGGGTAAAGGCGTAGCCCGGCACGAGGTCACGGGTCCAGCGCGATTCCTGGTCGTCGCGCTGGATCCGCGGCGCCAGGGTTGTCTCGTCGCCGGTCTCGAGTTCGCGGAGGCGGAGCACCGTCGTGGTATCGATCCGCGCGGCATAGGCTAACCAGCGACCGTCGGGACTGACGGCCGGCCGCATCGCGCTCCCCTGCGCGTTGGTGAGCACCGCCGTTCGGCCCGTCTGCCGGTCGAGCGCGGCGATCTGCCAGCCGGGCAGCTGGAGGTTGTAACCCCAGCCGCCGCTCTTGCGGGCAAAATACAGCTGGCGTCCATCCGGACCGAACGCCGCACCCACGACGTTCTGAATGCCGCCAGCTGCGCCCGGTCCCCCGCCGCCGGGAGCACCACCCGCGGCCGCGGCGCCGGTCAACCTGATTCCTGATCCGCCCTGGACGTGATAGAGATAGAGGTCGTACGCATCGGCGAAGGCGGCCGTCTGTGAGACGTTGCGCGACGCCACGATGTAGCGGCCGTCGGGGGTCCAGTCCGGTGAGACGTAGTGGCCGTTGTCGCCCCGGGTGATGGGCCGAGCGTTGCGGCCGTCGGTGTCCATTACCCAGACCTGTTCGCCCCCGTTGCGGTCGCTAGTGAACACGATTTGGCGTCCGTCCGGGGAGTAGCGCGGCTGCCCGTCCATGGCCATCCCCTCGGTGAGCCGCGTCGCCTCGCCGCCGGCGATCGGGAGCGTATAGAGATCGCCCAGCAGGTCGAAGATGATGGTCCGGCCGTCGGGCGAGACGTCGAGCGACATCCATGTCCCCTCCGTCGTCGTGAACGACACCGTGCGCGCGGGCGTGAGGGGGAGCGCAACGTCGCCTGCGGTCCCGGCCGGCCGTCGAGCGGCCGAATCGGTCTGCGCGGCGAGCGGAGCGGATACCCAGACCGCGAGGGCGAACAACGCAGCGAGGGTACCGCGCGAAGAACGGGAGAGCCGGGAGCAAAGCAGCATCAGTCTGACCGATCGTGATGTGGGACGAAGAGGGGAAGTAAGCCCGTGCCGGACGATGTCGTGGTACACCTGTCTCCGTCAAGCCGCGGCGGCGGGACGGATTACCGGAGCGCCGCGATATCACAACGCTCCGGTGCAGGTGTTACTCGGAAGGTCACCGGGCGGCATCCGCTTGCACGCACGGAGATGAACACACGGTCATTCAGATGTCGATTGTCAGGGCCGTTGCGACGGTCGCGTCGCGTGCCCCCAATGCAGAGGCGGCGGCGGCACGGAGATCGTGAGATCGAACACGAGATGGTGTCGCCATTCGCCGTCACGGATGGTGCCGTAGGTGAACCGGCGGCCGGGATCGATCTCGACTGCCCAACCGCTGGTCGTCTCACCGCTCCGCGTCACGAATTCCTGGCGATGTGCCGTGCCCTCCGCGACCGTACTGGCGCCATACCAGGTGCGCGCCTGCTCGGTGCCATCGGCATTGCGGTGGTCGTGGCGGAGCTCGAGACTGTCGGCATGCCGGATGAAAACCCAGGTTCGCGAACGGTTCTCGTCGACGTGCAGGGGAAAGCGGAGCTCGTTCTCGCCACATTCCCAGAAGTGGACCAGGAGCCTGGCGCCGGGGGCGATCTGGGTGTCGCCCTCGGGTACCCGCAGAAGCGTTCCTCCGGCTGCCGATTCACAAAGCGCCTGGAGTTGTCGCCAAAAGGCATCGCGCGGGGCATCCGTGACGGGCGTGGCGATCAATGTGACGGCCGAAAGCAGAGCAAGCACGGTGGGCGTTCCTCGTGAAGATGGCTAGGCACGGAACAATGCTACCCGCAGAATGCTGAACGGTCTCCGAAGATAACCTCAACATTCCCACAACCGATCCTCTGAGCGCGCCGTCATACCGGCACCTCCCCGCGGGTCAGTGTCAGGGCCTCATGGCTCCGTGCTCAGCTTCCGATTCCAGAGATTCCGCGTCAGAAAGTCCTGGATCCGATCGAAGGTGTAGATCCAGCGCTGATGAATCAGGGTCTCGTGGGTGTCGTCGGGCAACACGATCAGCTCGAACGGCACTCGATGGGCCCGGAGCAGCTGGACCAGCCCGGTGGTCTGCGAGAACTGGACGTTGCGGTCGTCGTCGCCGTGCCAGAGCAGCACGGGAGAGGTCCACTTGTCGACCGCGGCAATCGCCGAGGACTGGTAGCTCACATCGTTGGGCGCGAGCGAGTTGCCCCAGAGATGCACGCCCGCCATGTCCACTCCGGCGGCGAAGATATCGGAATTCCGAGCCAGCGCCTGGGCGGTCAGCACGCCGCCATAGGAGAGCCCCCAGATCCCGACCCGCTGGGGATCGACATCGGGACGGGCCTGGAGGTACTTCGCCGCCGCCACGACATCGAGATACTCGGCGTTGCCTCGAGCGCCGCTGTTGGGCGCGTTCCGAAACGACTTGCCGTAGCCTATCCCGAGCCGATAGTTGACCGACATCACTACATAGCCGAGGTTCGCCAGCCACTGATTGGCGGCATAGGAGATGTGGTAGAAGTCCATGTAGTGGTAGCCCAGCAGCATCTGGCGGATCGGACCGCCATGCACGAAGATGATCGCCGGGCGTCGGTCGCCGGGCTGGTAATCCTTGGGCAGGAACAGCTGATTATGAAACTCGAGGCCATCCTCCGCCTTGAGTACGATGTTCTCGGGCACCACGTGCGCGGCGGTCGGAAATTCCTTGGGCAACGTGGGATAGATGACCCGGGCGGGGCCGCCGTTTGCCGACACGATGCCCACCGACAGGGGACGGGTGGCCGACGCGGTGAGCACCGCCACGGCCGTGCCCGAGGCGAGGGGCGCCGGGGAGAGCTCGATCTCATCTCCCGTGGTGAGCTGTGTCGCGGTCCCGCCCGCGGTTGCAACCTTCCAGACGTGACGGCGGTTGATATCACCGACGTTGGAACCGTAGAAGAGGGTGCGGCCGTCGCTCGAGAGCGCGGACGTTTCGAGCATCCCCTCGCCGGGACTCAACTCGACCGGCGCTCCGCCCTTATCTACGCTTACTGCGTAGGCTCGAATCCACTCGCCGGGCTCCGCCTGGAATACCACCTGATCTCCGGCCCACCGGATCGAGCGGATGGTGGTGAACGCCAAGTCGCCGGGTTGGTGGTGCCAGAACTCGCGGCCTTCGCCGGTGGTCGCGTCGGCCACCCAGAACGACAGGACGTATCCGCCGGCGAAGGCGGCCTGCATCAATCCGGGTCGGGCATCAGCCGGTTCGCTACTGCGGGCGCCTCGCGCGGCGCCGGGTCCGGGCGGATTGCCGAGCGAGCCGGTACCGCCATGCGTCTGCTGGCCGAACGGCAGCCCCGGCCGGCGGATGAACGCAATACGCTTGCTGTCGGGCGACCAGGTGGGACTTCCGTCCCGATCCACGCTCGGCGCCAGGTACGTAACCTTGCGGGTTTTGAGATCGTAGACGGCGATGAACGAGTGATCGACGCGATCGCTCACCAACGCGACCTTGGAACCGTCCGGCGACCAGACCGGGTTGGCGTTCCGCCCCCACAGCCTGATCCACGGCTTCTGCGCAGCTTCGGTGGCCGGCGCCGCGGCCCGGGCGGCGACGTCGTATCGATAGATCTGGCCTTCCCTGGCGAAGAGCACCGCGCGGCCGTCGGGTGAGAGCGCGGGCGACGCACCTTCACCGAGGCGCCAGGCGCCGGTCCCGTCGGTTCGCGCAACCCAGATGGCCCGCTCACTCCCGGTGGGATTGCTGGCCGGATCGGCAACCCAGCCGTCGCGGTTGGGCGCGCTGCCCCGGATGAAGGCGACCGTGCGGCCGTCTGCCGAGATGGTGAGGTTGGTGAGAACGATGCCGTCGTCTTCCAGAAACCGAGTCAGCCGGACCGGCGTGAACGCCGGTGCCGCCGCCGTATAGATGTTACGATGGCCCTCCTCATAGGCGACCCAGGCGATCCGATCCACGTCCCGAGCGGACACCAGCTCGAGCGGCATGCCAGGGCTCAGAAACTGGCCGATGGTGGGCTTGGTCTGGGCTTGGAGCGCTGTCGTGAGGATGGTGCAAACGGCTGCGATCGACCAAAGACGGGCGGCGGTTCGATCAGTGCGAGGCATCGGGATCTCCAAGGAAACTCGAACCAGAAGGCACTGCAGGATGGGAATGATGTCGCGTGACCACAAAATCGGTTCGCTGTCAACACTACGCAGAACCCCATCATCCCGTTGAGTCGGAGGCGCTCGGACGATCGACGCTCCACCTTCCGGAGTCGCCGCCGCGCCTCCATGTTGGTGAAGGATCGCGCGACCGCTCGATCCCGGACACCCATCACTGAATACGGGGTCGTTGGATCACAGGAAACTTCCGGAGGAGATGGCATGGCTAAATACCGCAACGCACTGCCGCAACTCCGCGGCGACTTGTTCCTGACCGATGGCGGCATCGAAACCACGCTGATCTTTCTCGAGGGGCAGGAGCTTCCCGATTTCGCCGCGTTCCATCTGCTCGAATCTCCGGAAGGGGAGAACGCCCTTCGGAAATACTTTCGGACCTACGGGGCACTCGCCAGAGAGCTCGAGACCGGCCTGATCCTCGAGACCCCGACCTGGCGTTCCAATCCCGACTGGGGGGCGAAGCTCGGCTACTCCGCCGGTACGCTTTTCGACGTCAATCGGAAGTCGGTCCGATTGCTTGAAGAAATCCGGAACGAGTACGAAAATGGCGGATCACCGATCGTGATCAGCGGCTGCATCGGTCCGCGTGGTGACGGGTACGTTCCGGATACGGCCATGTCGGAAAGCGAGGCAGAGGACTATCACCGCATCCAGATCGAGACGTTTTTGGAGACGGGCGCCGACCTGGTGAATGCGCTCACCATGAATTACATCGAAGAGGCCATCGGAGTGGCGCGGGCGGCGAAGCAGGCCGCCATGCCCGTCGTCATTTCCTTCACGGTCGAGACCGACGGCACGCTCCCGACGGGGCAGTCCCTGGGAGCTGCGATCGAGCAAGTCGACGAATCCACCGCCGGATATCCTGCCTACTTCATGATCAACTGCGCCCATCCCAGCCACTTCGATCATGTCGTGCAGGGAGATGAGCCGTGGGCACTGCGGATTCGCGGCTTGCGCGCCAATGCGTCCAAGATGAGTCACGCCGAGTTGAACGAAGCCACCGAGTTGGATGCAGGCAACCCGGCCGAGCTGGGACGGGAATACGCCGCACTGCGGACGCACAAGCTGAAATCCCTCAACGTGATGGGCGGTTGCTGCGGAACAGACCATCGCCACGTCGAGCAGATTGCGATGGCGTGCCGGCCGATATTCCGCACGGCGGTCTAACGGCAGGTCATCCGAGCCCAAGCGGAGTTCGGGAACAGGAGACCCTCGTCATTTCTCCCGCGCAACGAGCGCGCCTCGGACATCGTCGAGCGACGCGCCCACGGCGCGAAGAGCCACCAGCGTGTGGTACAGCAGATCGGCGGCTTCATTCACGGCCCGGTCCGTATCGCCGTCGGCACAGGCGACGGCCAGCTCGCTCGCTTCCTCACCCAACTTTTTGAGGCGGAGATTGCGATCGCCGAGGAGCTTGGCGGTGTAGCTGCCGCCGGCATCTGCTTGCTCCGCTCGATGCGCGATGGTCTGGTCCAGTCGATCGAGTACGTCGGCCGCCGCCTCGCTGCCGCCGAAGCACGACACCGCGCCGGTGTGGCAGGCCGGACCCGCCGGCTCGACCAGTGCCAGGACCGTGTCGCCGTCGCAATCGGGAGTCAGGCGGACTACCCGTTGCGTGTTTCCGCTGGTGGCCCCCTTGTGCCAGAGGCCGCGCGTCCGCGAGCGGTAGTGCATCTCGCCCGTGGCCAGGGTCCGTTCCAGCGCCTCGCGGTCCGCATGCGCCACCATCAGCACACGCGCCGAGTTGGCGTCCTGGGTTACCACGGTGACGAGACCGCCGCCCTTGGTGAAATCGAGCCGGTCGAGGTCGAGGGTGCTCATCCGCCGGCCTCGCACAGGATGTCGCGCACGGTCCGGTCGAGCGCCGCGTTGGTCGCGATCGAATCGCCGCCGAATCCAGTTCGCCGGCCGCGCCAATCGGTGAACACGCCGCCCGCCTCTTCGATGATGGGCAGCAGGCAGGCCGAATCCCAGGGATTCATCTTATCGTCGACCATCACATCGGCTCGCCCGGCGGCCACCAGCAGATACCCGAAGCAGTCGCCCCAGGTGCGCACCACCCTGGACTGTCCCGCCAATCGGCCCCACGCCAGCCGACGGCTGTCGCTGTCGGGATACCGCTCGTCGGTGGTGAGTACGACAGCCTGATCGAGAGCCGACCGATCGGACACCCGGCAACGGGATCCGTTGAGCCAGGCGCCCTCCCCGCGGGCGGCAGCCACCAGCTCACCGGCAGCCGCGCAGTTGATCGCGCCAGCCAGAACCTCTTCTCCCTCGACCACGGCCACCAGCGTACCCCAGAGCGGCACCCCGGAAACGAAGCTCTTGGTTCCGTCGATCGGATCGAGAATCCAGCGCCGCCCCGAGGCGCTGCCCGACAGGCCGAACTCCTCGCCCAGCACGGCATCGTTGGGGTAGCGCTCCAGAATCCACGCGCGCGCCGCTTCTTCGGCCGTTCGGTCCGCAACGGTGACCGGACTCCCGTCCGCCTTCCATTCGACCGCGACCCCGGTACCGAAGTAGCTCTGTGCCACTTCTCCCGCTCGGCGCGCAACATCGGCGACCGCTTCGAGCAGCTCTTGCATGGTATTCATCAGGTTCTCCGCGTCTCGACGCCGGCCGCGATCATCGCCGCCTTGAGTTGACCCACCGTCGTGATACCATCATGCAGGATCCCGGCAACCAGCGCCGCGCTCGCATCCGCTTCCGTGAACGCCTCGACGACATGCGCCGCCGACCCCGCGCCACCGGATGCGATGACCGGAACATCGACGGTCCGCGCAATGGCACGGGTAAGCGCCAGATCGTACCCGGTCCGCACTCCGTCGCGATCGATGCTGGTCACCAGCAACTCGCCCGCCCCACGCCAGACCGCTTCTTCGGCCCACACCACCGCGTCGAGCCCGGTCGGCTGCCGCCCACCTTTGGTGAAGACCCGCCACTTCGAACCATCCCAGGCCGCGTCGATGCTGACGACCACACACTGTGCACCGAAGCGATCGGACGCTTCACGAATCACCTCGGGCCGCTCGACCGCCGCCGTGTTGAGACCGACCTTGTCCGCTCCGGCCCGCAGCGCCTTGCCGACATCCTCCGCGGTCCGCACTCCGCCCCCGATGGTGAGCGGCACGAAGAGTCGCTCCGCAGTCGCGCGCGCCAGATCCCACAGGGTCGCCCGCCCTTCGTGCGATGCGGAGATGTCGAGATAGACGATCTCATCCGCTCCCTCACGCTCGTAACGACTGGCCAGCTCGACCGGGTCGCCCAAGTCGCGCAGATCCTTGAAATGCACGCCTTTGACCACGCGTCCGTCCTTGACGTCGAGACAGACGATCAATCGCTTGGTGATCATCGCTCCACCCGGACCGCGCCCTTGGTCGACGCAATCTCGGCGGTCGGCTGTATGGCCTGACCGACTGCCATACCGAGCGCCTTGAATCCGGCCTCGACGATGTGATGCCGATCGGCACCCCGGTGCACCAGCAGGTGAATGGTTGCCTGGGCATTGTCGGCAAAGGACCGCATCCAGTGATCGTAGAGATTGCTGGGCAGCGGCCCTTCGTAATAGGGACGTCCGCCCAGATCGAGTACCACTTCGACCACGGCATCGTCCATCGGAACGGATTTTTGTCCGTATCGGACGATGGGCGGCGGGAACTCTTCGCGTACCGCGAGGCCCAGCGCAATCGCGGTATCCTCGATCAGGTGATGCCTGAGATCACCCGTCGCTTCGAGCGTCAGGCCGAGCCCTGCGTAGCGTGCCCAAGTGACGAACATGTGGTCGAGGAACGGCACCGTCGTGCTGACGGAGATCGGACCGGTCCGGACCAGTTCGAGTCGGATGTTCGTTTCCTTGGTCTGTCGTGTGATCAGACTCATTGCCCGTACTCCCGCGCTAAGGCGTCCGGATCGAGGACGCCCGTGTACAATGCCATGCCGATGACCGCCCGGGTTGCCCCCGCGGCCGCCAGCGACGCAATATCATGCAAACTCCGAATGCCCCCTGAAGCCTGGACCGCAAACTGCGTATCGGCGGCCACAGCGCGGGTCAATTCGAGATCGGGCCCTTCGAGCCGCCCCTCGAGATGGACTGCCGTAACCAGCACGCCGGCCAGCGGCAACCGGTCGATGGCCCGGAGCACGTCACCGATCTGTCGGCCCGATCCGGCGGCCCAGCCCCGCGTCACCACCTCACGGCCGTGCACATCCGCAGCCACCACGATCCGGCCGGGCCAGCGGGCCGCTTGCGTGGCAAGCCACTCGATGTCCTCGATGGCTTTGGTCCCGACAACGACCCGATCGACCCCCAACGACAGCGTCGCCTCGATCCGCTCGGCCGAGCGCATCCCGCCGCCAACCTGTATCGAGACCGGGGGGGACGCATCGTGCCGCACCGCACCGACGATCGCGGCAATGACCGCGGTGTTGTCGCCCCGCCCGGTAGCTGCATCCAGGTCGACCACATGCAGCTCGCTGAAGCCTCGGGCCTGCCAGCCTGAGGCGACCTTGGCCGGATCGGGCAGCCGGACCCGCTCCGCTTCGTACGCGCCGCCGACCAGCTGGACGCAGGCGCCTTCGCGAAGATCGACCGCCGGAACCGCAATCATCCGCGCACTCCTGCGAGAAAGGACGCGATGACCTGAAGGCCCGGGGTCGAGCTTTTCTCCGGGTGAAACTGGATCCCCAGCGTTCGACCGCTGCGCACGGCTGCCGGGAAGCGGTCTCCCTCGTAGCTGCTCCAGGCTACCACGGCGCCAATATCCTCCGGGCGGCCGACATAACTATTGGCATAGTAGCCATGGGTGATGCCCGTCAGACTCGGCTCGCTGGCCTCTTCGATCAGATTCCAGCCGATCTGCGGCAGCCGAGTCGCTGCGATACGGGTAACATGACCTTCGATCACGCCAAGTCCGGCCCCCTGCCCTTCCTCCGACCCTTCGAACAAAAGCTGCAGACCGAGACAGATGCCAAGACATGGCAGCCCGTTCAGCAGCGCCCGCTGCATGACCTCCCGCCCAGGTGCAAGCCGCGCAGCCGCCGGTTCGAATGCCCCCACCCCGGGCAGCACCAGTACATCGGTTGCCACGGCGCGAACGGGATCGACTTCGACGGCCGGCTCGACCCCGGCCGCCGCGATTGCCTTCATCAGCGAGTGGAGATTGCCGGCCCCGTAGTCGAAGAGGGTGACCTTCACGCCCGCACCTCACGAATGACTTCCAGGAAGCGATCCATCATCGGCTCCGGGCCAATCGAGACGCGGATCAGATTACCCACGACCGGCGCGTCGATGAACGGACGAACCCCGATCCCACGATCCGCCATCAGATCGACCACGGCTTTCGGATCGGCCACGGGAATCGAGAGAAAGTTGGTGTCGGTCGGCACCACATCGAATCGCATCGCGAGCAAGCGCTGCCGGACGCCGTCGCGCACTCGGCGCGTAGTCGCCACCAGCTCGTCGAGCCAGGCCCCGTCGTGATCGAGCGCGGCCGTTGCCGCCAGCTCCGCCACAGCGCTCACCTTGTAGGGGCCGCGTGCCTTCTCGATCTCATAGATGAGTCCGGGAGAGGCGACCGCGTACCCGATCCGAAGCCCGGCCATGCCCCAGGCCTTCGAGAAGGTTCGAGTGACCACGACGTTGTTTCGCTGCGCGGCTTCCTGCGCCCAACTCGACCCGGTGTACTCGGTGTAGGCTTCATCGAGCATCACGATGCCCGGCGCGCGATCCATCAGAGCACGGACCGCATCCGCCGAGGCAGCCCTGCCGCTCGGGTTGTTCGGCGTGGCGACATAGATGATCGGCGCCCCGGTAGCCAGCAGCGCATCGACATCGGGTTGGCCGTCGGGGAGAGTCGGTACCGCTACCGTCGTAAGCGAATTCGAGATCGCGAAGTGCGACCCCATCACGAAGGTGGGCGACACGTGCGCCAGCGTGCTGCCCGGAACGCCGAGCGCGCGCATGGTGGAGTCGAGCAGATCATTGGAACCGCACCCCGGCAAGACCGCATCGGCCGACACGCCAAGCCAGCGGGCCAGGCTCTCACGCAGCTGCTGCGTGGCCAGCGTTGGGTACGAGGCCGGACTGCGCGTGGTCCACTGGGCCAGCGACGCCAGTGCCGACGGCGCGGAACCGAACAGATTGGTGTTATCGGCCAGGTTGATCTCGACCGGCCGGGCTTCGCGTCGATAGACCTCGAGTGCCTGATACCCCGGACGCGGCTGCATCGTCTTCGTCATAGTCCGCTCGCTTGATAGCAAAGTGTCACACCATCGTCGGCCACGCGCATCACGTCGTGCTCCGGAGCGCGGCGGCGCTCGCATGCCCGGGCAGCCCCTCCGCCGTCGCCAGGATCACCGTGTCACCGGCAAGCCGAGCGGCGGCTTCGGAAGATACCGTCTGATAGCTGGTCCATCGCATGAAGTCGGCCGGGCCAAGCCCGGAGTAGCTGCGTGCCAACCCGGCGGTCGGCAGCACGTGATTGCCGCCGGTCAGATAGTCGCCGAAGGCGACCGAGCTGGCCGCCCCGACGAACACCGCCCCCGCCACGCTGAAGCGATCGCGAGCCTTTTCCGCGCCGTCGAACGCGAGCAGCAGGTGTTCTGCCGCAAAGTCGTTGGCAAAGTCGGCGGCTTGCTCCAGGGTGTCGACCGTCAGCACGCCCCCATACCCGGCAAGCGCGGCCTGGACGATCTCCGCCCGGGGCGCACCGGCCGCCGCGCGGGCCAGCGCGGCCTCGATCCGAGCCGCGGCATCGGCATTGCCGACTACCACCGCAATCGCGACGGCATCGGGGTCGTGTTCGGCCTGCGCCACCAGTTCGGCCGCCACCAGTTCCGCATCGGCCGCTGCATCGGCAACCACCAGAACTTCACTCGGCCCGGCCGGGCTGTCGATCCCGACCCGGTGGGAAACCTGGAGCTTGGCTTCCATCACGTAGGCGTTGCCCGGCCCGACGATCCGGTCCACCCGAGGCACCGACGCGGTCCCGTACGCCAGCGCAGCGACCGCCTGCGCACCGCCCAGGGCAAAGATTCGATCGGCACCGGCCAGCAGGCAGGCAGCCAGGATCGCGTCGGCAGGGGCGCCGTTCGGTCCGGCCGGCGAGGTCACGATGACCTCGCCTACTCCGGCCACCTTGGCCGGCACCACTCCCATCAGCACCGAGCTGGGATAGACGGCGCGACCGCCAGGTACGTAGACCCCGACCCGCGCCAGCGGATAGGGCCGCCGCTCGAGCACGATGCCGGGCTCGGTCTCCACCACCGCGCCGGTCGGCAGCCAGGCTCGATGCGATTTCTCGATATTGCCCGCAGCGCGCTCGAGGGCTCGTCGCACCGCGGGATCGAGCCGATCGAGTGCCTGAACCCAGACCGACCGCGGCACCTCGAGAGATGGGAGTTCAGCGTGATCGAATCGCCGAGTCAGTTCGCGGAGGGCAAGATCACCGCGGGTTCGGACATCCTCGATGATGGCGGCCACCGCGTCGCGCACCGACGAAGCATCGGCCACCGCCCGATCGCGCAGTGCGCGCCTGGCGTCGACATCCAGATCGGCCAGCCGGCCGCGGAACCGCAACCCCACCCCACTCACGGCATCAGCCTTTCGATCCGCGTCACCAAAATCCCCTCGGCGCCTAACGCTTTGAGTGAGGCAATGACCCGGTCGACCGATTTGGCGGGGACCACCGCGTGCACCGCGACGTGGAGACCGCTATTGAGCAGATCGATCACGGTCGGTCCGTTGATCCCGGGCACCACCTGCTTGACCTGGTCGAGCACGGCCCGCGGAACGTTGGCCATTAGATAACGCTGCCCACGGGCGCGGACCACCGACTCGAGCCGTACCACCAGCCGATCGATGGACGCCTTAGCCTCGGCCGAGAGGTTGCGTCCGGCGATCAGCCGCGCGCTGGAATCGATGATCGTCACCACTTCACGGAGCCCGTTCACCTTGAGCGTGGAGCCGGTGGATACCAGGTCGACGATCAGATCCGCAATCCCCACGTGCGGGGCAATCTCGGTTGCTCCGGACACCGGAACCAGCGTCACCGTGCGGCCCGCCCGCTCGAAGAACCGGCCGGCGATTCCCGGAAAGACGGTGGCGACGCGCGCACCTGGCGGAATGTCGTCGACGCTGGCAATACCGCTCTCATCGCGGGCCGCTACCACGATCCGGCATTTCCCGAACCCCAGGTCGAGGCGATCGTCGAGTTCGCGCGCGGACTCGGTTACCAGGTCCAGCCCCGTGATTCCCGCCTGGGCCGCCCCGTCCGCCACGAACTCGGGGATGTCCTGCGAGCGGACGAAGATGGCTTGATACTCGTCGCCCAGCGTGGCAATCAGGGCGCGGTCGCTCTGGAGGCGCACGCCGAGCCCGGCGTCTTCGAGGAGTTCGCGAGCCTCGTCGGCCAGTCGGCCCTTGTTCGGTAATGCGATCTTGATCATCCCAGCCTCTAAAACCGGAGTTGCAGCCAACAAAAAAGCCCGCCAAAGGACGGGCCGCGGGCTGCTCGATTGCGCTGTCTAGTGTCTCAGGCGACCACTACAAGCGCAGAGCACATCCCGGCCCGGGAGCCGTGATGATGATGCGCGTGATGGTAGCCACGAATTGCGAGCATCCTTCTTATTTAGACCTGGCGCCTCGATCTGTCAAGACGGATGCCGGCAATGCCAGACTTCTGAGGTGTCACCCGGAAGAAGCCGGCTGGTCGTCTGTCGATTGCTCGTCGGTTGTCGCACAGGCTTGCAACATCGGTGCGAGTGCGGCCACCAGTCGTTCGGCACTGGCGCCACTGAGCGAGGCCGTTCGCACCACCTGCCGGAGCGCATGCACTCCCGCGAAGCAGGCGAACACCAGCTCCGCGCGGAGGGCCGCATCCCGTCCGCCCAGCCACGCCGCCAGTCTCGGCACGGCGTCGCGGTCCAGCACCTCGCGCACCAACTCGGACACCGTCGGGCTGCCGAGTGAGTGTACCACGTAGGAGACGTCGCCGGGCTCCGGCAGCAGATCGGGAGCACCGACCGACTGGCCGTCTGCCGGCGCGGGGGGTTCCCGGTCGCCGTAGACGATGATACGCGCGACGGCCTCGCCGAAGCGCTCCTTACTGCTCATCAGCCGTTCGAAAAAGTACGGCTTGCCGCTTTCGAGCACCTCGCGGAACAGCTGCTCCTTGGTGCCGAAGTAGCGGTTGACGAGCGCCGCGGTGGCACCCGCCGCCCCCGCGATGTCCCGCAGCCCGACATGCTCATAGGAGCGCGTGGCGAACAGATCCCGGGCAGCCTCGAGGATGGCCTGACGGGTCGCCTCCCCCCCGCCCCGAACCCCTCGGCGACCGCCACCAGTCCCGGACGTTTTCTTGGTAGCCATGGAACATGTATACACCTGTTGACAAATCAGCGCAATCTTCTTAATGTATACGAGTGTTTACGTATACGATGGTATACGCCTTACTAATCCCTTGTTCGAGATGAGACCATGAAGACCGCCCTGATCACCGGTTGCTCCTCCGGCTACGGCCTCGAAACCGCCCGTCACTTCCTCGCCAACGGCTGGAATGTCGTCGCCACGATGCGTACTCCCCGCCATGACCTCCTCCCCCCGTCCGACCGGCTTCGGATCCTGGCTCTCGACGTCACCAAACCGGAGAGCATTGCCGCTGCGGTCGAGGCCGCCGGCCCGATCGACGTGCTCGTCAACAACGCGGGCATCGGAGTGATCGGCGTCTTCGAGGTCACACCGATGGCGACGGTGCGCGAGGTCTTCGAGACCAACACCTTCGGCGTCATGGCGATGACCCAGGCCGTGCTGCCTCAGTTCCGCGCGCGGCGATCGGGTGTGGTGGTGAATCTGACCTCGAGCGTGACGCTGGCTCCGCATCCGCTGGCGGCCGCGTACACCGCGAGCAAGACGGCCATCGAAGGGTTTACCGGATCGCTGGCGCACGAACTCGAGGCGTTCGGCGTGCGGGTCAAGCTGGTGGAGCCGGGCTACGGGCCGACCACGGCCTTCACCAGCAACGGCGGATCACGCATGGCAGGGCTGTTTCCCGAGACGTACGCGGCTTTCGCGGACCCCATCCTGGCGTCCTTTGCGCAGGTGACGACGGTGACGACGGAGTCCGATGTCGCCCAAGTGGTGTACCGGGCCGCGACCGATACGACGGGGCAGCTTCGGTTCCCGGCCGGGCCGGATGCGGTGGCCCTCGCGGAAGCCGGGACAGCGCACTGAACGATCATGGCTGGCCGCGGATGATGGCGAGTGATCGGCAGATCCGCGGCCGCGACCGGGCCTCTAAGGAGACATCCCAATGGCAAAGATACGGTACCTCGAGGAAGATCCTGCGGTTACCCGGGTCGGCGTCAAGCGGACCATGGTCCGTATCGGCCTGTGGTATGCCGGCGTCCTGGTTCTGTTCTTACTGGTGTGGTGGGTGGTACAGAGCATCCCTCCTGCACCCGGCGCTGATCCGCTCGACCCGCTGACCGGACGAGGGACGTTGCCGACGCTTGGCGAGATGTCGGGCTACGTCCGCACCGCTTCGTCCGGCTGGCTCGAGGCACTGCTCCAGATGATAGCGGCCTTCCTGCTCGTGGTGCCGCTCGCGGTCACCTACGTGCGGACCCGGACCCGGTCGAAGTACGACCACTCCCTGATCCAGACGGTCATCGGCCTCCCGTTAGGCGTCACGGCCGTGCTCATGATGGTCCGCGACAGCCTGTCGCTCGCCTTCGGCCTGGCCGGCGTGGTCGCGGCCGTCCGTTTTCGGAACTCGCTCAAGGAGTCGGGCGACGCCGTCTACATCTTCACGGCCATCATCATCGGGTTCGCCGCCGGGATCCAGCAGCTGGGCATCGCGGTCATTCTCTCGGTCCTGTTCTGCCTTCACGAGATCTGGGCCTGGGAAGCCCGGATCGTCGATCCGTCGGGCGACCAGCTCCGGCGCATCTGCGTCGGCGACCTGAACGAGATTCGCGCCATTCGGGCAGCCGCGGTTGCCAGGCTCCATCAACGGACCGACGTCCGTACCAGCCAGGCGGAACCGATCGGGCCGGTCGCGATCGAAGCGGTCGACGAAGTGGACGTCCCCGTGCCCCTGACCGACGAACGGGAGCAGCGCCTCCGGATCATCGCTAACGATGTCATCGGCGCGCAGCGCGTGACTACCTCGATGCTCGAAAAGCACACCAAGCGCTGGTCACTGATCAGCAGAGAACTCGGGATCAGCAGCCTGGGCATCCTGGAGTACCAGGTTCGCCTCAAGAAAAAGGAAAGCGCCGAGCAGCTCGGCGAACGGATCCGGTCGCGTAGCGGGTCTTCGGTCCGTGCACTGCAATGGCTGGCGCCCCTCCCGGAGCCGGAACAGGCGAGTGTGGAGTCATGAGTCGGAACATGGCGGCCTCGGGCTTTGCGCTCCTCGCGGCCACTGGGAACCCTACGCAGGCCCGCAAGCACAGGGGACACGTTTCAAGATCAAAATTGACCGAAAACGATCCAAACAGTGAACAAATTGACAAAAACAACACAAAATGTCACATTGTTTCCATGTCTGCTCCCGAAATCTCGACCGACAACACCATGGCGACGCGCCGGGCCACTATCCTGCTGGCGGCCCGGTGGTGCTTCCTCAACTTCGGCTACGCCAAGACCTCGCTCGACGACATTGCCCGGCGAGCTGGCGTATCCCGCACGTTGATCTACCGGGTCTTCAAGGACAAGGAAGACATCTTCAGCGGCGTCTTCGACGACTGGCTTGCCTGCCGGCATCCGGTCGCGGAGCGGATCATTGCCGGACCGGGCAGCCGGACCTCCCGCCTCCTCAAAGCCTGCGAAGTCCTGGTCCTCCAGCCATGGTGCGAGATGGTGACCGCCCCCATGGCCTGTGAGTTCCATCAAATGGGCAAGCGCCTGATTCCCAATATCGAAGCCAAGCATCGGGCCGTGTTGCGCAACATCGTCCAGGCAGTGCTGAACGATCGGGAGGCTACCGAGGTTTTCGTCCTGGCACTGCATGGCTTCCAGAGCGATGTGCCGGATTCCGCAACCATGCAGGCGCGGGTAGCGCTGCTGATCGACCGTTTCGTTTCGACTCCCGAGGGGAACCATGACCGTCCTGACCAATGACCCTGGACCATATGCCGCGGGCCAGGCCGCAGGCACGCTGACCCTGCCGCCGCTTCGTGCGGTTCTGGCCGGCCTGACCGACGATGATCACGTCGAAGGTCCGGCCGATGCAGCCATCACCATCATCCAATACGGCGACTTCCAGTGCCCGGCTTGCGTCGATGCCTACCGCGTCATGGCCCGAATCCGCCGTCACTTCGCGCGGGACCTGCGCATCGTCTTCCGCCACTTCCCGCTCAAAGCCCACCCGCAGGCACAGCTTGCCGCCGAGGCCACCGAAGCCGCCTATGCGCAGGCAGGGGACGCCGGATTCTGGACGATGCACGACGCCATCCTGTTGCAGTCACCCGATCGGTTGACCGAGCAGGATCTGGTGGCGCTGGCCGATCGTTTCGGCCTCGATGCGCCCCGGCTGGGCCGGGAGCTGGCCAACGGCAGCCACACGGCGCGGGTGCGGCGGGATCTGCGCAGCGGAGCCAGGGCCAACGTCCGGGGCACTCCGACCTTCTTCGTCAACGGCCTTCCGTTCGACGGGAACTGGCGCGAGCCGATGAGCTTTGCCAAGGCGATTCGCAAGCTCGCTCGACGGGCCAACGAGGCGGATTGACCGTGTCGCTGCGGCACCCGTCGGCCCGGTGGCGCATCGCGGCCGTCCTCGCCCTGGCCACCGTTGCGCCCAAGGATGCGACGGGGCAATCGGATCCCGGGTGCGGCGACGGCATCCGCACCGTAACCGTCGTCCCGCAAGCCGAGTACCGGGCGGGCGGGCTGCATCGGCTGTTTTTCGGATCCCGCTATCGCGACCTCTGGACCGACTCGATCCGAGTACCGCTGCTCACGCCCAGCTGTGTCCAGGGCGGGTTGACCGCAGTCCGCGAGGGGGGTGGGCAACAAACCCGCTCGCTCCGATTGGAGGACTCCCTCGGCCGGCGCTACGCCTTCCGATCGCTCGACAAGGATCCGTCCCGGATCCTGCCCGAGGAACTCCGCGGCACCATTGCCGACCGGATCCTCCAGGACCAGATCAGCGCGGCGCTCCCTGCCGGACCACTGATTGCTGCGCATCTTGCGGAGACGGTGGGCATTCTTCATCTGGCCCCCCGACTCTACCAGATGGCCGATGACCCCGGCCTGGGCCCGTTCCGCGAGACCTTTGCCGGGATGGTCGGATTCCTGGAGCGCGGGCCGGCCGAGGCCGATTCCCTGGCCGACGCCCGGCCGAGCCCGCGCGATGCGCAGCAACTGTACCGCCGGCTGGCCGAGCACGCCGACGAAACGCTCGACCTCGGCGCGGCCCTGACGGCGCGTCTCTTCGATCTCTATATCGGCGACTGGGACCGGCATCAGGATCAGTGGCGCTGGGTGGCGCGGACGACCTCGGCGGGGCGCCGCTGGTTTCCGATCCCGCGGGATCGCGACCAGGCGTTTGCCCGGTACGACGGACTGCTGCTCACGATCGCCCGGGCGACTCAGCCCAAGTTTCTCGTCTTTGGACCCGAATACGGCGGCATCACCGGCGCCACCTGGAACGGCCGGGATCTCGACAGGCGATTGCTGAGCAACGCGGCCGGCCCCCTCTGGGACTCCGTCGCCACCGCCATGGCAACCCGGCTCACCGACCAGGTCATCGACGAGGCGGTGGCGCGGATGGTCCCTTCGAACGCCCACTTCGAATCCTGGCTGGCCGCCGCATTGCGCACCCGGCGAGATAGATTGCCCGCTCAGGCCCGGAAGTTCTACGCCTATTTGGCCTCGGAAGTCGATGTCTATGGAACGGCGCGGGCAGACACGGTGACGCTCGACTGGGCCCTGAACGGCACCCTCGATGTCTCGATACGAACTCGTCGGGGCGACACCACGTTTGCCCGCCGGTTCCTGCCGGAGGAAACCAACGAAGTCCGGCTCTTCACCGGCGCCGGCAGTGACCTGATCCTGCTCCGCGCCGAGGGACCGGCGCGGATCCGGGTTCGCCTGGTCGCCGGCCCCGGAGCCGATGTCGTAGTCGACGAATCCGGAGCACTCGCCGGCAATGCGTACCTGACGGCGTACGACGTCGAGCCGAACGACTCGATCGTCCACGCGGGCCGGGTCCGGATTTCCGGTCGGCCGTTCCTGCCACCGGCGGGCTGGGACTCGACCCAGGCCCCGCCTCGTGACTGGGGAACCTGGTCGGTTCCCGCCGCCGACATCGGCTACCAGCCGGACCTGGGACTCTACCTGGGCACGGCGCGGACCTTCTACTTCTACGGTTTTCGCCAGCTACCATATCGGGCAAGCCTGACGGTCGAGGCGGGCCTCGCCACCACCATCCTCAAGCCGAAGGTCGAGATCACGGCCCGCCTGCCGGAGCTGCGGACCGGTTTGCGACCCACCGTCCGGCTGCTCGCATCGGGTGTCGAACAGATCCGCTACTTCGGCATCGGAAACGAAACACCGCTGACCGAGTCGGCACGGTTCTACCGCACTCCAGCCAATGATCTCAGGCTCGATCTGGGCGTCGAGCAGCTCATCACGGCACGGTCTCGCGCGCGCGCCGGAATCGACGTGGCATATACCGACACCGACATCGACGATACCTCGCGGATTCTCGGGGCTACCCTGCCGTACGGCTCCGGGGGCTTCGGATCGGTCAGCGCCCGAATCGACTTCGAGACCGACACCAGAGACCGGCGCGGGTCGCCGACGCGGGGCCATCAGTTGCGGACCGGCGCCTCGATCACCCCATCGATCTGGGATGCCCGGGCCAGCTTCGGCCAGGTCCACGCCGAGGGGTCGACCTACCTGACGGCGGCGAGCGGAGGCCCCACGCTGGCAGTGCGCGCCGGGGGACGGAAGGTCTGGGGTGAATACCCCTTCATGCACGCCGCCTATCTCGGCGGCACCCGCTCAATGCGCGGCTTTCGCGAGCAACGTTTCGCGGGCGACGCCGCAGCCTGGGGTGGCGTGGAGGTTCGGCAGGATATCGCCAGCGTTCCGCTCGTGCTCCCCGCAACGGTGGGCCTGTTCGGAGCCGCCGATGCCGGGAGGGTCTTCGTCGACGGCGAGCAATCCGATCGGTGGCACCATGCCGTGGGCGGCGGACTGGCCATCAGCTATCTCGGCGGGCAGAACACCCTGACGCTCTCGATCATGCGCAGCCGTGAGTTGACCGCGTTCTACATCCGTGGCGGCTACAGTTTCTGAGGAGGAAAGGCCGTGGCAAAGAAGATCCGATATCTCGAGGAAGATCCGGCGCTGACCCGGATCGGGATCCGGCGGACCATAGTCCGCATCGGCACCTGGTACCTCGGCGTCCTGGCGCTGTTCCTCCTGACCTGGTGGCTGACCCAAGGCCTGACACCGGCCCGCGGCTCCGATCCGCTCGATCCGCTGACCGGCCAGGGCACGCTGCCGTCCATCAGCGAAATGACCGGGTACATCCGTAACGCCTCGACCCTGTGGGTCGAAGCCTTGCTCCAGATGACCGCCGCTTTTCTGCTGGTGATTCCTCTGGCCGTCACCTATGTGCGCACCCGAACTCGCGCGAAATACGACCATTCTCTGGTTCAGACCGTCATCGGACTGCCCCTCGGCGTCGCCGCGGTCCTCATGATGGTGCGGGACAGTCTGGCGCTCGCGTTCGGGCTCGCCGGCGTCGTGGCGGCGGTCCGCTTCCGCAATTCGCTGCGGGAGTCGGGCGATGCCGTCTACATCTTCACCGCCATCATCATCGGGTTCGCCGCGGGGATCCAGTCACTCGGCATTGCCTTCATCCTCTCGGTCCTGTTCTGTCTCCACGAGATCTGGGCCTGGCAAGCCAAGGTGGTCGACCCATCCGGCGAGCGGCTCCGCCGAGTCTGCGTCGGTGACCTGGACGAGATCCGCACCATTCGCGCCGAAGCGATTGCCCAGCTGGAGGAGCGCTCGGAAGTTCGCGCCAGCCTTCCCCAGTTGCCCGGCCCGGTCATGCTCGACCCGGTCGACGACGTCGACATCGCCGTGCCGCTCACCGACGAGCGGGAACAGCGACTCCGCGTCGTGGCCAACGACCTGATCGGCGCGCAGCGAGTGGTCGCCGCCGTTCTCGATAAACGGTCGAAACGGTGGTCCCTGCTCAGCCGAGAGCTCGGCATGGGCAGCCTGGGAGTCCTGGAATACCAGGTTCGTTTCCGGAAGAAAGAAGGCGCCGATCTCGTCGGAGACCGGATCCGGTCCCAGAGCAAGTCGGCGGTTCGCGCCCTGCAATGGCTGGCCCCCCTCCCCGAGAGCGACGGAGCGAGCGCGTGATGCCGAACCGCGTACTAGGCACGCTCGTCCTCTGGCTCGCGTTGGTCCCGCTTGCCGGCGGCGGCGCCACTGCCCAGACTTCGTCGATTCTGTCAGCCTATCGGTTTGACCGACCGGCGTGGCGGACGGCCCTCCCGGCCGCAGTACGGGAAGCCTCGGGCCTGGTGTTCGACGGCCAGCGCCTGCTGGTCCACGGCGATGAGAATGCCGTCATCCTGGCGCTCGACCCGAAAACCGGCGCGGTCCAAGCACCAGTACCGTTCAGCCAGAACGACCCGCAGTTGCTCGGCGACTTCGAGGCCATCGATGTCCATCGGGGGCGAATCATCCTGATGCAGAGTGACGGCGAGTTGCTGATCGGTGGCCGAGATGAACGCGGGGCAATTCCCGCCCTGGTGCGCCATCGAACCGGTCTGGGATCGCGTTGCGAGTTCGAGTCGATGGTGGTCTCGCAGGATGGAGACGACGCCCTGCTGATCTGCAAGCAGATGACTCGAAGCCGGAACCGGAACGACCTGGATGCGTACCGTATCTCGCTCCGCAATGCCCAGGCCAAGCCGGTCCTGGCCTTCACCATTTCCGGACAGGCGCTGCGCACGACCAGCGGTTTGAATGCCTTCAACCCGTCCGACGCCACCTACATCGGCACGACCGGCCATCTCCTCGTCGTCGCCGGCCGTCAGCGTTCCCTGGTTGAACTCGACCGGCGGGGCATCCCGGTCGGAGGTGCCAAGCTGGCGAGAAAGCTCCACCCTCAACCGGAAGGTATCGTGCTGATGCCGGACGGAACGCTGCTGATCGCGGATGAGGCGGCGACGGGCAGCGGCCCTCGCAGCGCGCACCTGACCGCCTACCGCCCGGAACGTCGTTGATGCCGACGCTGCAGGCCGCGAGCCGGGTACTGGCCGCCTGGTGGATCATCGCGGCATCGGTGGTCGGCGTGAGCCAGGCCCAGGGCCCGGCGCCAGCCAGTCCGCGCGCCGTTCCATGGTGGGCGCCGCCCAGCACTCTGGCTGGCGCCGCCGCCATCTCGCTGGTGGATCAGCCGGTTCGGGACTGGGTTCGCAGCCATCGGTCCGCGCCGGCCGATCATATTGCGTGGCTGGCACGCCAGCTCGGCGAACCCAGGACAGCAGTTGCCGTTACGTTAGGCATATTTGGCGCCGGACTGCTCGGCGGCGATGGCGACGTCCAGCGGGCCGCGCTGCGAATCGGCGGCGCAGTGGCCGGCGCGGGGCTCAGCTCGGAAGTTGCCCTCAAGTACCTCGTCGGCCGGTCGCGCCCGGATGCGAACGAAGGGAGCCACCATTTCCGCCCTGGCCGGTTCGACACCTCATTCCCCTCCGGCCACACCGCCGTCGCGTTTGCCCTGGCGACGACCCTGGCTCACGAAATCGACTCGGATGTTGCCACGGTAGCCCTGCTGACCATTGCGGCGGGGACGGCATGGTCACGGGTCTACCATGATCGCCACTGGCTCAGCGATGTTCTGGTTGGCGCGCTGATCGGAATCACCGCGGGGCAGATTGCCGAAAAGCAATGGTCGCTGTATGGCATCGGAGCCTCGAAGGGCATGACGACACAGCCCCAACCCGTCTTCACGGTCCGGGTCCCCTTCTGATCCGGCTGTCGAGGAACGTACTGCTGTCAGTTTGAGGTCAGCTCGGCCAACTGCTGAATGACCCGGCGCTGACCCGCCTGATTCCGGGTAGCGAGGAAGATGGTATCATCGCCCGAGATGTTGCCCAGCACGTCGGGCCAGGCCAGCCGGTCGATGGCGATACCGACTCGATTGGCCTCGCCGGGCGGCGTGTGGAGCACGATCAGCACGTCGCCGGCGGCATTGTACGCCAGCACCCCGGCGACGATCCGCTGCTCGTCCTGATCGAGCCGCGGCGGACGCGTCACCGCCGGGCGGTAGTAGACGCCGTCGACCTTGACCAGGTTGAGCGCCGAGATATCGCGGCTGACCGACGACTGCGTCACATCCCACCCCTCGCGAGCCAGCGCGTCCGCCAGTTCTTCCTGGGTCCGGATCGCGTGGATCTCGATCAGTTCGAGGATCTTGAGGTGACGCTGGCGCCGGTCGCCGCGAATCATCAGGCTCTCCCGACCAGCGCACCGATCGCTTTGACGAAGCGACGCCGCTCGGTGGCATTCCATTCGGCCACCTGCGCAAGCTGCCGGCGCGGCACGGCCAGATCGAGCTTGCCGAGCCCCCCGGTCGACCGGCGCCGCGCGACGATCTCCTTGGGCGTCGGCGCCGGCAACGCCTCGCCCTGCTTGATGGCCGAGGCGACCTCGCGATAGGCCTGACGAAACGGGGTACCGCGTTCGACGCGACGCATCACTTCGTCGGTCGCCAGGACGCCCCCTTCCAGCAGCTCGAGGCCACGGCCGCGATTAACCTCGAGGGCCGGCACCACCTGCGCCATCATCGCCAGCATCTCCTCCGTGCGCGCCAAGCCGCGGACGAGCGGTTCCTTGAGCAGCTGGAAGTCGCGATGGTACCCGCTGGTCAGCTTGCCCCGCAGCGCCAGCGTGGCCGAGAGATCTCCCTCGAGCACGGCGGCCCGGCCACGGGTGAGTTCGAACACATCGGGGTTCCGCTTGTGCGGCATGATACTCGACCCGGTCGCGAACGCGGCCGGCAAGGTCAGTATGCCGAACTCCTCACCGCTCAGCAGGATCACATCCGTGGCCAGCTTGGAAAGGTCGTGGCCGAGCTGCACACACCAGAAGAGCACCGCGCCTTCGAGCTTGCCGCGGCCGTTCTGGACCTGCGCCACGTTGTGCTCGAGCGCACCGAAGCCTAACGCCGCCGCAGCGACCTCACGCTGGATCGGCAGCGGCACACCATACCCCGCGCCGCTGCCGAGCGGCGAGCGATCCACCTGCCGCCAGACCGCCTCGAGCGACTCTGCCGTATCGAGCAGACTGCCGGCCAGCGCCCCCGCCCAGAGCCCAGCACTCGACGGCATGGCCCGCCGCAGATGAGTGTACCCGGGCCAGAGCGCATCCTGATGGTCGTCGGCAAAGGTGAGCAGCGACCGGGCCAGCTGCAGCGCGAGCGAGTGCAGGTGGAGCAGGCGATCTTTGAGGAAGAGCCGGACGTCGACCGCGACCTGGTCGTTGCGCGACCTGCCGGTATGGATCCGCTCCCCGGCACTGCCCAGCCGCTTGGTCACCCAGGACTCGATGGCCGAATGCGCGTCTTCGTGCTCCTGGCCGATGACGAGCTTGCCGTCGCGGACGGCTTTGAGCGCTTTGCGCAGCGCGGCCTTGATCTTGTCGCGGTCGGCCCGCGAAATCAGCTTCGACGCGAAGAGCCCCTCGACGTGGCCCAGGCTACCGATCACGTCCCACGGCAGCAGCACACCGTCCCAGTGGCGGTCATCGCCGACGGTGTAGGTGAGCATCAGTTCATCCGGCGGCGTCGCCTGCGACCACAGTGTTTTCATCGGAGATACTCCTCGGCCAGCGCCCGATAGAAGCCGCGAGCGGCCACCACTTCGGGGAGATCGACACTTTCGTCCGGCGTGTGCGAACGCGTACTAGTGCCCGGGCCGACTTTGACGGCATCGGTGTGCCGCACGAAGACCCAGTCGGAGCAGGTCGGGCTACCGAAAGTTTCGACCTGCGGATCGACCCGTCGGGCCGCCTCGAGCAGGCGCGACACCGCGGGCGTCTCACAGGGAACCAGGCGCTCCGACGTCACCACCACCTCGCAATCGAGCGCCGATCTGAGTACCTCGGCGATCTCGCCGTGCTCCCAGGAGGGCGTGCTCCGGATATCGAGCACCGCTTTGGCGGAGGGCGGGGTCACATTGCGACTCACCCCGGCGGACATCATCGTCGCCGTAACGGTGGTCCGGCCGAGAATCGGGTGGATCCGCTCGCTCAGCAGATCGGGAAGCTTGATCAGATCACGCGCCAGCTCGGTGATCGCGTTGGTGAAGCCGCCCTGTGATGCGTAGCCGGCATGCCGCTGATCGCCCTTGGCGATCAGGTCGACCATCATCAGGCCGCGCTGTGCATTGGAAATCCGGAGATTGGTCGGCTCACCGACCACGGAGGCATCGATCGGCGGCAGCGTAGCGACCGCGCGGCCCATGCTGGTGTTGCGCGTCTCTTCGCCCAGGCCGAAGACCACCACCAGCCGGCCCCCGACATCGTCGGACCGACGCTCGGCGAAATCGAGCGCGGCCATGAACATTGCGGACACCGAGGCCTTGGCGTCTCCGGAGCCGCGACCGTAGAGCAGATCGCCCTCGACGATCGGGGTGAACGGGTCACGGGTCCATCCTTCGCCCGCCGGCACCACGTCGAGATGCGAGATGAACGCCAGCGTCCGCCCCGGTCGCCCCGTCTCGACGATGATCTTGACCCCGGTATCGTCGTTGACGACATCGAGGCCAAGCGCACGGGCCCGGCCCTCGACGAAGGCGGCGATCTCGGCTTCGGTACCGCTCACCGAAGGGATCGCCACCAGCTCCTTCAGGAACTCGACTTCATTCCGCAAGTTCGGCACCGACGTAGGTTGCCTTTTCCTTCTTGCCCACGATCATGGTTCCGGCGCCGGAGCCGGTGAACACTTCCTGCAACAACGAATCGGTGGCGCGGCCGTCGATGATATGGGTTCGCTCCACACCGCCGGTCGCAGCCCGAATGCAGGCCTCGACCTTGGGTCGCATCCCGCCGGCCAGCGCCCCCGACTCCATCAGCTGCGTCAGGTCATCCGGGTCGGCAAAGGTGACCAGCGAAGCCGGATCGTTCCGATCCCTGAGCACGCCGGGCGCGCCAGTCAGGAAGATCAGCTTCTGCGCCTTGAGGGCAATCGCGATCCGCTCGGCGACGGTATCGGCATTGACGTTGAAGACATGCCCGTCCTTGTCACCGGCCAGCGAGCAGATCACCGGCACGAAGCGACCGTCGAGCAGATTGGTGAGCACCCGTCCGTCGACCGCTTCGATGTCGCCCACGTGGCCGTAGTCGACGGTACGCACCGTGCCGCTATCGTCCTTGACCGAAACCGGCGGCCGCCTGACGGCGCTCAGCAGGTCGGCATCGACGCCGCTCAATCCGACCCCCTGCACGCCATGACGACGAAGCGCGCAGAGCAGGTCGAGGTTGACGGTGCCCGAGAAAACCATCTTGGCCACTTCCAGCGCGGAGTCGTCGGTAATCCGGCGGCCGGCCACGATTTCCGGCTCATGGCCCAACCGGCGGCTCAGCGCCGTGGCCTGGGGACCGCCGCCGTGGACGATGACGATCCGGATACCTAAGCTGGAAAGCAGGCCCAGCTGCGCGGCAACCTGATCGAGGCTGTGCGAATCCTCGACCACCTCGCCGCCGACTTTGACGACGAAGACGTGGTCCCGATAGGCGCGGACGTAGCGAAGCGTCCCCTTGAGCCCGGCCAGCGGCCGAGTAGCGTCGTGCGGCATCTACTTTCTCCCGATCAAGTCCAGCAGCAGCGCGCGCTGGACGTGCAAGCGATTTTCGGCCTCATCGATCACGACCGAGTTGGGGCCGTCGAGGACGGCGTCATCGATTTCCACGTTACGACGCACCGGGAGACAGTGCATCACGATCCCCTTGCCGCCGTTGGTGGCCTTAGTCGCGGCGGTGGTCATGCGCCAGTCGCGCAGCCCGGCGCGGAACTCCCGCTCCGCCTCCGGATTGCCGTAGTGCTGCAGCGAGCCCCACGACTTGACGTACACCGCATCCGCGCCCACCAGCGCATCCGACATCGAGTGCGACAGGTTGACCCGGCCGCCGTTGGCCGCCGCCTGCTGGTAGATCACCGCCATGTCGTCGGCGTCGAGATCGTAACCCGGCGGTCGGGCAATGGTGATGTCCATGCCGCACTGCGCCGCTGCGATGGCTGCGCTGGCGGGTACCGCGGTGGGCAGCGCCTTGGGATGCCAGGCCCAGCTCAGCACGAACTTCTTGTTCTTGGTGTTGCCCAGCTTCTCACGCAGCGTGAGCGCATCGGCCAGCCCCTGACAGGGATGCCGTCGGGCCGATTCCAGATTGATGACCGGCTTTTCACTGAACGCCGCGAAATCCTTGATGACCCGATCCTGGCGCTCCTTGACCCACTCGGTGCCTTTCGGGAAAACCCGGACGCCGATAGCGTCTGCGTAGCGACCCAGCACCCGCGAGGCCTCGATCAGATGCTCGACCGTGTTCCCTTCCATCACGGCGCCACGCTCGGTTTCCCAGGCCCAGCTGCTTCGGCCCGGCTCGAGCACGATCATATGGCCGCCGTGCCTGAACATGGCCGATTCGAAGCTGGCGCGGGTCCGGAGACTCGGATCCATGAAGGCCGCCGCGAGGACTTTGCCTTCGAGACCGCCTGTGACCTCACCGCGCTTGACCTTGGCGGCGAGATCGAGAATGGCCTCGAACTGCTCTTTGCTGAGATCCTCGGTGGCGAGGAAGTCGCGCTTTCTCATGTCAGAACCCGACGCAACGCGTCAATCAACAGGTTGGCTTCCGCTCGCGAGAACGAAAGCGGCGGCATCAGCCGCAGAATCGAAGGATCACCCGAGGTGCCGGTCAGCACCTTGAGTTCGAACAGTGCCTTCTGCACCACGGACGCCGGCCGATCGAGCGTGATACCGATCAGGAGCCCGCGTCCGATCACTTCAGTAACGCCGGGCAGCTTACTAACACCGCGTCGGATATGGTCACCAACCAGAACCGCATTCTCGATCAGGCGGTCTTTGACGATCACATCGATGGTAGCAAGCGCCGCCGCAGACGCCACCGGTCCACCGCCAAAGGTGCTACCCAGGTCGCCGACCGCGAGCCGCGAGGTGATGGCGGTAGTGGCCACCATGGCGCCGATCGGAATACCTGACGCAAGCCCCTTGGCCAGCGTCAGGACATCCGGAACCACCTCATACGCCTCGGCGGCCGTGAATGCTCCGCAGCGACCGGCACCGCACTGGACTTCGTCGAAGATCAGGACCGCGCCTTCGCGGTCGCAGGCAATCCGGGCTGCCCGCAGGAAGTCGGGCGAGCAGTCGCGCGCGCCGGCCAGACCCTGCACCGGTTCGACGATCACCGCCGCCACCGTATCATCGACGGCGGCGCTGATGGCGGTCACGTCATTGAACGGCACCTTGGTCGAAAGCGGCATGCCGGCCCGCTTGGCGCCGTCTTCGTACTTGGCGCCGTCCGTCACGGCAAGCGTCGCAACCGTCCGGCCATGCCAGCCACCCGTGACCGAGACTATCTGCTGCCGGCCCGTCACTTTACGCGCCAAGGTCAGCGCGTTCTCGTTGGCCTCCGCACCGCTGTTGCAGAAGAAGACCTTGTTGAGCGGATCAGGACACAGCGCAGCAATCCGCTCGGCCAGCAGCTCACGACCGGCATGCGGAATCGCGGTCGAGTAGAAGATCAGCTTGGCCGCCTGGTCGGCAATCGCCTTGACCACGTCAGGGTGACAATGGCCGGTCGACGCGACGGCATGACCGCCGTAGGCGTCGAGCCACTTTTCCCCCTTGTCATCGATCAGCCAGGAGCCCTGGCCCGACTCGGCCCGGAGCGGAAACTGCGCATAGACCGGCAGCCAGGCACCGGTATTCGATGTACTCATCGGCTCGCTTTCGTGTTCGGGGCCGCCGTGGGCGACCCGACCCTTCAGATCGGATAGGCCGGCGCGATGCGAAGCCCTGCCGTCTCGTCCAAGCCAAGTGCCAGGTTCATCGCCTGGACGCCCTGCCCGCCTGCACCCTTCACCAGATTGTCGATCGCCACGGTCACCGCAACTTCGCGCCCGTCGGGCGAACCTGCCACATGAATCAGCGCGTCGTTGGTCCCCACGATGTGCGTCAGTTGGGGCGGCGCCGAGGTGGCCCGAACGAAGGGACGCCCCGCGGCGAGCCCGGTAGCTGCAGCCTTGACCGCATCGGCCGCAGGCTCCGTCAGCCGCGCATGCACGGTGGCATAGATCCCCCGGACGAATGGCCCGGAATGGGTCAGCAGCCGCGGAGTCGCGCCGTCGCGCCCGGTCCAGCGACGCCACTGCTCGGCGATCTCGGCTTCGTGCCGGTGATTGAGCACCGAGTACGCAAAGACGTTGTGCGCCCGGGCCGGGTGATGGGTGGTGGGCTTGGGATGCACCCCAGCACCGCTCGACCCGGTAATGGCGTACACCGACGGATCGGCCGCGAGCGGCGCATCCTTGAGGGTCCAGATCGCCAGCTGCGCCGCGGTGGCAAAGCATCCCGGGGCGGCGATGGCCTTGGCCCCGCGCAGTTCCTCACCACGCACGTCGGCCAGACCGTACTCGAAACGGTGCACCAGCTCGGGCGTCGGATGCGCACCGTAATAGGTCTCGTAGAGCCGGCCATCCTGAATCCGGAAATCGGCCGCCAAATCCACCACCAGCCCGGGCCCGGCATCGACGATTTCGCCCATCAGCTTGGACGATTCTCCGTGCTCGAGCGCGAGGAAGACCACATCGGCCTGCTTGGCCGCTTCACCCGGGGTTTCTCCGGTAAAGCGGACATCGGGCAGCGCAGCCAGAGCCGGGTGAACCTCGCCCACCGGCTTGCCCGCCTGGCTGCGGCTGGTCGCCTTGACCTCCCGCACATTGGGATGCTGGAAGAGCAGCCGAAGCAACTCCCCGCCTGCGTAGCCGGCAGAGCCGATCACAGCGACCCGCATCAGGCCGCTCCCCGCTTGGCCATCCAGCTCCGCACCGCGGGCTCGACCGCGTCCACCAGACCGGCCGCATTGCGCAGCGAGTTGAACGACGGCAGGCCGAGCGAGTTGGCGATGAAGTCGCGGCCGACCTGATTGTCGGTGGCCGGGCCGGTAAAGGCCGTGATCGGCAGGTTGAACCGATGGCGATACAGCTCCACCGCGCCCCAGCACGCAACGGGATCCGGAGCCGCCATCACATGCGCCGCTCCCACGCCCATCAACTCAGCATCGAGCAGAATGTCCTGCACGCCGTACTCGCCCAGGATCCCGTCGCCCAGCTCGGCCACGATCACGTCCGGCGAGCCCGAATGCCGGCTGGCCAGCCGACCGAGCAGTCCCTTGGCCACCGCGACCGTCTCCGCGCCGGCGTGGGTGCTGGCAATCCCGGCGTCGTTGAACGCCAGCGCAGCAATCGCGCCTGCGTCGAGCATCGCCAGCGTATCCCGCATCAGCGACACGCCGGTCAGCTTGACCGCGCCGACCTTGAGCCCGCGCCGAGCCAGCCCGCGAACCAGCTCGGTGGCGGCTACGGTCTTGCCGGCATTCATGCAGGTACCGACTACGTACACGATCGGGGTCGACGGATCGACATGCGCGGGCAGAGCCACCGCACCGTCACGGATCGACGCCGGGCGGCCGACCCGGTCGCCCAGATCGGGAAAGGTCAGCACCGAGCCCAGCACCTCCGCATCGAACGGTGGGCCGATGTCCGGATTGAGCGAGGTGCAGCGGCCCAGGATGCCACCCAGGTTGAGCACATTGATGGTGTCGCCCACCGCCAGCGTGGCAGGCACTTCGCCGGCATAGCCGCGCAGCGCGCGCCGCGAGCCAAGCACTCCGGCCAGGATGTCACCGGCACGGAGAGAGACCATCCGACCCGAGACATCCTCGACCGTGTTGTAACTCGACTTGTCGGACAGCACCCGAACCGCCAGGATCTGCCCCTCCTCGGCGCGGATCTCGTCGCCCAGAATCACGTCGGTGTTGAGCCGCGCGTTCTTAGTGGACGACGAAATCCGATCGAGCCGAACCCGTGTCGTGCGTACCACGTCTGCTACCTCCGCTCCGAATTCTTCTCGGCCACCTTGGCCGCCAGCAGCGACGGGATCGCGCCGATGCGCGCGAAGGCCCGTGCTTCATCGCCGGTCCAGAGCCGGTTCTCTTCTCCGTAGGTCGCGACGGACTTGTCCATCAGCGAGAACGGGCTCCGCGTCCCCGTCACCATGAAACGCCCCGGGGCCAGGCGGACCCGCGTCTCGCCGGTGACCCGCTGCTGCGAGCTGGTGATCAGGGCCTCGATGTCCCGCAGCGCGGGGTCGAAGTAGTGCCCTTCATGGAGCCGGTCGCCATAGAAGCGCGACAGGTGGTCCTTCCAGTAGGTCTGCCACTTGGTCAGCACCAGCTTTTCGAGTTCGCGGTGCGCGGTGATCAGCAGCGTCGCGGCGCCGGCTTCGAAGCCGATCCGCCCCTTGATACCCAGCGCCGTCTCGCCCACATGAATGTTGTGGCCGATGCCATAGCGTTCGGTGTACTCGCTGATGGCCGCGATCAGATCCGCCCCGGTGTACGCCTTGCCATCGAGAGAGACCGGAACGCCTTCCTTCCAGCCGATCACCACGTCGACCGGAGCCGGCGCTTCGGCGGGCGGATCCAGCAGCTCCGCAGGCGGCGCAGCCCAGGTATCGTGGGTCCAGCCACCGCCCCAGGTGGTGCCCCAGAGGCCCTTATTGATGCTGAAGGCGTCGGCCTTGGGCGGCACCGGCAGCTGGCGGGCCTCGAGATACGCGATGGCGGCGTCACGCGAAAGCGACTCGTCGCGGATCGGCGTCACAATCGCCATTTCTGGAGCAAGCACGCGGATGGCGATGTCGAACCGGACCTGGTCGTTGCCGGCGCCGGTCGACCCGTGTGCGATGGCGGTGGCGCCGATCTTCCGGGCGGCCTCGATGACCGAAATCGCCTGCTGGGTCCGTTCGGCGGAGACGCTGAGCGGGTACACCTCACCTCGGAGGACGTTGCCCTGGATCAAATAGCGGACGAATCGGTCGAAGACCGGCTGCCGGGCGTCGATCTCATGGTGCTCGACGGCGCCGACCGCCTCCGCCTGTTTGCGGATCTGGGCCAGTTCCGCGGCCGAGGTGCCGCCGGTGTTGACGTAAACGGTATGGACGGCGTAGCCCTGCTCGGCGAGCCGAGGAACGCAGTAACTCGTGTCGAGACCGCCGGAAAAGGCGAGGGCGATGGTTTTTTGCATAGTGCATAAACATGCAAAAGAACAACCCTGTATGCAAGTCCCCTCCCTGTAACGACCCTCGCTGAAGCCGCGCGCCACCGGACGGCAGCCCGGGAACCCGACCCAACGTGACCTGAATCACTGACACCGCCCCATCGGCAGCCCAGATTTCAGCGGATGCGATCCGCCCTCGTCACCTCCGCCCTGCTGGTTGCAGGCGCGCTGCCATCGCTGAACGCTCAGACCAGGAGCTGGACCCTGCCTCCACCGGACGACAGCGTCGCGGCAACTCTCCCCATCGCAGCCCAACCGACCGCGCGAGAAGTGCGAGTCTTCCGCCGAGGCGCGTTGATCGGCGCCGGCGTCGGGGCGCTTGCCGCGACCCTCATCATCATCACTGCGGATTGCTCCAACGGTTTCTGCCCCGAACGGGCGATCGTTGCGCCGTTAGCCGTTCTCGGCTTCGCCGCGATCGGCGGCGGGATCGCCATCCTGATCGACGCCCGGCGCCCCCTCGAACCAGCCTCCCCGAGACCTCGACCGCCCCGAGTCCACCTGGGAGTTCGGCTCCCGCTGTAGTCGGCGATCACGCCGCGGCCTGACAACGCCCCACATTCGAGTCAGAAGGCACCTCGCGATACGCCTCAAATTCCCCTCGCAGAATGGGTCTCCGGAAGTCCCAAGGGGAATCACTACCCGGCCACGCAGGACCTTGTGCCTACCGGTATCGAACGCATACCTTCTCGACTACAGGCGCGCGGGGCGCCTCCCGTCCGCGGGAAGGACCGAGTCCACTCGACGTTGCACAGCCTTGTGGCCGGTTCGTTCGAACCTCCTTTGCCCGACACAGCGGACTCCGGGCGCTTCAAAGGAGGCTTGTCATGCCCGTACGTCGCCTGCCCGTCCGACCCGACCGCGATCAGCTCAAGCACCAGGCCAAGGATCTGCTCCGCTCGTACCGCGACGGTGACCCCGACGCGCGTGACACGTTCAGAGAGTTCCACCCCGATACGGTCGAACCGCACAACGCCAAGCTCGCCGATGCGCAGCTTGTGATTGCCCGCTGGTACCAGGCTTCGAGCTGGCCGCGACTGGCGCAAGCCGTCGATCTGGCGACGGCGATCTGGAACGATGATGCCGAAACGGTCCGGACCCTGATTCGCCGCAATCCGAAACTTCTCAACGAACAGGTCCTGATCAGAACGGACAGCAACTGGGGCCCGCCAATGAGCTACGCCGCCAACCTGGGCCGCGATCGCATCATCCGGGATCTCGCTGCGCTCGGCGCAACCGACTTCGAGTCGGCCGTGGATCGCGCGGCGCTGCAGGGCCAGGTGGGCACGGCGCGCATGCTGTATGGGTTGAGCGGTCGGCCACCCGTCGCCGATGACGCGCTCGGAGGACCGGCGTATACGCTGAGCGCCGACGGCACCGCCCTGATGCTCAGTCTGGGTGCGCGAGTACAGGACGAATCCGGGAATCGCCTGGCGCCGGTGTGCGTCGTCCTCGAAACGGACAGCCGCAAGCCGGCCGCCAAGCATGCCATCCTTGCTATGTACGAAGAGTATGGCCTCACACTCCCGGATACACCGATCATGGCGCTGCATCGAGGGCGAATCGATCTGCTCGAGCGGCACCTGCATCACGACCCTGCCCTGCTCAGTCGCACCTTTACCCACCGCGAGATCTATCCGGCCGAGATGGGCTGCCGTGATCCGCTCGATGCGACCGTGGGCACACCGCTGGGCGGAACCACACTGCTCCACATGTGCGTCGACTATGACGAGATGGAAATCGCCCGCTGGTTGCTCGAGGCCGGTGCGGATCCCAACCTGCGGGCGGCCATTGGGCCGAGTGGGTTCGGCGGCTACACGCCGCTGTTCAATACGGTGGTGTCGCAGCCGAACTTCTGGATGAACTACGGCAAGCCCGGGCCATTCACCGCCCCGTTTACTGAACTCCTGCTGCAGTTTGGAGCCGAGCCTAACATTCGGGCCTCGATCTGGAAACGGCTCCACCCGGGGCACGGAGATCCCGCACGTCACGAATACCGCGACGTCACCGCCCTGTCCTGGGGCCGGCGCTTCCATGCGCCGATCTTCGTGAGTGAACCGGCCCTGAGGATGATCGAGGCGGCCGGTGGAATCGAGTGACGTTTTCCACCAGGGCGAGCGTCCGGATTCAGGGGCAGATGTCCGGGTACACATGGATATAT
The DNA here is from genome assembly GCA_964619465.1 of uncultured Gemmatimonas sp. Taxonomy (GTDB): domain Bacteria; phylum Gemmatimonadota; class Gemmatimonadetes; order Gemmatimonadales; family GWC2-71-9; genus SHZU01. The sequence goes on from CAZUES010000016.1 coordinate 70,289, forward strand.
TCGGTCAGATAGCAGGAGCGGAGGGAGGATTGCAGGGTCCGCATGCGCGAACGACGACGGCACCCCGAGATCATGGATCGCCTCGACCTCGAGGGGGAACGTCATGTGTATGCACTCGAAGGACTCGCGCGTCTTAATGCATGGAGCCTGAGCGGACGGGCGCTCTGGCGTCCGCTTGCTCGCCTGGCCCGGACCTCGGCCACCCCGCTCCGGGTGCTCGACCTCGCCTGCGGCGGGGGTGACAACACCATCCGGGTGGCCCGTCAGGCTCAACGAACAGGGATAGCCATGCAGATCGACGCCTGTGACTTGAGCGACCGCGCGGTGCGTCACGCCACCGAGCAAGCGGCGCGCGCGGGTGTCTCCGTTCGCTTCTTCCAGAAGGATGTGCTTACCGGATCATTGCCCGGTGGATACGATGCGATCATGTCGTCGCTATTCCTCCACCACCTCGACGAGACGCAGGCCGTCGGCCTGCTGACCCGGATGTCTCGCGCGACGACTGGCATGGTAATGATCCACGATCTGGTGCGCTCCGGTACGGGCCTGGCGCTTGCGCACCTGGCATGCCGCACCCTGACCCGAAGCGACGTGGTGCGGCACGACGGACCGCGATCCGTCGAGTCGGCATTCACTATCGGCGAGGTACGCACGCTGGCCGGCCGGGCCGGGCTGGCAAACGCCATCGTGCAACGTTCCTGGCCGCAGCGATTCCTGCTTACCACGCACCCGGCTGACGTAACCGCATGACGGAATTCGCGTCGCGGATCGCTCCGCAATGGGACGCCGTGGTGGTCGGCGCCGGTCCGGCGGGCGCACTTGCTGCGCGAGGATTGGCACAGCGCGGCTACTCCGTGCTTCTGGTCGAGCGGTCCCGCTGGCCGCGCGACAAGGTGTGCGGCTCCTGCCTCAACGGCCTGGCCCTGAGTGTCCTGGACGATGCGGGGCTCGGACACCTCGCAGCGGCATGTGGCGGCCGAGCGCTCACGGCGGTTGCGCTCTCGGCCGGTCGGCGAAAGGCCACGCTTCCCCTGCCGGCAGGAATGGCCCTCTCGAGACGAGTGTTCGATGACGCCCTGGTCAACGAGGCCATTCGAGCAGGAGCGGTCTTTCTCCCGGAAATGACCGCAGCTGTCGGTCCGGTAGAGGGCGACCAACGCGAGGTCACCTTACGGCGCGGCATATCACACCGGAGCGTGTCGGCCAAAGTAGTGCTTGCCACGGCCGGACTCGGCGCCGAAGTCACCGATCCGGGCGAAATCCCTCGGGCAACGGTCGACCAATCGGCCCGGATCGGTGCGGGGATCACGATCGAGAGCCGTTCGCCGGACTATCGACCGGGCATCGTCTACATGGCGTGCGGCAGGCGGGGCTACGTGGGCATGGTGCGGATCGAGTCCGGCGGTCTGGACGTGGCTGCCGCTCTCGATCCGGCAGTGATCAGAACCGCCGGAGGCATCGGAGCTGCCGTCGCTACGATTCTCACCGAAGCAGGTCTGACACCGCCCGCCGGCGTGGCAGAAGCGGCCTGGCGCGGCACCCCGGCGCTCACCCGGAGCCGGGCCCGGCTCGCCGCCGAGCGCCTCTTCCTGGCAGGCGACTCGGCGGGCTATGTCGAGCCCTTCACCGGCGAAGGCATCGGGTGGGCGCTTGCATCCGGTCATGCCCTGGTACCGCTCGCCGACCTCGCCATCCGCGGCTGGCGCACCGAGTACGCCGGCGAATGGGAAGCACGCTATCGCACCCTGATCCGGCAGCGGCAAGGCACCTGCCGATCGCTGCGCATGCTGCTCCGCCGACCCCTCCTGGTACGCAACGCGCTTGCCATCCTCGGCGCGGCACCGGGCATCGCAGGGCCGGTACTCCGGCAGCTCAATGCGGGGCTCGCTGCGGAAGGGATTCCGGCATGAAGTTCACGATTCTTGGCCAGGGAACGGCTCTACCGCCCCACAGCATCGGTCAGAGCGACGCGGTGTCGTATGCCGTTGCCTACAGCTGCCACAGCGACGAGCAACGGCGGATCGTACCCGCGCTCTACCGCTTGTCCGGGGTCAAACGGCGCCACAGCATCCTGCTGACCGGCCTCTCCGGCGAGGCCGCGCGCGACGCCTCCTTTCCGCCGCCTGCCTCGGCGGACGATAAGGGCCCACCCACGAGCTTACGAATGGGGCTGTATGAGCAACATGCGCCAGTGCTCGGTGCGCAAGCTGCGCGGGAAGCGCTGACCCGAAGCGGGGTGCCCGCAGAGGCGATCACTCATCTGATCACGGTTTCCTGCAGCGGCTTTGCGGCGCCGGGCGTCGATATCAAGCTGATCCGGGATCTGGAACTGCGGCATACGGTCGAGCGCATCCATGTCGGCTTCATGGGGTGCCACGGCGCGCTGAACGCCCTCCGGGCGGCGCGGAGCATCGCCGAGAGTGACGCCGAGGCGCGGATCCTGGTCTGCGCGGTGGAGCTGTGCAGTCTCCATTATCACTACGGCTGGGATCCCGAGCAGGTCATTGCCAACGCGCTCTTTGCCGATGGTGCCGCGGCGCTGGTGGGCGGGTCGGTGAGCGGTGACGCGACTGGTGGATGGCGGATCGGGGCCACCGGATCATGCCTGATTCCTGATTCCGACGATGCCATGAGTTGGAGCGTGCGGGACCACGGCTTCGTGATGAGTCTCTCTGCGCGGGTACCGGACCTGATCGCGACCTATCTACGGGAATGGATCGAGGCCTGGCTCGGCAAGGTCGGGCTCGACGTGAGTGGGGTGCGGTCGTGGGCGGTGCATCCGGGTGGGCCGCGAATTCTTACTGCGGTTGCGAAAGCGCTGTCGTTGGAGCCGGACGCGCTCGACGTATCTAAGGAAATCCTGCGCGACTACGGCAACATGTCGTCGCCCACCATCCTCTTCATCATCGATCGATTGCGGGAGCGCGCGGCTCCGCTGCCGTGCGTGGCGCTGGCGTTCGGCCCCGGCCTCATGGCTGAAGCAGTGCTGTTCGTGTAGCAGCCACCTGCTCGAGGGCGAGCAATTGGCGTTTGCGGTCCAGACCCCACCGGTAGCCGGCCAGCGCGCCGTCGCTCCGCACCGCGCGATGACAGGGTACCAGCACGGCAATCGGATTGGCCCCGCAGGCGTGGGCGACCGCACGAAAGGCTCGGGGCGCCCCGATCCGGCCGGCAAGTTCCGTATATGAGACAGTAGTCCCCGGCGGGATCTCGCGCAGGGCGTCCCAGACCTGGCGTTGGAAGACGGTGCCACGCGGAGCAAGCGTGACAGTGCAGGTATGATCGGGATCCTCGACGGCGCGAATCACGGCGGCGAGGGCCGAACGATTGGCCTCATCGTCGCGGGTCACGTTGGTGTCGGGAAATCGGGCGATCAGGTCGTGATGCAGGGACTCGGCGTCGTCTCCCAGGAGCACGGCCGCGATGCCGGCCGAGTCTGTGGCAACAAGGGTGAGACCGAGGCTCGTGATTCCTGTGGTGTAGGTCAGATCCAGCAATGGCATCGGGCATCCTCGAAGTGACGTGGGTTCGGCGCACGTCACCAGTCTATCACGAGGGCTCGCGGCAGGCTCGCCATTTTCGGACGTGATGTCGGGTGAGTCACTTCACGAGCGGGGGATCAGATCGGCGCGCAAGTTGACCGTCTTGACCATGCCGCAGTGGTCGGCGGAGACCTTCACTCCGTTCCGCTCCCAACCGACATATCCCGGGGCTGTCACTCGGACCGTATAGGTTCCGGTACGCCCGAGAGCCATGGACCACATCAGCCTGCTGTACTCTCCCGTTCCCCCCGGATAATGCTCTATGACGGATCCACCCTCCAGCAGCGAGACGCTCGGCATGACAGCCGGCATCTGCCGGGTTTTCGCATCGACCACCATCAGGTCGATCCCGTAGTAGAGGGGAGTCACACAGTCGCCTGTGAGCCTGAGACAGCCCGCCATAGAGGTTGCTGCGGACAGGAGCAGGGCCAGTCGTCTCATCCGTCGATAGTACGCCACTCGACCCGGGCTGTCAGTGAGGCGCGTCACACAGGTCCGATACCCGCCATCCCCATGTCCGAAAATGGCTAGCATGCGAGGGTGGCCCCACCTAGACTTCCGGCATGACCCGCGACCCCGCCGCCCTCTACACCGCCCTCCAGTCGCGCGATCCGCGCTTCGATGGCGTGTTCTACGTCGGGGTAACCTCTACGGGGATCTATTGCCGGCCGATTTGTACGGCCAAGACCCCCAAGGCGGCCAACTGCCGCTTCTTCGAGACCCCCGCTGCTGCGGAGCAGGCACGGTTCCGGCCCTGCCTGCGCTGCCGGCCCGAGCTGGCGCCCGGCCATGCACCGGTCGATGATGCCCGCAGGATTGCGCATCTGGTAGCGGCCCGGATCGAGGAGGGGCTCTCGGACGGGGCACACGGCCTCGAAGCGATTGCCGCACAATTCGGCTGGAGTTCGCGCCACCTTCGCCGCCTGGTCAAGCAGGAGCTGGGTGTCTCACCGATCGAGCTGGCGCTGACCCGACGGCTGCTGCTTGCCAAGCAATTGCTGACCGATACGGCGCTGCCGATCACCGAGGTGGCCTTTGCCAGCGGCTTCGGCAGTCTGCGACGATTCAACGACGCCTTCCTGCATCGTTATAGCATGCCGCCGACCCGATTACGGAAGGCGGCTGAGGCGCCTATCCCGGATGTGCCGGCGGAAACGCTGACCCTGCCGCTGGGCTACCGGCCACCGTTCGACTGGGACGCACTGCTCGACTTCCTGCGCATCAGGGCCGTTCCCGGCGTCGAGGCCATTGTCGACGGCCGGTACCTTCGTACCGTACAGATCGGAGCTCACGCCGGATGGATATCCGTCAGCAATGCCCCTGCGCGCCGATCGATCCTGGTCGAACTGCCGCATGAGCTGACTCCGGTGTTGCCTGCGCTCCTGGGCCGACTCCGACACTTGTTCGACCTGCAGGCGCGGCCGGATCTGATCGTGGCCCGCCTGGAGCAGGACCCTTTGCTGGCGCCGTCGGTGGCTCGGCATCCCGGGCTTCGGGTACCGGGTGCGTTCGATGGGTTGGAGATCGTGGTTCGCGCGGTGCTCGGCCAACAGGTCACCGTGGCGACCGGGACGCGGCTGACGGCGCGGGTCGTTGCGGCATTCGGGGAACGGATCGCGGGGGCGCCGGAGGGTCTCGATCGACTGACGCCCACGGCCGAGCGAATTGCGGGCCTCCGGGCGGCGGAGCTGGCGGGGCTGGGCATCGTGCGGACCCGGGCGGCGTGCCTCGTGGCGGTTGCGGCCGAGGTGGCCGCGGGACGGATTCGGCTCGAGCCTGGCCCGATGGCTGAGGAAACGATTAACCGCCTTCTGGTGGTGTCGGGGATCGGGCCGTGGACGGCGCGGTACGTGGCAATGCGGGCGCTCGGGTGGCCGGACGCGTTCCTGACGGGGGATGCGGTGGTGCGCAACAGACTGGGAGGGCTGTCCCCGCGGCTAGCGGAGGAGCGGTCGGAGGTATGGCGGCCGTGGCGGAGCTATGCGACGCTGCACCTTTGGACCGCCAGCGCCCCTACTCGGAAGGAGTAGTACCCCTACACTACTGAGTTTGAAGCAACGAGGTCAAGCTCTGATCGACGGCCCGAGCCATGTCTCGGGCTACTGCTTCTGGAAGCCGTTCCGTTGCAGTTTCTTCGAATGTTTTGACCGCTTCAACTACTTCCTCATGCAAGCCATCAAAGCTCTTTTTCGTAACCCCTGCAGCTTGCGCAACCGCCCAACAGTCCTTCTTTGTAATCCCTTTGCCTTTGCCTGCGACAAGCATTGTATGCTCTGGCTTACGCCGAGGGTCAATCCAGGTGATGTCGTAGGCTGGACTGACATCCCACTCTCCGTCAGAATTCATCAGAAAGGCAAAGTTCTTGTCGTGGTCGTCCCGATTTCCAACTGCGACGTTGAAAATCATGCGTCTCGCGCATTCCTCAACACCACGCATTGATCGAGTAAGGTACTGGGCAGCACCAAGGAGATCTGAGTACTCCGCTGGTTCGAAATCCGAGCGCGACACCAGTCCCCCAAACGTGTGCATGTGCCAGCGCTCTCTTGCGGTTCGATCAAACCGCTCGACTGCAAAATACTCACGCCCATCGGCAGACCTCAGCACCTCTGACCGTGCGACGCGAATCCCAGCTTTGCCAGCGAGCTCGTTGAGAATTCCCTCGATGACGCCACTATGAGCAGAATCATCTCCATGAAACTTCACAATCCAAAGTGACGCCCCCTCCGGTAGAGAGCCGTTGTCCGGCCATATCCTTCCATCGCGAGTTCTTCCAATAACCGCCTTTGGTCTTGCCCCTCCAGCGGTACCTGCCGCCGCCACGAGGGCATCCAATACCTTTTCTGTCGATTCTTGATACAGAAGCTGTGACTCTTGAGCGAGCGCACTGAGTTCAATTGGCTTCGCAACTTCGCGATCAGGGTCGTCTATTTCCGGCTTGTAGACAAGAGCCCCCATCGCCCGAGTCCCCAGAGCAGCAAGACGATCCAGGTCAGAGGCCTCCACTATGCCCAGATCCCGCATTCTCCTGGCAAGAGCTTTTCGCCCAAAACTATCCGGCAACGAGTCCTCAAATACGCCCCACAGCCCCTCTTCCCGTGGCCGCGAAACGACTCTTCTGATTGGAGGCAGGACGAATGGTGAGACTCGCATTGGCTTGTCCAAAAACTCACTATCGTACTCAAACGCATAGTGAGTATTCGTTACCGCCAGCCTTCCGACTATCCGTTGGGTCAAGCCGAAGTCGAGCGAGACCTCGAGCTTGCTAGTCCCCATTCCCTTTTTTTCTCCGCGCCCTCATTCGTCGCGGCCTAGTAAGCTCATCAAGGCTGCGTGGCCCTTGCACGGGAACGACTTCCGCGAAACGATCCAGGAACCCCAGAACAGCAGCCACCCTCAAGAGACGAGGCAGAGTAATTACCCCCGTCCTCTCCAAGCGTTCAATAGTTGCTCGCCCCAACCCGGCTCTTTCAGCCAGCTCAGCCTGGGTCCACCCCTCTGCTAACCTTAACTCCCGCAATCGTTTACCTATATTACTCTGCACCCTACCAGGCAAGAGCAACATATTTCACTCCTTATTACATCATTTTTAAGACATTAAAAACTAAAAGATCATTTAATACATCTAATTAGATACAATATACTATTGTTCTGGCAGTTAGTAAACAAGATTAAGACCAATAAATATTGACTCAAAAAAGATTTACTAAAAACAAAAACAATAATTAATGTATCTAATATGATGTACTATTTAGTAGAATGGAAATGGAATATGCAAAGATGTAAACGGTGACCTGAACCCAATTTCGAAATACACTACTTCCGACGCATACAAAGTTCGCTGTAGTCCTGACGTCGCCATCCGACGAGCAGCCGGGAACAATGGAGGAGCCATTCGACTTCGGGCTGCAACGGGTTCTCGATGGGATCGAGAAGTATCTCACCGTTCTGAACCTGCCTGCCCAGGGCAAGCTACGCACACAAAGCCTATTCCGTTGTAAACGGGGCAGACCAACCGGGGCTTGGCAGCGGACGGCCGGGCAGGTTCTCTTTCGGGGTCGCGGCCACCGCTGAAGTCCAAAGTCCTTGAGTGGCGTCCACACCGGCGAGAGGGAAAAGCCATGCGATATCCCTTGCTCGCCCTGCTCTCGGCTTGCAGCACAGACCTCCTCGCCCCTATCCCCGGCACCGATCCCCATTTTACGGCTGTGGTCGATGGCCGCCCCTTCGTCGGCTACGTTGCTGCGGATGCCTGTATCGGCACCCAGATAACACCAACCATGTTCTTCCTCAACGTCCAGGCCGCTGGCGCCCCATCAGGATCCGGGATCTCCATCCATCTCGGCGGGGTCACTGGAACGGGACGCGTCACCATGCGGCCGAACGAAGTGCAAGCCGCGCAGCGCGCGGCCCTCTACGTCCCCGACGACCCGACCCAGCTGCAGTACTCCACGCTGACCGGAAGCGGGGACATTCTCATCGATGAGTACGATCCTGTTGCACGCCGAGTAGCTGGCCGTTTCTTCTTCCGCGCTTACCGTGCCGTTGGTACAGCCGGTCCGGAATGGGTCGAGATTCGCCAAGGCAGCTTTCGTGGCATACTGCGGGCGTGGGGGAGCCAGGACTGTTCGTAGCCGCAAAGGCGGACCTGACTGCATCCGATGCAACGAGTCCCTTCTCTCTACACACGCCGCCTTTTTGGTCACGCCTTCATCATCTGGGGGCTTCTCCGGCTTAGCATTGTCTTCTTAGCCATTCAAGCGGATCTCCCCGAACCCGCGCACCTTCCCCCGAGCGCCACTGTTCTATTGATCGGTCTTGTGCCGGCTGTGACATGGTTCGATCTCCGCCGCCGAAATCTCCTCGCCCTCCTCCCGAACTTCGGGGTATCGATCCCAAGCGCCCTGGCCATCGTTACAGCTGTTGCCGCGGTCGCTGAGCTGATTCTCCGAGTCGTTCTGTGACCGTCCTCGAGATCGACTCCGTCGGCGTGAGTTATGGCGAACGACATGTCCTGACCGCGGCATCGCTCCGTGCTCGAGCCGGGCGAATTACAGCACTCGTAGGACGCAACGGAGCGGGAAAGACGTCCCTTCTCCGCGTCGGCGTCGGCCTTCAGCGGGCAAACCATGGCATCGTCCGATTCAACGGCCGCTGGTACCCCCGCCCCAGTCTTGCTCGCTTTGCACGTGCCGGGCTCTTCTACCTTCCGGCTCAACGCATCCTGGATCCGTTCATCCCGCTTGGTCGCCAGCTGGCGGCGGTCCGTGACCACTACGCCGGTCCGGAGCTACTGTCACTGGTCGAGTCGCTTGGCCTGACGGAAGTCGTGTCCGCGGCGCCGGCAAGCCTCTCCGGCGGGGAATTACGACGGGCTGAACTTGCCCTCGCCCTTGCGCGGAAACCAACCTGCCTCGTCGCCGATGAACCGTTCCGCGGTATCGACCCTCGCGATATCGAGATCGTGATGCAAGCACTCCAGTCCTGCGCCACTGCAGGCGCCGGCGTAGTCATCACGGGTCACGAACTTGTACCCCTGCGGCAGATTGCAGACGCGGTGGTCTGGTGTGTTGCAGGGACGACCCACGAGTTTCCGACAGCAGCCGATGCATGGGCGAATCCCCAACTTCAACAGGACTTTCTTGGGCCGGCATGGGAGGCCTCGACAGCACCTTGACACCGACACGAGATCGTTGCTTTGTTAACCGAACAAATACCGAATCATTCCCTTGTCCCGGTTGCAAATCATGAGTGAATCCGCCCGGCTCGTCGCCCGACTTCAGCAGGCCCGCAAGCTCTTCGGAACCACGACGTCCGTCTTCGAAGCATCGGATGCGGGGTTCTCGCCGAATGAACTCCTCTACACGGTCGCGGGACACATCGCCCACAGCGCCGATGCGATCGAGTGGTTCATCGAAGGCGCGTTCGGAGCGGGGTGGGATCTCGACTTCGAGAAGTCCATTGCAAAAGCGCGCGCCGTCACGTCCCTGGAAGAGGCGAGATCCTGGCTCGATCGCGCATTTACCCGGGCAATCGACACCGTGGCGGAAGCGTCCGACATGGAGCTGGCGTCGCCGATCGCGGACACGCGGATCATGGGCGACGCCCCGAAGATGGCGGTCGTGGACGGGCTGATCGATCATACAGCGCACCATCGGGGATCTCTGGCGGTGTACGCCCGACTGGTCGGCAAAGCGCCCCCGATGCTCTATTCCTGAGTCCTGAGAATCGGTGTGACATAAGGCCGTCGTCACGCCAAGGCCAGATCGCCCGGAATGGAAACGATATGAGCGTCCTAAGAATTGCCGCATTCTCCGATGGGGACACCGGAGGAAATCCCGCGGGCGTCTTGATCGCCGAGAAGCTTCCCGACGACGCTGAGATGCAGCGAATCGCGGCGGAGGTTGGATACTCGGAAACCGCCTTTGCCACTCCGACCGGCACCAGCTGGCGAGTACGCTATTTCTCGCCGGAATCGGAAGTGCCGTTCTGTGGTCATGCAACCATTGCGCTTGGTGCGGCCCTCGCTCTCAGGTACGGCGACGGTACCTTCGCCTTGACCCTCAATCAGACGGACATCACGGTCGAAGGCCACCGCAACGGAGACGTCATTGCCGCTGCACTGCAGTCTCCGCCCACGCAGAGCGCGCCGGCACCGGCTCACCTCGTATCCGCCGTTCTCGCCCTGTTCGGCTACAGACAGGATGACCTCGACCCCCGCATTCCACCTGCACTTGCCCATGGCGGCGCAGACCATCTGGTCCTGGGTTTGAAAACCCGCCAAGCGCTTGCCGCGATGAGATACGATTTGAACGCCGGCCGCAACCTGATGAGGCGAGAGGGCTTGGTCACCATCCTGCTTGCCTACGCAGAGACTCCGCAGTTGTTCCACACGCGCAACCCGTTCGCATCGGGCGGCGTGTACGAAGATCCGGCAACCGGCGCCGCGACGGCGGCTCTTGCCGGTTACCTGCGTGACCTCGGCTGGCCTCACGGGGGCGTTATCGATGTCGTACAAGGCGAAGACATGGGCATGCGATCTCGCCTGCGCGCCGAAATCCCGCCATCGACTGGCAGCTCGATTCGCGTCTCCGGCACAGCACGGATCATGCAATCCTGAACCGATGAAGTCGCTGGACCAGAGGAGTGTCAGCGACGAGGGTGCCTCAACGAGCTCGCGCAGCGGCACACCGTGACGAGGACGGTGCCTTCCCGGTGACTATGGCGCCGCCGGGATACGCTCCAGTCGCAGTCGCAGGATCCGGTCATCCCCGGCGCGCGGGCCGCCGCGCCCGTCCCGATTGCTGCTGGTGACCCAGACCGTTCCGTCCGGCGCTACGGCAACCGCGCGAACCCGCCCCAGCGGCGGCAGCCCCGCCAGCTGACTCGCTTCCCGCGCAACCCACCCCGAACCGTCGCGCACCAGTTCCACTACCCAGATGCCGGTGCGCAACGCCGACACCAGCGCGGTCACCGAGGTGTCGCCCGGCGCCGCCGGGAGCAGCGCCAGTCCGGACGGCGCGATGGCCAGAGGCCAGACGACCGCAGGCGAGGTAACGCCCGCTGCTCGCTGCGCACCTGTGACCTTCGGCCATCCGTACGACGCACCGCGGCGCACCACGTTGAGTTCGTCGTCACCCGCCCGACTCCGCTCCTGCGTCATCCCCGTGGGCCCGTGCTCGGTGGCCAGCAACAGACCGTCGGGAAGACGGGCCAGACCCTGCACGTTACGGAAGCCGCTCGCTTCGACGCGCAGCCGCCCATCCGCACCGCGGAGTCCGATCCGAAGAATCTTCCCCGGTGCGGCATCGCCACGGCTGGCGTACCCGGGCCAGGTGCCGTCGCCTGTGCCGAGGAACAGGGTATCACCCGTGCGCAGCAGCCCGCCGCCGGCATGGTAATGGCTGGTCGGAATGCCATCGATCAGGATCTCCGACGTTGCCTGCCCATCGGCACCCTGCTGCCAGCGGAGAACCCGGGTGACGAATGGCGACCCCCGTTGCGGGGCAACCGTATGGAGAACCCGTCGCGTGATGCGCCCCATCAGCCCAGAGCCGCCCACCTGCTCGGCACGGCGCTGCACCACCGCGGTGTAAATGATCTCGCTCCCGTCGGCCGCCGCATCGAGGGCGATTCCCATCAACCCCGTTTCGGGGTTGATGTTCGGGTCGAGCGCGTACGCCTCCACCGCCCCCCAGGGAGTTTCCGCGAGCTGCCCCTGCGCATCGATCGCACGGATCCGCCCCGGGCGCTCGGTGACGAAGGCACGCCCATCCGGCGCAAAGGCAATCCCCCACGGAACCTCGAGTCCTGTCGCCAGCGTATCGACGGACACGACACGCCACGACGCCGAATCGGCGGCCGACATCACGAGTATCGGGGCCGCAGTATCCGCCGGCGCCATGACAGCACCCGCCTCGGGAGGCGCCGGACGCACTGACGGCAACCCGCAGGCACCGAGCAGCAGCGGGGCGATCACCCCAAGAAGACTGCGCGATGTCCTGGCACGTGAGGCACGAGGAGACAGCGATTTCACACGGCCCTCCACAAGTCGAGGTCTGACGGGTCACCCAACCTATGCCCCCCAGGCGGGCACAGTCCAGACCTCCGCGGCAGCGGGCCGCAGTCAATGTCAGATCGGTCAGGCCGATTGGGAAAGATCGATTGGTTCGGAATGGAGCGGCAGGTGGGCCCGAGCGCCGGTTCCGAACCGCAGGGAACCGGCGCCCGACAGGCAGATCGTTGAACTACTCGAGGTCGAACCGATCCAGGTTGGTCACCTTGGTCCACGCCGCCACGAAGTCGTTGACGAACTTCTGCTGCGCGTCCGCACTGGCATAGACTTCCGCCAGCGCACGGAGCACCGAGTTGGAGCCGAAGACAAGATCGACCCGGGTACCGGTCCACTTGAGTTCACCGGTCTTGCGATCCCGCCCTTCGAAGACATCCTTCGCATCCGAGATCGCTTTCCACTGCGTCCCCATGTCCAACAGGTTGACGAAGAAGTCGTTGGTCAGGGTTTCCGGCTGCTTCGTGAAGACACCGTGATTGGACCCGCCAAAGTTATTACCCAGCACGCGCAATCCGCCGACCAGCACCGTCAACTCCGGCGCCGAGAGCGTGAGCAGCTGCGCCCGGTCCACCAGCAGATGCTCCGCCTGCGTACCGAGAGGCACTTTGCCGTAGTTGCGGAAACCGTCCGCGACCGGCTCGAGGTAGCCGAACGAATCCAGATCGGTCTGATCCTGCCTGGCATCGACTCGGCCCGGCGTGAACGGCACCTCGACGACGATGCCGGCCCGCTTCGCGGCCTCTTCGACGCCGACATTGCCCGCCAGCACGATCACGTCGGCGAGCGAGACCTTTTTGCCGCCCGCAAGCGTCCGGTTGAACTTCTCTTGAATCTCGGTCAATGCAGCGAGAACAATTGCAAGCTGCGCAGGCTGATTGACGTCCCAATCCTTCTGCGGCGCCAGTCGAATCCGTGCGCCGTTGGCACCGCCGCGCTTGTCGCCGCCGCGGAAGGTGGAAACCGACGCCCACGCGGTCTGCACCAGTTGGGACACCGAAAGCCCGGAGGCTGCGATCTCCCGCTTGAGCGCGGCAACGTCATCTACATCGACCGGCGCGTAGTCGGCCTTGGGCAGCGGATCCTGCCAGATCAACTCCTCTTTGGGCACCTCGGGACCGAGATAGCGAGCCCGCGGCCCCATATCACGATGGGTCAGCTTGAACCAGGCCCGGGCAAACGCCTCGGCAAATCCCTGCGGATTGTCGAGGAAACGCTGCGAAATCTTGGCATACTCCGGATCCATGCGGAGCGTCAGATCCGTCGTCAGCATGGTCGGCTTGCGCTTCTTGCTCGGGTCGTGCGCGTCCGGAATAACGTCCTCGGCATCCTTGGCCACCCACTGGATCGCGCCTGCCGGGCTCCGCTCCTGCACCCATTCGAACTTGAACAGGTTCTCGAAGAAGAAATTGCTCCACTGCGCAGGAGTCTGCGTCCAGGTGACTTCGAGTCCGCTGCCGATCGAATCCCCCGCCTTGCCCGACCCGAAGTTGCTGGCCCAACCAAGACCCTGTTCTTCGATCGAGGCTGCCTCGGGCTCCGGACCCTTGTGCGACTCCGGCGCCGCGCCATGGGTCTTACCGAAGGTATGGCCGCCGGCAATCAGCGCGACGGTTTCCTCGTCATCCATTCCCATCCGGCCGAACGTCACCCGGATGTCTTTTGCTGCGGCAACCGGATCGCCGCTGGCGTTAGGCCCTTCGGGATTGACGTAGATGAGACCCATCTGGGTCGCGGAAAGAGGCGAATCGAGTTCGCGATCGCCGGTGAACCGCCGGTCGCCGGCAAGCCAGGTCGTCTCATTACCCCAGCTGACGTCGTTGTCCGGCTCCCACGTATCGGCCCGGCCGGCGCCGAACCCGAAGGTGCGGAAGCCCATCGCTTCGAGCGCGACATTGCCGGCCAGAATCATCAGGTCGGCCCAGGAAATTTTCTGGCCGTATTTCTGCTTGACCGGCCACAGCAAGCGGCGCGACTTGTCGATGTTGACGTTGTCGGGCCAGCTGTTGAGCGGTGCGAAACGCTGCTGTCCGCGGCCGCCGCCGCCGCGACCATCGCCGCTGCGGTAGGTTCCGACCGAATGCCAGGCCATCCGCACCAACTGCGGGCCGTAGTGGCCGAAATCCGCGGGCCACCAGTCCTGCGAATCGGTCATGACCTTGAGCAGATCTTTCTTGAGCGCCCAGTAATCGAGCTTCTTGAACTCCTCGGCGTAATCGAACTCCTCACCAAGCGGATCCGACTTGGAGGAATGCTGATTCAGAATGTCCACGCGTAACTGGTTCGGCCACCAGTCCTTGCTTGCAGTGCCGGCGGCGGCGCTATGGGGAAAAGGACACTTCGCTTCGGCTGTCTTGTCGGCCACGTCTCTGCTCCTGCTGGGGCGGTGGTACGGGAGAACCGCTGGCGATACTCCCAATCAAATCGTCTCCCTGTAATCTACTCGTTCGAGGTCCGGTTGTCCTCTCTGTCACGCGACAATTTCGAAGTTCGAAGCGCACCGCCCGCCCAAGCATCATCAGCGTCTATCGCAGGTAATCACCGATCCTATCGTTCACGGAGAATCCGCGATATGCGACTTGATTACTCCCGGAGACGGTCCCGGGTGCGCGGCTCCCTTCCGGACCCAGGCCATACAGTAGATTAGCATGATAGCCCGAACAGAGCCGCTATTTCGGCACCAGCGATCCGATCGCTCTCGGATGGATGATCTCGAAACGTACCGACATGGGCACTAAGCAGAGGCAAACCATGCGAACGACCGCAGCTGCAGCAATGGTCGGACTACTCTTAAGCGGCTGCCACGACGACGCCGGCTCGCAGTTGGGCGCACTGCAAGCCGCCTCACTCGACTCCGTCCTGTCGACGGCAGTGGCTCGTGGGGACGTGCCCGGTGTGGTTGCGCTGGTGACGACACGGGACAGCGTCCTCTACCATCGAGCGTTCGGCGTCCTGGAGCCGAGCGGCCCCACGCCGATGCCGACCGACGCGATCTTTCCGATCCAGTCGATGACCAAGCCGATCACGTCCCTGGGCATCATGATGCTGGTGGAAGAAGGCAGGATCGGGCTCGATGATCCGGCATCACGTTATCTGCCGGATCTGGCCGGGCGCGCGGTCCTGGTCTCCATCGACTCGGCAACCCGTTCCATCACCACTCGGCCCTCGACACGTGATGTCACCATCCGCGACCTGCTGCGTCACACGTCGGGCATCGCCTACCCGTTTTCCAGCCGCGAGGCCCTCGCGGTAGCTCGGCATACGGACCTGACCGACCGGATGCAACCGCTGCTGCACGATCCGGGAACCCGCTGGACCTACGGCATGAGTACCGCCTACCTGGGTTGGATCATCGAGCAGGTGGCGGGCGTACCCCTTCGCGACTTCTATCGCGGCCGTATCTTCGGTCCGCTGGGCATGGACAACACGTCATTCAGCCTGCCCAGAGAGCGCGCGGCAAACCTGGCCGCCCTCTACCGGCGCCACAACGGCGAACTGACCGCGACACCCCGCCCCGACTCGATCCATTTCGACGGCCGCGGTGACGGCGGCTTGCTCTCGACCGCCGACGACTACGCGAAGTTCATGCAGCTCTTCCTCGGTCGCGGCACCCGCGCCGGGGTACGCTTGCTGGGCTCGGCCGGGGTTGCGGAGATGACGAGGGACCAACTCGAGGGAATCGCGGTCGTCGAGCAACCAGGCGCCAACCCTGCTCTCTCGGCTGCATTCCCGCTCGGGGCCGGGCGAGACGGATTCACACTGGGATTTCAGGTCACTCGTGAGACCGGACCGGACGGGCGCCCCGCAGGAACCTTGAGTTGGGCTGGCCTGGCGAACACGCACTTTTGGATCGATCCCGAGACCGGGATCGGCGTCGTGCTCCTCTTCCAGGTCCTGCCGTTCTACGACCCGCAGGTCATCGACGCGCTGCGCCGTTTCGAGCGCGCGCTGTACGGGGTACCTGATCCGTAGCCCCTGAGACGCCCCCGGGTAGCGGAGTCGGGAAGTTGGCGCCATGTTCGACAGACCCGGCCGTCCAGGTTGATCGGCTGGTCCCAGCCTTTCTATTCAACCGAGAGGAGATAGGCGATGGCGACAACCAGCAGGCTTGTTGGTGGTGCCGTACTGATCGCGCTTGCTACGATGGCTTGCGAGCGCAGGGACAAGAGCCCGGAGGAGCAGACCGCGACGGCACAGCCGGCAGCAGGAGAGCCCGACCTGGAGGCGGTGCGCAAAGCAGTGGATCGGTTTCGCGACGTAAAGGTCGCCCTGGCCGAGGGGTACATCCCTGACCCGACCAACACCTGCGAAACGGCCGAGAATATGGGGAAGTCTGCGGCACTCGGCGGGATGGGCATTCACTATTTCCGGCCGGATCTGGCCGGCGTCACCGGTCCACCCAACCCCCGGCTGGGCGGTTCCGGAACGCACACGGATTTCCTGACTCCGGTCGCGCTCCTGTACGAGCCAACGGCCGATGGCTCCTTGGAACTCGTCGGGGTCGAGAATCTCGTCTTTGCCCAGGCCTGGGAAGCGGCAGGCAACACGACTCCGCCATCATTTCACGGCGAGCCATACGAATACATGAAAGACGATCCCGCGACACCGATCGATGAGGCGCACAACTTCGAGCCCCATTACGATCGGCATGTCTGGATCTTCCGGGACAATCCCAACGGGGTCTTCGCCCCATTCAACCCGAATGTGAGCTGCGAGCACCACCAGATGGTCGCGCATTCCCATCCGTAGCTAACTGCCGGCACCCCGATCATAGCCAGGGGTGCCGCAGTACTCGCGGCCGGAGAAAACACCGCGAAGCAGATTGCCCCGGGCGGCGCTACTGAAAAGTGATGGTTGAGCATGACAACATCCGATCCGATTCTCATCGGGCCCCGGGTTCTGCTCCGGCCTTGCCGGGAAGCAGATCTTCCCCACCTGCTGGCAATCCTGCGCGAGCCCGCGGTGGCCAGTCATTGGAGCGAGGCGGACGACGACTTCGACCGGCAGGCACTACTCTCCGGCGACGACCCGGATGGCGCCGAGCGGATCACCACGTTCGTCATCATGAGTGAGGACGAAGTCATCGGCTGGATTGCCGGATGGGAAAAACTGCACCGGGACTACCGTCACGCCGGCATCGACCTCTTCATCACTACCAAGCAGCAGGGCAAGGGGTACGGCACCGAGGCGGTGCGCCTGGTCTGCAAATTCCTGTTCGAGGAACGCGGACACCACCGAATCACCATCGACCCCGCCGCGGACAACCTTCGCGCCGTCCACGCCTACGAAAAGGTGGGGTTCAAGCGTGTGGGGATACTGCGCCAGTACGAACGCGGCGCCGACGGTACCTACCACGACGGGATGCTGCTGGATCTGTTGCCCGAAGACCTGCGGCCCTCCTGATCGTCGCTACCTGCGAGATTTCGTCCGGAGGCCGATCGTCACGCCTCGCCGCAGGGTCACGATGGTGACTTCCGGCAGCGCACCGATCCGAAAGGGGAGCCCCCAGTAATTGGTGCCCGGACTGATGTAGAGCAGCGAACGTTCGACCCGATGACTCCCCATGGCAAGCTTCAGAAACGGAGAGGCGATACTCCAATCGAGGCGGGGAATCGACAGCTGCCCGTAGTGAGTGTGCCCGCTCAGCGTGAGCGCGACACCCCGCCCGGCCAGCGCGGGCCAGAGCGCCGGGTTGTGCGCCAACGCGATGGTAAACTCACCGGGCGGGACGCGGCGAAGGGTGCGCCCGATGTCGGGAACTGCCTCCGCAGCTCCTGCGCGGGGCCAGCCGTGTGCTGCGGGATCCCCGGTGCCGGCAAGCCAGAGCCGACTGTCGCCGCGATGCAATGCGACCGCATCGTTGACCAGCACCGTGATGCCCATCTGCTCCATTCCGGCGCGGACCTCGCGCCAGCCGGCATAGACGTCATGGTTCCCGGCAATCGCGAACACGCCGAGCGGGGCGGACAACTCACCAAAGGCGGCAGCGAAGTCACGGACATCGAGCGCATGATCATCCACCTGGTCTCCCGTAATCACGATCAGGTCGGCACGAGCGCGAACCACAGCCGCTGCGATCCGTGCCAGGAACCGTCGCGACGTGTGTGGCCCGACGTGGAGGTCCGATAGCTGCGCGACGCGAAGTCCGTCGAAGCCTTCCGGCAGGTCGGCATGCTCGACAACCAGCCGGCGGATCACCAGGTGTCGCGCACCCAGGTACCCTGCCAACGCCAGCATTCCGAACCCGGCCGCTCCCACAGCCACTCCCCAGCGCCCGCCTGCTCCCGGCATCAAGAAAAGCAGCCCGACCAGAGCACCTGCCAGGCCTGCCAAGCCGAGAATGGGCAGGGCGACCTGGAGATACCAGAACGGACGCAGCAACCAGATCCGCTCTGCACTGGTCGGGTGGTGTCGCCCCTCGAGGCCACGCACCAGGAGCATGAGCGGGGCGGTACCGACCACGGCCAGCAAGAGGACCGTAAGCCACCCGCCGGGAAACACCGGCGCAACCAGAGCCCCGAACAGGAGCCACCAGAACCCGGTCCAGAGACCGAAGCCGCGCGCCAGCCTCGACATCGAGGGTAACGCGCCAGGCGGGCTTCCCGCCCCTGCAGATTCAGACATCGAATGCCTTATCACACCGTGAAGCCGGATTGCCGGGTGGGGCGGAAAGCCCGGCGCCCGGACACTCGACAATTGTAAAGCACAACCGACCCGACCAACATTCGGATGCGCGGCTCCGCCGCGACGATCAGCGAGATCGCGACACTCCCCGATGAGGCCGCCCGATGACAGACTCCAATCACGTCCGGCAGAGCGGCCTGAGTCTGCTCGCGGGGGCTATTGCCTTCGTCGTCCATATCGTGCTCCGATCCCTGATCACGGCCGGACCGACACCCGCAACGTCTGCCCAAAGCGAGTTCTGGATGCCGACCAACTTGCTGGGCGTGGCCGGCGCCTTGCTGGTCCTGCTCGGTCTGCCCGGAGTCTATGCACGCGTGATCGGCCCCGGCAGCCGGTCGGGGCTCATCGGCGTGGTGCTGCTGGCAATATCCTGGATGTTCTTCGGCCTCTTCCTGAGCCTCTACGCCGTGCTCGTCATGCCGTGGCTTGCCAATCAGGCCCCCGCCCTGATCGCACCCGGTACCCCGCTGCCAGCCGCCTTCGTGACCGCCTTTCTGCTCACCATGCTGGCGTGGCTGATCGGGGCATCACTGCTCGCGGTTCCCATCCTTCGCGGGCGAGAGTTCCCGCGCTGGGTCGGCTACCTGCTCCCGGCCTCCGCCCTCTGGATGCTGATCGGCAATCTCGTCATCGCACCTGACGGACCCGCCGCCAACCCCGGAATCAACCTGCTTTCGAACCTTGGCCCGATCCTTCTGATGGCAAGCCTCGGGTACCTCGGCTATCAGGCCCGATCGAGCCACCCTCTCTCGCTTTGACATCCCCGGCGTAGCATCTCCATATTGGGCTGCGTCAGACCAGATCGGGTCGAGCCCCACATGCCAGTCCAGTTACAGGACCCCTTTGCCGGCGCCTTGGGCGACCGCTATCGCGTCGAGCGTGAGCTCGGCCGCGGCGGCATGGCGACCGTGTACCTGGCGCGCGACCTCAAGCACGATCGCGATGTCGCCATCAAGGTTCTGCATCCGGAACTCGGCGCGGCCCTCGGCAGCGATCGCTTTCTCTCGGAAATCCGGACCACTGCGCGGCTCCAGCATCCTCACATTCTGCCGTTGCTCGATTC
>CAZUES010000017.1:0-4556 GCA_964619465.1 uncultured Gemmatimonas sp.
GGCGGGCCATCCCTGCGCCAGGTTGCCGCCGAACATCCGCCGGACGTGATACATCCCGTCGAGGACGGATCTGGGGCCGGCTAGGATCGCGCCGATGCCGCAGTTGAAGTACTTCCAGAGCGACACGTAGACGGTATCGAACGGGGCCGCGTAGCCCCTGGGTGAGACGCCGGTGTACGCCGACGCGATGAAGAGTCGGGCTCCATCGAGATGCAGTCCGATTCCCTTGGCGCGGGCGAACGCGGCTATCCGTTCGACCTCCGAGGCGTCGAACAGCTGACCGCGGAGTCGGCGAATCGGGCTTTCGACGAGGATGGCACCGACCTCCGTGGCCACGCGCCCGCCGGCGGTGCGGGCCAGGGTCGCCTCGACCTCGGCGAGGCTGAAGGTCGGCTTCCCGGCGCCCAGCGGAAGGAGGGTCAGGCCGGAGAGGGTCTGGCAGGCGTCGCCGGTATCGTTGTAGACGTGGCTCGGCTCCGGCACGATGACCCGACGCCGATGCCCGGCAAGCGCTCTCAGGGCCAACTGGTTGGCGAGGGTGCCCGACGGCATAAACACCGCGGTTTCCTTGCCCAGGATCGTGGCCCAGTGGCGCTCGAACGCCTCGATCTCCCCGCCGAGGAGATAGGAGTCGGCGCTCGGCGCCTTCTCGGAACTGAGGCGCGCAAGGAGCGCGGCGTACTCGGTGGGGGTCAGGTTGATCCCGTCGCCGAACATCGTGACCGGCCCGGGCGGAGCCGAGTTGGGACCACCATCGACAGGCCAGGGCGCCGCCATTCCGAGGGCGGCCGAGGTGCCGAGCGTGCCGACGAAGCCGCGCCGGTTCATCGGGCCGGGAACGCCTTGAGTACTTCCCGGGTCAGGTCCCAGGTGTCGAATCCCTGCCGCCCGTAGTCCAGGCCGCGGCGCACGATCACCAGGTCATGCGAGGGAACGATCACCGTATACTGCCCGCGATTCCCCCGGGTGGCGTAGGCGTCGGCCGGGATCTCACCCTTGCGGTTGTCGGGCACCAGCCAAAACTGGCCGCCATAGTCATTGCCGCGCACCGCGCTCGCCGGCGCCGGCGTCCGGACGAAGCGGATCCAGTCTTCCGAGATGATCCGTTGTCCGTTCCACACCCCGTTGTTCAGATAGAGGAGCCCGAAGCGCGCCAGGTCGCGCGCGTTGGTGTAGACCTGGCTGCTCAGGATGAAGTCGCCAAAGCGATCCGTGCTCACCAGGGTGTTCCGCATGCCGATCCGGTCGAACAGCGCCGTGCGGGGCCACTCCAGGTAGGCCTGGTCGCTCCCGAGCGCGAGCTTCATCCGGTACGCGGCCAGAATGGTATCGTAGTTCTCGTAGTCCCAGGTGGAACCGGGCTTCCGAACCAACGCTCGGTCGCGCGCCTGTTCCACCGAGCTGGCGCCGGCCCAATAGGACATCCCCGAGCCCGTGGCGTACTCGAGCCCCGCGTTGTCGATCGGGTAAAGCCCGCTCGACATGTGGAGCACGTGCCGGAGGGTGATCGCGTTGCGCGGATCGTCGGCCGGGCTCGCGGCCTTGGGCAACCACTCGAAACCGAGCGGATCGTCGAGCTGGAGCTTGCCCTGGTCGACCAGGATGCCGACCAGGGTGGAGGCGATACTCTTGGCCGTCGACCAGGTGCGGGTCCGGGTGGAGACGTTCACGCCAGGTGCGTATCGCTCGTGGATGATCTGTCCTTTGTGTACCACAAGCAAGCTGAGGGTGACCTGTTCCGTGCTCGACCGGTTGAACGACCAGTCGGACGCGGCCTGGAGCGCCGACGCGCTGATGCCGGCCGGGAGCGGGCGCGGCTCGACCTTGTCGCCGTCCGGCCACGCGATCGTGGCAGCGTCCCCGGCGAGCGGGGGCGTGGAGATCTTGGGAAGTTTGTCGATATCTTCGAAGGTCTGTTCGGGCGACATGACGACGCAGCCGATTCCTTCGCGAAACGCCGCGCGTATCACCGGCGCCCCGCTTCCCGGGGCCCCGATCGCGACCGCCTTCCGCGTCTGGTCCACGACATAGTCCCCGCCCTGCGCCGTCCCCACCACGCCCGAGACGAGCTTCAGCTCCTGATCGAAGATCTGCTCCAAGGTCCGGTTCGACGTGAAGAGGCCGTTGCACATCAGGACGGCCTGTTGGCCGCGCTGGATCATGACGCGTTGCGGGCCCCAGTAGTCGAACCGGTCCCGCGCCTGAGCCAGGAGCGTGGAAGGGAGCAGAGCCGCAATGAGGAGCAGGGAGCGCATGACAGGCCTGGGCAGGGTGTTGGTATAGGCGTCGGTTCAGGGGATCCTCAGGGACCCGCCGTGCCATCAAATGTCATTCGCCCGGCTGGCTCACGCCAGCCCGAGCGTTATTCCTCTTGGCTACCGTCCTGGTTCCGCATCGGGTGGAGGGCGTCAAGAACTCGTACGACTACTTCATGGATGGCAGGAACTGGTTCTTCGGTGGCCTCCTCCTAACGGGTCTGTGGACCCGAACGAGGCCTGACGACGAGACCTAGCGGCACCTTGCGCCAGTTGCTCCAGTGCCGCGTCGTACCGTCCGCATAACGAAGTGACATCTGACTGGAGATGCCGCCGTCGAGCATCACGGCGCGACGGCAGCCGAGTTCGCGCATGAAGTCCGCCATCTCGAGGACGGTAGGCCCCCACGGCAGCGTCTCCGCGCCAGACCCCAGACCGGTAAAGCGCGTTAGCGCGATGACCACGGAGCCGTCCGCCAGAACACCAACGGCCAGCCGCGAGTCACGGTGGGTGAGGTCGGCGCCACGGCCGCTCCCCTGCAGTTCCCAGGGCAACTCGCCGTCGCCCATGAGCAACGCCGGATAGGACTGAAACGCCAGTTGCACCCGGCCGCGAGCCGCCGGAAGCTCGTCGGGCGTCAGCAGCGCCGGAGTACCAGCGCTGTCGGTCACAAACGACATGGCCAGCGTGCCCGACCCTGGAGCGCCTGTTTCAACGCCGTTGTGCACGACCCACCCCCAGGCCATGCCACCAATGAACTGGCCCGTGTTGATGGCGAGGAACGCGCCGGGCGGGAGCCGGTCCGATGTCCATGCACCGCGAGTCCCGTAGTCGTGCGTCGCGCTGTCGAGCGCGAAGGTGACTTGCGCGGGGTCGAGGCGGATCGCGATTACCTTGACGGCCGACAGCGGTCCGCTTTCGGCCATCCTGATCTCGCGATGCCAGACGCCGGGCGCGACCGGCTGCCAGAGGAAGGTCAGGCCGAACGCGAGGAGCAGCGCCGGAATGGTCAATGCTACGGCGAGCCTTGCAACATCTTGTCGAGCCTCGTCAGGTCCTCGCAGTCAGGCCCTACCCATTGAGCGAACCAGAGCGGAAAGACCCAGTAGATGTTGCTGCCGGTGCCTGGAACTTTGACGCCATTTTTTTCGGCATCCTGCCGCATGTCCGCCGGGAGCGAGCAATACTTCGCGATGAGTTCCTTCATCACGCGATAGTCTCGGAGATTGCTCCCGTCGGTCCGGGGTGCCTTGCCTTTCCATCCCGTGCCAGCTTCTTGTGCTGCCGCCGCCTGGGCCTTCGCAAAAACCTCGCTCTGCTCCTGGATGAGCAGCTTGGGATCTTCACCACACGCCTTCAGGGCCATCGCCTTATACGACTCGTCCTGGAAGGCCACTATCTCCTGATAGTCTTCGGGGGTTTTGGCCTTACCCATCCGCGCCATCAGTTCCTCAGCCACCTTGATCGCGTCCGGACTGGTCATGGTAGCCTGCTGGCACATGCCGTACTCCTCGACCGTCTTGAGCTTCGCGAGCCGGCCCCGATACTCGTTCCGCGACTTGATCTCGACATCGAGACCACGCTTGTAGGACGCCATGGCTTCGGCGTTCGGTTCGAAGGAGAAGAGCGACGCTTCTTGCGCAGCGTCCTTTGTTGCCTCGGCTTCCTTGGGCTTCGTCGCCTGCTCAACCTTCTTCTTGATCAGGCCACCGACGCGCTGGCCGTGGGCGTCTTCGGCCAGCGCAAACATGAGAAGCAAGCCGCAGACCAATCTCATTTTCTGCATCACACGTGTCTCCTCTGTAGTAGCGGTTAGCTGCGGATCTCCCTTCAGGATGCGTATTCCTAAGGCCCGGATCCAGAGAAAGGCGTACGTGCGACATGGGTGTCCGGGCGTTCCCCACTCGGAGCCATGGAGAACACCACCCGTCCAAAGTGTACGATGTCGGACGCTAAAGAGCCAGCCAAGCCTCGGCACAGCTTCCCTTGGCCGTGCCGAGCGATACATTGGTTTTTGAGCCGATGCCAGGCTGTCCGGCCAGACGACCCTTGCCTCCGGTCCGTTATACCGGAGGGCAGACTTTCATCACGTTCCGAGTGACACGACCCTATGAGAACAGCAGGCATCATCGGTGGCGCCGGTTTCATCGGCAGCCACATCACGAAGAAGTTCCTCGCCGAGGGCTACCGGGTGCGGGTGTCGGCCTCGGACTCGACCAACACGGCAAAGTATGCGCACCTGAAAAGCCTGCCGGGCGCGGAGCGGCTGGAGGTCGTCCAGCTGGATGTGCGCGACCGGGC
>CAZUES010000017.1:4656-78725 GCA_964619465.1 uncultured Gemmatimonas sp.
AGCGAAGCCGATGCGCCGTACCTGAGCGCGGAAAGCCATCCCTACGGGCAGGCCAAGTTCATCGCGAACCGGACAGTGTCGGAGTTCATTTCGGCGAACCCCGGCCTCGAGTTCGGAGTCACGTCGGTATCGCCGGTCGGCGTGATGGGCGCGGCCCTCTCGCAACGGCCCGACTCCACGTCGATGGGGTGCAATACCTGTTCAAGAACAGGATCGCGCCCAACCCCTTCTTCCAAATGTTCTACGATCAGGACATCGAGTGGTCCATCGTGGACGTGGCCGATGTCGCCGAGGCAGTGTACCAGGCGGCCACCACGAAAGGACTGCACGGCCGCAACTATCTGCTGGCCAGTGAGAGCTACCGCGTGTCCGATGTGCATGCGATCCTGAACGGCAATGCCCCCGTGAACGCGCCGCGGATCGTGTACGACAGTGCGCTGGCCCAGGAAGAGCTGGGGATGCGGTTCCGTCCGGCGCGGGAGACCTTGGAGAGCTACGTCGCCTCGTTTTCAACGCCGGACTAAGGAGTCTTCGGTTCCGGTTCGGAGAGGGCCGGCGCCTCGGGTCACCCGATCGTTCACCGCCTCCGCCAGTATAGGTACGCCGGGATCCCGATCCCGAACGCGATGACGCCGCGCAGGGCGTTGCCGGGATTCGAGATGACCGAACCGGTGACCACGTACACGCCGCAGGCGATGAAGATCAGCGTGCTCAGCGGATGCAGCGGCATCCGGGCGCCGGTCCCCGCCGCACCGCTCAGGCGGTCGCGTGCGCGCCATACGAAGAGTGTGGCCGCCGTCGCGACGAAGAAGATCCAGTCGGCAAACACTACGTAGTCGAGCAGCTGTCCGTAGCTCCCCGTCGCAATCAGCGCGAGAATCACCATGCTCTGCGCCGCGAGCGCGATGACCGGCGTGCGCAGCGTCGGATGCAGCGCCGCCATCCGGGCGACGAAGAGGCCGTCGGCCGCCATGGTCTGGTACACGCGGGCCGACATCAGAATCACCATGCAGTTGAAGCCGAGCGTCGACACCAGGATTCCGGCCGCGATCAGGGTGCGGCCGGCCGGGCCGAGGTACAGGGCCATCGCGTCGGCCGCGGGAGCAGTGCTGGATGCCAGGCCCGCGACGCCGAGCGCACGGAGGTACGCCATGTTGACGAGCAGGTAGGCAGCGACAACGATGAGCACGCCCCCGATCAGCGCGCGCGGGAGGGTGCGGGCAGGATCGCGCAGTTCCTCCGCAACGGCGTTGCTCTGCTGCCAACCGCCGAACGCGAACAAGACGGGAACCAGCGCAGCAGCCATCGCGAGGAAGGTCGCCCGGAGCCCGGCAGGTGCCACGGGTTGCGTCGTGATAGCCGGCAATTCGTCGGTGTGCGACGGCGACAAGACGAGCGCCACGACGATCAGTGCGCCGATCGCGACCAGCTTGAGGATCGTGAGCACGTTACCCGTGACGGCGCCGATCCGTACCCCGGCGATGTTGAGCGCGGTCAGCACGACGACCATCGCGATGGCAATCGGCCGGATCGCGGCGTCGCTCCAACCGAGCAACGAGGCCGCGTAGCTGGCGCTCGTCATCGAGACGGCGGCGATGGCGCCGCTCCCGATCATGAAGAAGAGCGCCCATCCGTACATGAATGCGGGAAAGGTGCCGTACGCCTCGCGCAGATAGACATAGGTGCCCCCCGCCCTCGGCAGTCGCGCGGCGAGTTCAGCGTAGATGAACGCGCCGATGAGTGCCACGAGCGCGCCGAGCGTCCAGGCGGCGAGCGTCAGGCCGGGCGTACCAACCCGCGCGGCAACGACGGCCGGGGACAGAAAGATGCCGGAGCCGATGATGCCCCCGACCACCAGCATCGTGCCGGAGAAGGGGCCCAGTCGGGGGGCATAGCCGTTGCCGGGAGGCTTCACGTCATCCCTCACTGACCTGGATCGATAGAGTCCTGCGGATTTTTCGAATCTTAGTACGCCAATGGGCGCCGAGCCATTTCTGCGGAAACCTGGATCGCGGTTTGTCCGTCAGGAACTTTGACTCCGCGCGTTCAAGCCTCCGGCCCCGAATGCCACGACTATCTTGTGGCCGGGCCGATTTGTACCGTGTCGCGGCACCAGCCCTTCAACCCGGTCAACCGAAGACAGCTCCGAGTGCCTCCGCGAATCGAAATCCGTGCGCTGCTGCTCGTGGGCGCCATTGCCGGCAGCCTGCCCGTCCCTGCCCTTGCGCAAGCTTCCCCCAAGACGGCGCGCGCGGTTCGGGTCGCCGGCGCGGCGCCCCACATCGACGGCGACCTGCGCGACCCCGCCTGGGATGCGGCCATGCCGATCACCGACTTCGTCGAAAAGATCCCGGTCGAGGGCGCCGAGCCGAGCATTCGGACCGAAGTCCGGGTCCTGTTCGACGAGGACGCCGTCTACGTCGCCGCGCGGCTCTTTCGCCCCGACCCGCACAACATTCCTGTGGCCGTGACTCGGCGCGACGCTGCGAGCAACGCCGAATCGCTGGTCCTCTCGTTCGACACCTACCTGGACCGCCGGACCTCGTACAGCTTCGCGATCTCCTCGGGCGGAGTGCGCAGCGATTACTACCACGGTCAGGATCTCCAGTCCAACCGGCAGTACGAGTTCGATCCGATCTGGTCTGCCAAAGCCCGGGTCGACAGCCTGGGGTGGACGGCCGAGATGCGGATTCCCTTCTCTCAGCTCCGGTTCAGCGCAGGTGCCGAACAGACCTGGGGGCTGCAGATCTCGCGTCTCGTCCCCGACCGGAACACGGAGCTGTACTGGGTTCTGATTCCCAGGGCCAAGGAAATGTCGGGCTGGTCGTCCTACTTCGGACGTCTGGTGGGCATCGAGGGAATCCGGGGCGGCCGCGGCATCGAAGTGGTCCCCTACACCGCCGGTGACTTCACCATGCGCGGCAATCGTGATCTGGCCAATCCGTTCGACCAGAAGTTCGTCGGCCGCGCGGGTGCCGACATCAAGGCGGGGCTCGGCGCCAGCCTGACCCTCGATGCCACGGTCAATCCCGACTTCGGGCAGGTCGAAGCGGACCCGGCGGAAGTGAATCTCACCGCATTCGAGACCGTGTTCGAGGAAAAGCGGCCCTTCTTCATCGAAGGCAACGAAATCCTGACCGGCCGAGCCCAGAGCTATCTCGGCCGGCCGACCTACTTCTATACCCGCCGGATCGGCGCCAGCCCGCGCGGCGCCGTCGGGGGCGACTTCGTCGACCAGCCGTTCAACACCACGATCCTGGGCGCGGCCAAAGTCACGGGCCGGCTGCCATCCGGCCTCTCGGTGGGCCTGCTTACGTCGGTCACGGCGCGGGAATCGGGCCGCGGGTACGATACGACCACCGGCCTGTACTCCCGCGCGGCCGTCGAACCGGCCACCGGGTTCGGCGTGCTCCGCCTCCAGCAGGAGGTCGGCCGCAGCCGGTCGACGTTAGGCATGGTCCTCACCAGTGTGCGGCGCGACCTGGGCAGTGCCGGCGGGCTCGACACCCTGCTCAGCCGCAATGCCGTAACCGGCGGGGTGGATTGGCGGCTCCGATTCGAAGAGGGCAAGTACGAGGTCACCGGCTGGGCCGGCTTCAGCCGGATCGACGGCGACGCTGCGAGCATCGATCGGGTCCAGCGAGCCAGCGCGCACTACTTCCAGCGACCCGACGCCGACTATCTCAACTACGACGCGCTCCAGCGCTCGCTCTCGGGCTACACCGCCTCGGTGCGCGCCGACAAGAACGCCGGGCGGCATTCCCTCTGGGGCATCCAGCTCGGCGTCAAGTCGCCCGGCTTCGAGATCAATGACATCGGACAGATGGCGCGCGCCGACGCCATCGACTTCAATGCCGACATCCAGCTCCGCGACACCAAGCCGAATCGGTACTTCCGCTTCTTCAATGTGGGGCATTCGGTGGTCGGACAGTGGGACTTCGGGCTGGAGCGCCAACTACTCCGCTTGAACCAGAGCATCAGCTTCGTCTTCAACAACTTCTGGAGCACCTCGTTCAGAACTACCTACGCGCATCACGCCATGAGCAACACGCTGACACGCGGCGGACCCTACATGGAGACACCGCATAACTGGACCTTCCAGGCGTCGCTGGCCGGTAACCCATCGGCCACCACTACCTGGTCGACCACGGCCATCCACCAGCGAGACGGCCTCGGCGGCACCGGCTGGAGCATGAGCGGCGGCATCACGACTCGGCCGAGCGCCAGGTGGGAAGCGTCGGTCACACCGCGTTTCTCGCGGGCGACTAATCCTCGGCAATACATCGGTCGGGCCGCGGGCGGCTCCGCAAGCACGTTCGGGTCGCGCTATCTCTTCGGATTCATCGATCAGAGCACGGTGGCCGCGCAGTTCCGGCTCAACTACGCCTTCACTCCGAATCTGACGATCCAGGGCTACGCCGAACCGTTCGCATCGAGCGGGCGGTACTACGACTTCGGCGAGCTGGCGGCGGCCCGCAGTTCGGCGTTGCGCACCTACGGGTCGGCCCCGGGCACTACGATCACGGAGCCCGCGAGCGGGCGCTACACCGTCACGGACGCCGGGACGACGTTCGCCTTCTCCAGCCCCGACTTCAACGTGCTGTCGTTCCGCTCCAACCTGGTGCTTCGGTGGGAGTGGATGGCGGGGAGCACGTTCTTCCTGATCTGGCAGCAGAACCGCGGCAACCGGCTCGACGCCGGCGACTTCGTCCGGGTGGGCTCGCTGTGGGACGCAGTGACCGCACCGGGGGACAACTTTCTGGCAGCCAAGTTGAGCTACTGGTTCAAGGTGTGATTCCGTGCATCCGCCAGCCGGATCGGGCGATCGGCGTGTATAATCAATCTGCGCCGCTCACCGACAGACCGAAGAGAACATCACTCACCAGGACTCAGTACCCGATGCGCCTCGCCGCCCTCCTCACATCCGTCTTCGTGATCGCTATCGCCGGGGAGTCAGATGCGCAAGCCGCGCATGCGTCGCCGGTGGAGCTTCCGTCGGTGGTACTTTCGCCGGAGTTGGACCGAGTGCTCCGCGACTACGAGGCCGCCTGGCGGCGAGGCGACGCAGCGGCGCTGGCGGCGCTCTTCACCGAAGACGGTTTC
The DNA here is from genome assembly GCA_964619465.1 of uncultured Gemmatimonas sp. Taxonomy (GTDB): domain Bacteria; phylum Gemmatimonadota; class Gemmatimonadetes; order Gemmatimonadales; family GWC2-71-9; genus SHZU01. Next base: position 9,760 of record CAZUES010000017.1, read on the forward strand.
ATCCTGCAAGGCGGCCGAGCGCCAGTCCGCGGGCGGGGCGCGATTCAGATGGCATATACCGGTCAGGGCGGTGGACCACTCCGCCTGCGAGCGCTCGCGGCCGCGACCGCAGACACGGTAGCATACATCATTGGCGCGTACGGATACGGGGACACGCCGGGTGACCAGGGCAAGTTCACGCTGACGCTCCGCCGCGCGGCAGATGGGCGGTGGCTCATCTTCTCGGACATGGACAATACGAACCGGACGCCCCCGGGTTAACGGACCCTGCTCCGGAAGACGGGAGTACCTGATTGGTCGCCGGGTGAAGGGTGGGCACAGGTCCGAGTCGGACCATCGGCTGGTTACGAGACCAGACGCAGCAATCTTGTCGCGACCGAAGATCTCGTACACTTCCAGTACAATGGGGGAACACAACCAAGCCGTTCCATCCCTTACATTCGAACACGAGCAATCGCTTGCTGGTCAACATCATCCAGGCGACACTGATGAACCACACTTTTCCAAGCGCAACACCCGAGATTCGCTCGCGCGACGTAGCTCGAGCTGCCGTGTACTACGAGAAGTGCCTTGGTTTCAACTGGGACTGGGGTGTACAAGGGCTCGGTCAAGTCTCCAGAGGAGATTGCAGGATCTTCTTGACGGACGACGCCTTTGCCGGCAACGGAGACAAGCGGACAGCCGTCGTCATCTGGCTCAACCTTGACAGCAGGTTGGCAATTGACCAGCTACATGACACGTGGAGTAAGAACGGTGCCACGATTGTTGCCGCGCCTGAATCGAAGCCATGGAACCTGTACGAGTTTACAGCAGCGGATCTAGACGGTAATCTGCTCCGGGTCTTCTACGACTTTGCGTGGGAGCTTCCCGATCGAGGCGGACGCAAGGATGATACGGCGGAGCGTGAGAACGCTCGCAAGAGTACGTAAGGGTGGAGGCTCACGAATTGCCGCGCTGACAAGTGCAATCTTTCCTTCGGTTACTCGTCGCCGCTGCGAACGCCGAGTCGGTCTCTCGCAGACGGTCGGCGATGACATCCTCCCACCGGAACGAAGATGACCTGACTCTCCAACAGGTACGCTGCCATGTCCGACGTCGGGCAACCCGCATTCCCTGTTGTGCCGTACTTCCTCGCCCTCCTGTCGCCTGGGCCCAACGCAGCCACTGCGCCGCGCTATTTTGATGCGCATGTCGGACACATCGATGCGATGGCGGCAGACCACATCGTACCGCTTGGTGGGGAGTTCGACAATGCCATCGGCGGGGCGACCGCCGCTTACCTTCTGCATACCGACTCACGCGCCCAAGCGGAAGCCTGGGCGGCGAAGGGTCCGCTCGTCAAGCACGGTGCGTATCTCAGCCGAATCGAGCGATTGGCGTGTTATAATCAATCAGCCCCGCTGAGCGTCCACGCAAACCATCTTGCAGGCAAGGAGGTTATGTATGGCCGACGTTGACAAGGCCGTTGCCACCCAGCTCGCCAACATCGAGAAGCGCACCGGCAAGTCTCTCCCGGAACTCGGCGCAATCGTCGCGAAGAGCGGTCTCGCGAAGCACGGCGAACTCGTCGCGATGCTCAAGTCGGAACTCGGGATGGGGCACGGCGATGCGAACACCCTGGTTCACTTCATCAAGCAGCAAGCCGCGCCATCCGCGCCGGCCAGCGCTGATCCGCTCGACTCCTTGTATGTCGGTCCGAAGGCGGCGCTTCGGCCGATTCACGACAAGTTGCTGGCCGGCCTGCACCAGCTCGGCGCCTTCGATGCTGTACCGAAGAAGACCTACATCAGCTATCGCCGCTCCAAGCAGTTCACGATGATCGGGCCGGCGACAAACACGCGCGTCGAAGTCGGGCTGAATGCCAAGGAACTTCCGGATTCGGCGCGCCTGATTCCCCAAGGGGCGGGGAAAATGTGCAACTACGTGGTGAGGCTGACGGAAGCGTCGGAGGTGGATGCGGAGTTGCTGGGATGGATCAAGGCAGCGTACCAGGCCGCCGGGGCGGCGTGATTGGGATGCATAAACAGCACGACCTCGCTGAAATCACGGCATCCCGATCAGCAGCACCGGAGCGGTCCGGTATTGGAGCGGTCTTGGGTACGAGGGAATGGCGCCGACGAACGCGACCGAAGACTCAGGCCACGACGGACTGGGGGAACGTCCGGAGCGGTCCAGTCCAGCAGCCGGCGCCAGCTGGGGGAGATCCTGGGACCACCGAGTCATCACCCGAACCACTCCTAGCTGCTCGAATATATGGCGGCCATCCGCCGCCTAAAACGGCTGAATGCATGCTGTGGTGCCGGGCTTAGGCTGCGGAGTCTAGCGGTACCTGCGGGATATACGTACTCTGACCTTTGCAGCTTATATACTAGTTAGACGGCCACGACGCCATAGCGTTCCCGACCACATTTCTGACCAACACTCGCCATGTCTCGACAGCGTCAATTCGCAGCGGCCTACTCCGACGACGTGACCACGGTTGACGTCATTCTCAATACTGGCGCCTATGATTTCCCTGGCAACAGGCCTGTATGGCCGAAGTATCATCTTCGCAAGGCGAAGGTCGGCCCAGATCTCTGGATCGGCCGCCATCCAGATCGTGAAGCGATTATGGATGCTTGCGAGCAACGAGGCGCAAACAGCTTAAAGGCGTTCCGTCAATTCCCATCCCATTACGCCTTCTTCCGGACTCACGCTCCCGATCCGACGGATCGCTACAAGTTCGACTCGGACAGGCGCCTTCGTACCTGCCTCCAGTTATCCCGCCTGATTCGACCAAGCGAAACAGGGTACTACTATTCAGCCAGAATTCTCCGAGAGAGAGGGCGGCGGAGAGAGATCGTCCCTTACGGAGCACGTGGTATTGGGACGTTTGCCTTCAACATTGAAGATGATGCCAATTGGTTCGGCGACGACCATGTAGTTGCGCTTCGCAAGCTCCTAAAGGTGTTCGCGCCGTCAGTGTTGCCCGAACGCGTAAGCCGCGCTCTCTGGTACCACGAGTACGTATTCTGGACCCAAATGATCGACGTTCGATGGCCCCTTTGTGTCACGGCTCTTGAGGCACTCATACACACCGACGAACGAGACAGGCCGGTTCGCCTAAGGCTGGGATCTACGGATCAGTTTATTCGCCGTTTGCTGATGCTTTCACAATTCGTGAAGGGACTTACTTGGACTGAGCAGGATCTCCGAGAGGCGTACGATCGTCGCTCAGGTCTCGTTCACGGTGTTGGTAAAGGAGCTGATGCACTAACCCCCGAGGGGCGGCGACTCTACTTGCTCGTCGAGAATGGATTGCGCGCGATAATTCTTGCGGCCATTTACAAGCAGCCGATAGCGGATATATTCGCCTCGAAGGCATCAATCCGTACGGGCCTTGGATTCTAGTCGATGGCAACCATTGCTGCGTATCATCAACCCAACACTGACTTGCAGTGAGCGTGCCTGGTGAGCTTTCCTTGTCCCGGAGTCGCACCTGCTCCTCTAGGTTGGTTAAGGGACGACGCGACCGCTCCATTCCCGTACGGCGCCTGCGGCTGAGCATCCGGCCGTTGGGTGGCGCCGATCAGAACTAGGATGGTGAATCATGCCTCTGAACCTGACACTACACGTGTCTATCCTCGCGGCCGTTGGCAGCTTTTTATTTCCCACGGCACACGTGTTTGCTCAAACGTCGTTCCGCAACCACTCCGTGGGCTTGGGCACCCATATTTCCTTGCCCTCGTCCTGGACTCTCGACTCGGAAGAGCAGCTCATGCAACTCCGTGAGCGCTCCCTATGGTCTATGCGCGTGTCAAACGTTAAGCAGCTACGCGAGATAGCGGCAGCCAATGAGAATGCCATCATGTTCCGAGGACACGATCCCGCCTTACCTGCAAACTCGGCGAACATGAACGTGACGATCGTACCAGAAGTTACCGTACGTCTCTACGACTCGCTCACGTCAGCGGAGTTGAGTTCTACAGTGGCAGCTGTCTGTCGTCCCTTCCTCGCGCAGGTGCAGGAAGCCGGGGGCACAGCCAGCTGCACTCGTCATGAACTGATTACTCTTGAGAATCGCAAGGTGCTCATCATTCACCAGCACGTGGCTGTAGGGCGCGTAGGATTGGACAACCGAAGGACAGTAGCTCTGTTCCCGGCGGACGGCCTTCTTTTCACTCTTAGCATCTCTCTCAGGAGGGAAAGTTACGACTCTGCGCTTCCCCGTACGATTCTCGCTTCGGTGCGTCTACCGACCAATTAAGTCGAATGACGGAGGGCATATCCCCGCATCGCCGAGCCCACATGGCATGTGCATCGCTGACCATTTCGTGGGGCCGCGGCCCATTCCCTTGGAATCTCTTACGGGCCGCCTAACAAGGGTTTGCAGCGGGCAGCCGGGCGGGGTTCCGCTTCCGGAGTCGCGGCCGCGCCCCCATGTTAGTTGGCGGATGGCGCGGCCGCTCGGCTCCGTGCCCGGCTGCCGCTGAAACCCAAAGTCGTTAGGCCGCAGACCGCCGTTATCGTTTACGACGTGTATATCGGAGGCATGGATGGCACTGCTCGCAATCGCCACAGCGCAAAGACTTCGAATTACCCTACTCTTCGCCGGCGGGCTCGGGGTTTTGTGGATGCAGTCCGGGTGGGTACCGTTTGCTAAAACGGCAGCCGGTGAGATGTCGATCGCGCCCACGTCGCGAACGCCCCTGAACAGCATGGTTGTCTCAGTTTGGGTCCAGCATCGTGCTCTTGACGGCTCGTTAACTGCAGAGCGCCATGAAGTGAACTGTGCTACTCAGGACCGTCGCGTTCGTGAGGTATGGCGGGCCAGGACACAAGAAAGTTCGGCCCCTATCGCAGTTCAAGATACGGCTTGGGTACCAACAGCGGCGGATAGTCCGATGCGTACGCTAGCTACTCGGGCGTGTGAAGGCATACGCTGATACTTACCATGATCAGATCTATGGCTGCCCTCCCAAGTCACACAGATCCATCCGGACGATTTCACTATGATGCCTACGTCTTCCAGTAAACGGAACATCAGGGTATAGATCCGTTCTCGCTGCGGCCTAACAGGGGTTTGCAGCGGGCAGCCGGGCGGGCCTCCGCTTCCGAAGTCGCGGCCGCGCCCCCATGTTGGTTGGAGGATGGCGCGGCCGCTCGGCTCCGTGCCGGCTGCCGCTGAAACCCAAAGTCGTTAGGTAGCACCCGTCTACTAGGTCCGCGACGTGCCTGTGACTCTTTGGCGCGGGGACCAGTTCCTGGGTCCCGTTCACCTGCGCGGGCCGATGGAGGCCGAGACGCTCGAAGGCGCGCTTCGGCCATCCAGCGACACGATTGTGTCCACCGAGTATGGCAGGTCTGGCGCGGCTTCCTGGGCGTCCCGTCGCCCTGGTGCTTCCTTCGCCTGCGCAGGTGCGCCTCGGAAGTATGCGAGCGTCGTGCCACCAGGCGCGAGCGCGAGAGCACCCTGTTGCGCCGGTCTCCCGCTGATCCGGGTCGCCGACCGGTCCCCTCATCAGCGTCATCTTCAACCCACTGACTTCCTTCCTTTCCATCTTGAGGTCCCCACATATCTGGCGGATGCGGTTGAACAACGAAGGCGTCAGGAGGCTGGCCATTATAGACAGCAGCGCCGACAATAGATCCAGGCGAGCACGGGAGTCCGGCGAGTCCACGCCGCGATGACCTGATGGGCCTGCTCGATGGCGGCCCGGCTGGCCCAGGCCGGGGCGTCGACCGAAACCTCTTCCAGCTTCAGCGTCTCCGGGTCACCATACTCGCGAACGACAATCGACTTCGACATCGTCCAATCTCTCCAATCACCGCGTTCATCTCTTGACTGCGATACCCATGATCTCGATTCGGCCGTTATGCGGTATACGGTCGGCACCAAGAAAGGCGCGTGCCGGCAGCACATCGTTATGGAAATAGCTCCGATAGATCGTGTTGAACGCGTCGTAAAAGGACAGGTCGGTGCAGAAGATCTGAACCCAGACGAGATCGTCCATGGTCAGCCCCGCCGCCTCAACCGCGCGCTTCACTCCATCCAGAGAGATCTTGGCGCCTTCTTCCAATGTCGCGGCCGGGTTGCTCGTTGCAGGGTCGATGTCGGGCACCCCCGAGATGTACAGCATGTTGCCGACCATAACCGACTGACTCAAAGGCACGACCGCTCCAGGCCACGGCGGCGGAAGCGGGAAGTGCTTGACGGTTTCAGCCGCATGGGCCGCCGCAGGCGCTGGTGATTGCTGGGCAGGAATCTTGGGAGCTCTATCCATGGCCTCCTCCGGAAGTTCAGTCGTCTGTCCTGAGTCTCACGAACCGTGAGTTCCGACCGGGTCCTCGATTGGCGCCCGCGCCAAAGAAGATGTACTCTCGAGCGCATCGATCCCGCGTATCCTCGCGTCGAATCATCGCCCGTCGAGAACTCACCGACTCCGAGACGCACCGAGCCCGGGCGGCGACTGCCTCTCCCCGGGCTGATCCGAATGTCACCGTCCGCAGCGGGCGAGTGATGCCAGAATTCGCGAAGACGGCGGCGGTGGCAGAAAGGGCTCCCAAGTGGTCGTCTGGATTCATCGTGCTGATTCCTTCGTGCGAAGAGCCTCGTCGATCAGCCGGCGTGCCCTGGCGATGCCGCGCTCGTCTCGACGGTAGAAGGTCCACTGCTTGATCGACTTGGCGCGAACCAGTCCGGCATTCACAAGAATCTTCATATGGCGCGAGGTGGTCGGCTCGCTGACCTTGAGCCGGCGGGCGATCAGGACCGAGCAGACGCCATCGGTCTCGAGGTCGCCATCCACCTGCGGTGGGAAATGCCTGGTGGGGTCGTCCAGCCAAGTCAGGATCTCAAGTCGCCTGTCGCTGCCAATGGCTCGGAGGACATCGAGAAGTGAGGACATGGTTAGCAACTTAACTAACTAGCTAATACTGTCAACGGGTGCGAGCCGGGCGTCATGCGGCGCGTGCGGACCGTCCTCCGCGCAGGGGCGTTTCCCGGGATGCTCACAGATATGAGGGCATCCTTGATGACCCCTCGGCCCGATGCCCCGGCACGGCCTACCGCTGACCACATCTGCGTTTCCGCGGTTTGCTTCCCGTCAGGCTCGGTGGTAGTTGCCGAACGAGTGCGGCTCGTGTTTGCTCAGCGCGACGTCCGTGCGCTTGCTACCTAACAGGGGGTTGCAGCGGGCAGCCGGGTGGGATTCCTCTTCCGAAGTCGCGGCCGCTCCCCCATGTTAGTTGGAGGGCGCGGCCGCTCGGCTCCGTGACGGCTGCCGCTGAAACCCAAAGTCGTTGGGCGACTCATTTACTTGGTTTGTGCCGATAGATATGGGTTCTTCCCCGGAGTATCCAGTCCACCTGTTCAGCGATCAGGCCGCGTGGCGCGAGTGGCTGGAACGGCATCATGAAAGCGAACGCGGAGTCTGGTTGCGGTTGGCCAAGGCCGCATCCACGTTGAAGTCCGTCTCCTATGCCGAAGCTCTCGATGTGGCCCTCTGTTACGGCTGGATCGATGGCCAGGCCAAGAAGTACGACGAAGACTCCTGGCTCCAGAAGTTCACGCGGAGGGGCAAGAGGAGCGCGTGGTCAAAGAAGAATCGCGAGCACGTCGAGCGCCTCATTGCGACGGAGCAGATGCGAGCCGCGGGCTATGCCGCGATCGAGGCGGCCAAGGCAGACGGACGTTGGGAGCGCGCCTATGATTCACCGGCTTCGGCCACAGTACCCGAGGATCTCCAAGCCGCACTGGAGAAGCATCCCAAGGCGAAGGCGTTCTTCGAGACGCTCAATAGCGCCAACCGGTTTGCGATTCTGTATCGAGTTCAGAGCGCGGTAAAGCCCGAGACCCGAACGGGGCGGATCGCGAAGTTCATCGCGATGCTGGAACGCGGGGAGAAGTTGCATCCGTAGTTGGCTCTGTGGGTTGCGTGGCGCGCCGCCTAACAAGGCGTGAAGCTGACGGGCCCGCGGCCCGCAGCTTGCGGCAGGGCGTTAAGCGCCAACGCAACGATTTACTTCCAGGTGAGATTGCACTGATCCGAGTACCGATCCTCATCGTCTTCGCGCTTGGCATGGTGGCCACCGCCGACGCACAACGCCGCACGACATGGATCGTTCGGCTCGACAACGACTATTTCGCATTTTGGCAGCCGGTCAAGGAACGCCCAGATCGCGACTACACCCAAGGATTTAGCCTTACAGCCTTGTGGCCATCCAACTCCCGCCTTAGCAAACTGCTCCCCGATTGCGACGCCTGCCGGTCCTGGGGCACGGCCGCTATCGGCCAGGAGATCTACACACCCGAGGTGGATGCGCGGACCCCGCAGCCCGGCCAACGTCCGTATGCAGGGTGGCTCGCTGCCGGTGTTGGCGTCGCCCGGCTTGGGCCAGGATATACGGCGGGGGCGCGGATCGTACTTGGTGTTACCGGTCCTCCGTCGTTAGCCGAAGCCGTCCAAGTCGGGGCTCATCGCGTGCTCGGATACCGGGAACCGCTCGGTTGGGCCTCGCAACTACCGACGGAGCTTGGGATCTACGCGGAGTACGAGCTCTCGAAACGGATTGCGCACGGGTCGGCAGGCCCGGTCGTGTTCCAGCTGATTGGCGGTGGAGCGGCGCGCGTTGGCACGGTGTACGCCGACGGTCGCGCCAGTGCCCGATTCACGGCAGGGTTGCACCCAACGACGGAAGGTCGCACCGTGCCTGGCGCGGTGACGGGAAGCGGCAGTCTCTTCGTCTGGGTAGCCGGCCACCTCGACGGCGTACTCCGCAACGAGTTCCTTCAGGGTACGACGTTTCGCTCCTCTACGGGGGTCCCGATTCATCACCTGGTTCGGGAGATTGAGCTGGGCTTGTCGGTGCGCTTGGGCGAAATCCTTCTTGCGGGTACGTACATCCAACGTGGACGCGAGTATCCCGCGCAGACAGCGTCCCACGCTTACGTACGCATTACAGCCGCGTTGGTGGGGTTCAGTCGAGGTGGTGCCTAACAAGGATTTGTAGTGGGCAGCCTGGTTAGGCTCCGCTTCCGAAGTCGTTAGGTCGACCAAGGATCCAGGTGAGCACCGCACATTGCCTCTTGCATGCCGCCAGCGTGACCTGTATCACAGCGTTCCCACTGGTTACGGGCTAGCTTCGTCGTGTGATAGCGATTTCCTGGGAGAGTTGGAGAGTCCTTGGCCTTGTTGTCCCGCTTCTGGGGGCCTGTGCCACGGATACCGTCTGCATCCTCGACCCTGATCCCACGATTCGGGTTACCGTGATGGATGCTGAAACCGGTCGCACGATCACAGACAGCGCGTCCGGCTTCGTGCGGCTTGGGTCACGCCGCTCGGACCTCATCCGATTCGAATATCGCATGGGCGGGGGAACGGCCCTCATCCTTGCAAGCTTTGAGCAGACCCCGGGTTCCTATCAGGTCGTTGTGATGCGACCCGGCTACGATCCGTTTGCCACGAGTGGGATTCAGATTGAGGAAGGCCACTGTTTTTCGAGGGGGCCCGCTTTCACAGTGCACCTACACCGCGTCGCCCCGTAGCAACGACGACGCCCGTAATGCCCAGCTGGCGACCTGACAAGAATTTGCAGCGGGTAGCCGGGCGGGCCTCCCCTTCCGGAGTCGCGGTCGCGCCCCCATGTTGATTCGGAGGACGGCGCGGCCGCTCAGTTCCGTGCCGGCCGCCGCTGAAACCCAAAATCGCTATGCCGACACAGCGAGACCCTAAGTGATCCGACGTCTCCTAGGTGCGATAGGCTTGCTTTCGAGAAGCTCTCCCGACGCGCTTGCCCCGGGAGACCTAGCGTCCGTCGCCACGGACGAGGGGCCATTTGGAGTCATGAAGGTCCTGGTAGTCGACCGCGGCGGAGTACATGTTCGCCTTCACGTGCAGCGATTCACTCGCCGCCCTACCGCAGCCGAGCTCGGTGAGCTCACCGTCGTCCCATTCGGACCGTCCCACGACAACCCATTGTCCGCCTACCACCTTCCGCTGAGTCGAGCGACCGTTGCTGACTGGAAGCCGGAGGTGATCGTTCGCGAACTCGGTGTCCACGACGATGAGCTGGAGGGGTACCGAATGTGGCGCGAAGCGCGAGGCGGCTACTTCTGAACACGGCTGTTCGGCGGTAGCCCCAGCGACTGGTGCAGTTGCGGATAACAGGGGTTTCCAGCGGGCAGCCGGGCGGGGTTCCCCTTCCGGAGTCGCGGCCGCGCCCCCATTCTTAACTGAGGACGACGCGGCCGCTTGGTTCCCAGCCCGGCCGCGGCTGAATCACAGATGCGTTAGCCTGACACATCAGAGGAGCCTTCAATGCGATGTGTGGCTCTTGTCGCAATCCCGAACGTGCTTGCCGCTACGAGAGCCACTACGAGGACTCACCGCTCGTGCTGAAGACGGACGGATTCTATCAGGTGGTCTTCGAGAAGGGATCTTTGCTCAACTACTTTGATGGCCGAACGTTCGTCAGCTGGACAGCGACAGACTGAGCGTCCGGCGGAGCGCCCCTGCGAGCGCAGCGCGCCGCAGGCTAACGGCGGTTGGTGACCGATGGCCGAGGGTAGCGTAGCGGGTTGGCGGCCGGGCTCTATCGTTCCCTGAAGGACCGGCGCGGCCGCCAACCTGCATTTGATTAGAACGGCCACGACACAATCTGACGTTAGGCCGCAATCCAACTCCTGTCGAGGTAAGCCGACGTAATGACCGAAGATGGCTCCAATGGCTATGAGGGGATCGCGGACATTTACGTCGCCGGACGCGGTACCCGTCCTCCAGTCGGTGACGCGATCGGCGCTACCATCGTCCGTGCGTGGGCGCAGGCCTTTCCGCCGGGCGCGACGATACTGGACCTCGGCTCCGGACCCGGTGAACCGAGCACCCGCATCCTGCAGGAGGCCGGCCTCGCGACGTACGCAGTCGATGCGTCACCGAAGATGGTCGCTGCGTTCCGCAAGCGATTCCCGGGTGTGCCGATCGAGCAAAACACCGCCGAAGCATCCGGGTTCTTCAACCGAACATTCGATGGTGTACTTGCCTGGGGCCTGCTGTTCTTACTTGAACCAACAGGGCAAGCCCTTGTGATCGAGAAGGTGGCGCGCGCGCTCGAACCTGGCGGGCGTTTCCTTTTCACGGCTCCCACACAGTCCCTCGAGTGGTTGGACGCCATGACGAACTGTCGGTCGCGCTCCCTCGGTGAACAGACCTATGAGAGGTTGCTGCGCAACGTCGGTCTGACCTGGGTCGGCGCAGCCCGGGACGAGGGCGAGAACCACTATTACTTCGCCGAGAAGCGGTAGCCGAGCCGCTTGCGCGGCACCGTTCGTTGAGCTTCGCTACATGGTTAATCGCCGTCTGTTCGATGGTCTCGTCGTAGCCGTGGGGGCGGGCTTCTGATGCCGCCGCTCTCCTCGGCTTTGTCCATGTACCAAAGGTGGGGAGAAATCTTGGTCATCGTCTCCCCCTTCACGCCGCAGCCTTGAACAGGTCGTCGAGGCGGGTGTAGCTATGCTCCATGCCGTCGGTCATGCCAGTGGAGACCGCGCCATCCCGCGCTTCCTTCGACGCAAACGTCAAATTGCAGACGAGCGTCGTGACGCCGTTCTGCTCACTGAGTTCAAGTGACACGATGCAGGGATCGCCAGCTGGCATGGCGAAGCTCATATCGCCCGGGTCGTAGTATTGCTCGTGGACAATCTTCGACGGGCCGTTGACTTCGGTGAACGTGCCGAAGAAGCCGAACTGCTTGCCGTCTTCGTGGCTTCTCCACTGCCACTTGTATTTGCCGCCGACGCGGACATCCATGTCGCACACCGGCATATCCCAGCCACCATAGCCCTGCCATTTCTGCACGAGTTCGGGCGTGGTATGCGCATCCCACACCAATTGGCGGGGCGCATTGAACGTACGTGTGACGCGAACTTCGCGATCACTCGGCAATGTCACTTCTGCAGGTTTTGGCATTGTCTTCTCCTTGGTGCTTCATCGTGATTGCGCGCCGCCTGAGGACCAACGAGCGAACCGCGCGTCGACATGTTCGCGCTACCTTGGGGTTCGTTTGCGCTTGGACGGCTTGGCTTGGAGTGCTTCGAGCAACGCATCGAGGCGCTGGTAGTTCTGTTCGAAGATCTCGCGGTAACGTTCGATCCAATCCACCGCCTCTCCCAATCGCTTCGGCTCCAGTTTGCGCGGACGCCGCTGCGCATCGACGTCCATCGAGATGAGGCCGGCACGCTCAAGCACTTTCAGATGTTTGGAAATGGCGGGCTGGCTCATCTCGAACGGCTCGGCGAGTTCCGTCACTGTGGCCTCCCCCGTCGCCAGCCGCGCCAGGATGGCGCGGCGGGTAGGGTCGGCCAGAGCGGCGAAGGTCAGGTCGAGGCGTTCCGAGATTTGCATAACCATTCGTTTCTATAACGTTTTGGTAATATACAAAAACAAGACAAGCCAGTCAAGGCTTTGGGGTCATTATTCTAAGACATACGCCGGGAGCCTACCCCAGCGTCGCTGCTGACGCACGCAGATGACTTCCTCCTCAATGGAATCCCGTTATCCGTCAGATCACCGGAATTCCTGAGGAAGGCGCGAGACTCAGGTTCTTACTCCCTAGAGCACTGACGAACCTCAGCGTGGCTACTGAGGCGTGAACGCGATGAACATGGCGTGAGTGTCCTGGCTGTACTGCTTGAAGGCGGATGCCTTCCCGTCCTTGAACGTGATGACTTGGACCCACTCATGGTCCCATGGGCGGCCCGTGCTCTTGACGATGCCGCCGTCGCCTCCCAGCACCACGACCCTATCGCCCTGGGCGACGAACTCGTACTCCTCCGGGTTGAACCGGCTGAAGTCTAGGTGCTCCCCGAGCAGGGCCACCCAAGCTGCCACGCCCTCATGACCATGCCACGTACCGGCAAAGGGAATCTCCGCCGGGCCGTGCCAGGTGAGCTCCACATCGGGTGCGAATACTGCCAGGACCCCGTCCATGTCCCCCTGGCCGAACGCTGCGTGAGCTCGTTTAGCCGCCTCGATGTTCGCCTGTTCACTCATGGTTTGATTCTCCCTAAATGGGTCGTGATGCTGGGCACTCCTCGGACATCCTTATGCTATACAAGCTCTCCCTCAGGGGGGACGGCCAATCAAGAAGCACTCGAACCAACAAAACGGATCAGGGATAGAAAAATCCGAACGACCTTTCGGCCAGGACTTGGGATGGGAGGGAGAGAGGGTACGGAACGCGGGGTAGAATGTCAAGGAAGTGAAGCGCCACTCGGACTGCACGCGCCGGTTCGGCCCGACCCGACGGAATCGCTGACCTCGGAATTCGGGGGCTTCACCTGACACGACACCCTCCACCCGGAAGATCTCCGCGCTCCACTTTGGCGGGGTTCACGTCGGACCTGCGTTCATATGGTGGTTCCGGAAGCTCGAATCCTTTCCAGGAGGTCGCGTTATGTCTCGGAGCGGGCTCAAACTGTGGTGCGGTACTCTCCTTTTTGGCATCGCGCTCGGCGGCTGGCTCGACGGCCCGCGGCACCCCGATCAGATCAAGTCCCGATCAGCGTTGGAGCAGCCGTACGTCGGGACGGATGTGTCGATCACGATGGTCGCCGAAGACACCGAGTTCGGATGCAGGGTAAACATGGAGGCCAGCAACGGGGGCAAGAACTGGACGATCAGGGTGTCGTCCGGCAGCCAGGTCCGGTCCTCGATCGGCTTGTTTTGGGGAACCTGGAAGAAAATTGGAGTGGACGCCTCCATCCACCCGGGGAAGACGGCCAAGTGGGCCTACAACCATGACTTCGGATGCGGTGTCGGTCGGCAGTATCGCTTCGAGCTTCTTCAATTGACCGGCGGAAACGCCCAAAGCTACCCCCGGCAGTGGCTCTACTGCAGCGACGATACGCAGTGTAAGCACAATAGCACCACGTCGGTGACGCTGGGCAATCTGAACCGGTTCTTCTGATCGACGCCGGGACGGATGTCTCGAATCGGTCGGACTCGGGCCATCGGAGGTTAGGCGGGCGTAGGCCATGGCGCCGTGTAGTCGAACGTCGGCCGTTTCGACGATTGCCTCGATCTCAACCGGAACGTTGACTCGCTAACGCAGTCAACGGCGGGAGCCGACCTCTATACGCTTGCTACCTAAAAATGGGTTAGCAGCAGGCGACCGGCGGTGACCGGCGTGGCGGATATGGTCACTGGAGCACCTGGACCTTTCGGCACCCCGGCACCCCGACCCAGCCAGGCTAGCCACCCGCCAGCGCCCAGCCCGATTGCCAAGCAGGTCCTCTTCCCGAGTCGCGGCCCCGGCCCCATGTTGAGGAAGAGTCATCACGGAGTTCCCATGACGTCATTCGCCCTGATCGTCAAACATCAGACCCTTCCCGGCAAACGAGATGAAGTTCGAAAGGTCTGGGAGAAGCACATGGCACCGGCCATCGCCGCCAATCGCGGGCATATCGCGTATTTCTACTGTTTCGATAATTCTGACCCGGATTCGATCAGCGCTTTCCAGCAATACGCCAGCGCTCAAGCATCACAGGATTTCCTGAAGACAGCCAGCTATGCGGCGTATCTCGAAGAAGTAGAACCACTCCTGGCTGGTCCGCCGCACGTCACGGCACTGACGCCGGTATGGTCGAAAATGGCGTGACACGCTCATACGGCGGAACCCGTGTGGCGCGAATCAGACGTATCGGCACCGAAATCGGAGGACCAGATGATTAGTCGCATCTGGCATGGCTGGACAACTCCAGAGCATGCCGATTCCTACGAATCGCTACTCAAGCAGGAGATCCTGGTAGGCATCGCAAATCGGGAGATCGAGGGCTACCGGGGAATCGAACTGTTCCGACGAGAAGCCGGACAGGAAGTAGAGTTTGTCACGATCATGTACTTCGACTCGATGGCGGCAGTCCGTACCTTCGCCGGCGCCGACTTCGACGTGGCCGTTGTCCCGCCGAAGGCGCAAGCCCTGCTCTCCCGCTATGACTCCCGGTCTCAGCATTACGAGGTCAGAGTCGCGTCAGAGCAGCGCCTGCGAGAGTGAGAGTCCCGATGTGTAGACCATCAAGCAACGCGTGAAGTTCAAGGCCCCACCCGCCACCGTCTACGATAAATATCGCCTTACGAGGCGGGACGTGGCGGGTGTTCCGGCCGCGCCAGGTCGCCCTCATCCAGCAGCAGCAACTCGGTCACTCCCCCATCGCGACTGAACATTCGGGCCCGAGTGAACCAGACGATGAGTACGGCAAAGAGTACCAGGATGAGCAGGCCCGCCAGCCCTCCATCAGGCAGCGCATCATTGTTCGCCTGAAAATGGTAGATGACTGGGATCAGGAGGCTGCCGCGCGAGGCGTTGAACATCGCCGTAAACGCCACCGAAAGGAGGACGGTCGCGACCACGAAGATGGGAGAGAAGCCGCCGTTTTCACTCTGCGGAGTGCCTTCGATGACAAACGCCGGGTAGTGCCAGATGCCCCAGATGATCCCCAGGATTACGGTTGCCCAGATCGGAGCCATCCGGCGCTGAAGCAGCGGAAGCGCAAAGCCGCGCCATCCGAGTTCTTCCACGGGCCCGATGATCAAGGTCATGAGCAGCGCAGGAAAGACGGCATGCCACGGCGAGAAGGGAAAGGGCTCGATGCCGCCGTGCAGGGCCGCTCCGATATAGCGAGACGCCGGAATCGAGAAGATGAGGAACACCCACCATCCCCAATGCATTCGCCACAATGTCAGACGGCGGAGGTAAGCGCCCAGACCTTTCAGGCCGTAGTGCCGCAGAATGAGAGCGAACGCCGCCAAGGCGGGGCCCCACACGGCCAGGATGAACACAGGATTGTGATAGCCGAACGGGCCGGTCGCGGCTTCGATCTGATCCCGGAAGAGGATCACCACGGCGCAGACACCCCAACTCCACGCAAAGCTCAAGACGAAGAACCAGATCAGCGACCCCATACCCAACTCTCGAGGCGATCTGTTCACCAGGGACTCCCAGGGTTCCGGCCGGCACGGAGCAGGCGGCCATTCGGTTGGCAATCTCAGGGTAGGCGGAGCACGCAAGACTAGCTGCAACAAGTCAGATCCGCTAGACCTCTTCACTCCACATCGTTGATCCCGTCCCGTTTTTCGCGTTGTCGACCATCGTGTGACCGCCATCACTGACAATAGGCAGGAACCGACTGTACTATGCAGCTATCGCCTTCTGCCATTGCGGTCACCATGTATAAAGGCTGGAGACTCGGCGCTAGCACCGTTGTCCTCCTGCTGGCACTAACAGCGCAGCCGCCAGCCGAAGCTCAGAGTCCTTTCAAGCGGGCTGAAGTGGCCATAGCCGGCGGAGTCGCCTTCGGCCTTCCGCAGGGCTTTGCACCCTGCAGCAACCGGACGGCTCCGATGGCTGCGCTGAAGTTTAGTATCCGTCCCGTCCCGTTCCTCGGGCTTGGCACCTCAGTCACTCGCTATGCAAGCCCGAGCTCTCAAGGATGCGGCATCGGCATTCCACCGGTTGCTCCGAATGAGAGCGGAAGCCGAGTGAGCATCGGGAGGCCTCATGGTCTAGTCGGGTATCAGGTTCATCAGGCCGGAGTCCATATCACGCTCAGCCCCTTCCCGTATCCGAAGGAAGAACTTCGTGTCCACGGCGGCATAGAATACATGTGGAGAGCAGGACTGTGGATTCCCAGTGCCGGCGTCTCGTATCTACTGGGGAGCGGTCCAGTTCGATTCCTTGCGGAGGCGAACGCCGCCTGGTACTCGACGACGCTCTATCGTCACACTGAGCAGTATGAGGCGGGTCAATTGATGAGCAGGACCACTGTATCGGAGTCGGCACGCACTACGGCAACGCGCTTGCGTTTAGGAGTAGCTCTTCGAAATCGCTGAGTGCTACGGATCGGCCACGCGGCCCACGAGCCACTCGACGATCGCGTCGAATCTCTCCTGATCGAGAGCGTGTCCGCGATCGACACGCAGCTCGGCAATGAAGTCGCCGGCAACCTTGGCCACGACTTGGTCGGCATCCCGTGAGTACTTGTCTTCCGTACCCGACACGACGAGCGTCGGCCGAGGCCCGATGGCTGAGAGGACGTCGTGGGTGTCGATCTGGCGAGCGAGCCCGGGCACCGCCTCGAACAGAGTGATGCCGGTGTCTTCCCGACGCCGTGTCTCGAAGCTGCACACGGCGCCGCTGACGCATGCGAACCTGCATCGTGCATCGACGGCCGCGTGGTAGAGTGCCGTGTACCCGCCATACGAATGTCCGGCCACCCCGACGAGCCGCTCGTCTACCCCCGCGGCATCGAGCAGGACGCTCAGAGCTCGTTGGGCGTCGTCCAAGCACTTCCTCATCAGCAGGTCGCCATCGAGCAACCTGTAGGCCATGGCGTTGTAGTGCTGGACCCAATCACGATCTCCCGGTTCGACCCCCTGAACCGTCCCCCGCCGATCCTCGAACGTGATGGCATCGGGGGCCAAGACTGCGAGACCTCTCCGAGCGAGCGCCGGCCCGAAGGCTTGATACCGGTCGCCCACCTCGCCGGCGACCTCGCTCTTCCCGAAATGGAACTCCCCGTTGTGCTGATGGAAGACGACCACTCCACCGAGCGTCGGGCGATTCTTCGGCATGAACAGGAAAGCCGGGATGACGTCACCTTCGAGACCCCGGTACTCGATCCGTTCTCGGCGGAATCCGCCGGCCTCCTTCAGGTCGCCTCGTCGGAACGCCACGGGAACGGGGTCCGCAAGCGCCAGGCGCGCTCGAAGCGTCGAGGCTAGATCGCTCATCATCTGAAGTCTATCGGTTTCATCGAACCTCCCGGTAACTCTCACGTGGTGAAGGTCACAAACTTTGCGCGCAACCGTTGTGCCATTTCAAGCCACTCATGGAATTTGACGGTCCGTGCGCTCCAGACAGCACTTACGCGAGAGCATGCCCTACCGACACACATTCTCATGCAGTAGCCTCATCTCGATATGATGTTTTACCCCTACACTTGTGTAGCAGCTCCGCATCCGGGACAGGGCAAGTCGCCTTTCCCAGAGCCGGTGCAGGTTCGCAGCCAACCGAATTGCGATGGTTGCACCGGCAATTCGTGCAGTGATCGTGGACAACTGCTAAGCCGAAGTCGCCAGTTGGAATTGATGGAGATGTCGTTCTCGGGCGGGCTAACTTAGGTTGGTTCACCAAATCCTCTGGCGTTTGTCGATAGGTGTTCTCCCCTGTTTTGCAGCGCTACGGTTTACCGAGCAATGACGGTCAGACTGGCTCGAGAAGACCCCGACACTATGGTGTATGATGACCGCAGCTATCCGACCTGGTGTGCTTGCCGACGCGGCCGCTCTCGCCGAACTCGCAGCACGCACCTTTCACGACACGTTCGCTGCGGAGAACAACCCGCAGGACATGGCGCTCCACTCGGCCCAGAAATATGGAGTTGCTCAGCAGAGCGCTGAACTTCTGGATGAGAACATCTGCACACTCCTCGCCGAGATCGACGGAGCACTCGCCGGCTATGCGCAGCTGCAGCGTGGACCGGCACCCCCGTGTGTAACCGGCGACGCGCCCATGGAACTCTGGCGCCTGTATGTCGCCCAAGAGTGGCATGGCCGTGGTGTAGCCCTGGTTCTCATGAACGCAGTTGATACCGAAGTCCGAAAACGGGGAGCTCGGACGCTCTGGCTTGGCGTTTGGGAGCGCAATGCACGCGCCAAAGCCTTCTACGGGAAGTATGGGTTTACCGATGTCGGGGCACATACCTTCATGCTTGGCACCGATAAGCAGGTAGACCGGATCTGGGTACGATCTATTGAACTGCCCGCCTCGACCGGCACGATACCGTCCACGGGAACCACCTGATGGTAGTGCATAGCGACCCTGAAATTCTGGGAGGCACTCCGGTCTTCGTGGGCACCCGAGTGCCCGCCCATACGCTCTTCGAGTACCTCGAAGGCGGCGAATCGATCGACGAGTTCCTGCAGCAGTTCCCCTCCGTAACGCGAGCACAAGTTGTTGCGGCGCTAGAATTTGCGAAAGAATCCCTGCTGAGCAGTGCGCGTTCTGCTTGACGAGAACCTACCGGCGGACCTGGCCGAGCGGAGCAGGCGACCTGCCCCATACTGGCGCTTTCGGTCCACACGACACATCTTAGCGAATCCGCAAGCTTGCGGACGTCGGAGGCGCATCTCTCGGGAGACGGTGAGATGAGCCACACATTTGTCGGGTGGGGCCCTGCCCCGCGGCGTGCCGTTGGGTCGGCCGCCATTTCATTGCTGCTCGTCGCCGGCGCGCAGTCCGCAGCCGCCCAGGCCCTCTCGGCGTTTGCCGGGCGCTCGGTCCTGGAGTACGACGCGGGCGGCGATCGCGCCTACGGCGGCTGGCGACTGGGCCTGGCCGCCGGGCCAAGCGAGGAAATCATCCTCCAACTCTCCGCCGCTCGGTGGGGAGGTCTGACCGCGCACGACGCCCTTGCCAGCATCCGTTACGGCATCATCACAGGACGCACCGCGATCGTTTCCCTGGAAGCGGGCGCCGGCACCTTCCGCGGGCCACGCTACGGAGCCGGCGAGCGCTTGGGCGGCCGTGTCATCCTGACGGGCCTCAACATTGTCCTGGTTCCCGTCACGCCGTTCGGCCTGGAGCTGGGCGGATACTACCGCGATGACGGCGGGGCATCCGACCTCGAAGGGCGCATCGGCCTCCGCTATCTGGCGCGCCGCCCGCTGCCCGCCCAGCAGCAGGATCGCGATCCGCGTATCTCCATCGGCACGATGCGCTACTACCGCCTCGGTGGCCTCACGAGGGGCGACGGGCTGGGCGTGAGCGTCCAGGCCGAGCGGCGCCATGGCGGCGTGGGCGGGGTCGTGGGGGTCGACATCGTGCCGGTCCGGTCGGGAGCCGACAACACGCTCGGTTACTACGACGCCGGCTTCATCACGATCTGGGGCGGCCCCCGGCTCCGCAGGGGCGACGGCCGATCGTCCTCCGTCTTCCTGACGGCCGGGCCCGCGCTCGCCGCGATGATGGAAGGGCCGCTCGACGGCCTCCACATAGGCGGCGCGGCGGAGGCGGGAGTGGAACTGCAGAAGGAGCTGGGGAGGGTTGCGCTGTTCTTCACACCCTCGGCGCGGCTGCAGCTGTTCGACGGAGCCGAGGGGTCGGGGTTTGAATCGGCGATCGCCTGGCGCGCAGCGATCGGACTCAGATTCTGAACTCGTTGGACGCGTGGTCAATGCGGAGAGAAGGCGATGGCGACCCTGACGCTTCCACTCCTTGAGATGCTCCGGTTTCGTCAACGCCTCCCAGACGGGCCGCGAGGCAGCGTCGATGAGTCCCTGCTATCCCCCGATAGCCCGAAAACGCCAATTTCCGGGGCGTCACGGGGTCACTACCTTTCCTTCCGGCAAGCACGTTTGAGACCCCAACCCGGCAGACCAATCCGATGAAAGCAGCAGCTGTCACGACGGCGTTCCTCCTGGCCGTATCTGCGTCCGCGTCCCGCCTGGATGGGCAACAGCTCCAGACCCGCCCGGTCCCGACCGGCAACGTGCAGTCGTTCACATTCCAGTCGCCGTCGATGGGAGTGCGGTTTTCCCTCAACGTCGGGATGCCGACGGGCTACAAGCCGGGAGACGGGAAGAAATATCCCGCCCTGATCGTCACCGACGGCGACTTCGTATTCCCGGGCGTCAACGCGGCCGCCGGGAGCCTGGCCGGGACGATCACGCCGCTGTTCGTCATCAGCATCGGCACCTCGCTCGATGAGGGCGAAGAAGAGCACACCAAGCGGCGGGTCTACGAGTTCTCACCTCCCGACTGGGACCGGAAAGACACCTTCGGACAGCTGGTAGAGAACTTGTGTCGGATGCTCAAGACGGACGACGCACGCTGCACCGGCGGCGCGGCGAAGTTCCTCTCCGCGATCACCACCGAGATGATTCCGCAACTCGCCGCCAGCTTTCCGATCGACACAGCGCAGCTCGGCCTCTTCGGCTTGTCGGCGGGCGGCTTCTTCACCTCATGGGCGATCTTCCAGCCCAACTCACCGTTCAAGAAGTACCTCATCTCGAGCCCCGCAATGGCGTATGGCCAAGGGGAGATCTTCCGCCAGGAGGCCAGTTACGCGGCGAGCCACAAGGATCTCCCGGTGGAGATCTACCTCGCCGCCGGCGTCCTCGAAGCGTCCGATCCGCAGCTCGAGGCCGTCGGAGAGATCGTGAGCGGGATGTCGCACTTCGCCGGCATGCTCGCGACCCGGAAGTACCCCGGACTCAAGGTGGCAATCGAGTATCACCCGGGCATGGGACATACCGACGTGATGGGAACCTCGGTAGTGCGAGGGCTCCGCACTCTCTACGGAAGGTGAGCGCAGCCGGCAATTCGCAACCATCCCGGCCGGCCGGCCTGAATTTGCAGCGCAACGCTAGCACTGCAACGCCGGCTTACCGCATCATTATCCCCGCTGAGACGGCGGACCGTGCCGCAGGCTACCTGGAGCAGCTGCGGCTCCGTCGGGCAGAGCCAGGGACCTTCCTCAGTGGTCGCCTGCAAGGCCAGGATCTCCAAACCATGACGGGGCAGGATTTCCTCGGGAGCCTGGTCGACACCAAGCAGCCTCAGATCTTCGCCGAAAGCGCGGTTTCCGGAGACGGTTCGGACTGGAATCCAACCGAACTCAGCTTGCTGGGCGATATCTCGATCGCGGCACCGGTGACCATCTTCGACAACGGCAGCCATGACACGCCCATCCCGCATCTGCCGCCCTTTCAGGGAACCCTGCTGTTCACACCTGGCGCACTGCTGCGCAACGGGCAAGCACGTATTCCGGCTGACTGGCATGAGACGACCAGACCCGATGGCAGGTTGTGTCCCGAAGGATATTACCGACTCTATCGACGCAGACTGCTGCCGGTGTTCCGCTACATCAACGAGCATGCAGCCCAGCCGCGATCCGCCTTCGTAACCGTGCCCGGACTCGGCTGTGGAATGTTTTCCGGCCCCTTTCGTGGCCAGCTCGGCATCCGACTCCAAGCCGTGCTCGAACGGTTGCTGAGCGAACATGGCGCCTCGCTGCCGAACCTGAGAGCGGTCTATTTCGATCCCTACAACGAGTGCGAGAACGAGCGCCATGAGATACAGGAGATTTCGCTCATGGTCCGCCCGCTGAGCATCCCGGGAAACCGGGAGAAGACCCAGCTGTGTCCGCCGGACGCCTATGCCGAGCAGGGCGATGATTTCTCCGGCTGCGCGCTGTACAGCATCGTCGCATGGGACCACGTCTCCTGGCCCGGCAACGATTTCTTCATCGGCTCCCGCGCCACCGACGACGGCGTCAAAGCGGCTGCGAGCAGTTCCATGGCGGTGCTCACCGGCGTCGAGGGAGCGTATCAGGCTACGAGTGGGAGCTACCAGCCGCCCCCGCCCTTCCGCGATTGGGAAGCGGTGGTCGAAGACAGGATGCGCACCTGCAACCTCCGATTGTGGAACTCGGCCGCCGTGTGGCCAGCGGATGCACGCGAGGTCTCTCCTTGACGGGATAGGAGAAGGTCGCCACTATTCTCCTATCTGACTTAGGAGAGCAACATGTCCCGCCAGGCCGACCTGCCGCCCGGCACCCTCGATCTGATGATCCTCAAAGCCGTTTCGCTCGGTGATGTGCACGGATACGGCGTGCTGCTCCGGATCGAGGCGATTTCCAAAGGCGCCATCCTGGTGCAGCAGGGAGCCCTCTATCCCGCCCTCTACCGCCTGGAACATCAGGGCATGCTGACCAGCCGCTGGGGCACCTCCGAGAACAACCGTCGCGCCAAGTTCTACCAGCTGACGACATTGGGGCGCCGCCAGTTCGGAGAGGAAAAGGCAAGCTGGAAGCGGCTGGCCGAAGCCATTGCGTTGTCACTGGCGGCCACGCCGCAGGAGACGTGAGCATGCCCCGCCCCACCGGCTTTGCGGGACTCCGGGCCAAGGTCCGGTCGCTCCTGCGCGGACTGCTCCACCGTGACGAGGTGGAGTCCGAGATGCGCGACGAGTTCCAGCACCATATCGCCATGCGGGCCGAGGATCTGGAGCGCCGCGGGCTCGACTCGACGACGGCGGCCCGGCAGGCGCGCATCGAGTTCGGCCATCAGGACACTCACCGCGAAGACGCGAGACAGTCCCGCAATCTCCGGCTGTTCGATCAGGTCCGGTTCTCATGGCTCGACCTGAAGCTCGGGTTCAGGATGCTGATCCGACATCCGCTGCTCAGCCTGGCGGCCATCTTCGCGCTCGCCGTCGGCATTCCGGTCGGGATTGCGCCAGCCCACGTAGCGGCTGCGCTCGAAGCGCCCTTGCCCGGCGACGCAGAACACCGCATCTGGGCAATCCGCAACTGGGATCCGATCGCGACCAGCGTCTACGCGACCCGGTACGAGGAGTTCGATTTCTTCTCGCGTGAACTCAAGAGCTTTACCGCGCTGGCTGCGTTCCGGACCTCGTTCTACGGCGTGGCATCCGACGACGGCCGCGCCGCCCCAGTGCCCGGCGTTGAGATCACCTCGGCGGGCTTTTCCGTACTCCGCACCAAGCCACACCTGGGCCGCACACTGGCCCCGGCCGACGGCGAGTACGGCGCACCCGAAGTGGCCGTGCTGGGTTACGACCTCTGGCGATCGCGATTCGGCGCCGATCCGGACATCCTGGGACGGACTATCCGGGTTGGGCGCATGGTGCGCACCGTCGTCGGCGTCATGCCGGATGGGTTCCGTTTCCCGGCTAACGAGCAGCTCTGGCTGCCGATGGCTGCGGAGGCGACCGGAAATCCGGGCTCCCGAACCAGCATCCGGATCGTGGGCCGGCTGGCGGACGGCGTGTCTGCCGAGCAGGCGCAGGCGGAGTTGAGCGCCCTCGGACCGGCGCCGCTTGCCGAGCCGACGGAGGGACAGCGGCGGCTCAGGGCCGAGGTCGTCCCGTTCGGGCTGCTGTACATGGGCCTGCCACGCGGCGGCCTCGACACCCTGCCCGAGTATCGGCTGGTCCAGATGCTGATGCTGGCGCTCCTGCTGGTGGCGTCCGGCAATGTTGCCATGCTGGTGTTTGCCCGCACCGTCACCCGGTTCAGGGAGATGGCCATCCGCACCGCACTCGGCGCCAGCCGATCGCGCATCGTGAGCCAGGTCTTCGCCGAAACGCTGGTGCTGGCCGTGGTCGCGGCGGGGGCCGGCGTGCTGGCGATCGACTGGATCATCCGACATGTGAACCTGGCGACACTGGTCGGCGAGACCGCCCTGCCCTACTGGCTTTCGCTGGGGGTGACAGGGACCGCGATGCTGCAAGCCGTGGCCCTTGCCACGGTCTGCGCGACGGTGGCCGGCGTGGTGCCCGCCATCCGGATCACGGGACGCGCGGCGCCCCAGGGCGTACGCGGACGGGCGAAGGCACGGTTCGGCGGGCTTACCACCGCACTCGTCGTTGGCGACATCGCAGTCTCGGTGGCGGTAGTTGGACTCGCGATCGCCATGGTAGGCAAAGCCACCGACCTCATCAGAGACGATCGGGCGGCCGGCATTCCGGCGGCGGAGTTCCTGGCGGTTGAGGTTCGTCTCCCTGATGAGGGGCTCAGTCAAGGGCAGCGTTTCACCGACCGCCTGGCAACCACGCAGCGCGAACTGGTCGCGGCGCTCTCGAGAGAACCGGGCGTGGCCGGTGTCGCGATCGCCGATGCGCTGCCGCGGATGGACCATCGGGCCCGTCCGTTCGAGGTCGAGGGGCTCGAAAGCTCCGCAAATGCTCGGCCACGCTGGGTGAGCACAGTCCGGGTTGATCTCGATTTCCTCACCGCCCTTGGCCGACCGGTCCTGTCCGGCCGGGACTTCACCGTCGGCGATCTGGCAGGTGAGCACGCGGTGGCGATCGTGAACACCGCATTCGCGCAGCGCGAGTTCGCTGGGCAGGACGCCCTCGGCCGCCGGATCCGTTTCCCGGCGCCCGATGATGGCCCCCCGGTCTGGCACGAGATCGTCGGCGTGGTTCCGCACCTCGGTGTCAGCATGGTCAACCCCGACCAGGGCGCCGCCGTCTACCTGCCGGCGGCGCCGGGGCAGATCAACCCGATGTATCTGGCGATCCACGCCGGCCCCTCACCGGAGCGGCTCGTGACGCGGCTTCCCTTGCTGATGGCATCGGTCGATCCGAGCCTGGTGATGGGAGCGCCGCTGTTGCTCAGCGAGGCCCGTCAGGGCGACTGGTACCTCGTCATGGCCCTGGCAGGCGGGCTCCTGGTGGTGGTGGGCGTCCTCGTCGCACTCGCCGGCTCGGGACTCTTTGCGATGCTGTCCCTCTCGGTGTCGGAGCGAACCCGCGAGATCGGAATCCGCTCGGCGCTGGGAGCGCCCAAGCCGGCCCTGGTGATGACCATTCTGCGGCGCTCACTGGTCCAGATCGGCGCCGGCGCCCTGATCGGCCTCCCCTTTGCCGCCCGGTTCGTCTTCGAACTGGGCGACCGTTCGGACGGCAACCTCTCGCCGGTCATGTCGGTGTTGTCGGCCGTCGGGTTCGCAGGCTCGGTCGTGCTGGCCGTAGGGCTCGTCTCGTGCCTCGTGCCAACCCGCCGAGTTCTGGCAATCGAAGCAAGCGACGCGATGCGGGCCGACGGATGAGTATGGCTTACGAGGGCGGTCCCTCGCCGTCGGCCAGCGCCGGATCGGCCTGATCCGGAGCCGCACTCGGCAGCGTCCGCTGCGCACCGCGTCTGGCCAGGGCCAGCGAACCGGCCGCGGACACCGCACCCGCCAGCGCAAACACAGGCCCGATCACGGCGAACTCGCCGCCCGGGCCTGCAGCAAGGAACACGATCCCTGACAGCAGCAATCCACCAACGGCTCCCCACACCGCGAAGCGCGGGATCGACATCTGATCAAACCGGCGACGCCCCTCAGCCATGGCGAGGATGCCCGCAAAGGCGGCTCCGGAAAGAAAGCCGAGCAGGCCGAAGAAGAGGGGAAACGGCACGTCCGCCGCATCAAGGCCGATGATAGCCAGCAGCACCATGCCAGCGCCGAACCACGCCCCGCCCCACATCAGGCCCATCCCGACCAGACCTCGGATCCGACGCCTCCACCTGCTCATCGCTCACCTGCCTCCAGTAACTCCGTCGATCAATCCAGCTATGCTTTACATTACAAAGCACTTCGCGGCATGGCAAGGTCCACGCCGAAAGGCCCGCCCCGGCGTGTTTCGCTTGCGCGACCGGGTTTCGGCCGGCAACTTATGACCGACGCCTCGACTGACAAACACTTCGACATCAGCAAGCAGAGCATCGAGCCACCACAACTGGGGAGAGGCCTGGCATTGCTCGAACGCAACTACTTTCCGGCGAGCAGTCTGCTTCTGTTACTACCCTCGCTCATTGCGTTCTCCGACAACCTGGTCACCGTGGCGGTTTTTCCCTCGGTCATTCACGTCGTATTATGCACTATCATCGTTGACAGCTACGGCGAAGCCTGGGTTGCGGAAGACGGAAAGGCGGCCTGACCAATGGAGTGCTCTATGCCGATATCGCGTATCGCCGCGGTGCTCCTGCTCCTCGGTACCACCTCGATGGCCGCCCAGACCGTCACGGTCCGAGTCCGGAACGACACGGGCCCGATCGCGGGCGCGCTGGTGCGCGTGCTCGACCAGACCGGCGCAGTCCGCACCAGGCTGCTCGCGGACGAAAACGGCCAGGCTCGACTTACCCTGCCGGACGGCAGCTTCAACCTCCGGGTCGACGGCATCGGCTACGCGACCCGACTGTTCGAACGAGTCGTCGTGAAGAGCGGCAACCCGATCACACTCGAGGTAGTGCTCGAACGCAAGCCGTTCGTAATCGACGAGATCGCAGTTCGCGCCGATCGTTCATGCCAGGTGGATCCTAAGGCAGGAAGCGCAGCCGCCGAGCTGTGGAATGAGGCCCGCAAGAACCTCGAACTGGTCCTCGCCGGCCGCCACCACCGCGCAACCCAGCTTCAGATCCTGCGATTTACCCGGAACCTGAACGAGCGCGAGGTGGTGACACGCGAGGAAACCACCCGCGAGCGCGGCTTTTTCGTGCAGCCTTTCACCGCAGCAAGCAGCGAACTGCTCTTAAAAAACGGCTTCGTACAGCCCCAGGGCGACGAAACCGTCTACTACGCCCCCGACGCGGCGCTTTTCCTTTCGGATGCCTTTGCCGGAGCCTTCTGCTTCAGGGCGGTCTTACCACCCCAGCCCAGGCGCGGCGAACCACCCTCGCCTCTGGTCGGGATCGCATTCCAGCCGCAGCGAGTGACCAATCCGAGTATCGAAGGAACCGTCTGGCTCGATAGCCAAACCGGCTATGTCTCGTCGCTGACATACAGGTACCTGGGTATCCCGCTGCCGCCGGATGCGGAGCGGCGAGCCGGAGGCCGCCTGGCATTCCGACGAGCAGCCCATGGATTGATCATTGTGGACGAGTGGTCGATCCGGATGCCGCGAATAGCAACGATGCTCGGCTCGGGAGGCTCGAACCGGCAAACCCTGCGCGGCTTTCTCGAAGTCGGGGCGCGGATTTCCGAGCCGACCGATCGGTCCAGGACCGGCGCGGTGATACTCGGCCGGCTGTTCGACTCGACCTCCAATCAGCCGCTCCGCAACGCGGAGGTCGCCATCGGCGACGGCCCCGCTCAAGCTACCACCGACAGCAGCGGCCGCTTTGTCATCCGCACCGAGGAGTCGGGAGACTACACCCTGCACCTCCGGCACCCGCGCATCGAACTGCTCGGCCTGGCAGTGCTGGAACAGACCGTGACGGCCCGGGCGGGGGACACCACTAGCGTCTCACCGCAGCTGCCGAACCGGAAAGCCGTCATCGCCGCCGCATGCCCGGAGGCCGCCGCCGATACGACAACCAGTCTGTTCGCAGGACGTATCGTGGATGCCGAGGGCAATCGGCGCGCAGGGATTCCGCTTGCCGCGCGATGGCAGGAACTCCGCAGGGTAGGACCGGCCATCGCGGTAACCGATCAGGAGGCGCGGATCGAATCGGATGGGCTGGGTATCGTCAGGCTCTGCGGTCTCCCGATCAGTCGGCCGGCGGAGTTGTTCGTGGCGCCTCCCGACCGGGCCCTGGCACTGATCTACCAGCTTCCCGTCGAACGCTCCAGGCTCTCCCTGGTCGATCGAATCACCACGCCCTAGAGGAGCTTGGCCTCGATGGCAAAGCGGGCCAGCCCGGCCGCGCTCGGGATGCCCAGCTTACGAACCAGGGTTTCGCGGTAGGACTCCACCGTGCGCACGCTGAGCCCCAGATCGGCGGCAATTTCTTTGTTGGTCTTGCCGCTGGCGACGCCGAGCAGCACATCCCGCTCCCGACGTGTGAGCAGGTTGAGTCGCTGAACGGCCGTCGTCAGGATCGGCGCCGCAGCCGTTTCTGCCGGAGCGCCGTGTTCGCCGGTCTCGAAGCAGGTCTGGCCACCTGCCACCTTCCGGATGGCGGCCCGCAGATCGTCCGGCAGGCTGTCTTTCCGGAGATACCCGTGCGCACCTGCCCGAATGCTCTCGAGCACATATTCGGGATGATCATGGACGCTGAGCATCAGGACTCGGACCTCAGGCAGCCGGGAACGCAGTCGTTCCACCGTGACGATGCCGGAATCTCCCGGCAGGCTGATGTCCATGATCACGACATCGGGCCGCACCGCCGCTGCGCGCTCGATCCCGTCGGGACCGTTGCCGCTTTCACCGACCACGTCGAAGCCCGGCACCGACAGGGCCTGGCGAATTCCTTCCCGCACCAGCGGATGGTCGTCGACGATGACGACCCGGACGATCTGTTCGCTCATCACTCCCGTTCCATAGGCACCTCGGCCGCAACCGAGACGCCGGTTCCTACTTGTGACCGTAAGACGACCGAACCACCGAGCGCGATGATCCGCTCCCGCATCCCGAAAAGCCCGGACCTTCCCGGACCGCTCTGCAACCGTTCGAGATCGTCGGCCGAAAGACCGACACCGTCATCGGAAACCCGGAGCACGACGGTCCGCCCCACCATCTGAAGCACCACCCCGATCCGGCTCGCCTGGGCATGGCGGGCCACGTTCGACAGCGCCTCCTGCAAGGTCCGGAACAGCGCCAGCTCGGCATCGGCCGAGAGGGTCCGCACTTCGGCGGGCGCATCGAAGGCCACCTCGAGTCCGCTCCACTGCCGGAAATCGCTGATCAGCGCACGAAGCGCCGGCACCACACCCAGATCCTCGAGCACGGCCGGCCGGAGGTCGTCGGTCACGCTGCGGATGCTGCGGGTTCCGGCGTCGACCAGCTGCACCAAGCGATCAACCCGCGGCGACAACTCGACCGGCGCGCTCTCTCGAAACGAGCCGAGTTGGAGCTTGAGGGCGGAAAAGACCTGCGCCGTTTCATCGTGCAGCTCCCGGCCGAGCCGGCGGCGCTGCTCTTCGTGCTCACTCAACATGCGCACCGAGAGGCGCTCCAGGTCTGCCGTCCGCTGTTCCAGACGGGCCGACAACTCCGACCGTTCCAGCGCGGAGCCGATCTGCTCGCCGATCGCTTCGAGCAGGCTCTCGTCGAGCGCGGCAAAGGACGCCGCCACGTCGCCGGAAATGACCAGGACACGATTCCCCCCGGCGGTGCCACCCAGCCGGATCACGCCGGTAAACGACGGCGTGCCCGTCGTCGCATCAGGCTCCCCGTCCAGACGCGACCTTCCGGCGGCCATGGCCTGCGCCACCACGGCGCGAACCGGCTCCGGGATGCCGGACGCTCCCCAGTCGCGGCAGATCCCGACGCCGCGATCGAACACCGGACCATCGGAACCGACATACAGCAACGCCGCGCCATGGACACCCCGAAGCGCGAGTGGCCGCGCCAGCAGGGCCGCTCGGGAATCCTCGAGGCCCTCCCGCCGGAGGTCGCCCGACAGCGCCACCAGCGTGCCGAGCCCTTCGCGCAGTTCCTCCAGGATGAGCAGCATGATACCCGCGCCGGTTGCCAGCACGAACACGGTATCGAGCATATAACCCCACGGGCTCCAGGCGCCGCGGGCACGAAGAATAGGATAGTCGAGGTGATGCAGGCCCCAGAGGAGCAGCGTGATCGCCAGAAACCCGGCCGCCGCCGAGCCGGTCCGTTTGCGATAGCGCCAGAAAACCACGCCCGTCCAGCCGGTGGTCAGCGCCAGAAACCCGACCATCGGCCCCGCGGCGAGCGCAAAACTCTCCAGGACGAAGATCGCGATGTAGGCCCAGCCGACCGGAAAGGCGAGATAACCGAGATACCACCATCGCCACCGCCACCCCTGGCGAGCGAAAACCAGCGCCGCGTAAAGGATGCCCAACGCGGTCCAGCCGATGATGATCTGATGCCAATAGAGGAAGCCACGCGCTTCGGTGAAGATGAACGTGACGATGGCCGCCGGCGCGAGGGAGTAGAGCCCGAACGCGATGGCCCACCAGAAGAAGTGGATCTTCTGGTAGCGGCGATAGAGGTAGGCGAAGAACCCCGCCAGCCCCGCCAGTACCGCCGTCTGGAAAATGGCCGCCGACAGCTCGGCGAGCTGGAAATCCGGCATCGGGCCCAAGCAAACCGCGCCGGGGCCCGGGAGCAAGGGCTCAGGTCACCGTTGAGAGGTTAGCGGTGGTCTCGGACCTTGGTGAGATAGCGCTCGAAGCAGCGGAGGGTCCAGCCGAACCCGCCGGGATCGCGCAGCACCTGCGGCACCTCGTTGGTGCAGCGCTTGAGCAGCCGGCGCAAAGCTGACCCGGAGGAGAAGCCGAGCGACCGGGCAATCACCGCCACCGGTTCGGTCGTTTTCTCGAGCCGATACGCCGCCACCAGCGCCTTGCTCCACATCACCAACGCGCTCACCGGCGGCAACCCGACCCGCCGCAGCTGCGTGCTGAGCGCCTTGGGGGTAAGGCCGACCGAACGCGCAATCACGTCGACGCGAGGCATATTGGCCGCGTGATCGAGACAATAGCGGACCACCGGAATGAACGGATAGGGAACCCGGCGATGCAGCGCCTGGTCGGTCAACTGCTGGAAGGCGACGTCGCTCGCCCGGGTGATGGCGGACAACAGCCGCCGTTCGAGTTCGGTGTCATCCCGAAAGACGACGCTCGAAATACCGGCAGTGGCCAGGGCGCCGAGATGGTCGCCGGCGGCGGCACGATCACACCAGAGGATGGCCGGTAGCTCCGGACGGCGGGTCCGGATCTTTGCCACGGCAGCCGCCGTCGACGCCCCGCTCCGATCGGTCAGATCGACCACGACGGCAAGCGCTTCCCGCGCCGACGACCGGGCCATTAGTTCGTCGAGGTCGTCGCACCAGACCACATCACCAAACGCCTGACAGGCCTCGGCAAAGCGAGGCCGCAGCGCCACCTCGCTCAGCTGGACCAGAATATGATGCAGGGTCGCGAGCCCGCGAGCATCGAGCGCTCGCGGCCCCTGCACCGTCCGGCCACTCTCGCTTCCGCTCGGGGTAAGCCAGGCAGCAACCGAAACCGTCATGGAACTGCAACCTTCGGCATGTCCCGATCCTTGGTGGAGAACCACCGCTTGCGTTTTGCCGCGACCCAAACGAGGTGCTGCGAAGGCACCAGTCGGACCTAAACCCAAGGCGCACCACACCCTGCCCGTCGTCGCCGAGGGACCCCGTGCCTTTCGAGGAGCAATCGGCACGCCAGCGAATACCGGGTCGGGTATGCATGACCCTGCAGTTGCAGGGTCGGTTTCCGCGCCTATCAGAAAGGAGACGCCGCGCGGCCTGGCGGGCAGCACGACCGAAATTCGAACGATGGCAGGGGGACTGAAAATCAGGTGAGCCGCATCACTCCGTCGCGGGAAACGCGATGACTGGTCAGAGGCAATGGCGTGGCCGTGTCGCCGATCGAAATCGCAGCACGCAGCGCGGCTTCCGCCGACGCAACCTGGTCGGGGCTCCGCGCCAGTACGGTCGCGAGCCGCGTACCCGGATCGACGGAGTCGCCGGGTTTGACATAGATCCGGAATCCGACCGCCGGGTCGACCGCATCGTCGGTCTTCGACCGGCCGCCGCCTAACGCTACGATGGCGTGGCCGATGGCGCGAGGTTCCACCGTGGCGACCACACCGGCCCGATCCGCCGCGAGGTCGACCGCGACCGGGGCCTGGGGCAGCCTGAGCGGCTCGTCGATGACGCGGGGATCCCCACCCTGCGCTTCGATCAGGCGACCGAATCGTTCCAGCGCCGCACCGCTCGCCACCACCGCTTCCACTCGACGCCGAGCCACGTCCCGATCGGTTTCGAGCCCGGAGGCCAACAACATCTCGGCGCCCAGCGCGTAGGTGACTTCCATCAGGTCCGGCGGCCCCGCGCCACGCAGCCCGGCAATCGCCTCTTCCACCTCGATCGCGTTGCCGCATGCGATGCCCAGCGGGCGATCCATCGCGGTGAGCAACCCGACCGTGCGGCAGCCGCTGGCCTCGCCCAGCCGGATCATCGTTTCGGCCAGCACGAGCGATTGCTCGGGATCACGGATGAAAGCCCCACTCCCCGTTTTGATATCGAGCACCAGCCCGGTGAGCGACTCGGCCAGCTTCTTCGACATGATGCTGGCGGCAATGAGCGGAATCGATTCCACCGTTCCGGTCACGTCTCTGAGCGCGTACAACTTTCGGTCGGCGGGCACCAGTTCGGGGGTCTGACCTACCATCACGGCCCCGATCCGTTCGAGCTGCGCACGCGCCGCCCGAAGCGACAGCCGGGTATCGAACCCGGGAATCGCCTCCAGCTTGTCGAGGGTGCCGCCGGTGTGGCCGAGCCCGCGCCCCGAGATCATCGGGACGGCGACGTCGAGCACGGCAAGCATGGGGGCGAGCAGAAGCGAGGTCTTGTCGCCCACACCGCCGATGGAGTGCTTGTCGACGCGGGGACGGCCCAGATCGGTGAGTTGGAACTGGTCACCCGAGGTGCGCATGGCGGCTGTCAGGGCCACCAATTCTTCAGTGTCCAGTCCACGGAACACGACGGCCATGGCCAGCGCCGCCATCTGATAATCAGGTATTTCGCCGGAGACGTAACCGCGGACCAGAGCCTGCCATTCGGCGGCCGAGAGGGCGGCACCGTCGCGTTTCCGCTCGATCAGACGCGGGACGAGGATCGCGGGCGGACTCACGAGGGAGTGCCCGCGAAGAGGTGGCGCGGCGCGTCAGTCGGCCGCGGCACTGGAGGCTACTTGCGGCGCCGGCGGCGGATTTCGTGCCGGACGCGATCGTCCAGATCTTCCAGCCGATCGCCCACCTGCTCCTTGGCCTGCCGGAGCCGACGGCGAAGCTGACGCCGCGTATCCTCACCCGAGCCGGGCGCCAGGAGCAAGGCAGCCATTCCGCCGAGCAAAGCGCCCAGAAACAGGCCCAAGCCGAAGCTGCCGGCGGAATGACGCGAGGTCGCAGCTAAGCGCACGGGGGTTTCCTCCTCGACTTCGTCTTCTTCGTCTTCGATCTCGAGATCTCGGTCATCGGTACTCATCTCTCGAAGGTACCCAACCCCGCCGCCCGGTACAACCGACTGCTCGCTTGACCGGCGCTTACCCCTGCGACCAGTTTTCAACCCCTCTCCCAACTTCGGTTTCCATGATCTCGACCACCCGCATCCCCGCGTCCGACGCCGACCAATTGCGGGCCCGCGTCGAAGAGCTCGAGGCCGACCGGCGCCGGCTGCTGATGGTGATCGAGCTGCTGCGGGAACTGGCCGGCTCGCTCGACTACCGCGACATCGTCCATGCGGTTGCCCGGCGAATCGGCTATGCGCTCGAGCTGGACCGCTGTTCGGTCTTCCTGACCGAAAAGGGCGGCACGACGGTCCATCTGGTTGCCAGCTACGAAGACCCGGCGCTGCGGAGCCAGATCATTCAGCTGGGCCGCTATCCGGAAATCCGCCAGGCGCTCGACAGCGGATCGGTCGTCAACATCCCGGACGTGCTCCATGAGCCGTCGCTGGAAGCCGTGCAGGAGCAGCTGGCGGTGCGCCGAGTCCAGTCGATTACGGTGATCCCGATAGCCTGGCGCCGGGTGGTGATCGGCGCCCTCTTCCTGCGGACCGACCGAACCCGGGCCCCGCTTTCGCACCCCGACATCCAGTGGGCCAAGCTGGTGGCAAGCGTGACGGCCCAGGCACTCCGCACCGCCCACAAGTTCGAACGGCTCCAGGCTCGGCGCCGCGGCGGCGATGCCGGATCACTCGAGCACGACCGCGAGCGGGCGGCCCTGATTGCCTTCCTGGCCAAGCTGCTGGCCGGCTACCAGACTAAGGACGACGGGACCGCTGACGAACTGGTGCCGCGAACCGGGCAAGCGGAACTCGATCGGTTGGTCGGGGTTGCCCTGACCGTGCTGCGGCACGAGCCACGCTCATGAGTCTCACAGCAGTCCGGGCCCGCGCGGCGGAACTCCGTGCGATCATCGAGCGCGCCAACCATCAGTACCACGTCGACGACGCCCCGGAACTGTCGGACGCCGAGTACGATCGGCTCTTTCGCGAACTCGAGGCGCTCGAGGCCGAATACCCCGACCTGGCCGACCCCGAAAGCCCGACGCAACGGATCGGGGCCGATCCGGCCGCTGCGCTCAAGAAGCACACCCACCGCCGTCCGATGCTGTCGCTGGCCAATGCGTTCGACGAGGCCGAACTGACGGCCTGGGAAGAGCGTAACGCGGCCATCAATGCCGACGTCCGCACCGGCGGCTACACCACCGAACTGAAGATCGACGGCGCCGCGGTCAACCTCACCTACCAGCGCGGGCAACTCCTGATCGGCGCCACCCGCGGCAACGGCATCATCGGCGAAGAGGTCACCGCCAACCTGCGCACCGTTCCGGACGTCCCGCTCACCCTCAAGGGAACCGGGCATCCCGAGCTGATGGAGGTCCGCGGGGAGGTCTATTTCTCGCGCGGCGCCTTCAGCAAGCTCAACGCCAGGCGCGCAGCTGAGGGAGAGCCGCTCTTTGCCAATCCGCGCAACGCCGCCGCCGGCAGTCTCCGCCAACTCGACCCCAAGGTGACCCGGAGCCGCCGGCTCCGCATGTTTGCCTTCAACATCGAGGTCATCGAAGGCGTCCTGCCCGCGGCCACCCAGAGCGAGATCCTGGCCCGGCTGACCGAATGGGGCTTCCAGGTCGCGGCCCATCATCGGCGCTTTGCATCGCTGGCCGAGGTGCAGGCGGTGGTGCCGGAGTACGAGCAGATCATCGGCACCCTGTCCTTCGAGTGCGACGGCGTGGTCATCAAGGTCGACCGGCGCGATCTGCAGGACGACCTCGGCATCGTGGGCGGACGGGCGCCGCGCTGGGCGGTGGCGCGCAAGTTTGCCCCCGAAGTGGCCGTGACCCGGCTTCGTGAGATCAAAATCAACGTCGGCCGCACCGGGGCCCTCAACCCGTACGCGGTGCTGGAGCCGGTCGAGGTCGGCGGCGTGACGGTTTCCAACGCGACCCTACACAACGAAGATCTGATCGCGCAGAAAGACATCCGCCCGGGCGACTACGTCGAGATCATGCGCGCCGGCGAGGTGATCCCCCAGGTGATCGGCCCGCTCCGCGAACGCCGAACCGGGGACGAGCAGCCGTGGGCCATGCCCGACCATTGCCCGGCTTGCGGAACGCCGGTGGAGCGGCTGCCCGACGAGGCAATGCGTTTTTGCCCCAACGCGAGTTGTCCGGGCCGGATTCTCGAAGGCATCGTCCACTACGCCTCGCGTGACGCACTGGATATCCGAGGACTCGGCTACGAACGAGTTCGTCAGCTGCTCGACGCCGGGCTGATCCGCAACGTGGCCGATCTCTACCAGCTGACAGTCGATCAGCTGATCAAGCTCGACCGCTTTGCCCTCCAGTCTGCTACCCAGCTGGTGGACGCGATCACCGCCTCGAAGGCGCAGCCCCTTTCGCTACTGCTCTTTGCGCTGGGCATCCGCCACGTGGGCAAGACGGCGGCCCAGCTGCTGGCGCGCCGCTTCGTCTCGCTGACGGCGCTTGCCCAAGCGTCGGTGGAGGAGGTCGGCAGCGTGGCGGGCATCGGACCTACCATCGCAGAGGCGGTAGTCGAGTTCTTCCAGAACGAGGCCAATCGCAGCTTGATCGAGCGCCTCGAAACGGCCCAACTCAACTTGGTCGAACTCAACGCCGTGCCCACCGGCAATGCCCTGGCCGGCCAGAGCTTCGTCCTGACCGGAACGCTGCCCACCCTCTCGCGCACCGAGGCGGCCGCGCTGATCGAGGCCCATGGCGGACGGGTCACCAGCAGCGTCAGCAAGAAGACCGACGCCCTCGTGGCCGGCGAGGAGGCCGGTTCCAAGCTCGACAAGGCCCGATCTCTGGACATCGAGGTGATCGACGAAGCCGAACTCTTGCGTCGAGTCGGGCGCAATACCTAGCTTGGAAGGATGGCCACTACCCATTCGCCGCCTCGGTTGGCCCTCGGTCGCGCTACGCTCGACCAGGTCCGCGCCGTTCTCGAACGTGAACTGCCCCAGCACGCCCCAGGGTTGCTTCGTGAAATCGGCTTCGCGGCCGGTGAGGCGTGTTTCGAAGGTTTCGTGAGTTCGGTGGCCGAGCGATACGGCGTCGAAACACCCCAGGCGCTGGACGCCCGGTATCTCTCGGAGGCAATTGGCGGCTATCTGCGGGAAGAGGGTTGGGGTACGGCCGCGCTCGAAACGCTGGCGCCGGGACTGGTGGCACTCGACAGCGCCGACTGGACCCTGGCCGGAACCCGCAACGCCGCCACCCCGTCATGCCACTTCAGCGCGGGAATGCTCTCCGACTTCTTTACGCGCCTGGGGGGCTACCCGGCTGCCGTGATGGAGGTCGAGTGTCGCAGCCGCGGCGATGCGCGCTGCCGGTTCCTGGTCGGCAGTGCGGACGTGCTGACCTGGATCTACGAAGGCATGGTAGCCGGGGCGGCTTATACCCAGCTGGCGGATCAACTCCGGACTGGGACCAGAGACTGACGCGGTACGGTTCAGAGGCGTAGCTCCACCCCCACTCCATCGATCACCAACGACGGCAGCAGCGCGCCGCCGACCCATTCCGTCGTCGCACCAACCGCGACAATCCGACCCAGCAGTTCGAATGCATCACCGGTCAGCACCACGCCATCGAGCCGACCGGTGACGGTGCCGCCATCCATCCGGTAGGTCCAGGGCGCTTCGGCCCGGAAGACGCCCGTGACAGGATTGGGCGCCGTACCGAAGGCCCAGTCGGCCACGAACAGGCCGCTGCCCAGTTCCACAGCGAGCTGCTCCGCGGTCGACTCACCAGGGCGCAAGACGAGATTCGAAAAGCCGGCACAGGGCGGTGCGAAGCCCCGGCGCCTGCCGTGACCGGTTGCGGGCCGGCAGGTCCGTGAGGCTACGGCCAGATCCAAAATGCCGTCCGCCGGGCGACCCGCATCGATCAGCGTGATCGGCCTGGTCGGCACGCCGTCGTCGCAGATGGGCCGGCTGCCCGGCCGGCCGTCGAGCAGCGGATCGTCGATCAGGGTAATCCGCCGATCGAGCTGGGACCAGCGATCCCGTTCGGCCGCCCAGCGCTCGCCGATGAGGCGCGGAAGCAGCGGAGCCAGCAGCACCCGTACCGCCCGCGGCCCGAACCAGACCCGCTCGGTCCGCTTCACCGGACCGTCGGTGAGCAGCGGAGGCGACAGTCGCCGCTCCACTTCGTCGACCAGCGCGGCAATGTCCTGCGACTCGAACGGGGCAACCTGGCTGCGATGGATCCGACAGATCATCCCGTCCGGCGCCCTCGCTTCGACGCCGATCCCGACCAGACTCACGTCGTAAGCGGCCTGCACTCCGCGGGTGTTGCCGACTTCCACGGCCCCGGCCGATCGCTCGGCCCAGGTCTCGATCGGCCAGCCGTGGCGCCCGAGCCGTTCGCGCAGCTGGCGGGCGTGTTCGTGCAAATCGCGCGCGTCGAGCGCGGCCGCGCCGGGTGAGCGCGTCATCACCGCGGGCAGCGGAGCCGGCGCGGGCAGCAACAGCGGCGCTGCCGCCGAGCACGCGGCTGAACGGAACGCGGCATCGACCACGTCCCGCAGGTCTCGGGTTGCCCCCGCGGCCCAGCCGACTCGTCCATGCTGCGCAACCCGGACATGGACCGAGCGGTTGCCATCCGCGGCCAGCGACGCGGCGCCGTCCGGGTCAAGCGAGACCGTGAGGGTATCGTCGTCGACTAGAGTGACGTCGGCTTGCCCGCCCCGCAACGCGAGGTCGCCGAGAAGCCCGCCGATCATGCGTGGAGTGGGGAAATCTCGAGGTCGACGAACCGGGTGTGCGGCGCACCGGTGGTCACGGGGCGGAGCGCACCGCCCTCCTGCAGAGTTGCCGCGCTGGGATCCCAGTTGAAATCGCCGGCGACGCGATCGAGGCGACCGTAGAGGCTGAGCAGATCCGATGAGATCGGCGCGCATTTGACCGGTTCCGCCAGCTGCCCCCCCCGGATCATCCGCGCCATGGCCGGGGTCACCGTGACGTGGCGCCCTTCGACCGCCACACCCAGCACGTCCGAGACATAGACGCCGAGCTGGATCTCCTCGATCAGCTGTCCGGCCGTGCCCTGCGCACCTGCCACGTAGGTATTGGCCGGACGCGCGGCTGGAATCGAGCGAAGGGTGGGCGCCAGCCCATGGCCGGTCGGCGCCACCCCGGCACGGGCCGCCGTTTCCCGAGTGTGCAGATGGCCGACCACGACGCCGTTCCGGACCACCATCGCGTGGGTGACGGGCGTGCCCTCATCGTCGAGCACCAGGCTGGTGCGCAGGCCCGGCGCCGTGGGGTCGTCGCCCACCGAGAGGCATTCCGGCCCGATCCGCTGTCCCAGCGGCAGCAGGTTCCGATCGATACCGCGGGAGGGCGCCCGACAGAGATTGGTGATGGTCTGCAAGGCGAGAGCGCCGCTGGCGCGCGGATCGAACACAACCGGGTAGCGGCCCGACACGATCGGCTTGGCGTGCAGACGCGCGACCGCCCGCTCCGCCACCTGACGGAACATCGCGTGCCGTTCGCCGACGGCGCCCCACCCTCCCGCCACCGCGACGGATTCGAGAGCGCGCTCCTGTCCCCCGTCCTCGCCCGCCACGGCAAGCGCACCGAGCGTACTCTCGCTGCGCAGGTCGTGCAGCCAGGCCCCGTCGCTGGTGACCAGCCAGGTTTCGAGGACCGTGTCGCCATAACTGGTGCGGGAGTCGACGATCCGGCGATCGACGCCATGCAGTTCGGCGGTCAGCCCATCGAGCAGATCGCGTTTGTCGGGAAGTGCCACCAGGCGCGGATCATCGGCCAGCGCATCGGCCCGTTCGATCTGGCGGGCCAGGATCGGCGCCAGCACGATGTCGCGATCGGGCCGGGTTTCGGTGGAAAGTTCGTAGGCGCGCTGGACCGCGGCAGGCGCCTGCTCCGCATCGGTAAAGGCAACCGCCCCCCAGCCGTGCCCGGGGGCCAGGCAGCGAACCACGCCACCGCTGGCGTGATACTCGGTCGCGACCTCGAGGCGATGACGCCGGAAGACCACGGCAGTCGACCAGCGCCGCCGCAGCCGGATCTCGACATAACCGGGCGCCGCCGTCAGCGCCCGGGCGAGCAACTCACGCATTCGGTTCGGCGTCGAGCGGCCACTCGGGGCGGCGCACCAGCTCGCCGTCCCTGATCACTTCGCGGTCCCAGGGGAGGATGATCACCTTTTCCGTCTCGAACGAGAAAAAGTCGGGGCGAAACGACCCGGTCTTGAACGACACCGCGGTGCGAATCTCGGCGGGACCGAGAGCGCGGACTTCGTTGAGCGCAAGCTTGAGGGTATGTCCGGTATCGCAGGTCTCGTCGACCAGCAACACCCGGCGGCCGCGCAAGGTCGGAGGAGGACCGCTGACAAGAACCGGATCGTCTCCTGGCTGATGGCGCGTCACGGTCATCGAACTGAACTCCCGCTCGAGCAGGGCCGAGACGACGGCGCCGGGAATGACTCCGGCGGTGGCAATCCCGAGGATGATTTCGGGGTCGTACTCGCGAGCAACCTTGAGCGCCATGGCCCGGCACAACTCACCGAAAAGAGCCCAGTCGATCTCGAGAAAGCCGCGCGCCGGATCCAGCCGTGGACGGGGCATAGGAACTCCTCCGATTTCGGGTCAGCGGGTCGAACCGCACGCTCCAGGACCTGCCCCGGTTCGCCCAAGTATACGGCCTTGCCATGAGGTCCGAAAGTCGGCCGCAAGGTCGCGGGGATCTCGTTGATGCCACAACAACTTGTATTGCACCGCTTGAAGAACTTTCTTATGTTGTAGCAGCGGTGCATCGCTCCGCATCAGTCTGCGCTGGATCTGTTTCGACCGCAGCGACTTGCGAGCCTAGAGGAGCAGCCACGGATCATGAGCTTCTGGCAACGCATTTTCGGCAAACTGACCCCGGACCAATCCGGGCCTCAGCGTCTCGACTACCTGAACGAAGCGCTGGCGCTCGAACGTCAGGGCGACTTCACCGCAGCCATCACCTCGTATCGGCTGGGCCTGCGCGAGCATCCGGATGATCCCCGGATCCTCCAGAATATGGCCATTGCCTTTACCAAGACAGGCCAGCCCGACGAGGCCATCCGCCACTACCGGCGTGCCCTGGAACTGGACTCTTCGCTGACGGGCGCCCATTATGGACTGGCGTTCCTGCTGCTCAAGCGCGGGAACGAGAAGAAGGCGGCAGAGCATTTGCGCGCTTTCCTCAATCGCCCACCCCGTGGACCGGACGCCGACCGTTGGATTCAGCACGCCGAATCGACTCTCCGGGAGCTCGAGCCCGTCGCAGCAGCCAAGGCCTACGGCTCGGCCTGATTTCGGCCGTTCTGGCGGCTGTCGCCTGCAGCGGCATCGTTGAAAACGACGACGGCATTGCCTCGCTGGAACTCCGCTACCCCGCCACCACCTTCCTCGAGGCAGGGTCTTCGGTTCAATTATCGGCCGTCGCGATCGACCGCAACGGCAACGTGGTCGAATCTGCCCAACTCCGCTGGCGGAGCCCCGATACCACGGTAACGGTCAACGAAACCACCGGCCTGGTCCAGTCCAACAGCGGCGCCACCGGCACCGCCCGGATTCAAGTCGGCGTCTTCGGCTCGGACACGATCGTGACTTCGCTGACCGGACTCACCATCACCCTCACGGGAAGGGCCGATACCGTGCATCTGGTGGGAGACGATTCGCTGACCGTGACGCGCGACACCGAAACCACGTCATTCCAGATCCTCGCAGCTGCCGGAACGGAGCTCACCGGCGTGCCGCAGCGCCCGATTACCGCCCGGATCATCGAGCCGGTCCCGGTCGACTCGCCGACCGTGGTATTCCAGAGCGGCCGAGTCAACGACTCGCTGATGACGGCCAACAATGGCATCGCGACATTTACCGTCCGGAATCTCCCCAACCGCCCGGTGCCGGACCGCGCCGTGGTCCAGATTCGCGCTCGGCGTGCCAACGGCCAGGAAATTCCAGGCTCGGGTCGGACCCTGGTAATCCGGTTCCTGCATCAATGAGCACGCCCAAGGCAGGCGCCGAACCGACCACGCTCACCGGCCTCTACTTCGGGGCGATCGACCGCTATCGCGATCACCCGGCCGCGATGCGCGCCAAGCATGACGGGCAGTGGGTTCCGATTACCCACGACGAGATGGCCGGCCGCGTCGAAAGGTTGAGCCGAGGCCTTCTGGCGCTCGGGATTGCCCCCGGTGACAGGGTGGCGATCCTCTCGGAAAACCGACCCGAATGGGCCCTGACTGACTATGCCTGCCTGACTGCCCGCGCCATCGACGTGCCCATCTACCCCACGCTCACCGCCAAGCAGATCGCGTACCTGCTGCGGGACTCGGAGGCCCGACTGGTCTTCGTCTCGACCAAGACGCAATATGCGAAGCTGGCGGAGATCCTGAGCGAAACGCCCGCAGTCGAATGGGTGGTGGGCTTCGATGCCGACATCGAAGGGCCTGACGTCCTCTCGCTCGACGATCTCGAAGCCCGGGCCGCTTCCCTCGAACGCGACCGGGCGGCCTGGCGCGCCGATGCCCTGGCCGCCACACCCGACGACCTGGCCACCATCATCTACACCTCGGGCACCACCGGCGAGCCCAAGGGCGTGATGCTGACGCACGGCAACATCGCGTCGAACGTGCGGGGCGGTTTTGCCGTTCTCTCGATTACCGAGCAGGACGAATTTCTCTCGCTGCTGCCGCTCTCACATATCTTCGAGCGGATGACGGGCCACTACTGCATGTTCCACGCAGGCGTGGTAATCAGCTACGCCGAGAGCATCGAGACCGTGGCCCGGGACATCATCGACGTTCGCCCGACCGTGGTGGCTGCGGTTCCGAGACTCTTCGAAAAGATCTACGCCCGCGCCCTCGAAACGGCGTCGCAGGGCGGCGGCATCAGGCGGTCGATCTTCCTCTGGGCCCAGCGCGTCGGCGGCCGCTGGGCAGACCTCCGCGTGGCCGGCGAACCGATCCCGTTCGGCCTGCAGCTCGCGCATGGTCTGGCCGACCGGCTCGTCTTCCGCAAGCTGCGGAGTCGCGTCGGAGGCCGGCTCCGGCTGTTTGTCTCCGGCGGCGCCCCGCTGTCCCGCGACATCGCGCGGTTCTTCTACTCGGCCGGCCTTCCCATTCTCGAAGGATACGGCCTGACCGAGACGTCGCCCGTCATTACCGTCAACACCTTCGAGCACCTGCGGTTCGGGACGGTGGGCCGTGCCATTCCCGAAGTGGAAGTTCGGATCGCGGAGGACGGCGAGATTCTGACCCGCGGCCCGCACGTAATGCGCGGCTATTACAAAAAGCCCGAAGCGACGGCCGAAGTAATCGACGCCGAGGGATGGTTCCACACCGAAGACATCGGAGAAATCGACGCCGACGGCTTCCTCAAGATCACCGACCGCAAGAAAGATCTGATCGCGACCGCCGGCGGCAAGAAGATTGCTCCGCAACCGATCGAGGATGCGCTGCGCAAGAATCCCTTCATCGCCAACGCCGTGATGCTGGGCGATCGCCGCCGGTTCCCCATCGTGCTGCTGGCCCCCGAGTTCTCCGCCCTGGAAGCCTGGGCCAAGACTGCCGGCCTGCAGTGGAAGTCGCGCGAAGAGCTGATCGGCCTCGAGCAGGTTCGGACCCATCTGGAAGCCGAAGCCTCGAAACACCTCCGCGAGTTGGCTCGCTATGAGCGCCCCAAGAAGTTCCTGATCGTCCCGCGCGAGTTTT
Organism: uncultured Gemmatimonas sp.; assembly: GCA_964619465.1. Taxonomy (GTDB): domain Bacteria; phylum Gemmatimonadota; class Gemmatimonadetes; order Gemmatimonadales; family GWC2-71-9; genus SHZU01. The sequence goes on from CAZUES010000017.1 coordinate 52,987, forward strand.
CGATCGAAACCGGCGAACTGACGCCCAAGCTCTCGGTGCGCCGCAAAGTGGTCGAGGAGCACTACCGCGACCTGATCGATGCTACCTACGAGGCGGCCGAATCCGAGGGGCACACCGACACCCACCTCACGCTGTAAGGAAAAGTTGGCCGCGACCCGGCCGGCCTTGCCGGCACGGCGCGGCCATCGCCGGCCCGGATCAACCTTCACAAGCACCTGCAACACAACGACTTACGAGATATCGACCCGACCGGCTCGGAGCCTGCACATCACCCCGGCATGCGACGCATCATTCTCGGGCTCGGCCTGGCCATGTTGGCCTGCCCGACCCCAAGCTCCGCCCAGCGCGACTCGTCCTCGATCGACGCCGAGTTGCTGCGGCGCCCCGACGTAACCCGCTACATCGACTACTTCACCGGTCCGGCCCGGGACCGGATGAACCAGTGGCTCAACCGAGGCACCCGGTACCGGGAACTGATCGACGAGCATCTGGAGCGCGAAGGGCTGCCGGGCGAGTTCGCCTATCTGCCGATGATCGAGAGCGGCTTCTCGAATACCGCCGTCAGCCGTGCCGGCGCGGTCGGGATGTGGCAGTTCATGCCCGAAACGGCCCGGGACTACGGCCTCCGCGTCGACCGCTGGGTCGACGAGCGCCGGGACCCTTTTCGGGCTACCGACGCCGCGGTACGTCATATCAAAGATCTGAACCGGACCTTCGGATCGTCACTGGTCGCCGCGGCTGCCTACAACGGCGGAAGCGGCCGGCTGAGCCGCAGCCTGGCTCGCCTTCGCGGCGTTTCTCTGAGCGAAGGCGGGAGTGCCACGGACAAGGACTTCTTTGCCCTCGCGGGTCGCGGACTGGTTGCCAAGGAAACGCAGAACTACGTGCCGCAGCTGCTGGCGGCCGCGATCATCGGGCGGGATCCAACCAAGTTCGGCTTCAACGTCGACACCCTGCCGCCGATTGCCGTCGACTCGGTCCGGCTCGAGAAGCCGATCCGGCTGGCCGTTGCGGAGCAGGCGCTTGGCCTCGATCGTCAGACCCTGACCCGGCTCAACCCGCAGTTCGTCCTGGGCGTGACGCCTCCGGGAGGGGCCTGGCTCAGAATTCCGGCGAATGCCGATGACAACGCTGCAGAGCGCCTGAGCGCGCTTCCCAGCACCCCCATCCATCGGCTGGAGGATCGGCCCCGTTACCGGCTGGGAGAGCTTGTGCGCGTCAAGCGAGGCGATTCCCTGGGGGACGTGGCGCGGCGACACGGCGTCGAGGAAGAAGCGCTCCGCCGGATCAATGCGATTCCGGAATGGTACCGGATCCGGGCAGGGCAGGCTCTGCGGCTGCCCGCCAGCTGAACTAGACCCGCACCACCGACACCCCGCCCGCTTCCGCCATCAGCTGGGCGCCGATCCGCTCCGGCACCGGCGCCTCGATGACCGCGCGATTGCCAGGCAGCACCGCGCCGAGCGCGGCATCGACCCAGGCGGGGTCGCCGTGATCGGACGGTACCACGATGCCACGCATGCTGTGCCGTTTGATCGGCAGGCGATCGGCTCTGAGCACGCTGCTCCAGGCCGACCCCGTTGCCCCCTCGGGCGGATTGACCAGCACCCAGCGAATTCCCGGCATCCGTGTCGTCAGCTCGTCTGCCAGAGCACCAGCGGCACCCAGCAGCGCGATGTAGCCGCCCGGGCCATCGAGACCAAGCAGCGCGGCTACCGCGTCCGCGGTGAGCGCCGTTGGCCCGGCTTCGGGCGGCCGATCGCCAAAGGCAACCACCCCGCCCTCGATGCGCACCTCCCGGTTGCACACCGGACAACCCAGGACACCGGAGACGACCCGTCGGCCATCGAGCGCTTCGGGCAGCAGGACAAGAAAGGCTTCGTCATGCGGCTCGGTGCAGCAGAGATGATCGGTCAACTCGATGAACATCGGGTCAGGTCATCTGCGTTCGCGGGCCGTGGACCAGCCGGAGAAATTCCTCCCGGGTCCGTGCGTCGTCCCGAAAAACGCCGCGGAGGGCGCTGGTGACGGTGGTCGAGTTCTGCTTCTCGACTCCGCGCATCATCATGCAGAGATGCGACGCCTCGACCACCACGCCGACGCCGTGCGGATGGAGCACCTCCATGACCGCATCGGCCACCTGATCGGTCAGGCGCTCTTGCACTTGCAAGCGGCGGGCAAAGACGTCCACGATGCGCGGGATTTTGGAAAGGCCGATGATCTTACCCGCCGGGAGGTAGGCCACGTGCGCCTTCCCGAAGAAGGGCAGCATGTGATGCTCGCACATCGAATACAGTTCGATATCGCGCACCAGGATCATGCTCTCGTGGCTCTCTTCGAAGACGCCGTCGCCTACGACGTCGGCCACCGACATGTCGTATCCGCGCGTCATCCAGCGATAGGCTTTGGCCACGCGCTCCGGCGTGCGCACCAAACCAGGGCGGCCGGGATCTTCTCCCAGCGCCTCGAGAATCGCGTGGACGTGGCCTTCGAGTTCAGGCTCCCTGGTATTCGACATAATTCCGCGGCGTCTCCCAAAGGCGAATCAGTTTAAGGCGACCGGCCGGCAACCTCGGCGCAATCTGCTCCCAGCAGAAGACGGCAATGTTCTCGGCCGACGGAAGCCGGCCTGCGAACCAGGGCACGTCGAGATTGAGATTCCGGTGATCGAGCAGGTTCAACACATGCTCCTGGGCAATCGCCTTGAGGACGGCGACGTCCAGCACGTACCCCGTCTCAGGGTCGATTTCACCCTCGACCAGCAGGTCCAGTTCGTAGTTATGGCCGTGATAGTTGGCATTATTACACGCCCCGAAGGTGGCCCGATTCCACTCATCGGACCGAGCCGGATTGTGCAACCGGTGCGCAGCATTGAAATGCAGCCGGCGGGCGACCACGCAAAGAGTCATACGGCGATTGGCCTGAGGCTAGGGGCTTGCCAAAACGAGAGGCGCCGATCCGACTCGCGTCGGTCGGCGCCCCAAGTGTCGACTGGCAACCGGGAGGTTTATTGAAGCCCGAAGAAGAATGTTCGGCGCCCTCACCACAAGATCTGTCTTCCCCCGGGGGGCATGGCATCACCTGCAGTATTGTGGGCCCAACCTCGGACCTGTTGGCTCAATAACGTGGTTCCCAGTCACCAGCCGACGTCTCTATAATACGGACGACGCGGCAGAGCGTCAACGTACCCTGTTTCGAGGTGATCCGTGAATCTGATCGGCGCGGTGGTCGCATTGATCCTCTGGTTCGTCCTGACCTTCATCACGCCGGTTGGTGTGGGGCTGATTCATCTGCTCCTCACGATCGGCGTGGTGCTCCTGATCCGCTGGTGGGCGCTTCGGCCCGCCCAATAGCGCGCGGTCTCGCGCTGGCTGCCTGCTGGGCTCTCCTGGCGCCGGGATCGGCGAGGACGCAGCAGCAGCCAGCCGACGCCCCGCCCGGCGATTCGCTCGCTCTGCAGGCCCCGTCCCGCGCCCTCCGCGGCATGGCGACGGGCCTGCTCGTCAACGTCGTCGTCAACCGATTCGACATCTGGGTGCTGGGTGAGGATTTTGCGCGGGTAACGCCGTGGTCGTGGTGGCGCAATCTCCGGCTGGGCTGGGAATGGGACGAAAACCAGTTCGGCACCAACATGTTTTCCCATCCCTACCACGGCTCGCTCTACTTCAACGCCGGTCGTCACAACGGCCTCAGCTACTGGGAGTCGATTCCGCTCGCCTTCATCGGCTCCTGGACCTGGGAGCACCTGGGCGAGCGTCATCGCCCCTCGCTCAATGATTTCGTGATGACGAGTTTCGGCGGCATTGCGCTGGGCGAGATCTTCGGCCGGATCGGCGCGGGCATTCGGCAGGCAGGCCCGGGCACCGCCGCACCGCTCTGGCGCGAACTGATCGCCCTGCCGTTCGACCCGATCGGGAGCTTCGACCGGCTGACCGGCGGACAAGGGCGGCGGACGCACCGCAGCCTGACGGCAAACCCCGACGCCTTCATGCTCCGCACCTACACCGGCCTCCGGACCACCGGTGATCGCGAAGTAGCCGACAGCTCGGCACGGTCGCTCACCGCACTGATCGACTTTTCCTACGGCGACCCTCTGGACACACCGTACAGCACCCCGTTCGACGTCTTTGCCGTCCGCGGCCAGCTGAGTTCCGGCGGCGGCCTCCAGCAGCTCCGCGCCACCGGGCGGCTCTACGGGCGGAACCTCACTCGCGCCGAGGCTCGACACCGGCATCAACTGACCGCCAACCAGCGCTTCGAGTACATCGACAACCCGGCCCAGCGCTACGGCGCACAGAGTGTCGAAGTGGGTGTCCATTCGCGCTGGCGCCTGTCCAATACGCTCGGGATCAGAACCCAAGCCTTCGGCAATGCCATCGTCCTGGGCGCCATCGACGCTCCCGAGGCGGGAGTGGGCGAGCGCGACTATGACTTCGGCCCCGGCGTCGGAATCCGACTCGAGGGCGTCCTCGAGCTGCGAGGCTTGCCGGTGGTCGCCGCCTACGCACAGACCGAGTACCTGCGGTCGGTCAGCGGAGCGACCGCCGACCATGTGGCGCATTTCGGCGGCCTCGAGTTCACCGTCCCGCTCGGCCGCGACTTCGGGATCGGGATCCACAGCGGCTACTACAGCCGGCTGAGCCGCTACTCCGACCGGCCAGCCCAGCGGCGCGAGTATCCGGAAATCAGGCTGATCAGCACCTGGACCATCGGAAGCACGGGACGGAGCGCACCGTGACAAGCCCGGCGGGCCGTCTCGCACTGATGCTCCTCGGGTTGCTGTGCTCGGCTCATGCATCCGAGGCACAGGAGCGCCAGCGCAGCAAGCTGTGGATCGAGCTGGGGGGCGGTCCCGGCATCGGCCTGGTATCCTGCTCCAACTGCGAACGCGCCATCTCGACCGCCGGGGCGACCACGAACTTCCGGATCGGCGGTGTACTGTCCGAGAAGATCCTGCTTGGCTTCGACAACTTCACCTTCATCAACCGCGCCTTTGGCCTCGACGACGAGGAGGGCAACATCGTGGCCGAAACGTCGACCGCTGCGCTGAGCGTCCTCTGGTACCCGGGGCGGTCGGGATTCTTCGCGAAAGGTGGGGTGGGTATCGCATACGGGAACTTCACGGTCGACGCGGTCGACAGCGAGCCGCTGGTGGCCTCGGAAGTTGGGCTGGGGCTGACCTTCGGGATCGGCTACGACCATCCGCTGTCGCGGCGGCTGGCGTTCACCGTCAATGCCGGCGCACTGGTAGCCGCCATCGGCGATATCGTCCTCCGCACCGGGCGGGTCGATGATGTGATCGCGTCACTCTACCAGCTGACCGTCGGGATCACGGTTCGTTAAGCCGCGAACGCAGCCTCCTGTCGTTTTTCCCGGATGCCGGCGGCTTCCCGCGCACCTGGCCCGCGTTGCTTGTTCTTTGGACATCGACGAGGTACGTTCGCCTGATCCACCGGATATCCGGTCACCCCGCCGCCGAGGCCGACCATGCCCCGTCTCGTATTCTCGCGCCTCGCCGTCGTTCTGCTGCTTCCCGCGATGGGCGCTGCCTGCAAAGGCAGCACCACCGGTCTGGTACCACCTCCGCCTCCGCCGCCCGCGGTGTCCATCTCCATCTCACCGCCCACCGCCACGATCAATGTCGGCGCGACGTCGTCGTTCAACGTGAGCGTGACTGGCGGCTCCCCGGCGGCAACGCTTGCCTCCTGCACGAGTTCGAGCTCCGCGGTGGCGACCGTAGTACAAAACGGCAACATGTGCGTGGCCACCGGCGTCAGCGCCGGACCATCCTCGATTACCGCCACCGCAAGCAGCGGACAGACGGCGCAGGCGCAGCTCACCGTTGCCGCGTTGCCCGACGCGCTGGGCACGCTGACCGTCGCGCCATCGCCGGTCACCGTCGTGGTCGGGCTCGGCGTCTCGCTCACGCCTAACGCGAATCCGGCCTCCACCGGTGTCACCGTGTCCTATGCGTATGAGTCGAACGCACCGGGAATCGCTACGGTATCGGAAACGGGCGTAATAAGCGGGGTGGCGCCGGGCTCGGCGTCGGTCACCGTCACGGCCACCGGGTCCGGAAGCGCCTTCACCACGGTGACACGCACGGCCACGGTCCCGATTACCGTCGTGGCGGCGCCCGATGCGCTTGGCGCGCTCGAGATCTCCCCGCAGACGGTGTCGGTGGCCCCCGGCGAGACCGCCGCCCTCACGCCGGACGCGAATCCCGCGAGCCCCGACGTGACGGTGACTTTCACGTACGAATCGGCGGCGCCAGCCATCGCGAGCGTTTCTGAGGCGGGCGTGATTACCGGCGTCGCTTCCGGCAACACCACCATCACAGTGACCGCCGAAGGCGCCGGAACCGGATTTTCCCCCGTGACCCGCACGGTCGAGGTGCCCGTCACGGTCACAGTCACGGTGCCGGCAGGAGGCTGGGTCGAAGTGACGCAGGGCAACGCACATACCTGCGGCCGTCGAACCAACGACGCGATCTACTGCTGGGGCCAGAACTTCTACGGCCAGCTCGGCGACGGCACCACGACGAACCGGTCGGCTCCGGTGCCGATCGTCACTCCGCCGGGCGTCACATTCGTGCAGTTGGCGGCCGGTCACGACTTTACCTGCGCGCGCGCGACCACCGACGCGCTCTATTGCTGGGGAAGAAACGACGGGGGACCGCTCGGTGATGGCACCACGAGCCATCGGCCAGTACCAACGTTAGTGACCGGGGGGCACCTGTTCGCGCAGGTTGCAGCCGGCGGATCGCATGCCTGCGGTCGCACGACGGCCGGGGCCATCCGCTGCTGGGGCTCCAACGGCTCCTTCCAGCTTGGCGATGGAACCTCCACGACCCGAACGGCGCCCACTCCCATCATCGGTGTGCCGCCGGGCACCGTCTTCACCCAAGTGAGTGTGGCGCAGGGGTACTCGTGCGGTCGGGCCGATACCGGCAGTATCTGGTGCTGGGGGGACAACGCCTATGGCAATCTCGGCATCGGTAATGCGGATTTCCCCACCGTGCCGACGCTGGTGCAGACGCCGGTCGGCGTCACGTTCGAGACGATCGAGGCGGGGCTTTCCCATAGCTGCAGTCGCTCGTCGGCCAGCGATTTCTATTGCTGGGGGCGGAACCACCTCCGCCAGCTGGGCGTCGATGGCGGCCTCCAGGATCGCGTCGCGCCGACCCTGGTGACGGCGCTGCCGGCCGGTATGACGTTCAGCGTGATCAAGTCAGGAGGCTGGTATTCCTGCGCTCTCTCGGCCGCTGGCGCGCTCTATTGCTGGGGATACAACCTCGACGGCGCGCTGGGCGTCGGGGGCACAGGAAACCGCAATGATCCCACCTTGGTCACTGTGCCTCCCGGCACTCTGTTCGCCGGCGTGTCGGGCGGGAACAACCACACCTGCGGCTGGACGACCGCTGGCGACCTGTACTGCTGGGGAAACAATCAGGTCGGCCAGATCGGTGATGGCACGGTATCCCCCAATCGGACCGTCCCGACGAAGGTGCTCGTTCCCGGCCCGGTGGACACGAGCATCCACCGTTGATGAGGAACCAGCTATTTCGATTCACGCTCACGGCACGTATGCGGAAAGAGCGATAAACGGGAGGCAGTCGATGCGAGTGCACTGCATCTTCACATTCATCTTTTTGGCAGCATGCGGAGGAAAGCATCCCCAGTCAAACGCAAAGCAACGAGATCCCGGATCTGGTGGGCCGCATCTCGCCGGCAACGGCGCCGTTTCGGTCGATGAGCAACCGTTTCTTGACCTTGGCGGTGAAGCCAGCGACGGCAATCTGCGATTCACACGAGCGGTCGATGCGACGCTCCTTTCATCAGGCACCCTTGTCGTGGCAGACGTGGCGGAGAGCCACCTGGTGTTCATACGACCAGACGGAACGATACAACGTCGGGTAGGTCGGAACGGGCACGGGCCCGGTGAATTCCGTCACCTGCTCTGGTTAGGCCGCTGTGCAGCCGACACCGTCTTCACTTGGGATCCTGCGCTCAACAGAATCACTCTGGTTGATTCCAGCGGTCATGTTTCCCGGGAAATCCTGACTTCCCGACACCCCGCAAGAATGGACTGCTCCGGAAATAGCAAGATCGGCGTAATCCTTCGCGTGTCGAGCATGGGAGCGCCAGGCAAGGATTCGCCCATCTACCGCGCCCCGTTATTGGTATGGAATACAGCGGGCGACAGCATCGGGTCAATCGGTGAGGTCGAAGTCGGCGAGAACAGGCCGTTGGGTCGGATCGCGCATTTCGCAACGGGTCCGGATTGGCTGTACTACGGAAACGGCCAATCAGCCGAGATTCGGATCTACTCGTATGATGGCAACCTCAAGGGAACAATCCATGCCGGGACTCCGAACAGACCCGTGCTGCAGGAGCATTACGACGCTGCAATTGACCGCCTTATCATGTCGGTCAACACGCCTCCGGAGATGCAGAGACTGATTCGAGAGCGGTTTCGTGCGATCCCTGCACCGGCGACGCTGCCCCCATACTCCGGGTTTGTCGCCGACCCCAATGGCATCATCTGGGTTACAACATCAGTCCTTGGAGATTCGTCTGTTGTAATCGAAGGCCTCACCAATGACGGCAAGGTCATCGGCACCGTTCGATTCCCCTCCGGATTCGAACTCCTCGAGGTCGGCAAGGACTATATGCTCGGACTCTACTCGGCACAGGAGGGTACGCAGAAGGTTGTTGCCCATCGCTATCATCGTCAGTGAGCAGCGCTGGATCGATGCAGATGCTGACGATCATGCCAGTGCTCAAGAGGAGTGTTTTAGTGCTGCTGCTACTTTTGGCTATCGCTTGGGGGAAGGCGTCTCCCTCGGTAGCTCAGAGCAACCCCTGTATCGCTGCGGATACGCTCAGTAGCAGTCGGCTAAGCGTGTTGGTGCCACTTCTTTCGAGTTCCGACAGCGCACATGCCGCGCTACGATCCATGCTCTCACTACCACAAGCCTCGGCTGATAGTGTCATGCTGACGACAGCTGACTCGCTGTGTCAGGTTGCGATGTGGGCAATGGATTCGCTTGCTGTCTCAAGAGGACAAACACCACCTACGACGCGTTCTTTCTATCTGTATCGACTGGGGAGTGCCTTTGCGGTAGAAGACGTCACCACGGCAGGTCTCCTGGCACCAAGTGGCGATCGAGTCGTCACATTTTTCTCTTCGTCCTGGGCCTACCTCGGAGGCACGCTCTACCCACCATGGCGTATCCCTCGACCTTAGAACTCCATGTACGGTACATTCGCGATGATGTCGCAACCACTCGCTTCGGAGTCCTGGCGTGACTTGGCTGAGGCTCTGGAGACTCGATCAGTTGACCCCGTCTGTCGTAGCGTCCTGGTTGCAGAACTGCGTCCAATACCCGTCTGGCGGGGCGAGTGGCTATTTCACTCCTGGCACTTTGCTCAGTGATGCGACCCTGTGGACAGGGCGAGACAGTCAGATCTCCCAGTTCGACAGGACGATTCCTCCCGACGGCGCCTGCTCAGGACGCTCGTTGAGCGCCATCCGCAGATCTGTCCAATGGGCTCGGAAGCCCAGTTCGAGCAGGGTTTCGTACGCAGCGACCTGAGCCGTCTGGCAGCGGACGGCAATCCGATGCACCCCGCGGACGGTCGCCGCCGCCATGACGCCGTCGATGACCCGCCGGAGCGCAGCGCGATCGGCGGCCGCCAGCTTGAGGATCCGGACCTCTTCGGCCGGACGGCCCTGTGCCAACGGAACGTCGTGCCAGAGCGCGAAGGCGGACCACTCCCCTTGGTCGGCAATGACGGAAATGTCGCCGAGCCCTTGCGCCAGAGTCGTCTCGACTTCGCAAGCGAAGTCGAGCCCCGGGATCAGGCGATCGAGCAGACGGCGACCCGTCGGCCACCAGCTTTCATGAGGGCCCAAATCACCGCTCATCAAAGTCGGGACACCGGCCCCACGTGGAATGGCAAGCTGCATCGAGACGGTCAAGTGGCCGGGCCGAAAGCCGAGCCCGCTGTAGAATCCGATATTGTCGACGGTGCGCGGCATCGTCTCGAGTCCGATGACACGGCAGCCACGCTCGCGAAGAAAATCGACGCCGGCCCGCACGATCCGACGCCCGACCCCGCCCCGCTGCAGATCCGAACGCACCGCCAGCGGACCCATCCACCCCTCAGTCCCGGAGACATGCGCGAGATTGAACGCCGCCAGCTGGCCTGCCTGATCACGCCATTGCATCGCGCCGTCGCCGGCCACGGCCAGTGCATAGCGCCAGATGGCGGGGTTGAGCGGGGGCACCCGCACGCCGGACATGCCGTCGCGGTGATACCGATCGGTGAACGCGTCGGAAAACAGCAGGTTGAGGGCATCGATGTCCTCGACCAGCAACGGCTCCGGACCGACGACCCGATCACGCCGCCGCATGGGACATCCCCGATCGCTGCGGATCCTCTTCCCGCGCCGATGCCACCCCCGATTCGACATCGTAGTCGATCCGGATGATCCGATCGAAGCCCTCCCGGACCGATTCGATATGCGTGATCAGAATGACCTGCGGGAATCGATCGGCCAGGCCGCGCAACAGGTCCATCACCGCATTGCGCCGTTCTTCGTCGAGCGAGCCGAAGACCTCGTCGAGGATCAGCAGCGAGAACGGCTGCCCCGCCCGCTCCGCAATCATCTGGCTGATGGCGAGCCGGAGGGCCAGGTTGGTAACATCCTCTTCACCACCCGAAATGACCTGCTTGGGCTCGCCGTCGTCGACGATGGTGGCCAGATAATCCTCGTCGAGTTCGAGATCGGTGTAGCGGCCATTGGTAAGATCACGAAGCAGCGTCGAGGCCGCATCCGCCAGGTCGGGACGGAGCGCCGCGTTGAGATCGTCCCGCAGTTCGCTGAAGGCCCGATCCAGTTCCTGGTTCATCGCCAGCTCGGTGCGCAGACGTTCGGCTTCGGCCAGGCGCCGATCGCGCTCCTCCCGCCGCCGGGATACCGCCGTGCGTTGCTCCAGGGCCGCGGCGTGCTCGGCCTGGGCGCGAACCAGCGCCAGGTGGGCGTCACGGGCCTCGCGCTCACCAGCTTGAAACGACTCCTTGAGCGCCGCAAAGGCCTCGATCGACCAGCCCAGCGCCGAAAGTTTCTCACTCAGGCCGAGTGCGGCAGCTTCGAGCCGGGTCAGATGCTGCTCCGCGGCAGTGGCCTTCTGCACCAGTTCGGGCGCGCGGTCGGCCCGGGCGGCAATCCGCATCATTTCGTCTCGAAGAGGCGTCAGCTCCGTAACTCGGGCCCGCACCTGGTTGTGTTCCACTTCGTCGTACGAGGACGGCGTCGCGGCCAGGCGAGCATCGAGATCGGCCAGGCGCTCCCGCTGCGCCACCAGCACAGCCTCGGTCCGCGACCGCTCGGCCACAGCTTCCGTCATCCGCCCGACCTCGGCCGTCAGCCGCTTGAGATCCGCCTCGGCCTGATCCAGCAGCCGCTTTGCCGCGGCCACCCCGTCGGGCTCGCGCGAGAGCTGTTCGATCCGGGCCCGATAGTGCTTGCCGTCGCCGCGAATGTCGGCCAGGCGGCTTTCCAGGTCATCGAGCACGCCGGTGAACTCGGCCCCAAGCGGCTTGCCGCAGGTCGGACAGACGCCGGCCGCGCCGGCCGCCTCGAGCCGCGCCTTCTGCTCAGCGACCTCTTCGTACTCGTTGAGCAGCCCCTTCCGCATGGTCTCGGCATCCTGCTTTTCGCGGACCCACTCGGTCCGCTGCTCTTCGAGCGCATGCGCCGCCTGGTGCGCACCATCCTGCAGCGCCGTCAGCGAGGCTCGGGTCGCATCGAGGCGGGCCTGATCTGGCAGTTCCCGGAGCCGTGCCTCCTGGCCGGCCAGGAGCTTCCGAATCTCGGCGGCCTGGGCATCCAGGGCCCGGCGCTCCGAGAAGGCCGAGGCGGCCTGTTCGAGTCCGTCACGCCGGGCAATCAGGGCATCCCACTCGGCAAGGCGGGGCGCCAGCTCGTCCCGCTTAGCGCTGGCTGCGAGTGACTCCGCCAGATCACGGTCGATCGCTTCGCAGGCGCGTTTGGCCTCGACTGCCGCATGCTCTGCAATGCTCAGATCGGTCTGGATCGCCGCGACCTCGTCGCGCCGGCGCTGGGCCTCTTCCCATTCGGGGACCAGCGCCGCCAGCACGGCATCGGCCGCCTCCCGGCGCGCCCCGGTGGTGCCCAGCGCCGATTCCGCCACGCCGAGCCGCGCTTCGACCTGCTGCGCTTCGCGGTCGAGTTCTGCCAGGTCGCCCAGGGCCGACTCCGCCACGCCCAGCGCCCCCCGGAGGCCGGTCCGCTCGTCGCGCAGAGTCACCTGCACCATGGCCAGCCGCTCGTACCCCAGCACCCGGCTCAGGAACCTGGCTCGCTCGGGCGCCGACATCGACGCCATGATGGCAAGTTCCTTCTGCCCGGTAAAGTAGGTATTGAAGAACTCGTCCCGGGTCATGCCGAGCAAGCGGGTGATCTTGTCCGTCACGGCGGGGCCGCTGTTGGCCACCGGCGCCGGTCCGCCGTCCTGATAGAGGGCCGCAGTCTGCAGCGAGCGGACCATGCGATAGGTATGCGCACCGATGGTGATCTCGAGTTCGACCTCCACCCGGGAGCGCGGCGGCGCATTGCGGCGCCGGATGCTGTCCTTCGTCCCTCGCGCGGCCGACGTTCCGTACATTGCCCAGGCAACCGCTTCGAGCAGGGTCGACTTCCCGGCGCCGTTCGGGCCGATGATCCCGGTCAGCCCGGTATCGAAATCGAGCGTCGTGTCGGCGTGCTGCCGGAAGTTGAGCAGGCGAAGGCGTCGGATCTGCATCAGCTCTCCGGCTCCGCCGTCGATACCGCCTCGAGCAACGTCGTCCCGCGGGTCACGAAGGCATCCCGGTCGACCCGTTCGGGCAGCGGCCTGCGGGCCAGGAAGCCTCGCAGCACGTCGGTCAGCGTCTGTCGTGCCCCCGGCGCCCCGACGCCGACAGTACGATGCAGATCGGGCCGGCGGAGATCGAGCCGGAAATGCAGGGCCGTGGCCTTGGCGGTCCGGACCGCGGCGTGATCCAGTTCGCGGGCGACATAGCGCGGCACGTCGCGCACCACCAGCCGAACCAGTTGATCGGCGTAGCCACCGCGGATGCCGGCCAGCCGCTCCTGGATGGCCTTGTCGATCTCGGACGCGGCCAGATCCCGGGCGTCGATCGGCGGCAGGTCGATCAGGCGTCGGGCTGGTTCGAGATACTGCGGCATGACCTGGCGGGTTTCGAGATCGACCAGCAGCCAGCCCTTGGCGGGAACCTTACGCTCCTTCTGCTTGGCGAGTTCACCCCAGGGATTCGGGGTGACGTAATCGAGCGCCCCCGAATACCAGGCATGGCGACCGACCTGTAGCATCACATGGTAGTGGCCGAGTGCGACATGACTCCAGCGGGGGTCGGCAAACTCGCTCGGGTCGACCGCCGCGCCGCCCGGTTCGGCCCACCAGCGATCGAGCGGATCGAGGTCCGGCGTGTCGCCGTGGAGCACCAGGACGTGATACCGCTCGTCGCCCTCGGGATCGAGCCGCGGCCGATCCTCGGCAACCAGAGCGGAATGGGGCACCAGCTTGACGGCCAGATCGAGATCGGGATAGCGAACGATGGCCGCCTCGTCGGTCGCGACCTCGATACCCAGCCCCGAAAAGAGCTTGAGGATCGAGCCGGTCTCGGTGGCCCGCGGGGTATCGTGATTGCCGGCCGCGATCAGCACCTTGGTGGCCGGAAGGGCCTCCCGAATCCGCTGAAACTGCCGGAAGCAGTGGATGATGGCCTGGTTGGTCGGCCGCACCGCATGGAAGAGGTCGCCGGCGACGACGATGACATCGGGCCGCTTGGCAATGACCTGATCGACGGCTTGGACGAACGCGCGCGCGACGTCGGCCTCACGCTGGTTGATCCCGGCGGCGGTCTGGCGGTAGTACTGGCGGTAGCCGAGATGGAGGTCGGCGAGGTGAGCGAGCAGCACGGTCTAATCTAGCCCAAGTGACGGGCCCCGGTCACCTCGTCATGGCTGGGTTCGGTCCCGACAGGATCCCAACGGAAGCCCGATCCTCACGGGCGCCCGGCCCGATCAGGCGTAGGGGTCGTCGACGTTCTTGAGCCGAGCGATCCCGCCGTTGGTCGGAGCCACGGATCGAGTCCGGACCTCACGGCCCAGGCACTTAATGAAGAAGGCGACCACATCACCCGGCCGATTCCGGATGGTGGCGTGCAGGGCGCGCACCACGTCATCCTGCGCTCGACCGGCAATCAGATCCTTGATCCGGTTGCCGGGCAGCCCGGGCTCGAGCGCCCGGAGTCTTCGGACCACCGCATCCTCGAAGGGGACTTCGGGTTCCGGCGGATAGCGATCGATCCCTTCTCGCCCCGAGAGCACCGACGGGCGGGGGAATCGGAGAAAGATCGGCTGGGTGAAGTGCGGGTGACGGATCATCAACTCGCCCTTGGGCAGCGCCGCCAGCTTGGCTTTGATGGCCGGCGAGAGGATACCGTATCCCGGCGTGGCCAGCTCGTCGGCGTCCAGGCGTCCGTAAACGGCCGTGCCGGCGTTGCCGACTACACGCTTGTGAACCTGAGAGCGGAACTGCTGCGCAGAAAAGAGCACCAGGCCCAGGTACCGGCCCCGCTCCGACAGATCGAGCAGCATCTTCCGGACGTAGGTATCGTGCCCTTCCTGCGGAGCATACTTGTTGAGTTCGTCGACGAAGACCGCGACATGCTCGACACCCAAGTCGCGGCGTTCGAGATGTTCACGCAGCTTGGACACGATCCGGGCAAAGACCAGATCCTGCGCCAGCGGATCGAGCCCCGCCACATCGACGACGTAGACGGTCCGGTCGCCGAACTCTCCCCAGGGGAGGTCGTTGACCTCACCGTTGTCGGTTACCAGCCCCTTCGAGCGGGTGCTGATATTGCCGAGCCGGTTACGGATCTTCCGGATGGTGGCGACGTGATGGGTGCGCCAGATCTCGCCGCCGCGGGAGAGCTCCAGAAACTGGAAGATCGATTTGAAGAAGTCCTCCAGCTCCGCAAAGCTGCGCACCGAGAACGTCTTTCCCGACAGCTCATCGTGGAACTCCTTCCCGACCACCCGCTCGGCCAGGAAGTCGATGAAGCCGTCGGCCTTGGCATCGATGTCGTCGCGGTTGAGCAGGACTTCGGTGTAGTCCAGCACCTCGCGCAGCCCCCACACCAGCGGCTCGGTCGGAATCAGCTCCTGATTGGTCCGCAGCGTATTGAGATTGACGCCGTCATTCTTGAACGGCGCAAAGTAGCGGACCCGCTCGAAGGGGCGCGGTTCGAGGCCCAACCGGCCGTAGAGGCGCCGATCCTCATCGTCCAAGGTGCCCTGGCGGTCGAGGAAGAGCAGGTCCGGCCCCTTCACGTTGAAGCAGAGCGCCGCGACCCTGCCTTTGTGCGCGGGGAACTGCTGGAAGATCGAGGTCAGGAAGAACTCGACCGCCGACGTCTTGGTGGCCAGACCGGAAACGCCTGTGATGTTGAGATGGGCCGCTTCCGGACCGAGCAGAAAGTCGGCGTCGAGGTACACCGGAGCTTCGAGCCCGCCAGCTGCGTATACCCCGACCGGCACACCGGTCGGCTTGTCGCCGCCGATATAGGCGTCCATCCGGAGCGCAAAGGCAACATCGGCGTCCGAGGCAAGATGGACCTGGCCCAGCGGCACCGCCTGCAGCGGCTCCTCCGGCTCATGGCGCAGCACGGCGGTCTGGAAGAGTCGAATCTCGCTCCGCTCGCTGGGCTCGACCGGACTGTTGGGATCGCCGTCGGCGCCGTAGACCGCGTCCATCGGCGTGGCCAGGTCCGAGTAGGCAAACGCGTCGGTCACCACGCCATAGACGGTCCGTCCGGGCGCTTCGACCCGCACGATCGAACCAATCCCGACCGCCGTATCCCGCGCCGTCCAGAAGAGAAACTGATGCGGCGTACTCGGCTTGAGTTCTGTCGCAACCACGCGTCCGATCATCGTGCCCTCAGATGGCGCTCGACCTGCGCCACGCCGTAGAGCAGCCGGTCCCAGCGCGCATCCGGCCTCGCCAGCGGCGCCCGCTCGGCAAGCAGCCAGGCCGAGAGCAGATCGGCGCGCGCAGCCGAGTCGCTGTGCGCAGCAACCTCGATGCGCACCAGTCCGTGAAAGATGTCCTTGCCCTCGTGGGGCCAAAGCCGCAACGCCCAGGAATGCACCGGCGCCGGATGACTGCCTGCAGCCTGGAAGACACTGGTCCGGTAGCCGTGCGGCAGGGTGAGATAGGTGGTAACGCTGGTTCGCTCTTCGAACGGCAGGGTGGCGTGACTCTTAGACACGCCGATCATCTGCGGGTCGGCGGCCAGCTTCATATCCGGCAACACCCCGTCGATGACGAGCCAGCCCGCGTCGTGACGTCGGAACGCCGCCGCGACCCCTCGTTCCAGCATACTGCGATGAAAGTCGACCGATTTGCGGATCAGCTCGAGTTCCTGCAGCGGATGGTCGGGCCCATCGAGATCCAGCTCGATGTGACGCCACTCGGGCAGTCGGCCCGCGAAAGCGGTCAGCGCCTCCGGGCTCCCGATCAGGAGACGGGCCGCATCGTGTACCACCGTCCGATATCGCCCGTCCACCCGCAGCCGTACCGCCGCGCTGATCACGGCCGCCACGACCGGCGAGGTGCCGACATAGCTGACGATTTCGTAGCGTTGCGTGCCGTCCAGAAAGGCCATCGGCTCCGGGCAGGGCGCGCGGACCACCTGATGCACGGCAAGCGTGGCCCCTTCGACCACGGTCGACTGAACCTGCCGATAGACATCGGGACGCCCCTCGACGGCCGGCGGCATCATCGAGGCCGCCACCGCGCCGGGAGTCCCATCGACCACCCGGCGCACTCGCGCAAAGAGGAGCCGCGTGCTCACACCCCGCCCGCTTCGAACTCCGCGATGCAGCGCATCAACCGGTGCACAGCCTTCTCCAGATCCTTGTCGGAGGCGGCGTACGAGAGCCGAACCCAGCGATCGTCGCCGAAGGCGGCCCCGGGCACCGCCGCGACACCATGCTCGGTGAGCAGCCGTTCGCAGAACTTGGTGCCCGTAACCGCCGGCTTTTCCCGGATCCCGTCGACCCGGAAAAACAGATAGAACGCACCCAGCGGCTCGACGAACTCGATCCCGGGCGCCTCGGTCCGGAACCGCTCGACCAGGCGGTCACGACGACGACGGAATGCGGCCGTCATCTTGACCACTTCCTGCTCGACCTTGGGATCCGAGAAAGCAGCCGCCGCCGCGACCTGCGCCGGATGGTTGGCCCCGGTCGTGGTGTGCGACTGCAGATTGGCCATGGCCTTGACGATCGACGGCGGCGCGTAAGCTGCGCCGATCCGCCAGCCTGTCATCGCATACGCCTTGCTCGCGCCATAGATGACGATGGTCTTCTCGAGATACTCATCCGGCAAATCGAAGAACGACGGCGCCGCGCCGGGTCCGTAGTAGATCCGGCGGTAGATCTCGTCGCTGATGACCCAGATATTGTGCTTCCTGGCCCAGTCGCCGATGGCACGAAGTTCGGAGAGCGTATAAACGGCCCCGGTCGGGTTGCACGGCGAGCAGAGCACGATCCCGCGCACCAGTTTATCGAAGTGCCGGTCCAAGTCTTTGACGCTGACCTTGAGCCCCCATTCGACTTCTCCCGGCACCATGACCGGCTCGGCGCGCGAGAGGTGCACGATCTGCGGATACGAGACCCAGGCCGGCGCCGGAATCAGAACCTTGTCCTTTGGTCCGAACAGCGAAAAGCAGGCATTGAAAAGCGACTGCTTCGAACCGGAGCTGATCACGAAGCGATCGGGATCGATCGCCCGCCCGCCCGACATCTGGCTCAGGTGCGTGGCCATCGCATTCCGAAGTTCCGGGATGCCGACATTGGGCGGGTACCGGGTCTGGCCCTTCTGAATCGCCTGGATTCCTGCCTGCGCCACCGGCGCCGGCGTATCGAAGTCCGGCTCTCCCACACTCAGGTCGACCACATCCTTGCCCAACCCGCGCAGACGGCGGGCTTCGGCGTTGATGGCGACCGTTTCGGAGCCTTTGATGTGGGTCAGATTGCTGGACACGGGATCGGGGAGGCGAAGCACCTTCGTCACGGGAATTTGCTCGGGAAGTTGAGGTTTCGCGAAGGTTCGTGGGTTGCCCGAGCGAAGTCAATGTTAGATTACAGTGTTACGCTGAAGACCGGTGCGGTTGGGCCGCAGCCGGGCGTAATGAGCCGTTTTCATTGACAATCGAGGTGCCCGTGTCCGACGTCGAATCGACCAACCCGCCGGTGAGCGGGTCGCTGGAAGCCTTTGGGGTAACATCCGCCGTGGCCGTGGCCGCGCGCGGTAACAATCTCGTCCTGGCCGCCCCCCCCGCCCCAGCCTACGCCATTCCCGTACTTGCAGCCCTGCTCGGGCGTCCTGCCGAGTCGGCCGAGGCGGGACCGGTCCTGGTAATCGCGCCGGATGCGGCCCTCGAGACTTGGGGCCAGGCCACCGCCCTGGCCGGACGCCATGCCGGGGTCACGGTCGCCGTGGCGCCCAATCCGAGCCGGGCGGCGCACCACCTGACCGCCAATCGCATCACCTCGCTGGTTCTCTCACTCGCCACCGCCACCGAACTGCTCCGACGCAGCCAGCTGCGCATCGACCTGGTGCGGGGCGTGGTAATCGTCTGGCCCGAACTCGAGCTGGCCGACGAGGGCTTCGTGCCCGTCTTTGCCGACCTTCCCAAGGAAACCCAGCGCATCGTCATCACCGCCGACCCGGCGGGTACGGTGGCGTTTGCGGAGCGCTACGCCTGGCGCGCACCGACGATGGGCCCCCTGGCCAACCCGACCCCGCCGGCACAGGTGGGCCGAGCCCGCGGAGCCGCCGTCCGCTGGGACGATCGCGCTGCCGCCGTGGCCCGCGCCGCCGATCTGCTCAACCTGGACGAGATTGAGGTCTGGACCGCGTCGACCGAATCGCACCAGACGCTGATCGAGCGGCTCGCCAGCCACGGGGTCACTGCGCGCCCGGTGGCGGGCACCATTCCGGTCGGCCCCGCCACGGTCTTCTTCGATGCCCCGCCGCCCGAACTGCTGGCCCAGGCCGCACCCGACCAGAGCGTCGTGCTGATTGCCCCGGGCGCCGAGCGCTATTTCGCCCGGATCGTGGGCCGGGTCGATCCGCTGATCCTGCCCGGCGGGCTCGACCAGGCCGAGCGGGCCATTCAGGACGACCGCCGCGCCATCCGCTCCCGGCTGGAGGGTCCGATCGACCGGGGCGCCTATGCCACGGTAGCGCCGCTGCTCGACCGCTGGAGCGGCGCCGAAGTGGCCGTCGCGGTCCAGAGCCTCTGGATCGAAGCGCGAACCCACACTCCGGCTCCGGCAGCGCCGGTCGCATCGCAAGCACCGGCCCATCCCAAAGTCTGGATCAACCTGGGCCGCAAGGATGGCGCGACCTCGGCCGAACTCTTGAGCGTGGTGCTGGCCGCCGGAGTCAAGCGCGACACGCTGGGCCGACTCGAACTCCGCGACGGGTTCTCGCTGATCGAGATGACCAGCGAACGCGATGCAAACGACGCCGCCGAGCGGCTGGCCGGCCATCAGTATCGCGGGCGACGCCTGGCGGCACGACTCGATCAGAGCCGAGAGAGAGATCCGCGAACCCGCGAGCCGCGGGATCGCGACGCCCGGGATCGCAAGCCACGCGACAGTCGGCCGCCACGGCGGCCGGCTTGACCCGGTCTCGCCGGTCATCTATCGTCGGACTTCTTCTCGCCCGAATCCCAGGAAATCGCGGATGTATCACGCCTCGCGAACCGGCACGATCGAGGTCATTGCCGGTGTCATGTTCAGCGGCAAGAGCGAAGAACTGATCCGACGAGTGCGGCGGGCGCTGATTGCCCGCCGCCGCGTTCAGGTCTTCAAGAGCCACCTGGACGACCGCTACGGCGGCGTGACTCGGATCTCGAGTCATAACGGCGCCGACATCGAGGCCGTCCCGATCGACTCGGCCACCGAGATTTTCCGGCAGGTTCGACCGGACACCGAAGTCGTCGCCATCGATGAAGCCCAGTTCCTCGATAACGGCGTGGTCGCCGTGGCCACGTCGCTGGCGGAGCGCGGTGTTCGCGTCATCCTGGCCGGTACCGATACCGATTTCCGGGGACAGCCGTTCGGTCAGATGGGGCCGCTCATGGCCGTGGCCGAAGATGTCACCAAGCTGCAGGCCATCTGTGTCGTCTGCGGCGACCTCGCCTGCCGGAACCAGCGCCTCCTCAGCGGCCGTCCCGCGCGCTGGGATTCGCCCACCATCATGGTCGGCGGCACCGAAGCGTACGAAGCACGCTGCCGCCGCTGCCATCGGGTGCCTCGGCAGGACGAAGATCAAACCCGGATCCTCTGACCGATGCTGAGCGTCGGTCTCACGGGCAATGTCGCCTCCGGCAAATCCTCGGTGGCCCGGCTCTTCGCGGAGTGGGGCGCCGTGGTGATCGACGCGGATGCCATCGTCCACCAATTGCAGCAGCCCGGCACCGCAGTGTTCGATGCCATGGTCCGTGAATTCGGCAGCTCGATTCTGGCCGACGACGGCAGCCTCGACCGAGGCGTGTTACGCGCCCTCATCTTCAGGGACCCGGCCGCGCGGAAAACGCTCAACGCCATCACCCACCCGGCCGTACGGGCCCGGCGAGATCAAATGATGGAGGACGCCAGGCAGAGCGGAACGCCGATCGTGGTGCAGGACATCCCGCTGCTCTTCGAGGTGCTCGACCCGGCCAGCTTCGACGCCGTGGTGCTGGTCGATGCGCCGATCGAAACGCGGCGAGCCCGGATGGAACAGATCCGCGGCCTCGATTCCGCGACGGCGCAGGCCATGATCGAAGCGCAGATCCCGTCGGAGGAAAAACGGGCGCGCGCCACCTACGTAATCGACAACGACGGCAGCCTGGGCGACCTCGAAGCCCGCGCACGCGCCGTCTGGAACGACCTGATCCGGTATAACGGCCGACCCTCGGCTTGACCCCGCTCCCCCTGCGGGGTATCGTGTTACCCGTCTCACCACAAGGAACCACCCGGTGGCCAACGTCCCGGACGATCTTCGCTATACCGCCGAACACGAGTGGATTCGCCTGACGGGCGAGGCCGGCGTGATCGAAATCGGTATCACCGACTACGCACAAGGCGAGCTGGGCGACGTCGTCTTCGTCAACCTGCCCAAGGCCGGCGAGAGCTTCTCGACCCATCAGGCCTTCGGCACCATCGAGGCGGTCAAGGCCGTCTCGGATCTGTATTCGCCGGTTGCCGGCGAGGTCGTCGAGGTCAACAGCGCGCTCGACACGGATCCGGCGCTGGTCAACCGGACGCCCTTCAGCGACGGCTGGATGATTCGGCTCAAAGCCTCGAACCCGGCGGAACTCGACGGACTGCTCGACGCAGCCGCTTATCGATCCCACATCGGCGCCTAACGCTCCTCCGGATCGAAAACGCTTGTCAACGTTGTCGCGATGCCCCGGGGTGAGACGCCTTCGGGGCATTTGCGCTTGACCATAATCGGAACGTCAACACGACCATGAAGAATCCAGCCACGACATTCGTCGATCGCCACCTGGGCCCCAGACCGGCCGACGCCGACGCCATGCTGCAGAGCCTGGGCTACCCGAGCCTCGACGCGCTGATCGACGCCGTCGTGCCGACGGACATCCGCACCAAGGCCGTTCTCGACATCCCCGCCGCGGTGAGCGAGACGGAAGCGCTGGCCGAACTGGCCCAGCGCGCCGCCGCCAACGAGGTCTTCCGCTCCTACCTGGGCATGGGCTATTCGAACTGCTACGTGCCGGGGGTGATCCAGCGGAACATCCTGGAGAATCCGGGATGGTACACCGCCTATACGCCCTATCAGCCGGAAATCGCGCAGGGCCGTCTCGAGGCGCTGCTCAACTTCCAGACCGTGGTGAGCGACCTGACCGGCTTGCCGGTGGCCAGCGCGTCGCTGCTCGACGAGGCAACCGCCGCGGCCGAGGCATTCGGCGTGGCACTCGGCGCGACGAGTGTCAAGGGAGACAAAACCTTCCTGGTCGACAACCGCTGCCATCCGCAGACCATTGCGGTGGTCGAAACACGCGCCGAGGCCCGCGGCGTCCGGATCGTAGTGGCCGACCCGAACGACTTCCTCTTCGACGACTCGGTCATCGGCTGCCTGCTGCAGTACCCCTGTACCGAGGGCAGCGTGCGCGACCTCGCCTCGGTGGCTGCGCAGGCGCACGGCGTCAAGGCGCTGGTGGCGGTGGCCACCGATCTGCTCGCCCTGACCAAACTGCAAGCCCCCGGCGACTGGGGCGCCGACCTCGCGGTGGGCAACACCCAGCGCTTCGGTGTACCGCTGGGCTACGGCGGGCCGCATGCAGCATTCATGGCGGCGTCGGACGCGCTCAAGCGCCAGCTGCCCGGCCG
Source organism: uncultured Gemmatimonas sp. (assembly GCA_964619465.1). GTDB lineage: Bacteria > Gemmatimonadota > Gemmatimonadetes > Gemmatimonadales > GWC2-71-9 > SHZU01. Next base: position 75,499 of record CAZUES010000017.1, read on the forward strand.
TCTGATCGGCGTATCGAAGGACCGCGAAGGCAAGATGGCCCTCCGAATGGCGCTGCAGACCCGCGAGCAGCACATCCGCCGCGAGAAGGCCACCAGCAACATCTGCACGGCGCAGGTTCTGCTTGCCGTGATGGCCGGGATGTACGCCGTCTATCACGGACCGGAAGGGCTGCTCCACATTGCCGACCGGACCCACCAGTTCGCCAAGCTGCTCGCCAAGCGGATCGTGGCAGCCGGGCATCGCCTGGCGCACCGCGCCTTTTTCGACACCATCGCGATCGACGTCGACCCGGCAGCAGCGGCGGGAATCCATGCCGCTGCCATCGAACGCCGGATCAACCTGCGCGCCATCAGCCCGTCCCGGATCGGGATCGCGCTCGATGAAACGACCACGGTCGCCGACCTGAACGACATCCTCGCCTGCTTCGCAGCGGACGCGGCGCCGATCGCCCTGCCCGGCGACGAGATCGACGACGCGATTCCGTCGGCGCTGGTTCGGACCTCGGCTTTCCTGACCCATCCGATCTTCCATCGCTACCGGTCGGAAACGGAAATGCTCCGGTACATCCGGAAGCTCGAGGCCCGCGATCTCTCGCTGACCGCCGCCATGATTCCGCTCGGCTCCTGCACCATGAAGCTCAACGCAACGGCGGAGATGGTCGGCGTGTCGTGGCCCGCGTTCGGCGCCATCCACCCGTTTGCTCCGCGCGAGCAGGCCGCCGGCTACCAGCAGCTCTTCAGTGAACTCGAAGCCTGGCTCTCGGCCATTACCGGGTTTGCCCGGGTATCGCTGCAGCCCAACGCCGGCTCCCAGGGTGAGTTCGCCGGCCTGATGGTAATCCGCGCCTACCACAAGGCCCGCGGCGACAAGCATCGGACCGTCTGTCTGATTCCGCAGTCGGCGCACGGCACCAACCCGGCCAGCGCCGTGATGGCCGGGTTCGATGTCGTGGTGACCAAGACCGACGCGCAGGGCAACATCGACATCGCCGACCTGCGCAAGCAGGCAGCTGCGCATGCCGACAAGCTCGGCGCCCTGATGGTGACCTACCCGTCGACCCATGGCGTCTTCGAAAGCGGGATTCGCGAGATCTGCCAGATCGTGCACGAACACGGCGGCCAGGTCTACATGGACGGCGCCAACATGAACGCGCAGGTGGGCCTCACTTCGCCGGGCGCCATCGGCGCCGATGTCTGCCATCTCAACCTGCACAAGACGTTCTGCATTCCGCACGGCGGCGGCGGCCCGGGCATGGGGCCGATCGGCGTAGCCGCGCACCTGGCGCCGTACCTGCCGACCCATCCGGTCATTCCGGTCGGCGGCCCCGAAAGCTGCGGAACCATCTCGGCCGCACCGTGGGGCAGCCCCTCGATCCTGCCGATCAGCTGGGTCTACATTCGGATGATGGGGCCCGACGGTCTGACCCTGGCCACCAAGTACGCCATTCTCAACGCCAACTATCTCTCGAAGCGCCTGGCCGAGCAGTACCAGGTGCTCTACACTGGTCGCGACGGCCTGGTGGCGCACGAGTGCATCGTGGACTTCCGCCCGTTCAAGCAGTCCGCCGGCCTCGAGGTCGAGGATGTCGCCAAGCGGCTGATCGACTACGGCTTCCACCCGCCGACGGTCTCGTTCCCGGTGGCCGGCACGCTGATGATCGAGCCGACCGAGAGCGAATCGAAGCAAGAGATCGACCGGTTCTGCGACGCGCTGATTGCCATCCGCGAGGAAATCCGCGAGATCGAGTCGGGCGTGGCCGAGCGGGGCAACAACCTGCTCTTCCATGCGCCGCACACCCTGCAGCACGTGGCGGCGGATCAGTGGAACCGCCCCTACTCGCGCGAGCGGGCCGGCTTCCCCTCATCGGCCGTCCGCGGACACAAGGTCTGGCCCACGGTGTCGCGGATCGACGGCGCCTACGGCGACCGGAACCTGGTCTGCGCCTGCCCGCCGATCGAGGAGTACATATCGTAAGCCGCGCATCACCCCCGCCCGAGGCCAGGACCGGCTCGGGCGGTCTCTGGATCGACGCCCTGCCTCGACCCGGCTGGCAGAACATGGCCATCGACCACGCCATGTTCGACTGGGCCGAGGCCACCGGGGGCCAGCTCTGGCGGCTGTATCGCTGGGATCCCCACTGCCTCTCGTTCGGTCGCCACGAACCCGCCGCACGCCGTTACGACCGCGCCCGGATCAGCCAACTGGGCATTGACTGCGTTCGCCGTCCCACCGGAGGCCGCGGGGTCTGGCACGCACGGGAGCTGACCTACGCGGTTGCGGCGCCGGTTACCGCCTATGGCACGCTGCAGGCGGCCTATCGCACCATCCACGGTGTGCTGGCCCGGGCCGTGGCAGCGCTGGGCGTTCCTGCCGACCTGGCGGACAATCGGAGCGTGCCGGGGCTGGGTAGCGGCCCCTGCTTTGCCGCCGCGGTCGGAGGGGAAATCGTCGTCGGCGGCAAGAAGGTGCTGGGCAGCGCACAGCGGCGGGGCGACACGGCGCTGCTGCAGCATGGCTCGCTACTCCTGGAAGACGACCAATCCCTGGTCCGGTCGGTGCACCACGCCTCCGCCCCGGCGGAAGCCCCCGAGGCGCCCCTCAGCGCGATCCTGGGCCGAACCATCGGGTTCGCAGCTGCGGCCGACGCCGTTTCGGCCGCCCTGGCCGGAATCGGGTCTGCGCCCGCCCCTGCCGATTTGGCTGACGAGGTTCTGCAACACGCGGCGCTACATTACGATAGGTATCGATCCGATACTTGGACTTGGGAGCGGTAACCACCTGGTCTCGGGAGTTCGTATGCGCGTCCGTTCATTGATGGCGGGATTGTTGGCAGTGCTCGTCGCGGCGCCCCTGGCGGCGCAGCGGGATCCTCAGTCCGGAACCATCTCAATCGTGATCGGCGCCGAGCCGACGCTCCCCTTCCCGGGGCTGTCGTTGGCCAAGGCGAACATGGACGTGGCCAGTTTGCTATTCCTGCCGTTGGCCCGGCTGGGGCGACAGTTCATCACGTCGGATGAAAAGACCTATGAACCGGCTCTGGCGCGCTCGTGGCGTCGGGTCGACTCCCTGACGCTCGTGTTCGAGCTCGACCCCCGGGCGCGCTGGCACGACGGCAAGCCCGTCACCCCGCGTGACGTGGTCTGGAGCGTGAACCGATCGCGCGACTCGACTATCTCGCCGACCTACGCCCTGCTGCTCCGCAACATCGCGTCGGTCGCGGCGACCG
>CAZUES010000018.1:0-77160 GCA_964619465.1 uncultured Gemmatimonas sp.
GCGTCGCCGACTGCAAGTTCTGCGCGTTTTACCGTCGGCCCAAGGACAACGAAGGGTACGTGCTCCCCTTCGAAAAGATCGGTGAGAAGATCGACGAGTGTAAGGCAATCGGCGGGGTTCAGATTCTGCTGCAAGGCGGGCACAACCCGTATATCCCCTTCGAGTGGTACCTCGAGTTGATGCGCTACATCAAGCGCCACCATCCGATCCATATCCACGGCTTCTCGCCCTCGGAAGTGGTCTTCTTTAGCGAGCGGTTCCGAATGCCCGTTGCGGATGTGATCCGCGAGCTCAAAAGCGCGGGGCTGGACAGCATTCCCGGTGGCGGCGGCGAAATCCTGGTCGATGAGATCCGCCAACAGGTCGCCAAGAAGAAAGCCCAGACCGACGAGTGGCTCGGAGTCCAGGAAGAAGCGCACCGGCAAGGCATGAAGACGTCGGTCACCATGATGTACGGTTTGGGCGAAACCGCTGCCGATCGGATCGAGCATCTGTTCCGGGTTCGCGAGGTGCAGCGCCGTACCGGAGGCTTTACGGCCTTCATCTGCTGGCCGCTGCAGCCCGATGGGACCGAGATGGCCCACATGGCCAAGACCGATGCGGTGTCCTACCTGCGCACGCTGGCGATGGCGCGCATCATTCTCGACAACGTTCCCAATCTCCAGTCCTCGTGGGTTACCATGGGGCTCAAGGTGGGGCAGGTGGCGCTCCGGTTCGGCGCCAATGATTTCGGCAGCCTGATGATGGAGGAGAACGTCGTCTCCTCCGCAGGAACCACCTACCGGGCAACGCTGCGGGAAATGGAACGGGCCATTACCGATGCCGGCTACCGGGCCCATCGCCGGCGGCAGGACTATTCGATTATTCCGCCCGCCGAGTTGGTCGGAACCGCGGCCTGACGGGATCGGGGTCACGGCAGGACACCATGGTGCGCGTCGGGTTCGGGTACGATTCCCATCGCTTTGTCGATGGACGGCCGCTGTTGCTTGCCGGGCAACGGATTCCGTTCGGGCAAGGCCTTGCCGGGCACTCTGACGCCGATGCCGTGGCCCATGCGGTGATCGACGCATTACTCGGCGCGGCAGGCCTCGGGGACATCGGAACCTTGTTTCCGGATTCGGATCCGGCCTGGCGCGATGCCGATTCGATGGCGTTGCTCGATGACGTGGCAGGTCGGCTGCGCAGCGCCGGGTGGGTGCCGCACAACGTCGACGTCACCGTGGTGCTCGAGGCGCCCAGACTGGGGCCGTTCAAGGCCGCCATGGCAGCTGCGCTGGCCGGCCGGCTCGGCATTCCGGCCGAATCCGTTTGCGTCAAAGCCAAGACCAATGAGGGCATGGGGTTCATCGGGCGGGGCGAAGGCGTGGCGGTCATGGCCGTCGCGACGGTGGCCGCCGGGCGATGATCGAATCGATCCTGCAGTCCATTGCCAGTTGGCCCCCGCTCGTCGTCTACGGGCTCGTGGCGCTGTCCTGCTTCATCGAGAATTTCTTTCCACCGGCCCCCTCGGACCTCTTCGTCGCCCTGGCGGGCTTTCTTTCCTATGACGGGAGCTATGATCCCGTCACCGTCTTTCTGACGGCGTGGGGCGGCGCGATGGCCGGGACGATAGCCGTGTATTACCTGGTTCGGAAATACGGCGATCGGTTCGTCGAATCCCGCGTTGGACGAATTCTGCTGCCACCTGATGCCATGGCGTTCCTGCTCAAAGAGTACGGGCGCTACGGCATGGTCGGGCTGTTCATCACCCGCCTTTTGCCCGGCTTCCGATCCGTGGTTGCCCCGTTTGGCGGCCTCAATCGGCTACCGGTCTGGGTCGTCATGCTCCCGGTGGCGCTGGCCAACGCGCTCTGGTACGCAGTGCTCACCTGGATCGGGACCCGAATCGGCGACGAGTGGGAAACGGTCGTCCGGGTGATCAATCGCATGACCCAGACCCTGGGCGTGGTGGCCGTGGCGATTGCCGTCATTCTGGCCGTGGGCTTCATACTTTGGCGCCGTCGGCGCAAAGCCGCATGAACGACTCCCTCGAGCGGACCTTCGGGCTCGAGGGCTTCCGCGACTACCTCGCCCTCGAGGCAGGGGCCAGTCCGCACACGATCGACAACTACCTTCGCGACCTCCGCCACCTGGTGCGATTTTTTTCCGGCCAGGGCGTCGTCACGCTTGCTGCGGTGACGCGGGTCCATCTCCGGGAATTCGTCTTCGCGCTCAAAGACGCCGGAGCGAGTCCGGCTACGATTCGCCGGCATATCTCCGCTATCCACACTTACTACGGCTTCCTGCTCGGCGAAGGCACTGTCACCGAAGACCCCAGTGACCGCCTCGAAACGCCGCGGCGGGGCCGCAAGCTCCCCACGGTCCTTTCGGTCAGCCAGGTCGAGGCGCTGCTGGTGGCGCCCGGACTCGACGATCCGATGGGCTGGCGGGATCGGGCTCTCCTGGAGTTGGGTTACGGCGCCGGCGCCCGGGTATCCGAACTGGTCGGACTCGGACTCGAAGACCTGCTACTGTCCGACCAGTTGATCCGCGTGGTGGGCAAAGGCAACAAGCAGCGGCTGATTCCGATCGGCCGGAAGACCATCGCTGCGGTGTCCGTCTACCTCAACGTGCTTCGACCCGCCCTGGACCGGGGGCAGACAGGCGGTCGAGTGCTGCTCAATGCCCGCGGCAAGCCATTGAGCCGGGTCGGAGCGTGGGGAGTGGTCAAACAGGCCGCCGCCCGCGCCGGAATCACCCAGCGGGTCACCCCGCACATCCTGCGGCACAGTTTTGCGACCCATCTGCTCGAGGGCGGGGCCGACCTCAGAGCGGTTCAGGAGATGTTGGGCCACGCCGACCTCACCACGACGCAGATCTATACCCATGTCGACCGGGAGTACCTCCGAACGGTGCACCGGCAGTACCACCCGCGGGGCTAGGGAAGTTCGAGGAAACCCTGTGAAACTTCCCCCTATGGCACTACGTTACATATAGCAACAGCAACCCTAGCCATCCGGTCCATGAGGACGGGGAGGTCTGGCCTATGAACATGCGGGGATATTGGCTCAAGATTGCCGGCAAGGCACTGATCATTTTCGTCGTGGGGTACGGCCTGGTCAGCGCAGTGAGAGCGGGCAAGCGGGAAGTGGTTCGAGTCGTCGAGACCTCGGCCGCCGTAACGGTGCCGTTGCCGTTCGTCCCCTTCAATTTCGACGGGGCACGGTCCGGCACCTTCCGGAAGGCGGTGTTCCATCGGAGCGCCCCCAACCAGATCGAGGGGATCGACGTCACGGTCCGGCTCTCGGATCTGGCGCTGCTGAGCCGGCTGGACGGGTGCCACGCCACCGTGGACGACCCCACTCGGCTCAACGAGCGGAGCAGTTTTCGCTGCGTTGCTCTGGACAGCACCATGCAGAGTTTCGGCAAGATCGTGATCGAGACCCGGGGAGCCGACGGCAAGTGGGCCGAGTCGCAGGAGGTGCCGCTGGTCCTGCCGCAGGGACTGGTCTCGGACATTAAGCACCGGCCCATCAATACCCGGACCGCGGCTCGCTACGATGCTCGCCGGATGCGTCAGCTGGGTGACAGCATGCGGATCCTGGGCCGCGAGATGGGACGTGCGTCGGATGAAGCCGAGCGAATCGCCCTCTCGGCCCGGATCGAGGCACTCCAGAGCGAAATGGCCGAGCTGACCACGGCGATCACCGAGGCGGCCATGGAAGAGGCCACGGCGCGCGCCAACGCCGCTGTGGCCGAAGCGCAGGCCAAGGTGGTCCGGGTCCAGGTTTCGACGCCGTAACCGGGGGCGTCGACGGCTGTTTTTGCGGGTCAGAAGCTTGCTTCTAACCTGTTGATTCGCTATATTTTAGCGAATTTTCACCAGCAGATTTCTCGCGCGGCACGACTTTTGACAACGGTCGGCCGCGCTCTTACTTTGTGAACCATGCCCGTGCTTGGCGTCATCCCGGCTCGGTTGGGCTCTTCCCGCTTGCCGCGGAAGCCGCTCCAACCCCTGGGAGGCAAGCCCCTCGTCGTTCGGGTGTGGGAGCGGGTACGTGAGTTATCCCTGCTCGACGAGGTGGTCGTGGCCACCGACGCTCCGGAGGTTCATGCGGTGGTGGAGCGGGCCGGGGGGCGTGCCGCGCTGACCTCACCACTTCACGAATCGGGCACCGAGCGGGTGGCCGAGATCGCCTGCCGCCCGGATTTTGCCCGTTTCGATCTGATCCTCAACCTCCAGGGTGACGAGCCGTTCTTGTCGCCGCTCGCCGTGCGCGGAGCCGTGGCTCGTCTCGAGCAGGGAGATGACGTCGGTACGGCGGCTGCACCGTTGGCAGCCGCCGACGCGGACGATCCTGCCCGCGTCAAGGTCGTCGTGGACGGTCGTGGTCGGGCGCTGTATTTCTCCCGGGCGCGCATCCCCTGTGTCCGCGACGCCGCTGATGCGGAGCTGGCAGAGTACTGGCAGCATATCGGGATCTACGGCTACACCCGCGACGCATTGGCGCGCTGGGTCGCGGCGCCGCCGGCCATGCTGGAACGGGTCGAACGGCTGGAGCAGCTTCGGGCGCTGGCTGCCGGGCTTCGGATCGGGGTGGCGCAATTGGCAGACCCTGCTCAGCCGGGCATCGATACACCGGAGGATCTGGTCAGGGCCGAACGGTATTGGACAAACGCACTTGCACTCGAGGGTACGCGATGACCGGAACGCCACGCAACACGAAATACATCTTTGTCACGGGCGGCGTGGTATCCTCGCTGGGTAAGGGGATCGCCGCCGCCTCGCTCGGCCGCCTCCTGGTGCAACGCGGGTTGTCGGTCACGCTGCAGAAGTTCGATCCGTACATCAACGTCGATCCGGGCACGATGTCGCCGTTTCAGCACGGTGAAGTCTATGTGACGGATGACGGCGCGGAGACGGACCTCGATCTGGGGCACTACGAGCGCTTCATCGATCGGTCGCTTTCGCAGCAGAACAACATCACGACCGGCCGGATCTACCAGACCGTCATCACTAAAGAGCGCCGCGGCGAGTACCTCGGCTCGACGGTGCAGGTCATTCCCCATATTACCGATCAGATCAAGGCGGCGGTCCGGCGGAGTGCGCCCGGGCATGACGTCGTTATTACCGAGATCGGCGGCACGGTGGGCGACATCGAGTCGCTCCCGTTCCTCGAAGCGATTCGGCAGTTCCGCCAGGAAGTCGGCCGGGAAAACGCACTGTTCATCCACCTGACGCTGGTGCCGTGGATTGCCGCGGCGGGTGAACTCAAAACCAAGCCGACCCAACATTCCGTCCGCGACCTGATGCAGATCGGGATTCAGCCCGACATCCTGATCTGCCGCAGCGATCATGCGCTTGGTGCGGATATCAAGCGTAAGATCGCGCTCTTCTGCAACGTCGATTTCGGGTGCGTGGTCGAGAGCCCGGACGTGGCGTCGATCTACCAGATCCCGCTCACCTTCTTCGATCAGGGACTCGACCGCGAGGTCTGCGATCGTCTGCATCTCGAGACCCATGAGCCGGATCTGACCGAGTGGCGCGAGATGGTGGACACCATCATCAATCCGCCGGCGCGAGTCAAAATCGGCGTGGTCGGCAAATACACCGATCTGCACGACGCCTACAAGTCGGTGCAGGAGGCGTTGCTGCACGGCGGCATTCCCAACACGGTCGGGGTCGACATCCACTGGCTTTCGAGTGACCGGTTTACCGATCAGCAGGCGGCTGGCCGGGCGTTATCCGGTCTCGACGGCCTCCTGGTGCCCGGCGGCTTCGGGGTCCGTGGCGTCGAAGGCATGGTGGAAGCGGTCCGCTGGGCACGCGAGAACCGGCTACCGTTCTTCGGCATCTGCCTGGGGCTCCAGGTTGCCATCATCGAGTTTGCCCGCAACGTCTGTCACCTCAACGCCAACAGCACGGAGTTCGAGCCCGAGTGCGAAGCGCCGGTGATTTCGCTGATGGCTTCGCAGCGCGACGTGAGCGACCTGGGCGGCACCATGCGGCTCGGCGCTTATCCAGCCCGGTTGCGGGCCGAGAGCCTTGCTGCGCAAGCGTACGGCGCCACGGAAATCAGCGAGCGCCATCGCCACCGCTGGGAGGTGAGCAACGCCTACCGCGACGTGCTGGCCGAGTACGGGATGCGGCTTTCGGGTGTCTCGCCCGACGGCGGACTGGTCGAGATCATCGAGCTGCGGGATCATCCCTGGTTCCTGGGGTGCCAGTTTCATCCGGAACTCAAGTCTCGTCCGACCCGGCCGCATCCGCTCTTTGCCGCGTTCATCGGTGCCGCCAAGCTGCGGGCGTTCGGCGTCCCGGAGCGGGCGCCGGAAGCGCAGGTTGCCCACGGCGCCACGTGAGCAGCTGGCGGTTCGGCGGCCAGGGGCAGCCCTTCCTCATTGCCGGGCCGTGCGCCGTCGAGTCGGACGCCGTGATGTTGGCGGTGGCCGATCGCCTGGTGCGGATCGGGGAGTCCCTGGGGCTGCCGGTCTGTTTCAAGGCGAGCTTCGACAAGGCCAATCGTTCCGGCGTCGACGCGGCGCGCGGGCCGGGCATGATGGAAGGGCTGGAGTCGCTGGCCAGGGTCCGGCGCGCGACCGGCCTTCCGGTGCTGACCGACGTGCATGAGAGTGCGCAGGTTGCGACGGTTGCCGAGGCGGTCGATCTGCTTCAGGTTCCGGCGTTCTTGAGTCGCCAGACGGATTTGCTGGTGGCCTGCGGGCAGTCGGGTAAGCCGGTCAACGTCAAGAAGGGGCAGTGGATGGATCCGGCGGGGGTGGCCGGAGCGGTCGCCAAGGTGCACCGGGGCGCCGGGAAAACGGCCGAAGTTGCCGTGACCGAGCGTGGCACCTTTTTCGGCTACGGCGACCTGGTGGTCGATATGCGCAGCTTTGAGCGGATGCGGGACGCTGTCAAGGTGCCGGTCGTGTTCGATGCGACCCACGCCGTGCAGCGTCCGGGGCAGGGGCCTGCCGGGACCAGCGGCGGGGCGCGCGAGTCGATTCCCGCGCTGCTTCTTGCGGCGGCGGCGGCCGGAGCGGACGGCTTCTTCATCGAAACCCATCCGGATCCGGAGCGAGCGCTGAGCGACGCCGCGACGCAGTGGCCGCTTGACCAGCTCGAGCCGCTACTCCGGCGTACCCTGGCCGTTTGGCATGCTGCCCGGGGCGACTGAGATGACCGACTCGGCGCTGGCTCGGCAGATTCGGCTTCTGGTACTCGATGTCGACGGCGTGCTGACCGACAATGCGATCTATCTCGGTCCGGTCGACGGTCGTCGAGTCGAGATGAAGCAGTTCCATGTGCAGGACGGGCTCGGCCTGGTGCTGCTCAGGGAAACGGACATCGCCGTTGCCTGGCTGAGCGGCCGGCATTCGGAGGCGACCACGCTTCGCGCCGAAGAGCTGAAGATCCCGATCCTGGTGCAGGACTCCGGGGCGCGAAAGGTCCCGGCGCTTGGGGCGATCCTGGCCAAGACGGGGTTCGATTGGTCCGAGGTCGCGTTCGTCGGCGATGACCTGGCCGATCTCGGTGTGATGGAGCGGGTCGGGCTGCCCATTGCCGTGGCCAACGCGGTCGACGAGATCAAACAGGTGGCCCGATGGGTCACGACGCGCTCCGGCGGACAGGGCGCGGTACGTGAAGTGATCGAGCGGCTGCTGCGTGAGCGGGGCGAGTGGGATGCGGTGCTGGCGCGGTACCGTGCCGCGCGGGAGGCGCAGTGACCGGAGACGCCGCCGCGATCGGGGCAAGCGGCAGGCGCGTCCTGCTGCTGGAGGCCGATGCGGTCCGCCAGGTCGCCGAGCGGCTCGACCATCGCTTTGCGCAGGCAGTGGCGTTATTGCAGGCTGCGCAGGGACGGGTCATCGTTTCGGGTGTCGGCAAATCGGGACTGGTGGGGCGCAAGATTGCGGCGACGCTGACCTCGACCGGGACGCCGGCGCACTATCTCCACCCGACCGACAGTCTGCACGGCGATCTCGGCATCGTCGGACCGGGAGATGCCGCGATTCTGCTCAGCAAGAGCGGCGAGACGGAGGAGTTATTCGGGCTGTTGGAGGTGCTGGAGCGGCGGGCCGTGCCGATCGTGGCGATGACCGGCGGGAGTCAATCGACGCTGGCGCGGGCCGCGACGGTGGTGCTGGATGCCGGGGTTTCGGAGGAAGCGTGCCCCCATGATCTGGCGCCGACGGCCAGTACCACGGTGGCCCTGGCGTTAGGCGATGCTCTCGCGGTCGCGTTGCTCGAGGCCAAGGGGTTTTCCCGGGACGCCTTCGCGTCGTTCCACCCGGGCGGGCGACTGGGGCGGAAGCTCCTCCTCCGGGTGGCCGATGTGATGCTGCCGCCGGGGTCCGCGCTCCGCTTGACCGATCGGATGGGACGGGCGGCGGAACTCCTGGCCCATCAGCGGGGCATCGCGGCCGTGGTGGATGGCGGCCGGTTGGTGGGCGTTCTCACGGCCGGCGATCTGTCGCGGCTGGCGGGAAGCGACGAGCGCTACTGGGAACTCGAGGTTGGCGGCGTGATGACTGCCGATCCCAAGACGACGACCGCCCACGAGCTGGGTGCGGCGGCGGTCGGCATCATGGAACGGCACGGGATCATGGCGCTGCCGGTGGTCGACGAGGGGGTCGGGTTGGTCGGCATGGTTCATTTGCACGATCTGATGAGGGCTGGAGCGGTATGATCGGAGTTCAAGTCGGCAATCGACAGGTGCGCACAGGACGACGGGGCCGGATGGCAGCGGCTCTCCTCGTGCTCGGCGCGGCCGGATGCCAGTCGACCGGTATCCGGGCGACGCAGACGATGCAGGTGGCCGACAGCTCCGATCAGTTCATGACCAAGATGACCACCAACATGGTCGAGAACGGCGTCCGTACCGGCTACGTCTACGCGGAGTCCGCCTACGTCTATCAGATGGCCCAGCGGATGGATCTGCGGCAGATGCGGGTGCTGTTCTTCGAGGACGGCAAACAGACGTCGGTCCTGACCGCGGAACAGGGTGACTACAGCATCGGCACTGGATCGCTCGACGCCCGGGGCAATGTGCGGATCGTCTCCACCGATGGCCGGCGGTTGACGACGCCGCACCTGATTTACGATCGGATGGCGCTCCAGCTCCGCAGTGACACCATCTTCGTCTACGATTCCCGCGGGGAGCGCCTCACCGGTAAGAGCTTTACCTCGGACCTCGAATTCAAGAACGTCCGGATCGTCGAGCCCAAAGGGGTCCAACTCCGCGGCGGGTTCGATCTGCCGGGGCAGAAGCCCGACAGCGGAGATGCCCCGTGAGATCGGGGGCCTGGTTCGTGACCGTTGCGATGATCGCCGGGGCGTCATCCCTCGTGGCGCAAGCTCGGCGGGCGCAGCCCAGCGACCGGTGCCGGTTGCAGATCGTCAACGTCGATCGTGAAGGGGTTCGAACCACGCCGATGGCGGGCACCGAGAATTACTTCGCCGGCGGGAACGTCCACGCCAGGTGTGCCGGCCGGAATATCCACATGTACGCCGACAGTGTCGCATCGTATGGCGGATCGGTGGTACAGTTCATTTCGCTGGGCAACAAGGTTCGGTATCGCGACTCGACCACGGCGCTCGACGCCGACTTCGGAACCTATTTCCAGAACGGCGAACGCTTCGAAGCGCAGAATAACGTGACTCACCGGGATCTCGAGTCCGGATCGACCATTACGGGGCAGCGAATCGATTATCTTCGCCCGGTCCGCGGCTTGCGCACCGACATGGAAGTCATCGCGTACAACCGGCCGACGGTGCGGTACGTGGTCAAGGATTCGTCCGGGCAAGCGTTGCCGCCATATACCATCATCGGCAACTTGGTGCGTACTCTGGCGAACGAAGTGATCTACGCCAACGGCAACGTCACCATCGACCGTGAGGATCTCAAGGGCGCGGCCGATTCACTCTGGCTCGATACCGGGCGGCGCCAGGCGGGCCAGTTGGTCGGACGGGCGACATTGCGGAGCGACCGCCAAAACGGGTTTACGCTGTCCGGGCGGGTCATCGACATCGGCCTTTCGGACCGGGAGCTTCGGTTGCTCAAGGCACGGGATTCGGCCAAGCTGATCAGTAAAGACATCACACTCGGCGGCGATTCGGTCGGGGTCGAACTGATCAATCGCCAGCCGGAGCGGATCCTTTCCTGGGGGAAAACGGTGCGCCCCTCCCTGGTTTCGTCGGACTATCTGGTGCGAGGGGATTCGCTGCGGGTGGAACTGCCCAACCAGCGGCTGACCTCACTCAGGGCGTTCGGTGGGGGGTGGGTAGGCTTTTTCGGCGATACCACAGAGGCAGATTCGCGCCGCGATTGGATTTCCGGCGATACCGTCGCGGTTCAGTTCCTGTCACTCGGGGCAGCAGGATCGGAACAGACCAAGATTCGCGAGATCGAGGCGATCCAGAACGCTCGCTCGTATTACCAACTGGCGCCGGAACGGGGCCAGACCAAGGGCTCCATCAACTACACGAGGGCCAAGCGGATTCTGGTGACGATGCGCATCACACCCGACTCCAATACGGTGCAGCAGGTGGATGCGTTCGGCGAGGTCGATGGCATCCACCTGCAGCCGGCTCTGGCGCGCGCGCGGGATACGACGGCAGGGCGCGACTCCACGGCCGTCCTGCCTCCCGTTCGCCCCGACAGCGTTCCACCACCGCCTCGGCGGGACACGACGGGTGTAGCGCCCCGGCGAGGAAATCAATGACCAGTGTACTCTCCGGAGAACACCTCGAAAAGGCGTTCCGCCGTCGCCGGGTCGTCAAGGATGTCAGCGTTTCGGTTTCGCAGGGCGAAATCGTTGGACTGCTTGGTCCGAACGGCGCCGGCAAAACGACGACCTTCTACCTGATCACGGGGCTGATTCGTCCCGATGGCGGGAAGATCGTTCTCGATTCGAACGACATTACCGGCCAGCCGATGTACCGGCGAGCGCGGAATGGAATCGGATACCTGGCCCAGGAGCCGTCCGTCTTCCGGCGCATGACGGTCGAGGACAACGTCCAGGCGATTTTGGAGACGGTCGACCTGTCGCGTGCGGAGCGCCGGGAACGGCTGGAGCGGTTGCTCGACGAACTCGGCCTCAAACACCTCCGGAAGAGCAAGGCGTTCAGCCTGAGCGGCGGTGAGCGGCGCCGCCTCGAAATCACCCGGGCGCTGGTGACGGAACCCAAGTTCATGTTGCTGGACGAGCCGTTTGCCGGAGTCGACCCGATTGCCGTGCACGACATCCAGACCATTATCGCCAACCTCAAATACCGCGGCATCGGCGTGCTGATCACCGACCACAGTGTCGAGCAGATGTTCGAGATCGTCGATCGCGCCTACATCATGTATGAGGGTGAGGTCCGCGCAGCCGGGACCGTTCGCGAACTTGTCTTCAACGATCAGGTCGCCGAGTTATACCTCGGGCCGACCATGACGACGCGCCTGCGAGAGCGGCTCGAGCGCGCGGAGACGACGCTGTGAAGACCGGCCTCTCTCAACATACCGGTCTCCGGCAGGAACTGCGCATCAATCCGCGGCTGTATCAGGCCATGGACATGCTGTACATGCCCATGATGGACCTGCAGCAGCACCTCAAACAGGAATTGCTGACAAATCCGTTCCTCGAGTTGCTCGAGCCGGAGGAAGAAGAGCGGGATCAGCAGGAGCCTACGGTTGAGCAGGAGAAGGAAAAGAAGGAAAAAGAGGATGAGATCGATTGGGAAGAGATTCTCCTCAACGGTTTCGACGTAGGCGGAACCAAGTCGCAGTATGAAGACCAGGAGTACATGGAGCCGGTCACGGTCGAGCGGGTCGATCTGATCGACCACCTGCGCGATCAGCTCCAGCTGATGCACCTGACTCCGCGGCAACGTCTGTTGAGCGAGGAGTTTCTCGGGAATATCAACGACGACGGCTATCTCGCCGCCTCGCTCGAAGAGATCCTCGGTTCGGTCAATGCGCTGCTGGATTCTTATGAGGCGGCGGACGAGGACGACAGCGACGAGGACGACGATCGTCCTGCCAAGCCGCCGCAGCCTCGGGTTGCGCGATTCGAGTTGGCCGAAGTCGAGGAAATGCTCGGCGTCGTTCAGAAGCTCGATCCGCCCGGTATCGGTGCTCGGGATCTTCGCGAATGCCTGGTGCTACAGCTGCAGGAAGCAAAGGATACCGATTCGCTGGTCTATCGCCTGGTCAACGAGGCGTTTACCGATCTGATCGCGCACCGCTGGAACGATCTGGCCAAGCGCTTCGGAGTCGAGCCGCGAACGGTGCAGACGGCGGCCGATTCGCTGGCGCGGTTCGATCCGAAGCCCGGTCTCAAGCATTCCGATCGTGGCGATGGCTACATCATTCCCGATCTGATCGTCGATAAGGTGGGCAGCCAGTACCATGTTACCCTGAACGACACCGGCGTGCCGCGACTCCGGCTCAGTCGGTCGTATCAGGACGTGGCACGGGACAAGAAGTCGCTGACCCAGGAGAACAAAGAGTTCATCGCACAGAAGATGAACAGCGCGAACTGGATGATTCAGGCCATCGAACAGCGTCGGCAGACGATGCTCAAGGTGATGAACTTCATCGTCGACCGGCAGCGAGCCTTCTTCGAGAAGGGCGTCGAGTTTCTCAAGCCGCTCACGCTGCGTGAAGTCGCGGAAGTGATCAGCATGCACGAGTCGACGGTGAGCCGCGTAACCAACGAGAAGTATGTGCAGACGCCGCGCGGTGTCCTGCCGCTCAAGTTCTTCTTCTCGAGCGCGCTCACGACGGTATCCGGCGAGGATGCCAGTGCCCGGTCGATTCGGGCCAAACTCGAGAAAATGGTCTCGGAAGAAGAACCCTCGAAGCCGCTCACGGATCAGCAGATCGTTCACCGGTTCAAGGAGCAGGGGATTCAGATCGCGCGCCGAACCGTTGCCAAGTATCGGGACCAGCTGGGCATCCTGCCCGCCCGGATGCGCAAGCGGGTATGACCGCCGCCGCGCCGCGTCACCTCGACGTCAGCGTGCTGGTTCCGGCCAAGGATGAGGCCGAGAACCTTCCGGAATTCGTGCGCCAGTGCAGCGAGGCGCTCGGTGCCGGCGGGTTCAGTTTCGAGGTCGTGATTGTCGACGACGGCTCCCGCGATCGGTCCGCAGCGGTTCTTGAGGATCTGGTGACGCAGTACGACTGGCTCCGCGTGGTAACCCACCGGCGGCAGCGCGGCATCGCGGACGCATTG
The DNA here is from genome assembly GCA_964619465.1 of uncultured Gemmatimonas sp. Classification (GTDB taxonomy): domain Bacteria; phylum Gemmatimonadota; class Gemmatimonadetes; order Gemmatimonadales; family GWC2-71-9; genus SHZU01. The sequence goes on from CAZUES010000018.1 coordinate 13,204, forward strand.
CGCAGCGGGTCCGAGGCGGCGCGTGGCGACATCCTGGTGTTCTATCCCGCCGACCTCCAGTATCGCCCCGAAGACATTCCCACCCTGGTTCGGCCGATTCTGGACGGCGAGGCCGACATGGTGACCGGATCCAAACAGGGGAAGTACGAGAAAGCGTTCGTGAGCGGGATCTACAACCGGCTCTGCCGCTGGCTGTTCGGCGTCAAGGTCGAAGATCTCAACTCGGTCAAAGCGTACCGGGAGGAGATCATGCGGATCGTGCCGATGCGCCCCGACTGGCACCGCTATATGGTCGTGATCGCCGCAGTCGAAGGCTATCGGCTTACCTCGCGGCCGGTGCCGCTCTATCCCCGAACAGCGGGGGCGTCCAAGTTTACCTGGACCCGCATTCCGGTCGGCGTGATCGATCTCATCTCGGTCTGGTTTCAGCTGCGATTCGGTCGTAAGCCGATGCTGTTCTTCGGCGTTGGAGGGGCCCTCCTGTTCGTGATCGGATTTCTGGGCGGCATCGCGGCGCTGGTGTTGCGTTTCGGGTACGGCATCGGTTTCCGTCCGCTGCTCAACCTGATCGAAACCATGGTCGTCAGCGGCATCGTGCTCTTCGGCTTCGGGTTCGTAGCAGAGATGGTGGCAAGCTTCCGCGAGGAGACTCGCCAGCTGCTGTCCACGCGCTCCGACGAGACGTCTGATGGTCCGAACCGGCGTAGCTAGCGTGTTCCGGCCATGGCAGCGTCGGAGTCGATTCCGGTAACCGGAGTCGCCCATCCGTGAAGGTGCTCATCGTCAGCCACAACTTCCCTCGCTTCGCCGGCGATCCGGCCGGGGCCTTCGTGGCGCGTGTGGCCGGCGCGCTTAGCGCGCTTGGTGTGGAGGTCCGCGCCGTGGTGCCGCATGCGGCCGGGCTGGCCCGGGAGGAGCGGACTTCCGACGGCGTATCGGTGCACCGGTTCCGCTACGGTCCCGAGCGGTGGGAGCGGGTGGCGTATACCGGTCAGCTGCATCGGAGCGCCTTCACCAAGCCGGCGACGGCGCTGATGCTGGCGCCGTTTCTCCTGGCCATGCGTCGAGCCGTCCATCAGGAAACGCAGCGGTTCCAGCCCGACCTGGTCCATGCCCACTGGTGGTTTCCGGCCGGCTGGGCCAGCCTTGCTGCGCATCGACCGCTGGTGGTTACCTGCCATGGGAGCGATGTCCGGCTCCTCGAGCGCTCGCGGCTGGCCCGCGGGCTCGGTCGGCGGGTGTTCGGGAAGGCGGCTGTGGTGACGGCGGTGTCTCAGTTTCTCCTCGATACCATTGCTGCGCATGTCGGGCCGCTTCGCGACGCTCGGGTGACGCGGATGCCGATCGATATTCCGGCGTTTGAGGCCGGCCGTGGAGAAGTCAAAGCAGATCCTCCGGTCGTGCTGTATGCCGGGAATCTGGTCCCGACCAAGGGCGTCGATACGCTGCTTGGGGCGATCCGAATTCTGGTGGGTCGCGGCATAGCGCTGCGACTGCGGATTCTCGGCCAGGGTCCGGAGGAAGGGGCGCTGCGCCGGATGGCTCAGGAGATGGGAATCGGCGACGTAGTCGAGTGGTCGCCGTTCCTTCCGCAGCAAGCTATGCCGATGGAGTACGGTCGCGCGACAGTCACGGTGCTCCCCTCGCGCGGCGGAACCGAGGGGCTTGGGCTGACGCTGGTCGAAGCCCTGACGGCGGGCTCGGCCGTAGTCGGTACCCGTTCCGGCGGGATTCCCGAGGTCGTCGAAGACGGGGTAACCGGACGGTTGGTTGCTCCGGACGATCCCCAATCCCTCGCGGACGCGCTGGCCGAGTTGATCACGGCCCCCGATCGCGCCGCGTTGCTGACCGAGCAGGGTCGCCGGCGGACCTCCGATGCATTCGGGGTCGAGGCTGCAGCCGCCACTTTTCTGGAGCTGTTTCGCCGTGTCGCGCCGCATTGAACGGACCAGTGCGCCGCCGGAATCCTGGGCACAGCTCGCCCGGGCCGAGGGGAGCTTTTATCACGAGCCCCGCTGGGTCGAGACCATTGGCGCGATCTTCGGGTATCGTCTCGACTGTCTGACGGTGTTCGACGGCGACCGCCCGGTTGCCGCGCTGCCGCTGGCGACGGTGCCGTCCCTGGGCGGGCGGCCTCACCTGGTGAGCTTTCCGTTCAGCTATGTCACGGGAAGCGTCGGCGACCGGGATGCCGATGCCGACCTGGTGCACTACGCGGTGGACCTCGCCCGCGAGCGCCGAGTCAGGTACCTCGAGATCAAACGGAGGGGAGAACCACCCCTGGCTGCTCCGCTGGTTCGGGTCTCGCGATACCATACCTTCGAGGTGCCGCTGGCGGCCGGATCCGACGCCGTCCTGGCCACGCTCGACGGAGACAGCACCCGTCGTGGTATCCGCAAGGCGCAGAAAAGCGGTCTTCGGATCGAACGGGTTGGCGATCCTCGCGGTTGGGAGGATATGGCCGCCTTTCAGGACGACACGGCTCGTCGCCATGGCCTTCCGGCGCCACCTCGGCGATTCTGGCGTGAAGGGGTGACCGGTCTCGCCACCGACGGATTGGCCCGGGCGTATCTCGCGTTTGGTGAGGGGGCCCGCCCGATTGCCGGGATTACCGTGTGGACCGCACCTCGGCGCTGGATCTATGCGTTTGGCGGGGCTGATTCGCGGCACCTGGACCGTCGGCCCTATCACCTGCTGCTCTGGACCGCCATGACGGACGCGATCGCGGAGGGGGTCCAGATCTTCGACCTCGGCCGTGCCGCGCCGGAGCAGGAGGGTCTGGTAACTTTCAAGCGCCGCTGGGGTGGGCAACCGGTGTCGCTGGCCTACGACTATTGGCCGGCTGCGCGGGGAGTGCATCTTGCCCCGCGGAATCGCGGGCCGCTCCGGCTCGCGGCCCGGGTCTGGTCGGCCTTGCCGCTCGGGGTCACCCGGCTCGGCTCATCGCTCTACCGCTACTTGGGGTAAGCTCATGCTGCTCCGGAAAGTACGCCGCAAGTTTCTCAAGACCTGGGCCCGGCATACCATGCTGCCCAGCTGGCGGATCACGCTGCTCCGGTGGGCCGGAGTCAGGGTGGGCCAAGACGCATACGTTGCTGATGATCTGATCATCGTCGAGGAACTGGCCGAACCCGGACTGGTGACGATCGGCGATCGAGCCAGCCTGGCTCCGCGGGTGACGATCGTGACGTCGTCCCACCCCAATCATTCACGGATCGGACCGACGGCGCCGGTCGCCTCGGGCCCGGTCACCATCGAGGCCGACGCATGGATCGGCACCGGTGCGGTGCTGCTTCCCAATGTCACGGTCGGGCGGGGCGCCGTGGTTGCCGCCGGCGCGGTCGTGACCCGGGACGTTGCTCCACTTGATATCGTAGCCGGGCAGCCCGCTCGCACCATCGGTACCGTGCCGACGCCACCGGGATGGGCATGACCGTCCTGGCCACGATGGACGGGCTTCCGCCGCTCGAACGATACGCGATGGATGTCCTGCTCGATCTCAGCCGGTTGCCACGCACGGAGCTGGCGCTCGACGGCGCGACGCCCGTTGCTGCGGGCTCCACGGACGGAGCGGGGGTCGACTGTGCCGATGGACGAGTGATCGTCGATCGTCGGGTTCTGATCGAGACGGCCGAGTTGCTGACACTGGCCGCGGAGCGAGGAAGCAGCGCGCGGGACGCTCGCGGACGGGTTCCCGGGGCGGTCAACCAGCTGGCTGCGTCCGGGCGCGAACTGGATCCGGTCGTCCAGCGGCATGCGGTGTCGCTCCGCCAGGCGGTTGCTGAAGCTCGGGGCGCTATGCCGACCCTGCTGGTTCCGTGGCCGGAGGGAGCGCGATGGGCGGTTGCGCTGACTCACGATCTGGATCTGGTCCGATGGTGGGCGCTCGGATACGCCGCCCGGAGCCTCGAGCTGCTTCGTCGCGGCGAGTGGCGCCGGTGGGGCAGGGCGACGCGCGCCGCTCTCGCTGCCATCGGCCGTCGTCCCGTTTCCGGAGCAATCGAGCGGCTCCTGGAGGTCGAAGCGGCCCACGGTATCGCGTCGACCTGGTTCGTGATGGCCGGATCACCGAGTCTCCGCAGCCTGTTGGCGGGAGACCTGACCTATTCGATTGCCTCCGCCCGGCCGATCCTGGCTCGGCTTCGGGAGATGGGGCATGAAGTCGGACTTCACGGCAGCTTTGCAACGGCCGAATCCGACGAGGTAATGCGTCGCGAACGCGACACGCTGAACGCCGAAGTGAACCTGCCGGCCCGGGCCTCCCGTCAGCACTTCCTCCGTATGGAGCCTCTCGCTACGCAACAGCGAGCAGCCGCGCACGGATTCACGGTCGACTCGACCATCGGCTATTTCGACCGGTCCGGTTTGCGACTCGGCGTTGCCGACCTGGTGCCGCTCGCGGATCACGCGGGCGCGCCGTTGGGCATTGCCGAGGCGCCGCTGGTCTGGATGGATCGCGCCAGCAGCAAGTACCGCGGCATCGAGGCGCCGACGGCCTGGATCGACGAGGCCATGGCGTCGGCCGGGGTGGTCGAAGCGGTCGAGGGGCTCTGGGTCGGGCTCTGGCATCCCAACCTGGCGGCGCCCTTCGGCTTTCCCGATGCGGAGCCGGCCTTTGCGGACCTGACGGCTCGGTTGGCGGCGCGCCGGCCCTGGTTTGCGACGCTGAGCCAGATTACTTCCTGGCGAGAGCGGCGCCGTAGCTTGCGGGTACGCGGATTCGACGAGGGCGGGCGACCGATCCTGGCCGATCCGGATGGCGTCCGTGCCGACGAGTACCTGGAGGATCGCGCGGCATGACGTCCACGCCTCAGCCTGCTGGCCTCAGGCCGCCTCGGACCTGGCTGCGGTACCTCCGCGCCCTGATCGGCCTGCTGGTTCTCTATTTCGTCGGGCGACACCTGCTCAGGAACTGGGAACAGTTCCGCGGTATCGAACTCTCGTGGCAGATCCGGCCCCTGCCGCTGATCGCTGCGGTGGTCGTCATCGTGGCCACCTACGGCCTGCTGGTCGAAGCCTGGCGCCAGTTGGCTGCAGCCTGGGGATGGACCATGACCTGGCGGCAGGCGGCCCGGGTCTGGATCATCGCCAGTATGGGCAAGTATCTCCCGGGTAAAGTGTGGACCGTGGCAGGGGTGGCGTCTTTTGCGCAGGAAGCTGGTGTTTCGGTTTGGGTTGGGACCGGGTCGGCACTGGTCAACCAGGTGCTGTCGCTGGCCGCCGGCGCCACGGTCGCGGCGCTGACCGGTTTCAGCGTCGCGCCGGATGGTGTCTTCGGGGTGCTGGTCTGGGTCAGTCTTGCCGGAGGTCTGGTCGGGCTGCTCTTTCTGATCTGGCCGAGTGCGCTCCGCCGGCTGTTGGCCGCAGCCACCGGGGGGCAGGTCGAGTTGCCGACTCATCGGGGGCCGGTCCTCATCGCGGTCGCGATTCACGCGCTGTCCTGGGTCGGGTATGGAGTGGCGCTGCTTCTCGTCCTGGCCGGGACGCTTCCCGCAGTGGAACTCAGCCTGCGAGAGGCTATTGCGGGATTCACGATCTCCTATATCGTTGGCTTCCTGGCGCTCCTTGCCCCTGGCGGGCTCGGGGTGCGTGAGGGGACGATGGTCGTACTGCTGCAGGGCTCGATCGGGGCCGCGCCCGCCGTTGCGCTCGCCGCTGCATCGCGGCTCGTCATGACCGTGGCCGATGTCTTGGCAGTTGCTCCGTTTCTCGTTGTCGGGAGAAGACTCAAGTGACCGATAGTACCTCGCCTGATTTCGAACCCCGGCGACCGGCGCTCGTTGCGGCGGCCATTTTCGTCCTGGCCGCGCTGACGCTCTGCTGGCCGATGCTTCGCGGGGACTTCCTGATCGGCCAGTACTCGGACATGTACGAAGCCGGCTACAACTTCCGGATCTTTGCCGCTAACTATTTCCGGGAGTACGGCTCGATTCCGCTCTGGAATCCCTACCTGATGGGAGGGGTACCGTTCGTCGGTGCCGGCGGCGGCGACATCTTCTACCCGACGGCCTGGCTCCGCTGGGTGCTTCCCACCGATGTCGCGATCAATCTGGGCTTTGCCGGGCATATCGTGCTCGCGGGAGCGGGCGTCTACGCGCTACTCCGCGCGTTGCGGGTCAGCTGGGCTGGAGCGCTGGTCGGTGGCCTGGCGTTTCAGATGACCGGTATCGTCCTGTCGCAAGTCCATCCTGGACATGACGGGAAGCTGTTCGTCTCCGCGTTGGCTCCGCTGTTGTTTCTCGGCATCGTGCGCGGGGTGCGCGACGGATCGATCGCAGGCTTCGGCACCATTGCGCTGACGGTAGGACTTGCGCTGCATGGCCACCCGCAGATGGCCTACTATCTGCTCGTCGGCGGCTTGGTCTGGGGACTCTTCTGGGTCTTCGGCCCGGAGGGACCCAAAACGGCGGCCCTCCGCGGCAAGGTAATCGTTCTGAGCGTCGCTGTGGTGCTGCTCGGGATCGGTCTCTACGCCGTGTACGGCATGCCGATGGCTGCGCATGTGCCGCACAGCCCGCGGATCGAAGGTGGCGCCAGCTCGGGGTGGGCACATGCGACGTCGTTTGCGCTGCCGCTGTCCGAGCTTCCCGGGCTGCTGCTCCCGGCAATCGATGGGGGAGTGTCGCCGACCTATTTCGGGCAGAACGGTCTCAAGCTGCATACGGAGTACCTGGGCCCGGTTGCCATTATCCTCGCCATTCTCGGCATGGGCGGCGCGGAGCGGAAGCGCGTCCGGCTTGCACTGGGTGTCATTGCCGGATTGTTCCTGTTGGTCAGCGTTGGGGCGGGGACGCCCTTCTTCCGGCTCTGGTATGCCGTGATGCCAATGTCGGCGACCCTCCGCGCACCGGGAATGGCATTCTTTCTGGTGGCCATGCCCCTCGCGTTGTTTGCCGGCCTTGGCGCCGAGCGGCTCTTCCGGCGTGAAATCTCGGTTCGACGGCTCGGTATCGCCGCCGGTCTGATCGGTCTCCTGGCGGTACTCGGCGGGATCGGCTTTCTCCAGATGATGGTGGAGGATTGGGCCAGAGGAACAGGGTATCAGGGCGTTCCGGAAATGGCGATCAGCAACGCCGGCAAGCTCCGCAGCGACAGCATCAGATTGTTGCTGGTCACCGTAGCTGCCGCGGGCCTGATCTGGCTGGTGGCGCGCGGCCGGTTCCGCGGAGCGGCGGCGGTTGCTCTGGTGGCGGCGGTACTCTGGGCGGATCTCTGGCTCGTGGGCAAGCACTCATTCGTCTATTCGCCGGGTGCCAAGATTACCTATGCGTCCGATCCGATCATGCAGCACCTGGAAAAGGTCGAGCTGCCTTATCGGGTCTATGGCCCGTCAGGCCAGTTCAGCGGGCTCAACCCGTATCCGAAGAGCTGGCTCATGGCCGCGAACATCCCGGTGCTCTTCGGCTATCACGGCAACGAGATTCGCTACTTCGACGATCTGCTGGGCGGGAAGATTGTCTGGGAGCGCCAGTTGAGCCCGGCCATGTGGAACCTCTTTGCGATCCGATACTTCGTCGTCAAGGAGCCACAGCAGATCCCCGGCTTCCGTCAGATCCTGGGTCCGGTCGAAACACATCACGGTCCAGGGTACCTGTTCGAAGCGGAAGATCCGCCCGAGTACGCCAGAGTCATTGCGGGTGCGATCAAGGTGCCGGAAGATGCCATCGTCGAGTCGGTCACCGATCAGCGTTTTCCGATCGATCGCGTGCTGATCTATGCGGACACGGCCGGTATCACGCCCCGCGACCTCGGCGGGCAAGTCCCGGAACCATCTGCCCGGCAAGCAGCAGTGACCGAGTGGCGTCCGGGGCGGATGCGGGTGGCCATTTCCGGTGATGCAACGCAGGACGAATACCTGCTCGTCTCGGAAAACTGGTATCCCGACTGGAAGGCAACGGTCGACGGCACACCGGCCCCGGTTCTGCGCGCCAACAATACGCTACTGAGCGTGGTCCTGCCGGCCGGCGCCCGGGAAGTCGTCTTCGAGTTCGATTCAAAGAGCTATCGTCGCGGCCGCGCCATCAGTCTGATTTCACTGGTCGGGGTCGCCGCCATCTTCGCAGGGTCGGTGGTTCGACGGAGAAGGGGTCGCGATGGCTGAGCGGTACCTCGTCATCCTGCCGACGTACAACGAGAGCATGAACCTGCCCCAGATCGTTCCGGCGATTCTGGACCAGGATCCACGCCTCGAAGTTCTGGTCGTCGATGACAGCTCACCGGACGGGACCGGGGAGCTGGCCGATCAGTTGGCCGCGGCGTTTGCCCGAGTGCATGTGCTTCATCGCGCCGCCAAGGAGGGACTCGGCAAGGCCTACCTCGCCGGCTTTGCCTGGGGGCTCGAGCGCGGCTACGACCGGCTGCTCGAGATGGACGCCGACTTCTCGCACGACCCCAAGTTTCTGCCGCAGCTGCTCGCGGCTACCGACGAGGCAGATCTGGTCATCGGCTCCCGGTACAAGAGCGGCGTCAATGTCATCAACTGGCCGATGTCGCGACTCCTCTTGTCCTACGGCGCCAACATCTACGTGCGGTGGGTCACGGGCCTTCCATTGACGGACGCGACCGGTGGGTTCAAATGCTTCCGGCGCGAGGTGCTCGCCGCACTCCCGCTCGACCGGGTCCGTTCGAACGGCTACGCCTTTCAAATTGAAATGAGCTTCCGCGCCTGGCGGAAGAAATTCCGGCTGACCGAGATTCCGATCGTCTTTACCGACCGGGTCGAGGGGAGCAGCAAGATGAGCAAGGCCATCGTTCGCGAAGCGGTCTGGATGGTCTGGTGGCTTTGGATTGCCGATCGGTTGGGGCGCCTGTGAGTTCGCAGAGATTCTACAAGATGCAGGGCTCGGGAAACGACTTCGTCTTTCTCGATGGTCGCGAGCATCGCCTGGAAGACTGGCCGGTTGAGCGAATCCGCCGGGTTACCGATCGCCGGCTGGGAGTCGGAGCCGACGGGATCGTCCATGTCGCGCAGACCGGCCCCGACGCGGTGCGGATGATCTATTTCAACGCCGACGGATCCCGGGTCGATATGTGCGGCAACGCGGCGCTCTGCACGACTCGGCTGGTCGCTCGCCTCGGACTGGTCGAGCCGGGGCATGAGATTGCACTCGATGCCGATGCGGGGCGCTTTCACAGCCGAACCGTTGGCGCGGACTCCGATGCGGAGCTGGCATTTCCGGTGGTCGGCGTGCCGGAGCCGTTTGACCTCGACCTGGAGCCGGGGGAACGCCGCGCCTTTTTTGGCACAGTCGGTGTTGAGCACGTGACCGTCCTGGTCGACGCCATCGAGGCCGTCGATGTGATCGGGCGCGGTCGGCAGCTGCGCTATGCGGATCGCTTTGCGCCGAACGGAACCAATATCAACTTCATCGGACCGATCGACGGCGCCGATGCGGGCTGGGCCTTGCGAACTTACGAGCGCGGCGTCGAAGCGGAAACCCTCGCGTGCGGCACGGGCACCGTCGCCTCGGCGCTGGCGCTGACGGCGGCCGGCCTGCTCACGCTTCCCGCGCGGATCCGATCGTCGAGCGGTGCCGTGTACGCCATCGACGGCCGCATCGAGGACGGCCAGGCCCATGACGTGTGGCTTCGCGGTCCCGGCCGGCTCGTATTCATCGGGACGTTAGCCGACTGAGGGGCGCAATTACTCCACACCCGATTGGCGCATCATCGAGAGAGTTGTGGTATTGTTGGTGACGCTAAGGTCGGCTGCGCGCTGGCCCGGCCCATTACAATCGTCTCCTATTCCGACCCCGTGGAGGATACCAGTGAGCGATACAGGGCCCGTTTCCCCGACCAATGCGACGTACGTTGAGCCCTCCTCCGAGGCGATCCTTAAGCCCGGCGTCAAGCTCGGCGATCTCCTGCGGCGCAACATGACCCAACCGTACGTGCTCCAGCAACTCACGCAGCGCACCTACTGGGTACAGTCGTTCAATTACGGTACCGTTTTCTATGTGGGCGAGCGCGGCGTGCTGATCTTCGACACGCTCGAGGGCGTCTACGACAATATCGCGAAGGCCGTGGCGTCGGTGACCGACAAGCCGATTTCCGCAGCTATCTATCCGCACTACCACGCTGACCACATCGGGGATATCGCCAAGTATGTCGAGACCGCCAAACAGCGCGGGATCGAGCTCGAGATCATCGCGAGCACCAAAACCCGACAGTCGATGGACCTTGCTAAGAGCAGCTTTCCGCGCCCGACGAAGGAGCTGAAGTGGCCACATGACAGCTTCCAGTTCGAGGATCTGACCGTCGAGCTCCACGGCTTCGAATGGGCGGCGCACTCTGACGATCACTCCGCGTGGCTCCTCAAGCAGGAGCGTGTCGTTCACTCCCCGGACCTGATCAACCCGGACCAGCCGCCCTTCTGGCGCTTCGCCGGCAACGAGCGCTTCCGCTTCCATGAGGACAATCTCAGACAGGTGTACGATCTCGAGTGGGATTATCTCTCCGGTAGTCACGGCAACATCGGCTCGCGGGCCGACATCGACTTCGAGCTCGCGTTCATCACCGACCTCAAGGCCGCGATCGGCAAGGCGATGGGTGAGCATCCCTTCACCAAGTTCGTCAACCCGGACGCAAAGGCCCACACCGAGTTCCTGTCGAACTTCTTCTCCGTAGTCGCGGCCGAGGCGACCAAGACTCTGCGACCGAAGTACGGTGAGATGTACGGGTTCGAGGACGCGACACCGCCAAACGCTGAGATGGTCGCCTGGGCAATGTTCGAATACCGCTGACGGGGATGGACAGATGAAGATCCGCGCGCTGGTTGTCGAGGCGAAGGACGCGCCGTTCGAGGTGCAGGAGATCGAGCTTGCGGACCCCGGCCGCGGTGAGGCCCTGATTCGCATCGCGGCCGCCGGGGTTTGCCACACCGACGCTATCACCAGGGCCGGGGACCTGCCGATGCCGTTTCCGTGCGTCCTCGGCCACGAAGGGTCCGGCACCGTCGAGAAGGTCGGATCGGGTGTGACCACGCTCGCACCGGGCGACAAGGTGATTATCGGCTGGCCCTCATGCGGCGAGTGTCGTAACTGTCTGGATGGACAGCCTCGGTATTGCCTTCGTACCGGCGACGCCCTCGTGTCGGGACGTCGTTTCAAGGGCGAACTCAAGGGGACATCCGCGTATTCGCGAGAGGGCAAGGAGATCCACGGTCACTTCTTCGGCCAGTCCTCGTTTGCCACCCACTCTGTGGTTTCGGTCGACGCCGTGGTCAAGGTCCCGAACGACGTACCGCTCGAACTGCTCGGTCCGCTGGCGTGCGGTCTCGCGACTGGCGCGGGCGCCGTCCTCAACGAGGCGCGTCCGAAACTGGGTGACTCGATTCTCGTCGTCGGCGTCGGTGCCGTCGGGCTCGCGGCGATCATGGCGGCGCGCAACTCGGGCGTCACGAAGATCATTGCCGCCGATGTACATGACAGTCGTCTCGACATCGCTCGCGAGTTCGGCGCGACCCACACGATCAACTCGCGCACCGCCATACTCGTGGATGAGGTCGCAACGATCACCGGCTCGACGGTCGACTTCGCGTTCGACTGCACGGGCGTCATCCCGGTTATCGAGGCCCTGGCGCAGACCGTAGGGATGCTCGGAACTCTCGTGCTGATCGGCGGCGCGCCCGCGGGTGCATCCTTTTCCCTCGATCATCTCTCGACGCTGTGGGGCAAGCGCGTCATCGGCGTGCTAGGGGGAGGTGGGCGTTCCGGACAACTCATCCCGGCGCTGGTCGAGCTCCATCAGCAAGGACGTTTCCCGTTCGACCGGCTCGTCAAGTACTACGAGCTCGAGGAGATCGAGCAGGCTCTCGCGGACTCCAAGAGCGGCAAGGTCATCAAGCCCATTCTCCGCATCTCGTAGCCGCCGCCGAACGTTAGCCGAATGAGGCTGGCGCATCGCGCCTAACGTCGAAGCAACCGGAGACTGTTACCGATCACGAGCAAGCTGGCCCCCACGTCGGCCACGACGGCCATCCACATGGTTCCCGCCCCGACGGCCGTCGCCACGAGAAAGACAATTTTGATGCCGAGCGCCAGAGCGATGTTTTGGTAGAGGATCTGGCGAGTGGCACGGGCCAACCCTACGAATGCCGGAATCTTGCGCAGGTCATCATCCGCCAGTGCGACCCCGGCCGTCTCGATAGCCGTATCCGTCCCGGCCGCCGCCATGGCAAATCCGATGTCGGCACGGGCCAGCGCCGGCGCGTCGTTGATACCGTCGCCCACCATGCCGACCTGACCGCCGCGTGCCAGCAGCTGCTCGATCTCTCTGAGCTTGTCATCGGGCAGGAGCGCCCCCTTGGCCGTCGTAATGCCGACCTGGCGGGCGACCTCGTCCGTGGTCTCCTGGCGATCACCGCTCAGCACCACCGTCTCGATACCCAGCGACCGCAACTGGTCGATCGCCTCTCGACTGGTCGGCTTGACGGTGTCTGCAATGGCAAAGCCCGCCTGCACCTCGCGCTCGTCCGCGAACCAGGTGCTGACCGCACCGCCGCCGCCCGGCTCGGTTGCCGATTCGACCAACCGAATCCCGAGCTCCGTCAGCCACCGGGCGCTGCCCAGATAGAAGCGTCTGCCCTCGATGATACCCGACACGCCGCGACCCGGTTCGGCCCGATAGTCGGCGACATCGAGCAGACCGGACGAGTCGAGGCCGGCATGGGCAACGATTGCGGCCGAGGCAGGGTGACCCGACAGGGCTGCGAGGCTGGCGGCGCGGTGCATCGCCGAGGTCGGATCGGTTCGGGTGGGAACCACCACCGAGGCCACCCGAAGTTGCCCGGAGGTCAGCGTGCCGGTCTTGTCCACCGCCAGCCAGCGGAGCTGAGCCCCGAGTTCGAGGAACTTGCCGCCCTTGACCAGGATGCCGCGTCGGGCTGCCGCCGAGAGCCCGCTGACGATCGCAATCGGCGTCGAGATGACGAGGGCGCAGGGGCAGGCAATCACCAGCAGAACCAGGCCGCGATAGATCCAATCGCCCCAGCTGCCCCAGCCGAGCAACGGCGGCGCCACCGCAACCAGCACGGCTATCGCAAACACCAGCGGCGTATAGACCCGGGCAAAGCGGTCGACGAAACGCTGGATCGGCGCGCGCGAACGTTGCGCGCTCTCGACGCTGCGCAGTACCTGCGCAAGCGCGGTGTCCGTTGCCGCCGCCGTCACCTCGTACTCGAGTACCCCCGCGCCGTTCATCGTCCCGGCAAAGACGCGATCACCCACGGTGACGTCGACCGGAATACTCTCGCCGGTAATCGGCGCCTGGTCCACGGTCGAGACGCCGCTGCGTACCAATCCATCCAGGGCAATCCGTTCCCCGGGCCGAGCGCGGGCCAAGGCGCCGACCGGAACCGCACCGGCGTCGATCTCCTCCCAGCTGCCGGATGCCATGCGGATCACGGCTTTCGCCGGGGCGAAGGCCAGCAGATCCCGGATGGCACGCCGGCTGCGCTCGAGCGCGCCCGCCTCCAGTCGCTCGGCCACCGCAAACAGGACCATGACCATGGCCGCTTCGGGCCATTCTCCGATGAGGAGCGCGCCGGTGACGGCAATCGCCATCAGAGCATTGATGTTCAGATTCCGATTGGCGAGGGCGATCCAGCCTTTACGGTAGGTGGGAATGCCGCTCGTGATGATGGCGGCCCCGGACAGGAGCGCCATGGCCCAATGAAAGCCCCCGCTGGCCCAGTGGATTGCCTCGGCCAAGAGGGCAGCGACCCCCGACAAAACGAGCGGCCACCAGCTCGCCGCGGGGCGATCGAGGGCAGGGGCCGGTCCGGCGTCCGTGAGGTTGGGCTCGAAGCCCAGCGACCGAATCGCCGTGAGCGACCGCGGCAGCGCCTCGGGAACGTGGGTGACGGTTAAGGTCCGGCCGACCAGATCGAAGTCGAGATCGACAATGCCCGGGAGTCCGGTCAGCTTGGCCCGGATCAGCCCTTCTTCGGTCGGGCAGTCCATCTGGGTAATCGAGAGCGTCGTCTGATGGGTCAGGCAGCCGCACCCCATCGGTCCGCACGCCGTCGTCGTCGCCCCGTAACTCGATTTCATTGTACCAGCTTACACCCTGAAGTAGCTTTAGGGTCAAGAGATGCCCCTGGAGGGGTTTCGTGACGTTCCAAATAGGCGATCTGGCCCGCCGGACCGGCTGCCAGGTCGAGACGATCCGCTACTACGAGCGCCAGGGTCTGCTGCCTAAGCCGGAGCGGAGTCCGGGCAATTATCGCGTCTACGGGCCGGCTCATGTCGAGCAACTGGCCTTCGTTCGACATTGCCGGTCTCTCGATCTGACGCTGGACGAGATCAGGACGCTGTTGCGATACCGGAGTTCGCCGGTCAGCGACTGTCACCGGATCAACAGCCTGGTCGACGAGCACATCGGCGAGATCGAAACCAAGATCGCCGAGCTGACCGAGCTTCGGGGTCAGCTGGTGTCGCTCCGTGAGCAGTGCAGCGGTCCTGAGGGCGAGCAGGTCTGCGGCATCCTGAGGGGCCTCACGTCCTGCCAATGCCATGATGCTGAGCCGGTCGCAGGAGTCGGAAACGAATGACACGATCCATCGATGCGGCGCGCCTGCTGGGCCGGATTCGCGACCTCGGTCAAATCGGTCGCGACGAGGCCGGGCGCCTGGTCCGATTGGCTGGCACGGATCAGGACAAGCTCGGCCGAGATCAACTTCGGGTCTGGGCGCAGCAGGCAGGGCTTGCCGTGCGGGTCGATCGGATCGGGAACATGCTCCTGGTCTGGGAAGCCGGCGAGGGCGACCCCGTCATGATCGGGTCACACATCGATACGGTAATCGACGCGGGGATCTTCGATGGCTGCTATGGCGTACTGGCCGGTCTCGAAGTGGTCCAGACGCTCCGCGAACAGGGCTTCGTACCGCGGCGGCCGGTGGTCGTCGCGGCGTTCACCAACGAGGAAGGGGTCCGTTACGCCCCGGACATGATGGGTTCGCTGGTCTATGCCGACGGGCTTAGTGTCGGAGAGGCGTTGGCGGCGGTCGGCCCCGACGGCACCAGGCTTGGCGCCGAGCTCGAGCGGATCGGGTACGCCGGCTCGGAGGAGCCGGGATCGATCCGCCCGGCGGCCTATCTCGAGCTCCATATCGAACAGGGACCGATCCTCGAACAGGAGCGGCTGGCCATTGGCGCGGTCGAAAATCTTCAGGGGATCTCGTGGCAGCGGGTGACCATCGACGGGACCGCGAACCATGCCGGCACCACACCGACCGCGCTGCGACGGGATGCCGGCTACGCCGCCGCCCGCGTGACGACCTTTCTTCGGGATCTCGCGGTACGGTCGAACGGGGCTACGGTGGCCACGGTCGGTACCATGCAGTACGAGCCTGGCGCCATCAACGTGATCCCGGCGCGGGCGGTGTTCACGGTCGATCTTCGGAATCCGGACGAGGCTCAGCTCAAGAGCGCCGAGCAGGCCCTGGACGAACTCCTCGATGAGCTGGAAGCGTCTGAGCGGGTTGCCATCTCGGTCGAGCGCTTGTCCCGGTTCGAGCCGGTCCGTTTCGATCAAGGCCTGGTGGCGATGATCGAATTGGCTGCGGCGGGTCGCGGACTGGGGGCTCGGCGGATGACCTCAGGAGCAGGGCACGATGCCCAGATGATCGCCCGGATTGCGCCCGCCGCCATGATCTTCGTTCCCAGCCGCAGCGGAATCAGCCACAATCCTCGTGAGTTCACGGATGATGTCGAACTCGTTGCAGGCGCCAATGTCTTACTGGACGTCACGCAGCGCCTTCTTGAATTGGCTGAATTCAATCCATCAAATCAATAGAAAGGGTCATTTCACGAGTTATCCCCACTTATCCACTAATGTACTTAACATAATACATCTTATACGACATTTAAATGACTTGGCTGTTTTCATCTCAGCTCCCTATCGAAACCGGTCATATGCGGATGACCAGCGAAGTTTCAGGTCACCACGGAACGACGCCCATCGTGGCATGCGTGAACGTCCCTGTCGGCGCTTCAGGACCGAGCAGCGCGACGCGCACGGCCTCGGTAGCACCATCCTCGACGCTTTCCGTGCCGGCAAATCCGGTGAGCCTCGTTTTGGTGTAGCCCGGAGAGACCGCGTTGACCTTGATGCCCTCGGCCTCCAGTTCGATCGCCATCGCGAGCGTCAGGCCGTTGAGGGCGGTCTTCGACGCCGCATAGCCGACGTCGAAGAGGGGTCTCAAGGGGAAGTTCGGGTCGGAGTTCAGCGTCAGCGACCCGGCGCCGCTTGAGATGTTGACGATGCGCGAGTTCGGCGTGTCACGCAGGATCGGCAGCATGGCTTGGTAAACGGCCAGCACGCCGAACACGTTGGTGTCCCAGATGGCGCGCATGTCATCAAGGGGGATGACGCTCGGGCGACCCGCATTCGCAAGCTCATCGGCGGTTTTCGGGCGATCGCTGGCGGACGCGATGGCTGCATTCTGGATCAGTACGTCGAGACGACCGAACTCCTTGCGGACCCGGTCCGCGGCCGACGTGATCGAGGTCTGATCGGTCACGTCCAACTGGATCGCAACGGCGGTCGGCCCCAGTTCCCGGGCTGCGGTTTCGCCGCGCCCGAGATTGCGCGACCCCACGAGAACGGTGAAGCCCTCGGTGACCAGGTCCTTGGCGATCTGGAAGCCGATACCTTGATTGGCGCCTGTGACCAGGGCGACGGACTTATTCTGCATGGTGCTCTCCAGAGGGGATGTTGTCGGGGTTGCGGTGTACTTGCTAAATTAAATACGGAGCACTGCTCCATTTATTGTAACATACGGAGCAATGCTCCCCATATCAAGAGGCTTCAGTGAAAAAAAAGCGCCCAGACGACCGGAGAGCTGATATGTCGCGGGAGCCAAGTGGCGGGCGGCGCCTGCGCGCCGACGCACAGCGCAGCGTCGACGCTATCGTGGCGGCGGCGAAAGAGCTGTTCGCCACGAAGGGCGTGAATGCGACGACCCGGGAGATTGCTGACCGGGCAGGCGTCGGCATGGGGACGTTGTTCCGCCGGTTCCCCCGACGTGCCGACCTCATCGGGGCGGTCTTTGAGGGCGAGATGGACGCCTGCGCCGACGCAGCGACAACCTTGGCCCGGGATAACCCGCCGTTCGAAGCCTTGGCGAAATGGATGCAGCTCTATGTCCAGTTCATCAGCGCCAAACGAGGCCTAGCCAAGGCCATCAGTTCCGACGATCCTGTGTACGTCGGCATGTATGCGCGCTTCGATCAACGTATTCACCCCGCCGCTCGCAAACTTTACGAGGCGGCCGTCGCAGCCGGAGACGTGCGGCCCGATCTGGACGCCGCAGAGGTCCTATCGGCGGTCTCGACCCTGTGCATGTCGAGCTATGAGGGAAGCCCCGATCATGCGAGCCAGATGGTGGCTCTCCTCGTGGAGGGACTTCGGTTGCCACGCTGAAACAAAAAAGCCCCGGACGATCTGACGTCCGGAGCTTGGCCTACTGGGTTGGCTTCGAGATCAGCCCGTCGCGTCGATCTCCGCCAGCCTGACCCGCGCTTCGGCTGTTCCCGGCGTCTCCGCCTTGTTGTTCTTGATGATCCCCTCGAGGACGGCCCGGGCTTCCGCCGAGCTGCCCTGGAGCCGATAGGTCCTGGCGGCATTGAGGAGCGCATCATTCTTCTGGAACGGCGCCGTGGCCAGCTCAGCAGCCCGCAGGTACTCCGGAGTCGCCTCGGCCAGCCGCCCGGTGTTCTCGAGCGCAACGGCCAGATGCGAGTGCGCTGCCGACTTGTAAAAGGCCGGCGGGTTGCTCGCGGCGAACTTTCTCAGGTCCTCGATGGCGAGTTCAGCCTGCCCCGAAAGGAGCCGGACCTGGCTCAGGGCCAGCGCCGCCTCGAGGCCGGCGTCGGTGCCACTGAAGGTCTCGGTAATCCGCTGAAACGCCGTGGCGGCGTCCGCGTAACTCCCGGCCTCCATTGCCCCCCGTGCCTGATCGAGCGCATCGAAAGCCTGCGCTTCCTTTCGCCGTTCGCTCTCGATGGCGTACCAGCCTGCCAGGATCAGAAACACCAGGATCCCGGCGACAATGCCGATTACCTTCTGCCGAGCCTGCACCCACGCAATGAACTGATTGTCGTTATCGGTCATATATCGGTCGACGCGTTCTGCGGCGCTGGTTCCCATTGAGGTCTGTGATTGTTGGTCGAAGCCATCAGGTGCGTCCGGCCTTCCGGAGCCAGTGGCTCATTTGATACAGCCAGGAAATATAACCTCATCTGCAGTGCCCCCGAGAGGATTCGAACCTCCGGCCAACGGTTTAGGAAACCGCTGCTCTATCCACCTGAGCTACGGGGGCGCATCAGTTCTGCGCGAAATCCAACCCTCAAAGTTACCACATCTCCGATCGAGCCGCAGCCGGTGCGGTTCGATCCGGTGCGGCCGGGAGCCAGCGGTTTCCACTGCCCAACGGACTGGACTTCTCCCGACGTTGCGAACTATTTCGCTTGAGGCCACTTCCCTATCGCGCTGTATTGCAGCAAGTTACGGCGCTTACTTCAACCATAATATTACCGCCGTCAGTCCGCCCGTGACCGCAACGATTCCCGCCGTGCCTTGATGGCTTCGACGACAATTGGCAAGACCGACACGACGATGATGGCAATGATGACCAGGCCGAAATTTTCGCGGACTACCGGCAGGTTTCCGAAAAAATATCCCAGCCAGACGAACAGACCCACCCAGACGACCGCCCCGACCACGTTATAGGCAAGGAACCGGGAGTAATTCATGGTCCCCACCCCGGCGACGAACGGCGCGAAGGTCCGAATGATCGGAACGAATCGCGCCAGGATGATGGTCTTACCCCCGTGCTTGGCAAAGAAGGCGTGGGTCTTGTCGAGGTACTCCTTCTTGAGCCACCGGATTTCCCCGCTGAACGCCCGCGGGCCGACCCATGACCCGATCCAGTAGTTGACCGTGTCGCCAATGATGGCCATGGCGGTGAGGAGAACGAACAGGATCCAGGGGTTGAGCGACCCGAGCCCCGCGAAGGCACCGGCAGCAAACAGCAGCGAATCGCCCGGCAGAAGCGGCATCACCACCAGACCGGTTTCGGCAAAGATGATGAGGGCGAGGATGACATATGTCCCCGTGCCATACCGGCCGATCAGTTCGCCCAGGTGCTGGTCGAGATGGATGATGAAGTCGATCAGGAAGCGAAGCAGGTCGATCACGATGGGTGTCTCAGCTCAGGGGGAGTTTGAGTCGAAGCCGAACTGCCCGAGCAGCGGCACGAAACGGACGCCCGACAGCGGCGTCTCGATATACTGGTCGCCTGCCCGCTCGACCCGAACCAGCATCTGTTCGTCGCGGTTCCCGATCGGAACCACCATCCGTCCGCCCGGCGCGAGTTGCTCCAGCAATGGTTTGGGAATCGATGGCGATGCTGCGGCGACCACGATGGCATCGAACGGCGCCAGCGATCGCCATCCCAGGGTGCCGTCGCCGACCACAATCGCCACGTTCCGGATGCCCAGATCCCGTATCACGTTCCGTGCCTGCTCCGCCAGCGCCGGAACGCGCTCGATGCCGACCACGTTGCCCGCCAGCTGGCTGAGCAGCGCCGTCTGATACCCCGATCCGGCCCCGACCTCGAGCACCTTCTCTTTGCCGGACAGCCGAAGTTCCTGGATCGAGCGCGCCTGGACCCACGGTTGGGAAATGGTCTGGCCCGCCGCAATCGGCAGTGCCGAATCTTCGTAGGCCCGGTGCCGCACGCTGTCCGGAACGAAGCGATGCCGAGGTACCGTCGCAATGGCTTTGAGCACCGCCAGATCGCGAATACCCTTGTCCTGCAGCTGCTCGACCAGACGCTGGCGGTACCCTCCGTAGCTGTCGCGCTCGTTCAAGGCTCGAGCGCCCATTCGACTACGGACTCCATCAGGCGGTAGTTGGTAAGGTCCATGTGGAGCGGCGTGACGGAAATGTACCCCTGATGCACGGCGGCCTGATCGGACCCGGGGTCGACGGTCCAGGTGACGTCACCTCCTCCGACCCAGAACACTTCCCGTCCCCACGGATCCATCATTTTGGTGATCGAGCCGGAAAAGAAGCGGCTGCCCAGCTTGGTTACCTTGACGCCGCGCACATCTTCCGCAGGAATCTGCGGGAGGTTGATGTTGAGCAGCGTTTCCTTCGGGAAATCCCGAATCTGGGTGATCTGGCGGATCAACCGGACCAGGGTGACGTGGTAGGTCTCCATCAGGGCCGGATCCCGCCCGGCAAACGAAAATGCGATCCCTGGAACGCCCAGGGTCACCGCCTCCATCGCGGCCGACACGGTGCCCGAGTACAGCACGTCTTCGCCCATGTTGGGTCCGTGGTTGATGCCGGAAAAGACGAAGTCGGGCTTTTCGTTCATCAGCGCGCCGATACCCAGCAGGACGCAATCGGTCGGCGTGCCGTCGATCTGATAGGCCCCGTCGTGTGTCAGCGTCGGCCGGAGCGGACGATGGAGCGTGAGGGAATGCGACGTGCCGCTCTGCTCCCGGTCGGGTGCCACGACCGTCACGGCTCCGACTTCGCGACAGGCGTTGGCAAGGTGCCTGATGCCCGGCGCCAGAATGCCATCATCGTTGGATACCAGAATCCGCATCTGTCAGTCGGCTCCTTCGCCGCCGGTCGAGGGCGGTCGCTGCGGACGCCCGTCGAGTGTATCGAGAATGGATTGGATGGCAGCGTCGAGTTCGTCGACGGCCTGCTGGGCAACGGCGCGCCCCGCTTCCTTCTTGAGTTCGCCCGTCCTGCGGAAATGTTCCACCCGCTGCCGGGCGCCTTCGATGGTGTACTTCTCGGTGTACAGCAGGTGCTTGACCAGCAGGATCATCTCGACTTCTCGGCTCTTGTAGACCCGGTTGCCTGACCGGTTCTTGGCCGGACTGAGGAAGCGGAACTGGCTCTCCCAGTACCTCAGCACATGCGGCTTGAGGTCGGTGAGGGCGCAGACTTCGCCGATCGAGAAGAACTCTTGCATCGGGCGGGACTGGTTCACGTCCACTGCTCCGGTTTGAGGGCTCGTTCCATC
Organism: uncultured Gemmatimonas sp.; assembly: GCA_964619465.1. Taxonomy (GTDB): domain Bacteria; phylum Gemmatimonadota; class Gemmatimonadetes; order Gemmatimonadales; family GWC2-71-9; genus SHZU01. The sequence goes on from CAZUES010000018.1 coordinate 34,253, forward strand.
AGCAGGCTGATCGCATCGCGCGGTGCGGTCTCGGCGTAGAGGACATCTGCTACCTGCGCAATGATGGGCAGTTCGACACCGTGCCGTTCGGCCAGGCGGACCGCCGCAGGCGCCGTGGTGGCTCCTTCGGCCACGGTGCGATGCTTCCGGCGATGCTGTTCCAGCGTCTCTCCCTGGGCAATGGCCAGGCCCAGCGCACGGTTGCGGCTCAGCGCTCCGGTCGTCGTCAGCACCAGGTCTCCCATGCCGGCGAGTCCGGCAAAGGTGCCCGGCTGGGCGCCCATGGCGGCGCCCAGCCGGGCGATTTCCGCCAGCCCGCGGGTGATCAGCGCCGCGCGCGGATTGTAGCCGAGCCCAAGCCCTTCGAGAATACCGGCGGCAATGGCGATGACGTTTTTGAGCGCCCCCGCTAGCTGGGCTCCGACCAGGTCGGTACTGGAGTAGACTCGGAAATACCTGGTGGCAAAGAGACCCTGCACGGCTTGCGCATCCGCCAGGTTGTGTGCAGCTGCCACGACGGCCGTCGGCTGCTGCTGGTACACCTCACGGGCAAAGCTCGGCCCTGAAAGGACGACGAACCGGTGCGGCGGCAGCACGGCTGCCGCGACGTCGGACATCAGGTTGAGCGTGTCCGTCTCCAGTCCTTTGGTGGCGCTGGCCACCAGGGTGCCGGCCGGGAGCGCCGCTCTGACCGACTCGAAAACCTGTCGCGCTACATGGCTGGGAGAGGCCATGACGACGCAGTCGGCCCCCTCCACCACCGCGACCGGGTCGGCCTGGGCCGTGAGGTTCGGACTGAGCGGCGCCTCACTCAGATAGACCGGGTTCTGGTGCTCGGCGTTGATCGAAGCAACCACGTCGGCTTCGTAAGCCCAGAGGCGGACGTCGTGCCCCTTCCGCGCCAGCAGGTCGGCCAGCGCGGTTCCCCAGCTGCCGGCTCCCAGCACTCCGATGCGGCTCATCGATCCTCCACGGCGCCGGCGGCACGCTTGCCGAAACGGCTCTCGGTACCGGACAAGAGCCGCTTGATGTTGGCGCGGTGGGTCACCACCACAAACGCACCAAGCACGGCAAAGAGCCAGGCGACCGGACGCAGATCGGGAGTCAGCAGCAGGACCGCCACCGGCAGCACCACCGCCGCCATGATACTGCCCAGCGAAACGTATCCCGAGAGACGGACCACCAGGCCCCAGACGGCGGCGGCGGCAAGCGTGGGCACCGGCGCCAAGCCGAGCACCACGCCGGCGGCCGTGGCGACTCCCTTGCCGCCCTTGAATCGGACGAAGACGCTGAAGACATGGCCGAGTACCGCGGCGAAACCGAGCAGCAGCGCAATCCAGATGGTTCCGCCTGCGTAGCGGGCGAAGACCAGGACCGGCACGGCGCCCTTGGCAATGTCCACGATTGCGACCGGAATGGCATAGCGCCACCCGAGCGTCCGATAGAGATTGGTCGACCCCAGGTTGCCGCTGCCGACCTGGCGCAAGTCGATGCCCTTGGCCAGCCGGGCCACGAGGTAGCTGGTCGGGATGGCCCCGAGCAGATACGACGCACCAAGCCAGAGGGCGAGTGTCATCAGCTCCCTTTGCGGGCCCGGAGCTTGAGTCTGAGCGGCACGCCCGCAAAGTCCCAGGCTTCGCGGAAGCCCTTGGTCAGATACCGCTGATAGCCCTCCGGCACGTCGTCCGGGCGGTTGCTGATGAGCGCAAAGGTCGGCGGCGCGATGGCGATCTGCGAGGCGTACAGCAACCGCACTTCTTCGCCGTCCTTCTGCGGCGGCTGGTTTCGGGCCAGGAGGCGTTCGAGCACCTTGTTGACCTCGGCGGTCGCGACGCGTCGGAGGCGCGCGGCGGCCACCTCGAGAATGGAGTCGAGCACCTTGCGGGCCCGCTGGCCGGTTTCTGCCGAGAGATAGATAAACGGGACGTCGCCGAGGAACGGGGCCTTGTCGACGACGATGGCGTGGCCGCGGACGGCCGTATTGGCATCCTTCTCCTCGACCAGATCCCATTTGTTGACCGCGACGATCAGCCCCTTGCCGCGCTCCCACGCGTCGGTCGCGATTCGGAGATCCTGGTGATGAACGCCCTGGGCCGCATCAACCACCAGCACGCAGACATGGGAATCTTCGATGGCCCGGCTGGTCCGGACGGTCGAGTAAAACTCGACATCATCGTTGACCCGGGATTTCCGACGCAGACCGGCGGTGTCGATGAACCGGATGGTCCGGTCGTGGTAGGTCAGGATGGAGTCGATCGCATCGCGCGTCGTCCCGGCCGTGGACGACACCACGTGTCGATCCTCACCAAGCAGGCGGTTGGCGAGCGACGACTTCCCGACGTTGGGGCGTCCGACGATAGCGACCCGGATCTCCTCGGTTGCCTCGATGTCCTCGGCCGGCGGCAGGCGTTCCACCACCGCATCGAGCAGGTCGCCGCTTCCCTTCCCGACGGCTGCCGACACCGGAACCGGCTCGCCCAGACCCAGCGCATAGAACTCGGGATCCGGCGCTTCCCGCGGCATATGGTCGAGCTTGTTGGCGACCAGGAGCACCGGTCGCTTGGAACGGCGGAGATACTCGGCGACGGCCTGATCGATCGGATGAAACCCTTCCCGGCTGTCGACCACGAACATGATGAGGTCGGCCTCTTCGATGGCGAGCTCAGCCTGGCGGCGGATGGCGCGGTCCATCGTGTCCTGCGAGTCGGGGACCATGCCCCCGGTATCGACGACCCAGAACGAACGACCATTCCATTCGGCGTCGCCAAAGTGCCGGTCGCGCGTGGTTCCCGCCTGATCGGCCACGATTGCCGTCCGGCCCCCGATGAGCCGATTGAACAGAGTCGATTTCCCCACGTTGGGGCGACCGACGATGGCAACTGTTGGCTTACTCATATCAACTTCGATCGTTTCAGACGGTGACCCGAGCCGACCAGACGGCACGGTCAGGGGTGCGCCGGTGGACAGGCATCCGGTTCGAAAGATGCACGTATAGCTTTGTTTTTTCAATACTTAGGACTGCCCCGCTCATCTCGTTTCTAGGCTAACGTTGATTCGGGACCATCACAAAAGAAAGAAGCCGCCCGATGCAATCAGGCGGCTTCAATCATTTCTGCGCATAAAGCGGGCGACCGGGCTCGAACCGGCGACATTCAGCTTGGGAAGCTGACGCTCTACCAACTGAGCTACGCCCGCGGGGTCAGACGGCCAGAAAGATTGCCACCCCAGCGGCTGAGAGCAAGAGGCGCCGACTCGTCTCCGAATCGGCGCCTCACCTGCTGCCAGTCTGGCGTGCCGGTTACTTCTTGCTGTAGCGCCAGCCGGCTACGTCGGAGCCGGTTGCTTCGGCGTTGAAGGTGTGGGTTGCTCCTGCCTCGAGCACCGGGACCGACACTTCCTTGCTGCCGACCACATTGCCTGCCGCGGTGACAAACTCGATCACCAGAGTGACCGGCTCGGCCTTGATGGCCTTACCCTGAGCATCCGTCGGCGCACGCCCAGTCGCAACAGCCTCGAGGCGCGCCGAACCGGGGCGGACCTGGAAGCCGGTGATATCGACCGAGACCGGCAGCCCGATCAGGGTCTCGGCGGCCTTGAGCATCTCATCCTGTTGATCCAGTCCGCGATGACCCTGGCCCAGCAGGCGATAGGCATCTTCGTTCATCGGCTCGATCGCCACCAGCTTCGTCGCGGTCTCGACCAGCTTGGCGTTGTCCTTGAGCGCGAGGTAGGCGTTGGCCAGATTGTACACCGCATCGCGGCTGTACGGGTTCCGGCTGACGGCCTTGTCGAACGCTTCCGCCGCCCGCTGGAAATCCTGCGCGTTGAACGCCGCGACACCGATCGACAGGATGTCGCTGGTTTCGAGCGAGTCGAGATTCTGCTTGGACAGGTCGGCCAGCATGGCGCGCTCGATCGAATCCGCCTCGGCGGTCTGGCCGGCACCGCGGTACGACTGCGCCAGCGCTTTCCGCGCGTCGACGTTGGTGGGCTCCCAGGACAGATACTTGGTCAAGGTGCCGATGGCATCCTGATGCCGGCCGAGTCGCTGTTGCATCAGCGCGAGATTGAGCGCGTTGGAGTTCCGGTCGCCGATGGCGGTGGTGTCGGACTCCGCATTCGTCTCGGCAATCTTGAGCGCCTTGGCAAAGAAGGTCGCGGCCGAGTCGTCCTTGCCCGCATTGGCGTAGAGCACGCCGAGATTGGCGGCCACATGCGGCAGATCATCGAAGAGCACGTCCGCGTCCCGGAACAGGACCATAGCTTCTTCGATCTTATTTTCGCGCTGGAGCTCGAGACCCGCGTTGGCCAGCTGTGCCCAGCCGTTCTGGCGATACTGGCTGATGTCGATTTCACACTGCGGCTGCAGTTCCTCGGCCTTGCTGAATGCCGAATCGACGCCCCGCACATCGCCCTGCATCAGGTAGACCCGGGCCAGATAGTACCAGGCTGCTGCGTTCTGGTCCTGACCTTCGCCCGTGATCGACTTGACCAGGATGTCCTGGGCCTTGGTGAGCTCAGCAGCCTTATCGGCTTTGGCGTCGTGCGCCTTCTTGAGCGCGTCGACACCCTTGTTGATGTTCCCGGCCGGCCGAAGGGGACAAAGCGGGACCGAGAACTTCTCCGGCTGGAACTCTGCCAGCTTCGGCTGGAGCGTAGGGCTCTGGGCCGACGCGACGCTCACGAACGCCGTGGCGAAGATCCCAGTCCAGATGCGCTTCATCGTATCGACTCCTTGGTTGACTTACCTCATGATCACATGCCCCGAAGCGGGCGCGATCGTTTCCAATGACGTTAGAGGAGACCCGTATTTGCACCGGCAAGGCTCAAAATCGACCGCCTCGACATCGCGCAGGGCATGCCCCACGGATCCGGGGCTCGGTACCACGATTGGGCACAGACTCGTAAATATCGCTCCAGCCGCAGGTTCCGGCAACCAGCCTCAACGGTAAAGCCAGCCTGCTCCGGTATTGAAAACAACGACCCGATTTTCGGGCCCGATCAGTCCCGCCTGACGCAGCTGCCTGGCCGCCGCCAGCGCCGCCCCTCCCTCCGGAGAGAAATCGATACCGGTCATGGCCGTGGCACCCGAGGCGGCGGCCGTCAATTCGGCTTCGGACACAGCCACCGCTCCCCCACCGCTCTCGCGCAGGGCACTGAGCATCAGCCGATCGCCCAGGGGACCAGGCACCCGGAGTCCGCTGGCGCAGGTGGTCGGGTTCGGCCAGGGCTGGCACTGCTCTTCACCATCCCGGAACGCCGTGACCACGGGCGCGCAGCCCTCGGCCTGCACGGTGAACATCCGTGGCATCGGTCCGCTGAGCCACCCGGCATCGCGAAGCTCGCCGAAGACCTTCCACATGCCGATCAGACCGGTGCCGCCCCCGGTCGGGTAGATGATGACATCCGGGAGGGTCCAATCCAGTTGCTCCGCGAGCTCGAGGCCCAAGGTCTTCTTTCCTTCGATCCGGTAGGGTTCCCGGAGCGTCGACAGGTCGAAGGCCCCCGACTCCGCGGCATAGGCGCGGCTTGCCTTGCCGCAATCGCCGATGTGGCCGTCCAGGAGTTCGAGTCGGGCGCCGAACCGGCGAATCTGATCAAGGATCGGTGTGGGTGTCGTGGCAGGCGCGTAGACCTGGACCGGGATCCCGGCGCGCGCGCCGTACGCCGCCGCCGCGACCCCCGCGTTTCCGGCGGTGGGAAGGGTAAAGCCGGGCGCCCCACCCGCCACCGCGCGAGTTACGGCGGCCGAGAGTCCGCGCGACTTGAACGAACCGGTCGGATTGGTCCCTTCGTCCTTGACCATCAGCCCGGGAATCCCGATCGGCTCTCCCCAACTCGGGATCGGGAGCAGTGGCGTATCGCCCTCACCGAGACTGACGGGTTGCTCGCCGGCCTCGATCGGCAGGAATGAGCGGAAGCGCCACATCCCCCGCCCGGCCAGAGCCGCACGACGATCCTCCGGCGAGTGCTGCCGGCCGGGATAGCGCACCAACCAGGGGCGTTGGCAGGTCGGGCAGACGGTCGGGAGACCCGCCGCCGCTTCGGTCGTTCCGCAGAGGGAGCATTCGAGGTGCCAGGAACTCATCGGACCCTTGGCCAGGTTGAAGAAAGGAGACTCTGTTCGGCGCTCACTGCCCGTCGGGATTGCGCAGCTGCTCGAGGATCCGATCGGCCAGCGTAGTCGAAACGCCTGGCACGGTCGCGATTTCTGTGGCCGTGGCGGAGCGGATTCCTGCCAGGCTGCCGAATCGTTCGATCAAGGCTCGCCTCCTGGCAGCGCCGATGCCGGGGATGCCGAGCAATTCGGAGGTGATGGTTCGCTTGGTGCGCCGCTTCCGGTTGTATTCGACCCCGAAGCGGTGCGCCTCGTCCCGGGCGCGCTGCAGCAGCTTGAGGCCGGCATGTCTCCGCGACAGCCGAAGCGGCTCCTCGACGCCGGGGATGTAGATCTCCTCTTCTCGCTTGGCCAGGCCGATGAAGGGGATCCCGGCCAGCCCGATCGCTTCCGCAGCGGACAGGGCGGCACTCAGTTGCCCCTTGCCACCATCGATGACGACCAGGTCGGGCAACGGCTTCTGTTCGTCCAGCCGCCGTCGGAAATACCGCGTCACCACTTCATGGATCGAGGCGAAATCGTCCTGCTGTTCGATCGTCTTGATCTTGAACTTGCGATACTCGGCCTTCTTGGGACGTCCCGCTTCGAACCAGACGAGAGACCCCACGGTATCCCTGCCCTGATTGGTCGAAATATCGATACAGATCAGCGTCCGGGGCACGGTCGGCAGGCCAAGCGCGCGACCGAGCGCGTAGACGGGATCATCGGACCGTTCTTCCGTTTCGAACGACTCGAGCTTGAGGCTTTCGAGCAGGTGCCGCGCGTTCTGGTCGGCCAGGTCGAGCCATCGCCGGCCGGTGCCTCGCACCGGCACGCTCAGATCGATCCCGGCAAAGACGACTTCGAGCTGCTCGAGGTCGCTGGGGAGAAAGGGTAGCACGACGCGCTTGGTACGCTCCTCCGTGCCCAGGTAGTACCGGAGCAGAAAGTGCTCCAGAATGGCGGGGTCTTCCTCTTCGTCCAGATTCTCGAGAACCCGATGGTCCCGGGCGATCAGCTTCCCTTCGCGAACCTTGAGCAGGACGGCCACGGCATCGTCGCCATCGCGGGCGTATCCGACCACGTCGGCGTCGCCGCCGGCCATCAGGTCGACCGAGGTAGGCGTCTCGAGCTGCTCGAGCCATTTGAGGGCATCGCGCAGATCGCGCGCGCGCTCATAGTCTTCGCGAACGCTGGCGGCGGCCATCATCTCGCGCATCCGGCTGCGCACGTCGACGGTGCGCCCTTCGAGGAAACGCACCACGTCGTCGATCATGGCCCGATACGACGCCTGGTCCTGCCACCCGACGCAGGGCGCCAGGCAGCGGCCGATGTGGTAGTCGAGACAGGGCCGCTCGCGTCGGACCAGCGGGAGCGCATCGGTGCAGCTGCGTACCGTGAAGATGCGCCGGACCAGCGAGAGGGTACGCCGCATTTCGCTGACGTCGGTATAGGGGCCGAAATAACGCGCCCCGGGAATATCGCGACGCCGGGTGACCAGAATGCGCGGGAACGGATCCCGGAGGGTGACCGCGATGGACGGATAGCTTTTATCGTCCTTGAGCCGGACGTTGTACCGCGGCTGATGCTCCTTGATGAGGTTGTTCTCGAGCAGGAGCGACTGCACTTCATCGGGGACGACGATGGTTTCGACGTCGGCGATGTGCCGCAGCAGCAGCTGGGTTTTGGGGCTGGCCGAGTGATCGGCGAGGAAATAGCTGCGGACTCGGCTGCGGAGATTCTTGGCCTTGCCGACGTAAAGAACGCGCCCTTCCCGATCCTTCCAGAGGTACACACCGGGGCCATCGGGAAGGGTATCGAGACGTCGCTCGAGGGGAGAGGGTCCGCTCATCCCCTCTGCCCGAAGCGTTTTCGGATCGCGGCCACCGTGGGCACTCCAAACATCATGGTCAGCACGATGTAGAGTAGTCCATAGAGCCCGAGCACCGCCAGATCGACGATCCAGCCGCCCTCGATCGACGCGAGCAGCAACCAGCCCGCGAGAGCGGCCAGCACGGCTGCCGTCCATAAACGCGCCAGCCGCGGCCAATCGCTTGCGATGACGCCGACCTGCCGGCCGAGCGAACGGCGCAGCAGGCTGAATTCGACCCACCCGGCAATGCCGGATCCCAACGTCAGTCCGGCGGTGCCCCAATGGGCCGGAACGCCGAGCAGTATCGGCAGGCCCCAGGCGGCAGTAAGACCCAGCGCGATGCCGGTGCCGACACGCGCGGCGGCACAGCGGAAGGGCGTCCGGGTATCGCCCAGCGCGAAGTGCGCCGAGGCATACAGACGTCCCAGCGTGGCAGCGAGGAGGCCGACCGTGGCACCGGCCAGCGTGCCCCAGACCCACAGGGTGTCCTCACGGGTAAATGCCCCGCTGCGCAGCACGAGGCCCGCAATCAGGTGGCCGAACGCGAGAAAGGCCACCACCGACGGGATGATGAAGAAGGCGACATGACTCGACGCGTTGCGGACCCGCTGCCGCAGTACCGCGGCGCGTGCACCGGCCGGGTCGGGGCGATCGTGGCCGATCGCCTCCGACAGTTCCGGCAGCTCCGCAGCGGCGACCGACATCCCGAACAGACTGACCGGGAGGGTGTAGAGCAGTTGGGCATTGGTGAGGGCCGCAACGGCGCCGAGCGGGAGAAAGCTCGCAATGATGCCGTCGACGAAGGTACTGACCTGAACCACGCCTCGACCGAGGGCGGCCGGGACGAAGTTCCGCAGTACCGTTCGTGCGCCCGGCGCGTGTCGATCGACCGACAACCGAATGCCGCCGAGGAGCTTCCAGACCCGGGGAACCTGGAGCAGCAGTTGCAGCAGGCTGCCCACCGCCGCGCCCCACGCGGTCCAGACCACCACCCGATCCGGCGCCGTCTCCCTGGTCGCACCCCACAAGGTCGCCACGATAATGGCGAGATTCCACACCACCGGCGTGGCATACGACAGGAAAAATTTACGGTGACTGTTCAGGATGCCCAGGCACCAGGCGGACAAGGTGAGCAGGCCGACGCCCGGAAGGATGATGCGAACCAGGCGAATGGCCAGCTCGCGCCTGGTTCCGGAAAACCCTGGCGCCAGCACGTCGATAACCGCCGGCGCCGCGAGGACACCCAGAGCGACGATGATCGTGACGACCACCGCCAGAAGGCCGGCGATCGCTCCAGCCAGCCGTTGCGCGTCGTCGTGCCGCCCCGCCGCCCTCAGCTTGGTGTATTCGGGAATCAGCGATGCGGAGAGCGCGCCTTCTCCGAACAGGTTCTGGAGGAGATTGGGGATCCGAAACGCCGCTGCGAGGGCATCCGCTGCTACGGTTGCCTGGCCGAACTGATGCGCGATGACCCGCTGGCGCACCAGGCCGGCGAGGCGGCTGGTCAGGATTCCGGCAGCGACGAACGCCGCTGCACTGCGGCGCGGCGTGCTCAGCTGTCGTCTGGCGGCGGGAGGGTGGGACTGCGCGGTGATTCGAGCAGGTTTTGCAGGAAGCGATTCTCTTCGCGCAGCGACTCCACCGAGCGATCGAGTTCCCCGACCTCCGCCTCCAGGATTTCGATCCGCTTGGCCAGGTGATCCAACTGGGGAGGATTGGCGACAGGCCCTTCGAGGCGCCGCGCAATCGCCCGCCCGATCGGCGAGTCGACCAGCACGACGATGATGGGAATCATCAGCGCAGCCAAAACGATCAAGCCGAGGAGTGCCATACGTCGAGTCTAGGGGGTGGCCGTGCCGGCTTCAAGGGCGGCTTCATATCGTGCGTCGATGTGGGCCGCCAACTTATCCAGCAACGCGGGACCATACCGTCCGGCAAACGCCGGGAACCCGAGGACTCGCTCCTGCGGTTCACCGCCCGGTCGGACCGCGGTCCGGGCCCGGTCGAGCTGGCTGACCAACTCTCCCTGCCGCCGCTTCTGTCCCTGTAAGAGCCGCTTTTCGAGATCGGCGACCTGCCCGAGGGCCGAGTTCTGTCCGGATTGCACCGGCTTTTCCAGGGTCACGTCGATCTGCCGCGCAACGGCCGCAATCCGCTCGAAGCCGCTGGCAATCGCCTCGCGTACTGTCGCGAAGGCCGGGTCGAAATCTTCGGGCGAGAGGCCCTTGAGCACCCGCTGCTCCAGCGAATCATCGCCGGCGACCAACTCGGCGACCGTCAGCCCGAACTTCTCCGCGGTCCGGTTGACGCGCGGCTCGATCAGCACGCCGGACCAGCGAGGCACCGGGATCTGCCGATGCGCACCCAGCGCAGGATAGAGCGCCTCGGCTAAGCGCAGGTAGCGCAGTTCGCCGGGACCGCCGACATAGGCGACCGTCGGCAGCAGGACGCTTTCCATGACCGGTCGGAGTAAGACGTTGGGCGAGAGCCGTTCGGGGTCGGCTTGGGCAAGCACCGTCAGGTCCGCTTCGGTATAGCGTTCCCCGCTCCGGCGAGTCACCACGGCATCACCGTCGATCCGGAGCCGATCGCGTCCTCCTGCCCCTTCGACGAAGACCAGCGCCGCGCCGTCGCCGACTTTGACGGACACCGGATGCCCGCCGGCCGACAGTTGCTCCGCACGGCGGACCAGCAACTGGTCCAGTTCCCCGGCGCGCCGGACGGCCTCCAGCAGCAGCGGTGTGGCTGCTCGTTTGACCTCCGGCGCCGAGGCGTCGAGGCAGACCACCCCGAACGGATCGAGCAGTTCGGCCAACGCCATGCCGAAAGCGCGTCCGAGCGACAGGTCGGTGCGATAGTGCCGGCGGAGCCAGCCCAGCACCTCATCTCGGGAAGGACTGGCCGGCAACGACTGTTCCAGCTGATCCAGCCACTCGAGTGCCGATGCGGGTACTGGCTCGCGGGCCAGCGGACGAAGCGGCGCATCGGGATGCCGCGGGTCGAGAGTCGCACGAACCAGGGAGCCGTCGAGCCCGAACCATGCCGCGGTCGAGCCTTCCGCGAAGTCATGGTCGTCACCCGCCACCCAGAAGACGGGAACCACCGGCCGCTGCCAGCGACGCTCGAGCGCCGCAGCCAGGGACCGCGCCGAGAGGGCTTTGTAGATGGTGTAGAGCGGTCCGGTAAACAAACCCGGCTGCTGACCGGTGGTCACGACGAGCGCGCCCGCCGCCAGCTTGGCACGAGCGGCGGACGCCCCGGGAAGGAGTGCCGCCTCCAGGGCCGGATTCCAGGCTCCGGTTCGCGGTTCCGGTATGGCAGGGCAGCCCGCCAGCGGTGTATCGACGATCGAGATCATGCGTCCGTCTGCGGAAATGAAGGATGCTGGTGTAAGTGCATCCGTCGTGCTACTTGTGATACTGCAACCCGTGGAGAATAGTCCATGCCCGATACCATTGCTCGACGACCACCACGCGGGCCAGCTCATGGGGCAGTGTAAGCGGCCCCAGGCTCCAGCGCGCATCGGCGCGGGCCGTCACGGACTCATCGACTCCGGTCGACCCGCCGATCATGAGCGCCAGTACCCGATGCTGCTGGCGCCAGCGATCGAGCTGCGTGGCGAGTTCCGTACTCGACCAGGCCGTGCCGGTCCGGTCGAGTACGATGACGCCGGCACGATCAGGAATGGCTTCGATCATCCGCCGCCCTTCCGCCCGGCGCTGTTCGGCCGCGCTGGCTGAGGCCGGTCCCTCCCGGAGTTCGCGCTCCTCGACCTCGCCGAAGCGTCGGAGGCGTGCGAGATACTCGTCGCACGCCTCTCGAAACGCCGGGCGCAGCTTACCGACGGCAATCAGATGCGTGACCACCGCCGCGCTCTGCTGCTACGCATACATGCCGCGGAGGCGATGCACCTGCGCGACCCGGTCGATCGCAACCATGTACGCCGCAATCCGCATACTGACCTCATGCTTCGAGGCCATGGCCGAGACTTCGGCAAAGGACTCGACCATGATGCGCTCGAGCCGTGAATTGACGGTTGCTTCGTTCCAGAAATACCCGGCGCGGTCCTGAACCCACTCGAAATAGCTGACCGTCACTCCGCCGGCATTGGCCAGAATGTCGGGGACCGTCAGAATGCCCTTGTCCTGGATGATCTGGTCGGCGGTAGCCGACGTAGGACCGTTGGCGCCTTCGACGATGATACGCGCCTTGATATCGGCGGCGTTGTCGTCCGTGATCACGTTTTCGAGCGCAGCCGGCAGCAGCACTTCGCAGTCGAGCGTGAGCAACTCTTCATTGGAGACGTGATCGGCGTCGGGGTACCCGCGCAGGAAGCGGTTTTCACGGACATGGTCCCGGACTTTCTGCAGGTCGAGACCGTTCGGGTTATAGATACCGCCGCTCTTGTCGCTCACGGCTACGATCCGCAGCCCGAGTTCTTCCATCAGCTGTGCAGCGATCGAACCGACGTTGCCGAAGCCCTGCACCACGACCCGGGTCGAGCGATCGAGCGGCATCCCCAGCGACTTGAGCGCCTCGCGCGCGGCAATCATACAGCCCCGTCCGGTCGCTTCGCGGCGACCGAGCGAACCGCCCATCGCCACCGGCTTGCCGGTCACGACATGGGTGACAGTGTGGCGCTTGTGCATGGAGTAGGTATCCATGATCCACGCCATGACGCGCTCGTTGGTATTGACGTCCGGGGCGGGCACATCAGAGTCCGGACCGAGGATGTCGATGATTCCGGAGGTATACCGCCGGGTCAGCCGCTCGAGTTCACCCATCGACATGGTGGAGGGATCGCAGAGGATGCCGCCCTTAGCGCCGCCGAACGGCAGATTGACGACGGCGCACTTCCAGGTCATCCACGCAGCAAGCGCATTCACTTCGTCGAGTGTCACGCCCATGTCGTAACGAATACCGCCCTTGGCGGGGCCGCGGGCGGTGTTATAGAGCACTCGATATCCGGTAAATACCTCTGTCTGGCCGTTATCTCGCAGAATCGGACACGCCACGATGATCTGCTTTTCTGCATGTCGCAGGACGCTGTAGAGGCCTGGCTCGAGGTTGAGCTTGGCCGCTGCGACATCGAAGCGCGCCATCATCGATTCGAACGGGTTTTCCTCCCCGCCCAAATGGGTGTCCTTTTCAGGCCGAATCTGGCCATGGACGGAAGCCATCGGTAACGATCTCCAAAAGGTTAAGTCACAACAGGAGCGGTAAACTTAATCGGCTCCGGGAGTGCGGAGGAGGCCATCCAGCCGAGCTTCGAACTCGGCTTGACCGTCTTCCCACTGGACCTCGAGTTCCGCAACGAGCGGTTCCGGAATACTGGCCGGCCACCGATCGCGCAACTTGACGGCGTCTTTCTCCGTCAGGATCACGAAATCTGCCTTGCGCGCCGCGCGTGCCAGCCAGGCAACGTCCTCATCCCGAAAGTCGTGGTGATCGCGCCAGGTGGCCGGCTGGACCTGCGCCCCGGTGGCCTTGGTCTGCGCGATGAACGCCTCCGGATCCGCAATGGCCGAAGCAGCCACGACACGCCGGTCGATCAGATCCGACCGCGCCAAGAGCCGCCCCGACACCATGCCCCGATACCGGGCCACCCCCAGATGGACGATGCCTACCGGGCCGTCGATCATCGCGCCGAACTCGCGCGCCACCTGCGCGGCGGTGGCCGAATCGGCCCGTTTCCGGGTGACGATGATGCAATCGGCGCGCCGGGCGCCGGCCGGGGGTTCCCGCCAGGGCCCTGCCGGCAGGCACCATCGGACTGCGCGTGCCGATTCGGCTGCGACCAGGAGAACATTGAGGTCACGCCAGACGTCGCGGCGCTGAAACGCGTCGTCCAGAATCAGCACCTCGGCGCCTCGAGCCGCGGCCAGCTCGGCCCCCCGCCCTCGGTCCGGATCGGCCACTACCACGGCCTGCGGAACGGTCCGTTCGTGGACCAGAACCTCGTCCCGCCCGTACCCGCGGAGCAGAATGCCCGGGATCCGGCCCTGGCGGGCCCACCGCGCCGCGATCCACCCTGCAATCGGGGTCTTGCCCGAGCCGCCAACCGTCAGGTTCCCGACCGCCACCGTGGGCAGTGGCATGTCCCGGACCGGAAGCCAGCCTCGGTCGAACGCCAGATTCCGTGCGCTCGCCGCCGTCCGCCAGAGACCAGCCAATGGCACCAGCCCCGCACGGACGACGCGTGCGTCGATCCGACGGCTGGTCCAGAGCCACCGGATCAGCCGGTGGCTGTCGCCGCGTCGCGCTGCCATGCGATCTCCGTTTCGATGGTGCTCAGTGCGGTCACCGCCTTCCTGGCGGCCGTTTCAGTGGCATCCGGGCCGACCCCCACCTCGAATGCCTCGGTGTATCCGATCCGAACCCTGGCGGCCGGCTTGGGGATGACGAACCGGTCCCAGGAGGCCAGTCGCCAGGCCCGATCGACCTCGGCATGGATGGGAAGAATCGGGACACGCGCTTTGGCGGCAGCGGTCAGGATGCCCGGTTTGAGTTCCCGGCGCGGTCCGCGGGGCCCATCGGGTGTGAAGGCAACGGATGTCCCCGATTCCAGCGCCTTGATAGCGCCTACCAAGGCGCGTACTCCTCCGCGGGTACTCGAACCGTAGAGGCAGCGGTAGCCAAGCCGTTCGCCGTATGCTGCGAGATACCGTCCGTCATTGGCTTCACTCACCACGATAGCGATTCCCTGATCCCGGTGGTGCCAGAGCAGCGGGAGCAGAACCTCGTGCCAGAGCAGGAATACGAACGGCCGCCGAGCCGCCTGGAGTGTGCGCCAGGCCTCATCGCCGCGGGTTTCGATCCGCCAGGTCCGGGCGAGGGTCGAAACCAGGGGCCCTGCCAGGCGCGCCGTCGACTCAGGCGCCAGGCGCCATTTCATTCGAGGAGTTGCGCAGCGAGTTCTGCCACCCGCTCTGCTGCGCCTGGCCCGCCCAGCAGGTCGCGAACGGCGGCCAGGTCGGCACGTTGCGCCATCGTTGCTTCGGCGGCCGGGTCGAGCAGCGGCCGCACCGCCTCTGCAAGCCGATCGGCGGTGACCTTACCCTGTACCAACTCCTTCACCACCGCCCGGTTGGCAATCAGATTGGGCAGGCTGATCCACTCTACCCGCATGATCCGCCGGGCGAGCCATCCCGTGAACGGGTGGACCCGATAGGCGACCACCATCGGGGTGTCCGTGAGCGCCGCTTCCAGCGTCGTGGTTCCCGACTTGGCAATGACGGCGTCCGCCGCGGCCAGAACGAGCATCGGATCCGTATCCATCAGCTCGAGCTTCCCGACGTCGGGATAGGAGCCGACCCCGACGGTGGCGACCAGCACGCGGTCGGCATGGCCGCTCGTCAAGAGCTGCACGCCGGCGTCACGAAACGCACTCCAATGGCGAGCCAGCTCCTGGCGGCGGCTGCCCGGAAAGAGACTGAGGACGCGGGCATCCGGCGCGATGCCGAGTGCCGCGCGAGCTTCGGCTCGAGTGGGAACCGCCACGCGATCGGCGAGCGGGTGCCCGACATACTCCGCCGGCAACCCGAGCCGGGTAAAGAACGGCGCTTCGAAGGGAAAGATCACGGCAAAGCGATCGACCGCCTTGCGGAATCGCGCCGCGCGGTCCGCGCCCCAGGCCCAGAGCTGCGGAGCGACATAGTACAACACCGGTACCTGCGCGGCGCGGGCCGCTTCCGAGACGCGCAGATTGAAGCCGGGATAGTCGATCGGAATGACCAGCCGATAGCGGCCGGCTTTGAGGTCGCGCCGGAGGTCGCCCAGCAGGCGCGCATGGGCAGGGATCTTCGAGACGATCTCGGCAAACCCCATCACCGTGTATCGCTCCATCGGCCAGCGAATCTCGGCTCCGGCGGCCGCCATGGCGGGACCGCCGAAGGCCTCGATCTCAACGCCCGGCATCCGTTCCTTCAGAGCACGCACTACCGCTGCACCGTGCAGGTCGCCCGAGGGCTCCCCTGCCGAGAGGAAGATACGGTTCGTCACCCCGGCCTGACCGCTTCGCCGACGCGGAGCGCCAATTCGAGGGCTGCCCGGCCTTCGGCCCCACTCACGACCACCGCGGGCTCGCCGCGGACCGACTGGACGAAACTGCGGATCTCTTCTCCCAGGGCATCCTGCTCGGGCGCCTCGAGGGGAATCACCTCGACGATCTCCTCCAGATTGAGCGCCCCGTTGGCCGGGCGATCGCTACGCAGACGCATGAAGACACCCGTTCCGGCCGCCAGATCGAGCGAAAAGTAACCGTTAGGCTGGAACAGGCGCAGCTTGCGGACCCGCTCGCGTGCCACCCGGGAGGCCGTAATATTGGCCACCGCGCCCGAACCGAACTCGACCCGTGAATTGACGATGTCGACGTGCGGCGTCAGCACGGAAACTCCGCTGGCCCGCACTTCCACCGCCGGCGATCCGCGGCTCAGATGCAGCACCAGATCGAGATCGTGAATCATCAGATCGAGGATCACGGCCACATCCGATCCTCGAGGCTGGAACGGCGCCAGGCGGGTGCTCTCGAAGTAGCGGACCTCGCCCAGATACGGCTCGGCAGCGCGCACCGCCCGGTTGAACCGTTCGATGTGACCGACATAGAGGGGGGCGCCGTAGCGGACGGACGCCTCCAGCAGCGCATCCGCTTCGTCGAGCGATGTCGCCAGCGGCTTTTCCATCAGAACCGCTCGGCCGCGGGCGAGCGCCCGCAGCCCGACCGTGACATGGTCCGGCGTCGGGACGGCCACCGTGACGGCCTCGACCCGGTCGAGCAACTCGTCGAGATCAGCGTAGAACGTGGTGCTGTTGGCCTCCGCAGCCTCACGGCCGCGTCCCGGGTCGATATCGTGCACACCGACCAGGTCCGCATTCTGCAAATGGGCCAGATGCCTGGCGTGGTGACGGCCCAGCGCTCCGACCCCGATGACGCCGACGGGCAGGCTGCGCATCAGGAGGGGATACCGCGTCCGGAACGGGAAATGAAATCCAGGAACTGGCGGACTTCCGGGATCATCGGGACCTCCGCTTCGACTCGCTCGAGCGCCTGCGAGACGTTGAGATCCGAATTGAAGAAGAGCCGGTAGACGCGCTTGAGCGCCCGAACGGTTTCTTCCGACATGCCGGCGCGCTGCAGGCCGACACTGTTGAGTCCGTAGAGTTCAACCGGGTTCCCGACCGCCTTGACGAACGGGGGGATATCCTGGTTGACTCGGGAGCATCCACCGACGAACGCGAGCGACCCGACGGTGACGAACTGATGCAGCGCCACGACGCCCGAGAGAATGGCCCGATCGTGAACGGTGATGTGCCCCGCCAGCTGCGTTCCGTTGGCGATGCTGACGTGGTCACCCACGTGGCAGTCGTGCGCCAGGTGCACATAACTCATGATGAAACATCGCGCTCCGACCCGCGTCACTCCCGAAGCGGCGGTCCCGCGATTTATGGTCGAGTACTCCCGGATGGTCGTTTCAGTGCCGATCTCGACCCAGGTCTCTTCACCCCGGTACTTGAGATCCTGCGGGTCGCCGCCCAGAATCGAGCCGGCGCCGATCGAGACCCCGGCCGCCAGCCGCACGTTGCGCTCCAGCATGACCCGCGGACCGATCCGGCAGCGATCGCCGACGACTACGTTGGGCCCGATGATGGCAAAGGGGCCGACTTCGACTCCCGCCCCGAGCACGACATCGGGGTCGACGATGGCTGTCGGGTGAATCGTCGTCTCCGTCGGCGGCGCTGTCATCGTTGGCTCACCGGTCCATGACCATGGCCATCATCTCCGCTTCGCAGACGACGACGCCATCGACATACGCGACCCCCTTCATCCGACAGACCCGCCCTCGCAACTGGACCATTTCGACCTCCTGCCGGATCTGGTCCCCGGGAACCACGGGACGCCGGAACTTGATGTTGTCCAGCGTCATGAAGTAAACCACCTTGTTCGAGGGCGCGTCCAGTTCCCCCATCAGCAGCATGCCGCCGGTCTGTGCCATCGACTCGACGATCAGCACGCCCGGCATGACGGGATGATTGGGGAAATGCCCCTGAAAAAATGGTTCGTTGATGGTGACATTCTTGATGCCGACGACCCGTTTGCGCGGCTCGATTTCGATGATCCGGTCCACCAGCAGGAACGGGTACCGGTGTGGAATCACTTCGAGGATTCGTCCGATATCGAGGACCTGGCCGTTGGCCGCCGCCGTTCGGATCAGGGTTCGGGCCAACGCCACGTTCCCTTCATGACTCGGCCGAGTCGCGACGATGTGCGCGCGGATCCGGGCACCGGTCAGGGCCAGGTCGCCGACGATATCGCCCGCCTTGTGGCGGAGGAACTCATCCGGCCAGCGGAGCGGACCGGTCAGCACCTCGGTTTCCGAAAGAACTACCGCAGACGCCGGCGTACCGCCTTTGAGCAAGCCCTTGGCACGCAGTCCATCGAGTTCATGGGCAAACCCGAAGGTGCGAGCCGGCGCCAGTTCGCGGCGGAATTCGTCCAGGGTCACGTCGTAGACGCCGACCTGCCGCCCGATCAGCGGATGCGGCCATTCGATGGTCGCAGTAATCCGGAGCGACTTGGCCGGCGATACGATATAACTCGCGTCCCCGACGGTGACCGTAAACGGTGCCGTCACCGTCAGCACCTGGGGCGTTCCCTCCTGCTCGGCCGCGCCGGCCCGTTCCAACTCGGCCAGAAACGGCGCAAATGAGCCGTCCAGGATCGGCGCTTCGGGCCCGTCGATTTCGATCAGCAGGTCATCGAGCTCGAGCGCAGCAACCGCAGCCAGCAGATGCTCCACGGTATGGACCGTCGCGCCATCGTGTCCGATAGCCGTGCGGCGTTCGGTCGCTTCGACCGCATCGATCCGCGCGGCAAACTCGGGCACGCCAGGCAAATCGACGCGGCGGAAACGAATGCCCGTTCCCGATGGCGCCGGCATGCAGCGAACCGTCGTCGTGGCACCGGTGTGAAGGCCGGTTCCGGTCAAGGTTGCCACGTCCTTCAGGGTTCGTCTAGCCATCCTGCCTTCGATCCTTGACGATGGTTTCGAGTTCGGCCACCAGCGGCGCGAGCCGGTACAGCGCTGCCTGGGCACGGAGAAACTCCCGATGCGGCCGGGCCGGGAAGCCGCTGACGTCGGTGTCGGGAGGCACCTCCGAAATGACCCCCGCCTTGGCCCCGACTCGGGCCCGATCGCCTACGGTAAAGTGTCCGCCGATTGCACTATGACCCGCGAGGATGACATCATCCCCTACCCTGGCACTCCCCGCGACCACCACGCCACCCATGACCAGGCAACGCGCCCCCAGCCGGGCATTGTGGCCGATGTGGACGTGATTGTCGAGCTTGGTCCCGGCTCCGATCACCGTATCGCCGATGCTGCCCCGGTCGACACAGCTGTTAGCGCCGATCTGGACGTCATCGCCTACCTGACACCCTCCGACATGCGGAATGGGACGATGCCCCTGGCGATCGGAGATGAAGCCGAACCCGGTACCGCCCAGCACGGCCCCGGCTTTGACATGCACTCGCACGCCGATTTCGGTGCCCCGATAGCACACCACATGGGGGTCGAGGACGCTGTCGTCGCCAACCTGGACTCCCGGTTCGAGGACGACGCCCGCCGCGAGGACGACGCGATCACCCAGCACCACGCCATCACCCAGTACCACATGGGCACCGAGCGAAACGTCCCGTCCCAGGCGGCAGGCCGTGCCGATTCGTACCGACGGATCGATGCCCGGGGCGGGACGCGCGGGGGGAAACAGCGCCGCCACAGCACGGGCAATGGCGCCGGCCGGGTCGCGCACGACGATGCGGGTAGCCGGCCCCGGTGTGTCGGCCGGAAGATCGGGCGGCACCAGCACCGCACCGGCGCGGCTCGAGACGAACTGGTCGATGTATTTGGGAGAGGCCAGGAACGAAAGCGCATCGCCGTGAGCCCGATCGAGCGGGCCCACGGCGTGAAGCTGTACGGTTCCATCCCCTTCGAGGCGGCCCCCGACGAGCTCGGCAACGGCCGCCGCGGTCAGGGTCGCCGCGACAGTGGTCACGTCAACCGGGGGGCGTCTGCGCCAGTCGCTGCGCAATCCGAAGGGTGATGTCGAGAGACCGATCGTAGGTGATGATGTTGGCCGACTCCTCAGCCCCGATATCGAGAATCAGCGCCAGGTTCTCTTCGGCGCGAACCCCGTCGATGATGGCCCGGAGCCGCTGCTCCATCGGCGTCATCAGCTCCTGCTGCCGCGAGGCGAGTTTGGTCTGCAGCGTCTGAAGCTTGGTCTGCAGCGAATCGCCCTGCGCCTGCAACTGCCGCTCACGCGCAGTGCGGTTGCTGGGCGTCATCATCGCCTGGCTCTGCTGATACGTCGCGACTGACGAGTCGAACGCGGCCCGCAGCTTTTCCGCCTCGCCGCGGATCTGGGCGGCTTCCTGCGTGAAGAGGCTCTCGGCAGCCGCGTAGCCCGGCATGCCGCGGAGCAGCGCCCCGGCGTTGATGAAGGCGATCTTGTACGCACCGGTCGGTTGAGCCGGAGGCGTTGCCTGCGCGGCAAGCGGTGACGCGGTTCCCGCCAGCGCCAGAACCGTAGTTGACATCAATACGAACCGAACCAACGACATCGTCGATCCTCCAACCCTATGGGGGTGGTGTGAGTGTACGGCCATCTAGAAGAAGTTGCCCAGCCGGAAGTGCAACTGCCATCCCGGATCCGGACGCCCCGCGGCGTCGGTGCGGTCGAGACCGTAGGCCACGTCGATTCCGATCGGACCAAGCGGGGAAATCAGTGCGACACCGGTCCCAATACTGCGGTACAACCTGGTCGGATTGTACTGGCGGGCGCGTCCGTAAACGTTACCGGCGTCGGAAAAGATGTTGACGTAAAACTGTTGCGACAACCGCGCGCCGGCCTCGACCGTGAAGGTCGAATACGACTTGCCGAAGGCATCGGGGCGGACGCTGGCGCCGCTGGCGCCGGGATTGTAGCCCAGCGGCGTTACCGCGAACTCGTCATAGCCGCGGAGCGGAATGCCATACTGCACGCCGCCCAGGGAGTAGAGTTCGTAGAAGAACGGCCCGACCGTGCCGAAGACGAAGCCGGACTTGGCCTTGAATCCGAAGGTGAACTGGATCCCGCCGCCAAAGGCGTCGCCGCCGGCGCGACCGAGTGGTGCGTACCAGGCGCCTTCGAGATCGATTTTCTGGTACTGTCCGCTGCCGCCCAGGAACCCGCCGTTGTACTCGAACGAGGTCGTGATGGAGTTCCCGCCGATCGGAAACGGCAACCCGATCCGGGTATCGCGAACCAGACTGAGGCCGAGCGATGAGCGGACGCAGTTGTCGTTGCAGCGGTACTGGTCCGCCAGGTCGGCAGGCATGTCGGTAAACTGGTTCCGCTGGAATCCGTAGCTGGCAAAGACCCGGGTGTAGCGCGACCCGAAGAACGGGAAGCCGATCTGCAGATTGGCGCCTTCCCGCCGGATTCTGCCCAGGTCGCCGACGGTGTATCGCTGGCGGCTGTTGAACAGGGTCAGCGTTCCCGAGAACCGACTGTCCCGAATGGCCGGATCCGAGTAACTCAGATTGAAGTCGTTGATATTGGCGCCGAACTGCCACTGGATCCGGCCGCGCTTGGCTTTGCCGAAGAGATTCGGCTCTTCCAAGCCAAGAAATCCGCCGACGCCGACACCCTGGCCGACCGAGGCGCCGAAGTTGACGTTGCCGGTGCTCTTCTCGTTGACCCGGAAGGTGACGTCGACATCGACGCCGTTTTCCGCTTGCTCAACCTCCGGCCCGGGAAGCGGCTGCTCGAAGAAGTTGAGGTTGGAAATGTTCTGATAGGAGCGCAGCAACAGGTCGCGATTGAACGTCATGCCGGGTACCAGCACGATCTGCTCGCGGATGACCCGCTCGTGGGTCACCTCGTTGCCGACGATCGTGATCTTGTTGATCGTGGCCGGCTGCCCCTCGAACACCCGCCAGCGAAGATCGACGACCGGCTGACCGTCCGCTCCGGTACGGCGGACCTCTTCCGGCTCGACCCGCGCCATGATGTAGCCGTTGTTCGAATAGAGGTCGCGAATTTTTTCCGTCGCCGAATCCCAGTCCGAACGGCTGAATGCCACGTCGGCCGCGACCCCACTGCCCGCCACGATGGCAAGGCCAAAGGGATAGTACAGACTCAGTTCATCGGCCGAGAAGCGGCGGTTACCGATGATGTCGAAGGTGCCGACCTTGTAGGGCTGCCCTTCTTCGAGCTCGACTTTGAGAATGGCCTTCCCGGGAACGGTGTCGGCCACCAGCGTGTCTCGCAGCACCCGAAGATCGACATACCCCCGGTCGGCGTACCATTGCGGAATCCGGTTGCGCAGATCGTCCTGGACGCGATCCTCGGCGTATTCGCCTTTGCGGAACCACCAGAAGCCCTCGGGCCGCGAGGACATGCCTTTGACAATCTCGCTATCTTTGAAGCGCTCGTTCCCCTCGATGATGACCTGACTGATCACCACCCGGTTGCCTTCATTGACGACGAAGGCAAGATCGACCGAATTGGCCGAATCGTTGCGGACCTCCTCGACCTCGACCTGAACGGCGTAGTATCCCTTGCGCTGATAGAGCGAATCGATCCCGGCGGCCGATCGGGCCACCGCCACACGGTCGATCGGACGCCCCTCGAGTACGGCTACCTTCTTCCGGACTTCGGAGACTTCGAGCTGATCGACCCCGCGGAGCGACCAGCGTCCGAGGGTGGGGCGTTCGCGCACCACGATGGTCACGATGTTCAGCGCTTCGACTTCCTGGGCATCGATCCGGACGTCGTCGAACTGTCCGGTCTGATACAGGCTGGTGATGGCGCGCTGGACGCCGCGGTAGTTGAGGGTCTGGAAAATCTGAATCCCGGAGAACGTCACGATCTCGTCGGGCTGCAGGCGCTGATTGCCGCGCACGACGATACTGTCGACCAGAATTTCCTGAATCGGATCGGGATCCTGCGCTGCCAGCGACGAGGCACCGAAGGAAATCGACAGGACGACAAGGAACGCGACGACGGCGTAATGCCATCGCCCGCGTCCCCGACAAGCCGGAACGGCCGCACGATCGGAACTCACCACCGAAAGCTCCTTACAGCGACGAGCCGGACAGGGCGCGGAAGACGAGCTTGTCGCCTTCCGGTGCGAGGTCAATCTCGAGTTCCTCGCCCCGAGCGATGTCGCCGGAAAGAAGCCGCTCGCTGAGCGGGTCCTCGATGTATTTCTGAATGGCCCGCTTGAGCGGCCGGGCGCCGTAGGTCTGGTCGTATCCCTTGGTTACCAGGAAATCGGTGGCCGCCGGCGTCAGCCGAACTTCGCTGCCGACCCGCCGATCGAGATCCCTGAGCAGGATGGTGACGATCTGCTCGATGTGCATCTTCTCGAGCGGATGGAACACAATGACGTCGTCGACCCGGTTCAGGAATTCCGGATTGAAGACCTTGGCAATCTCTTCCTTGACCGTCTCGGCGATCTTGGCAAACGAGGCTGCGGCGCTCTGCTGATGGAAGCCGAGCGATTTTGACTTGAAGATGTCGCGCGCGCCGACGTTCGACGTCATGATCAGCACGGTGTTCTTGAAATCGATCATCCGGCCGTAGTTGTCGGTCAGATGGCCCTCGTCGAGGACCTGCAGCAGCAGGTTGAACACGTCGGGGTGCGCCTTCTCGATCTCGTCGAGCAGCACGACCGAATACGGCTTGCGGCGGACCGCCTTGGTCAGCGTTCCGGAATCCTCGTACCCCACGTAGCCTGGGGGCGCACCGATCAGGCGGGAGACGGAGAACTTCTCCATGTACTCCGACATGTCGACGCGAATCAGCGCGCTCGGATCGGCAAAGAGGAACTGCGCCAGCGATCGTGCCAGCTCCGTCTTGCCGACGCCGGTCGGGCCCGAGAAGATGAACGACCCGATCGGCCGCCGCGGATCCTTGAGCCCTGCGCGCGAGCGGCGGATGGCCCGGGACACCGCCTGAATGGCCTCGTCCTGGCCCACCACCGACTTGTGGATCTCCTCTTCCATCCGCAGCAACCGAGACGTCTCGGCCTCCTGCAGACGGGTGAGCGGAATACCGGTCCAGCGCGAGACGATGAAGCCGATGGCCTCTTCGTCGATGACCGGACGGCGGCTCTGGCGGTCGCGCTCCCACTCCTCCTGCTTGAGTCGGATCTTGTTCTGCAGATCGCGCTCCGAATCGCGCAGCGCCGCCGCGCGCTCGAAGTTCTGATCGCGGACCGCGTTTTCCTTTTCCTGATTGACCTTCTCGAGTTCCGCCTTGAGCTCGGATAACTCGGGCGGGGGCGCCTGAGTCGCCAGCCGCGCACGGGCGCCGGCTTCATCGATCACGTCGATGGCTTTGTCCGGCAGGAACCGATCGGTGATGTACCGCTCCGAAAGCTCGGCGGCAGCCACCAGCGAGGGATCGGGAATGCTGACCCGATGATGGTCCTCGTACTTCTTGCGGATGCCTTTGAGAATTTCGATGGTCTCTTCCACCGACGGCGGATCGACGATCACGGCCTGGAAGCGCCGTTCGAGTGCGCCGTCCTTCTCGATGTACTTGCGGTACTCGTTGAGCGTCGACGCGCCGACGCACTGCAGCTCGCCGCGCGCCAGCGCGGGCTTGAGCATGTTCGACGCATCGATGGCACCCTCGGCGGCACCGGCGCCGACCAGGGTGTGCAGCTCGTCGATGAACAGGATGATATTCTTGTTCTGGGCGATCTCGTTCATGACCGCCTTGAGCCGCTCTTCGAACTGTCCGCGGTACTTGGTGCCGGCAATGACCGCCGCCATGTCGAGCGACAGAACCCGGTTGTCGCGCAGCACGTCCGGGCAGGTCCCGGTGGCGATCATGATGGCGAGGCCTTCCACGATGGCCGTCTTGCCGACGCCGGGCTCGCCGATCAGGACCGGATTGTTCTTCTTGCGCCGGGCCAGGATTTCCATGACACGCTGGATTTCCTTCTGGCGCCCCACCGTCGGGTCGAGCTGTCCCTCGGCCGCCAGCTGCGTCAGGTCGCGGCAGAAGTGGTCGAGCGCCGGCGTCTTGGACTTCTTCTCGGACTTGGGCGACGAGGCGCTTGCGGTCGGCGTCGAAGGCGCAGCGGTCGACGTCTGCGGCGGCATATCGCTGCCCAGGAGACGAAGCGTTTCCGCGCGCGACTGCTCGAGCGTCACCCCCGCATCAGTGAGCACCTGCGCCGCGATGCCCTTCTCTTCGCGCAGCAAGCCAAGCAGGAGATGCTCGGTGCCGACGTAGGAGTGGTTGAGCTCGCGCGCTTCGGTCATGGCGAGTTCGAGCACCTTTTTGGCACGCGAGGTATACGGCAGGTCGGGGCCAGGCGCCGAGGACGCCTTTCCCTTCTTGACCGTTTCCTCGATTTTCTGCTGGATCTCTTCGAGGTCGACGTTCAGGTTGGTCAGCACGGCGGCTGCGACCCCTTCGCCCTCTCGAATCAGGCCAAGCAGAATGTGCTCGGTCCCCACGTACTCGTGGTGCAAACGTGCGGCTTCCTCCCGCGCCATCTGGAGGACCTTACGCACCCGGTCGGTGAAGTTATAGCCGTTCATGCTCCCTGCCCGCGTCGGACTTCCTCTTCCAACGTCCACCGGACGAACTCCGCCCGACGGATTGCCATCTCTTCCTCATTCAGCACCCGGCCCGCCTTCGCATTCAGGTGAGCCGGCTGGCTGAACACCAGCAATTTGTTCAACGCATACATTCCGACGTTTGGAATCAGCTTGAGGCTCACACCGAGCCGAACGCCGGACAACAGGTTCATCGTTTCCTCGAAGCTCAGCGAGCGCGCGTACCGCAACAGACCGAAGGCACGCCAGCATTTGTCTTCGAGTACCGCCGGAGCATCGCGCAAGAGTACCTGCCGAGCCCGCTCCTCGACCCCGATCACGTGTTGCACGATCGTGCCGAGATGTTCCAGCAGCTCCGCCTCACTCTTGCCGAGAGTCGTCTGGTTCGACAACTGAAAGAAGTTGCCGACCACCTCGCTCCCCTCTCCGTACAGCCCCCGATATGTCAGCCCGATCCTGGTCAGACCGTGCAAGGTTTTGTTGATCTCCTTCGTCAGAACCAGCCCCGGCAGATGGATCAAAACCGATGCCCGGAGCCCCGTTCCGACGTTGGTGGGGCACGAAGTAAGGTAACCGAACGCCGAATGAAATGCGAAGGCAAGTCGTTGCCCCAGTTCAGCGTCCAGCCCTTCGACTTCACGCCAACAGGCCCCGAAATCGACCCCCGAAGCCAGCACCTGAAGCCGCAGATGATCCTCTTCGTTGACCATCACGGCCGCCCGATTCTGCAGGAGCAGTGCCCGAGCGGCAGTGGTCGGATTTCGGTCACTGAGACCGGCCAGCTCCCGACTGATCAGGTGACGCTCGAGCAACAACCGATTGTCCCACTCCTCGAGTTGGTCGGGTCGGACGATCAGCGCGCGGCCGAGTCCGGTCGTGGTCCCGGCCGCCTGGATGACCTGTTGGAGCACCTCGCGGCGTTCCGGCCCATCCATGCGGGTGCCAAATCGCCGGTCCGCAAGATTTCTGGCCAGGCGGATCCGGGTCGAGAGAACCAGATGGCTGGCTGGACCACTCGCTTCGAGCCAGCCGAGCCCGCCGTCGGGCAACAGATCGAGATCGATCATTCCCGCTCCTTCAGTCGATCGCGCAACTCGGCGGCCAGCTCGAACTGTTCCTGCTCGACGGCACGTTTGAGTCGCTCGCGCAAGTGATCGGTCGATTCGACCGCCGGGCCGGGCGATGGCGCCCCCGGAGCGTGGTAGACCCTCCCCGTGTGATGCGCAGACCCATGCAGCCGTCGCAGCAGGTCACGCAGCGGCTCGCTGAAGGTGTCGTAACATCGAGCACAGCCCAACCGGCCCGACTCGCGGAAATCCTGCAGGGTGCCACCGCACCCCGGACAGGGCGGGCTCTCGGTCCCGGCGTCGGCGGCAGCGGCCACTTCGGATTCGACGGTCAGCGCAGCCAGCAGTCCGCCGATCGGGGTATCCTCCATCGCGGCCGGGGTCTGGATCCCCTTCTCGGCTGCGCACTGGGCGCACAGCTGCACCGTTTCCACCTGCCCGCCGACGATCTGGGTCAGCTTGATGACGCCCTCGCGCTCATGACAGTAGCTGCACAGGGTCATGATCCGGCCTCCGCAGCTGTCGACTCGTGCGTGAGCCGCCCGTCCGCTAAACGAAGGATCCGGTCGGCCCGGTTGGCCAGATCGCGGTTGTGGGTGGCCACCACCACCGCCGTCCGGAACTGGTCCCGGACCCCGGCCAGCACCTCGTGCAGCACCGCGGCGTTGTGCGGGTCCAGGTTGCCCGACGGCTCGTCGGCCAGCACGATCGCCGGCGCCGGCACCACGGCGCGGGCTACGGCGGCCCGCTGCTGCTCACCGCCCGAGAGCTGCGCGGGATAGTGGCGCAACCGCGCCCCAAGTCCCAGCTGCTCGAGCACGGCCGCCGCCCGCGCCTCCGCCTCGGCCGCCGGAATCCCGGCAATCAGGAGCGGCATCATCACGTTCTCGACCGCGGTGAAGTCGCGCAGTAAGTGGTGGAACTGAAAGACGAACCCGATTCGGATGTTGCGGAGCCGGGACCGCTCGTCGACGGACAGGGTTCCGACGTCGGTCCCTTCGATGCGTACCTGGCCGCTGTCGGGAGCATCGAGCGCACCAAGCATATGCAGGAGAGTGCTCTTGCCGGCCCCGCTGGCGCCGACGACGGCAAGGAACTGCGCCGGGTGAATGGCGAGATCGAGATCCTCGAGTACGCGAATCGGCGTGCCATCGCCACCGACGTAGGTC
Organism: uncultured Gemmatimonas sp.; assembly: GCA_964619465.1. Classification (GTDB taxonomy): domain Bacteria; phylum Gemmatimonadota; class Gemmatimonadetes; order Gemmatimonadales; family GWC2-71-9; genus SHZU01. The sequence goes on from CAZUES010000018.1 coordinate 62,077, forward strand.
TTCCCGACCCCGATTGCCTCGACCACGGGTGTCATTCGTGACGAATCGCTTCGACCGGTTCCAGCCGCGAGGCAAAGCGCGACGCCGGAATGGTTGCCGCCAGCGCAATCGTCAGACTCACGACCATGATGGCAATGACGTCGAACGGCTCGATGTGGACCGGCAGATGATCGATGAAGTAGATCGACGGATCGATCCGAATCAGCTGACTCCCGTCGAGCACGAAGGCGACGACGAAGCCGAGGATCAGACCCAGGCCGGTCCCGATGACGCCGATGGTGGCGCCCTGGGCCACAAAAATCCGGCCGATCGAGGCGGGGCGGAGCCCCATGGCCAGCAGAATCCCGATCTCACGGGTACGCTCGCCGACGATCATCGTCAGCGTGCCGATGATGTTGAACGCAGCAACCACGCTGATGAAGGTGATGACCAGCGCCATGCCCAGCTTTTCGAGCTGCATGGCGCCGAACAGGCTCTGGTTCTGCTCCTGCCACGCGATGGTCCGGTACGGATAGCCGAGTTGCGTCTCGATCCGACGACCCACCTCCGGCGCTTTCCAGGGATCCCGGACCCGGACCTGGATGCCCGAGACGGCCGTCCCGAGGCCGGCGAACCGCTGCGCCTCCGCCAGCCGCATCACGATGAACTCGTCGTCGTACTGGTACATCCCGGTATTGAAGGTTCCGACCACTTCGAAAAGCCAGGGCCTGACCGTAGGCACGCCCAGCGCGCGGTTCCGGTTCTGGACGTCGTTCGGCGAAATCAGGGTGACGACATCTCCGACGTAGGTCGAGAGCCGGTTGGCCAGCCGGTAGCCGACGATGATGCCGCCGTCGACGGTATCCTGGGTCGTCTTGAAATCGAGGGCGCCCGCGCTGATCGCCTGCGGCAACGAGGTGACGGCGACCGAGCCGGTATCGGGATCGAGCCCGATCACGTCGGCGGCTGCCGGATAGTTGGCGCTGTTGAGCACCAGGGTTTTGACCAGTACTTCGGGCGCCGCCGCAATGACGTCGCGGTCCTGACGGACCGAGTCGAGCACGGCGCGCCAGTCGTTGACTCGGAGATTGGCGCCGAAGGTGAGCACATGCAGATGCGGATTCCCGACCAGGATCTTGTCCCGAAGATCGTTGCGAAGCCCGTTGATAATCCCTAAGACAACGATCAGCGCAGCCACCCCGATGGCCACACCCGCAATGGCAATCTTGGTATTGAGGCTCGCAAAGCGCGACGCTTTTCGGCCCGCCAGATAGCGGAGCGCTACCCGCCGCTCGAGCGGATCGGGCCACCAGGGCCGGCGGGGGGCGCTCACGCGGCTCCGCCCCCTTCCGGTCGCATGGCCGGAAAGAGGATGACGTCGCGGATCGACGGCTGGTCGGTCAGCAACATGACCAGCCGATCGATACCCAGCCCGAGTCCTCCGGTCGGCGGCATACCATACTCCAGCGCCCGGATGTAGTCCGTGTCGTACGGTTGCGTCTCGTCGTCACCGGCGGCGCGCTGACGCACCTGATCTTCGAACCGGGCGCGTTGATCGTCCGGATCGTTGAGTTCGCTGAAGGCGTTGGCGATTTCCTTGGTGTTGATGAAGAGCTCGAAACGCTCGACCACACCCGGCTTTGACCGATGCACCTTGGCCAGCGGAGAAATCGACACGGGATGATCGATGACGAAGGTCGGCTGGACCAGTTCCGGTTCGACGAAGGTCTTGAAGAGTTCGTCGATCAGGCGCCCGCCGGCCATGGCCTCGACAGCCTCCCGCGGCTCACCGGCGCGGACCAGGCGGTCACGCATCTGGGCATCCGTGGCGGTACCGATATCGATTCCCGCTCGCTCGGCAATGGCCTCGACGAACGACAGACGGCGCCAGGGCGGCGCGAAATCGATGGTCCGCTCCCCGACTGTGATCGAGGTGCTGCCGTGACAGTGCTGCACCAGGCCCGGCAGCATCGCCTCCATCATGGCCATCATGTCCGTATAGTCCATGTAGGCCGCGTAGAACTCGAGCATGGTGAACTCCGGATTGTGAGTCCGGTCCATGCCTTCATTCCGGAAATCATGCCCGATCTCGTAGACCCGGTCGAACCCGCCGACGATCAGTCGCTTGAGGTAAAGCTCGTCGGCAATGCGCAGGTAGAGCGGCATGTCCAGCGCATTATGATGCGTCGTGAACGGTTGCGCTGAGGCCCCGCCATAGAGCGGCTGGAGAATCGGGGTCTCGACTTCGAGGAAGCCGCGCTCGTCCAAAAAGCGACGAATGAACTTGATGACCTCCGCGCGCACCACGAAGATCCGGCGGACATCGGGATGGACCGCCAGGTCGGCATACCGCTGCCGATAGCGGAACTCCGGATCGGCAACGCCACCGTAGACCACCGTTTCACCGGTGTCCGTCGTCTGGACCTTGCCGCGCGGCAGCGGCTTCAGACTCTTGGTGAGGAATTGGACCGCGCCGGCCTTGATGGTGACCTCACCGGTCCTGGTCCGGAACAGCGTGCCGGACACGCCGATGAAGTCGTCGAGATCGATCTGCTTGACGACCGCGTATCGATCACCCAGCGCGTCCTGACGGAAATAGGCCTGGATCCGACCGGTCTGATCTTCGAGATGCAGGAAGGTCGTCTTACCCTGTGACCGGAGGGCAACCACCCGACCGGCGGCCTGAACCGCGGGTCCCTGCTCTCCCATGGCATCGTCATACAGGGGGGCGATGTCGCCGGCAGCATGGCTCCGTTCGAAGCGATAGGCATACGGGTTCTCGCCCATCGTTTCGAGCGCCGTTCGCGATTGCCGTCGCGCCGCTTCGACGTAGGTCCGCTCGTCGCTTTGTGTCACGCCGCCGACCCTCCGAAGCGCTTGAGATAGATATGAATGAACTCGTCGAGATCGCCGTCCATGACGCCGGCAACGTCGCTCACTTTGAGCTCGGTCCGGTGGTCGTTGACCATGGTGTAGGGCTGGAACACGTACGACCGAATCTGGTTGCCCCAGGAAATATCGGCCTTGGTCGCCTCGACTTTGGCCTTCTCCGCTTCCTGTTCCTCGAGCTTGCGCTGATACAGAGCGGCGCGCAGCATCTTCATGGCCGTCTCTTTGTTCTTGTGCTGGCTGCGCTCCTGCTGGCACGAGACGACGATCTTGGTCGGCATGTGGGTCAGGCGTACGGCAGAGGACGTCTTGTTGACGTGCTGGCCGCCGGCTCCGGAGGCACGGAAGACATCCATCTTGATGTCTTCATCCCGCAGATCGATCTCGATGGTATCGTCGATGTCCGGATAGACGAAGACCGAGGCGAACGAGGTGTGGCGCCGGGCCTGGGAATCGAACGGCGAGATCCGCACCAGGCGGTGGACACCTTTCTCCGCCTTGAGAAATCCGTAGGCGTAGTCGCCCTCGATCTCGAGCGATGCCGAGGTAATGCCGGCCTCTTCGCCCTGTTCGTAGTCGAGCACCTTGACCCGATAGCCGTGCTGCTCGGCCCAGCGGCGGTACATCCGCGTCAGCATCTCCGCCCAATCCTGGGACTCGGTGCCGCCCGCCCCCGGATGGATGGTGAGCAACGCATTGCGCATGTCGTCCGGGCCCTGGAGCATCGATTTGAGCTCGAACGCCGCGACGTCCTTCTCGAGCCGCTCGATCTCATGCGTCAACTCGTCGGTCAGGCCTTCGTCGGGTTCGATCTCGAGCAGTTCGTGCAGGCCCTTGGCATCGGCCAGCCGCTGCGCAATCTCTCCGCCCGGCGTCAGCCAGCCCTTGAGCGCCTTGACTTCCTGAACGACCTCACGCGCCCGCTCCTGGTTGGACCAGAACCCCGGGCCGAGTTGCTGACCTTCCAGCACTTCCAGTCGCTGCGCTTTGCCGGGCAAGTCAAAGAAAGTCTCGCAGTTCGGTGGCGCGGCGGTCGAGCGCGACGAGACGATCGGTGAGATTCGACATGAGGCGATTCCTTTCCCGTTCATGAAAACGATCGAGCCGACCATCGAGAGTCTCGAAGGTCGGCTCATCAGGCGCAATATAGCCGGGAAACCCCGACCTCTCCTATGGGAAAAGCGTCTGTCCGTCGGCCAGGATTTCGTTCAGCGCCTCATGGAAATACGGCGTCGACTCGGCCAGGTCATGCCCCACCTGGTCGACATACTCTTCCCAGCTCTTCTTGATTTCTTCCTCGAAGAGCGACTTGAGCGAGTTCCGCTGCAGCCCCTCGCGGCGCTTGGCCGGATGGTAGACCACCATGTCCGAGATCAGTGCTCGAGCCAGCCGGCGCGCTTTGGCAGCCGGATCCTGACGCATGAACGGATTGACGCGAACCTTGCGCCCGCCGGCTCCCGCTGCGGGTGCCGGAACCGCGGGCCGAGCCATCTCGGGCGGAGATGCGACAGGCGGCGTGATGGGCGGTATGCCGGCAGACGGGGTACGAAGACCGACCCCGGAGACGGCGGGCGGCGTCGGCGCGTGCGGCGCCGTTACTGGGGGGGCCGCCGGTGGCTGCGATGTGGCGCCTGGAATCGCAGCCGGCGAATCGACCGGCCGTGCAACACCGGGAACGGCCCCGACGGCCGGGGGAGCCAAGGCTGGACCCGGGACGAAAGGAGGCACCACCGGACGTTCGGCTGCTCTGACCGGAGGATCGGCTGAAACGGTCGGCGCCGGTTCGAAGATGGGGGAAGGTACCACCGGCGCTTCCGGTTCCGTCGGGAACTCCGGCCACGGGGTTGGCACCTCGGGCTCCCGGGTCCGGCGCTCCTCGATGGCATCCGACTCCGCGGGAGCGGTGGTCCGGGCATGCCAGTCGTCGAACGACTCTCCAAACGGCGACGTCGGTCCTTCCTCACGGGCCGGCTCGGCGCGTGGCGCCTCGACCGGGGTGGGTTGGGCGACGGGAGTGACCGCAGCGGGAGCCGGAACCGCCGCCACTGCCGGGACCAGCTCGGCCGGTCGAACCCAGAATACGCCGCTGCAGACGGAACAACGCGCCCGCACGCCCGCAGCCGGAACCTTGGCCGGGTCGACACGGAAGACCGTCTGACAGGATGTGCAGGTTGCGTTCATACAGGGCCCTTACCGTCCGGCACGGTCGTCGCCGGTTCGGGTCTGACGACGGTCGACCACGAAAACCGATCCGGGCAGGGTTTTGGCATAACTCTTCATCTCGGTCGCCAGTTCGCTGACCTCCGCCGGGTGCGCAAAGGTGCGGTGCCGATTGGTGACGATGCCGACCGAGAGCGTCATCAAAGGCACCCGGTGCAGCTGCCCCCGCCGATCTTTGCCGAAATAGTATCCGGCGCGCCGATCCTGCTCGTTGTACTGATACGGCACCAGGGTGTCGAAAACCGACAGGATCTCGGTACAAACCAAGCTAATCTCGGCGGCGGGGATGATGAAGATGAAGTCATCGCCACCGATGTGCCCCACGAAACCGTTCGGACCCAGCACCCCTTTGACGACATCGTGCAGGATCCGCGACAGCATGTAGATGACGCGGTCGCCGTCATAGTAGCTGTAGCGGTCGTTGTATTCCTTGAAATGATCGAGATCGGCGTAGCAGACGGCGAACTCCTGGTCGTTCTCGAGCCGCCGCCGGATTTCCCGGTCGATTTCGGGTGCCCCCGGCAGCCGGGTCGACGGATGCACCGACACGTCTCGCTGGCTGCGCACACGGAGTGCGTCCAGCCGGGCCAGCTGCTCTTCCAGGGGAAAGACATCGGTCAGAATCTCGTCCGCGCCGGCCGCAAACCACTGCTGCATCTTGTCGGCCTGGTGCTTTCCACCGATGACCAGCGCGGGCACGATTGCCGTGAACGAATCGGACTTGAGCTGGCGGATCAGGTCGGTTCCCACCGTACTGGTGGCGTCGCCGTCGACCAGCAGAATGCAAGGATGCCCACGCAAGATGATCGACTCGACCTGGTCGGGTTCATCGAGCACCTCCACCGGGAAACGCTGATCCGTGGCCCAGCGACGGACCAGGTCAGGCACCGGTCGCCCGACCGGCCCGAAATAGAGAATGGTCGGGCGATTCCTCACCAGGTCACATCCCGTAAGAGATTACAAATGGGCAACTTAGGAGCCTCCGACCGGACTGTCAAATGAACAGGGCCACGACAGCCAGCAGGACGTAGAGGACCGCCATCTGTGCCCCACGGAACCACCCCACCTCATCGTCGAGCGCCAGGACCAGGAGGGTCGCCCCCGATACCAGCAACCCCAGCAGCTCGTAGCCACCCAGAACAAGACTCATTCCCGACCCCAGCCCCACACCGATGGCCAGGACGACCGGCCCCAGAACCAGGGCCCCCTGGGTTCCCGCCGCAAGTCCGGACTGGACGGCCAGGTCGACCCTGCCCCGCCCGTTGCCGAGGAGGACCGGGGCCCGCTCCGCCGCTGCGGTTACGAGCGGCAGGATCACCAGGGCGATCAGCTCAAAGGGCAGTCCCTGGGCCACCAGGGGCGGTACCAGTGGCACCAGGAGGCTTGCCGCAACGCCCACCCCACCGATCGCGATGAGCAGCAGTACAATCGCCACACCGGGGCCCCAGGCGGGAGCTGCCACGGAGTGATGCCCTCGCCCGAACAGGGGCTGCTTGGTTCGGTATGCCGCCCAGGCCGTCAGGGCGTACACCGCGATCAGCAGGCCCGCGACGGCAAGCGACGGGTCGGCCGGCGTGCGACCGCCGCCACCAACCAACCAGATGAACAGGGTCGGAACCGAGAGTCCGAGCAGCGCCAGCGCAAGCGTGCCGCCCCCGGCAGCTGCGACCGACCGGTTGATGCGCGGGGAGGTCTCATTACCGGCAGCGAGGGCTCCCAGCGCCGGCACCAGGAGCACGCCGACGACGATCGCGCCGACCACGGACGCTCGGGCGAGGTCGGCTGCTCCCGCTACCAGCGCCACCACGGCAACGATCAGCGAGGCGACGTTGCCCAGCAGGCCATGGAGCACAGCGCCGATGGTCGGTCCGGCCCGGTCGACCAGTGCCTCGACGGCATATCCCGCCAACGCAGCAAACGCAGCGGCGGCCACTGCAGCCGTCGCAAAGACGGCAAGCGGCGCGGCCCCTGAATACCAGAGCGCCAGACTGGCCGGCAGGGCCAGCAGGAAGAGTTGCGACGGACGGAAGCGGAAGGTCGGCTCCGGTCGGGCAATCCGACGCGGTGTGGCCGGCGCCGCCGGCGCGCGGGCGGACTCACGCTCGCCCCGCTCCGGACGGCTCTCCACCTTGGGCGACGCAGCACGCCGGCCTTCGTCACGAGCCGCCTCGTCGCGCTTGGCGCGCTCATTCCGGTCACGTTTCGGTTCGGCCTTGGCCTCCGGCTTGGCTTCGTCGCGCGGTTTCTTTTCGCGCGGCTCTCGCGGCGGCCGAGGTTCCCGGGGCGCGCGCGGTTGCTTGGCAGGCTGTTCGGCGGTTGGGGCAGCCGGCGGGCTCTCCGCCGGCTGCGCCGGCTCGGGGAGGCCGAGCGCCGCGCGGAGCGTGCCTGGAGCCTGGCCGTTGCCCTTGAGCAACTGTGCCAGCCGTCCCTTCGGCTGTGCCAGCAGCGGCCGCAGCAGATCCCGATCCTCGATGGCCTCGCGACCGTCGCGGGTCGCCTCGCCGCGGGCCGCCTCGACCACCCGTTCGGCAAAGCGGCTCAGCGCCGGCTCAGCCGGTTCGCCCTCCGGGGCCTGGCGCAGGCCGGCCAGCAGATCCTGGCGGATCCGCGGCACGTCGAGCCCCGCGCCGGTAAAGAGCGTCGCCGCCAGGCTGGTCGGCTCGGACAAGAGCGCAGCAAGCATGTGCTCGGTGCCGACGAAACCGTGGCGATGCTCGGCGGCAAGCGCCTTGGCCGCCGCAAGGGTCCGATTGACGTCGTCACTCATAGTGGGCGGGCTTCGTCGATCAGCATGACCGGAATGTCATCCTCGACCGGATAGGCGAGCTTGCAGACATGACAGATCAGCGTTTGGTCGTCCGGTCGGTACTCGAGGTCGCCCTTGCACTTGGGGCAAACCAGTATCTCGAGCAACTCGGGCGCGAGACTCATCGCGCGTCTCTCCGTTCGTGAAGGTCGGGGAATCCCAGGCGCGCCAGCAGATCGGCCGACTGCCGCCACCGCGGCAATACTTTGACCCAGGTTTCCAGATAGACTCGGCTCCCGAGCAACCCCTCGAGGCGCTCGCGAGCATGCTGACCGATGGCTTTGATGGTGCGACCCTGCGCACCGATCAGAATCCGCTTCTGTGAATCCCGCTCGACATACAGCGTCGCCCGAATGTATACGGGATCGCGATCCTCGCGGAACTCGTCGACGTCGGCCGTAAAGGCGTAGGGCAATTCGTCCTCGAGAAACTGGAACGCCGCCTCCCGGAGGTACTCGACCACGAAAAAGCGGAGCGGCTGGGTTCCCAGATCGTCGGCGGGATACTCCCAGGCTCCTTCGGGAAGCAGCGCGGCAATCTGTTCGAGCAGCTGATCGAGTCCGGCACCTTGGGCGGCCGATACGAACACGGCCTCCGGGTAGTTCTCCGCCCGTCCAGGAGTCAGGTCGGCTTTGGTGTAGACCGTGAGCTGACGACTCGGCAGCTTGGCCCCGGCGGGCAGCAGGCTCGCCAGGGGCGGTGCCGGCGCGTCGGGTGCCGGGTGCAGGTGCAATACGATGTCGGCCCGGGCCAGATCCCGGAGCGCCAGATCAACCATCCTCGACTGCAACAGGTAGGAGGGATCCAGCAAGCCCGGGAGATCATGAAAGACGAACTGGGTTTCTCCCTCGGTGCGGATGCCCACGACCGGCAGGCGCGTGGCTTGCGCTTTCGGACTCACCATCGAAAGCGGCTGACCGACCAGCGCGTTCATCAGGGACGATTTTCCGACGTTGGGACGACCCGCCAGCGCGATCCGGCCAAACCGGGTCACGGTATGGCTGGGGGCAGCAGGGATCGGTCGGGCAAGTCCATAGCCCCGAACGATAATAGAAGCATCGCATCGCTGCAGTCGATTGGGTTAGCTTGCCCTCCGTGCCAGTGATCCCGGAATCGAACGCATCCCCGCGGAGCCTCGAAATCCGCCCGGGGAGACAAGGCCGGTTGAGGCGCCGGGTCTCTGGCGCAGCGGCCTGGCTCGGCTTGCTGGCGGCCGCCCCTGCCCTCCTGGTCGGCCAGCAGCTTCGGGTCGGGGCCGAGGCGGTTGGAGTGGTTCACTACAGCGGCCGAACCCCGGAACAGGGCCCGAGCACGGCGGTCCAGTTGATCCACCCGATCGTCACCGCCCGCCTGGATTGGTCGCGCTGGCTCAGAACCCGGGCCACGGTCAACCTCGAAGGGCTGACCCTCGCCAACGGCGAGCTAGCCATGGGGGCCTGGGGCGAAGGATTCGTCGATCGACGCCATCCGCATGCCTACCTCCATGAACTCCTCGTCGAAGCCAACAGCTCGTTCCGATGCGGCGCGCTGACCTGCGGCATCGGGGGCTACCTCGGCCGCGGCTTCGTGCCGTTCGGTTCCGATGACCCGATGCAGCGGGCCCCGCTCAGGTACCCGGTCAATCATCACCTGGCCCAGATTCTCGAGCGCGCTGTGCTCGGTGCGCAGATTCTGGCTGGCCCGATCCTTCTCGAAGGGGCCATCTTCAACGGTGACGAACCCGAGTCGCCTTCCCAGTTGCCCCGCATCGGCGGCCGGTTCGGGGACTCGTGGGCCGCTCGCGCAACCGTGACGCCGGCGAACGGCGTCGAACTGAGCGGATCGGTTGCTGCGGTGCGGTCTCCCGAACACCGGCCCGGCGCCGGCGCCGACCAGGACAAGGTCCATCTCGGCCTGCGGATCGAACAGTCGGTGGCCGGCGGCGTGGCCGTGGCGCTCGGCGAATGGGCGCGCACCTCGGAACTCGACGGATTCTTCCGTTATCAGACCAGCCTGGCCGAACTGAGTTGGGCAGTGCGGGCGCTGCAGGTCCATTACCGGGGCGAACGGACCGACCGTCCTGAGGAAGAGCGGCTCACGCCCTATCGGACCGCGCGGCCCCACCTCGAGAACACCCTGTTGGGCCAAACCCGGTGGACCCTGCATACGTTCGGCGCGCAGGTGACGTTGCCGCCGTTAGGCGCTCGTGGCGCAGCCGCGCTGCTGGTCGAAATGACCCGGGGCGCGATCCATGCCACCACCGGCGGAGCTTTCGATCTGGGCGACACCTACGGAGCCGACCGGTTCTGGAGCGCCACCATCGGCGTTCGACTTCGCTGGTCGGCCCCGGGTCACGACATGGGGCGATACGGTCTGGTTCCGATCCGCCACTCGGTCCACTGACGAATCGAAGCCTGCCTCAGGGGGCGACACTGCCTCCGTAGTCGCGGATCATGTCCTGAATCCGAACGATGCCTTCGCGAACTGACCCGATATCGGGACCGAACGAAAAGCGGACGTAGTTCCGGAATCGCGACGGACGCCCGGCCCGGCGCCGGCCCGGGTTGACGTCGAAGAACTCGCCTGGTACGCAGATGACCTGGCGATCGAGTGCGTTCAGGAAGAAGTCCTTGCCGGTACTGAGCGCCGGCGGCAGGCCGGACACGTCACCCCAGCAGTAGAACGTCCCTTCCGGCTCGATGTCGAAGCGCACGCCGGCGCGCCGCAGACCGTCGAGCATCAGCTGCCGCTTCGGTCGGAACGCCGCGGCGATCGCGGCAACCTCGGCTTTGACGTGGTCCGGCTCGAGCAAGGGAATCGCACGGCGCTGGGTCGGCCGGCTTCCGCCACCGTCCAGGAACGACCCGGTGCTCGAGACCGCCTCGATGACCGACGCCGGTCCGACGATCCAGCTGCATCGCCAGCCCGGGTAGCGCCAGTTCTTGGTCAGGCCATCGAACAGCACCACCGGATCCCGATTGACGTCCTCCACATACGCAGCTGCCGAAAGCGGCGGCGACGCCACCCAGCTGTAGTGCGAGTAGAACTCGTCGATCAGCAGAGTGCAGTTGAGATTCCGCCCGATCTCGACCCATTGCCGGAGTTCGTCGCCGTAGAGCGCATGGCCGGTCGGATTGGCGGGATTGGACAGCAGCACCACCGACAGGCCTCGCCCGACGATTTCACGTCGCAAGTCATCGCGGCTGAAGTGGTAGCCCGCTGTGCTGTCCAGCAGGATCGGAATGGCGGTAAAAGGTTTGAAGACGTCGAGCAGTTCCTCGTACGCCGTGTAGTCGGGCAGAAAGTGTCCCAGGTTGACGTGGCCGAGCGCAGCTGCCGTGCGCGCCAGCGAAACCCGACCACCGCCGCAGATGCAGACATTTTCCGGGCCGTACTGCGACGCCATGCCGCGCCGATACTGGCTGTTGTAGTGCGCAGCCACCGCCTCACGCAATTCCAGGAGGCCCGCCACCGGTGCGTACTCCTGATCGTCCGGAGCAATCTCGATCCTGCCGACGCGCGCCGGCGCGCCGGGCAGCGTCCCGGCTTCCGGCTGCCCCTGGCCCAGATTGCACCAGGCGGGGTCGCCTCCGCGATAACCGCGACGGGCGGCTTCGGCCGTCACATGGATAACCCCGGTAAAGGGAACCCGGCGAAACCCGGGGATCGGCATCTCACGGACAGGCACTGATGGCGGAGTATGCTCGGACTCGGTGGGGACTGACAACCTGAAACTCACGATTCCTCTTTGGGTAACAGGATCACGCAGACGACAAAGGGGCGCCTTGCACACGAGCGCCCCGCCAATCGGCGACGACCGTCTCGTCATCGTCGCCATCCATGAAATGAAGCATCTCGGCCCTCGGATTGGTAGCGGCCCCGGCCTTGACCGCCTGGATGGACCCCCTTAGCCTCGACAGTATGGTACTGTCGACTGTCGCCCCTGCCCTTGCGCCCCGCCGTTGTTTGGCGACCGGCGCCTGTTGTCGTCCCCCGACCTCGACAGCGTAGGCTTGAAACGGCCGGCGGGGCGCCGGCGTCAGCTGATCGAGGCTCGCTTCCCATTCGAAGCGGGCCTTTTGCGTTTTCAGGAGATGGATTCATGTCGAGTTCGCTATCTGCCTTGCCCTCGGTTCCCGATTCCGACTCCGGTGCCGGATCGATCGATGCCGCAGTCGGCCGGACCCCGCTGGTTCGACTGCGCCGAGTCGTGGATGACCCCGGCGCGGAGGTCTGGGTCAAACTCGAGGGGCTCAATCCGGGAGGGTCGATCAAGGACCGAACGGCGCTCGGGATGATTCGTGACGCCGAAACCCGGGGTGAGCTGTATCCCGGCCGGATCATCGTGGAACCGACCTCCGGCAATACCGGAATCGGTCTCGCGCAGATTGCCAGCGTACGCGGCTACCGACTGATCCTGACCTTGCCGTCCTCCATGAGCGAGGAGCGAAAGCGCACGCTGCTCGGCTATGGCGCCGAGCTGGTGCTCACCGACCCGGAGCGCCGGATGCTCGCGGCAATCGAAGAGGCCGAGCGGATTCGCGATCGGACCGGCGCCTGGATGCCGCATCAGTTTCAGAATCCTGCCAACCCGGCCATCCACTACGCCCTGACCGGCCCGGAACTCTACGCGCAGATGGACGGCCGGATCGATGCCTTCGTCTACGGATCGGGAACGGGCGGCACGATCAGCGGCGTCGGGCGTTATCTGAAGGAGCGGAACCCGAACACTCGCGTCATTGCGGTCGAGCCGGCCCGGTCTCCCGTGCTGTCGGGGGGAGAGCGCGGTCAGCATCAGTTTCAGGGGATGGGGCCGGGCTTCGTTCCGGCCAACTTCGACTGGAGTGTCGTCGACGAGGTACGCACTGCGTGGGAAGAGGATGCGTTCCCGTTTGCTCGACGGCTGATGCGTGAGGAGGGTCTCTTTGTGGGCATGTCGAGCGGCGCGATTGCCTGGATTGCGCAACAGGTCGCGCGCGAGTTGGGTCCGGGGAAACGGGTCGCCATGATCGCACCCGATTCGGCGGCGCGCTACCTGTCGACGGCGCTCTTCGACGATCCCACTGCTGCGGATCGGATCACCACCGTCCTTCCCGGCTGAAACCCGCGCAGTCCCATCGTATCACTCGGCCGCACTTGCTGCGGCCTACCACCTTCGGAGCGACCATGCCAGCTAAGCATGACCGGCGGATCGACTACATCGAGTTCGGCACCCACGATCTGGCCGCTTCAAAGCGGTTCTTCGAGACGGCCTTCGGCTGGACCTTTACCGACTATGGGCCCGACTACACCGCCTTCGAGGATGGGCGGCTCACCGGCGGGATCACGAAGGGATCCAAACCCGGCACCGCGCCGCTCGTCGTGATCTACGCCGCCGATCTGGAGCAGGTCGAGCAGCTGGTGGCATCGGCAGGTGGGAAGGTCTTCAACAAGCACAGCTTCCCGGGTGGCCGCAGGTTCCATTTCACGGAACCGGGCGGCAACGAACTCGCCGTCTGGAGTGAGAAGTAGCCCGGTACTCGACAGTAAGTCCGGATCCGGCAGGCCTGGAATCGGTCATCAGACCCGGCGTGGGTCGGCGTCGGTGCTGACGCCTCAGGCCGAGGACGGCCTCATTCGCGCCACGCCGGTGCGGTCCAGCCTGCTGTGAAGCCAAGCGGAATCGTCAGCCCACTCGTTGCTTCGACCAGGACGAACCTGCCTCCGGCACTGCCGACCAGCCATTTACCGTCCGGCGACCAGTCGATGCCGAGCGCGAATCTATCTTGCGACCCGATCTGTCGTCGCGGTTGTCGAGTACTCATGTCGATCGCCCACAGCGTTTCGCCGCTCACGAAGGCGAGATCGGTGCCGTTGGGCGCCCATGCCGAAGTGTGTCCGTTGCCAAGGCTGATTTCGGTGAAGGACGGGAGGGTGACGAGCATCAGCTCATCGACACCCGGACTGGCGCTGGTATAGGTGAACTCGGTGCCGGACGGGCTCATGGAGAGAGCGACGCTGCGTACCCTGCGCATGAAGAAGCTGTCGTCGGCGCCCGATGGTCGCACCCGCCTGATGTCGAATTGACCATCCGTTTGCACCGCATAGTAGATCCATTGGCCGTCGTGCGAGACCTCCGGATACAGCACGAGCCCGCCCACCCCGATCTGGCTGGTGGAGCCATCGGCCCGGATGATCTGAAGCCGCCCCCAAGTGTCCAGCACCAGGAACTCTCCATCGGGCGACCAGTCGGCGGAGGTGGACGCGGCGAACGCCGGGTATGCTGCGATCCGGGTCCCGTCGGTTCGGAACACGACGGCCTGGTGACCCGATCCGGTTGCGACCACCGCCGACAGAACGCCATCGGGCACCACCGAGACGGTCACCGCATCTCGAAGGCCGTGCGCCTGCGCTTCGACCCGCCCTCGCCCCAAAACGGTGCCTGTCACGCGCGTCCCGGAAACGGTGACGACGGGATCGAGCGCCGTCAGGGTCACCGTTGCCTCGCGCGGGTTATCGAACCGGTCCATCACCGTGGTGCGCAGCTGCAAGGATTGCCCCACCACGACAGCGGTATCCCGGGGTCCCGCGATCAGGCGGGTCGGAGCCCCTGGACGTATGGTGAACGGTACCGAGTCGAGTATGTCGAGCTCGGGGATCGCGACACGAAGGTGCGCCTGTCCGGCAACGCGGCCGAGCTTGACGTAGACCGTCGCTCGTCGCCGTTGGTCGAGCGGCGTGCCGACGTACCCGACATAGGCCCCGCCGAGCGCCGATACCATCACGAACGCCGGGGACGACACGCTCGACTCGAACCGGACGATCGCCCCGGCGGGTGCTGCCGGGATCTCGACGACGAGCGGCTGCCTCAGCTCCGCGCTGATCGTGTCCGTCGCGCGGCCGCCCGAGATCACCCGAAAGGCATCGTTGCCGGGTTCGGGCTCGTTAGGTTCCGCGCCGCATGCGACGGCCAGCATGCTGGCCGCAACGAGAAGCGGAGCGACTCGACTGGACATGGGTAGTACACCCTACGGGGCGAGGATGTGACCAATTTACAGAGTCATCCTGGGGGAAACAAACGCGGTCGCCGCGTGCTGGACTCCGGGGTACGACTGGTCGGGGAGGATAAGGTAAAAAAACCGAAGCCCCGGTCCTTGGTGAGGAACGGGGCTTCGAAGGGGTGGCTGACGACGGCCTACTCTCCCACGACCTCTCGATCGCAGTACCATCGG
>CAZUES010000019.1:0-42140 GCA_964619465.1 uncultured Gemmatimonas sp.
CGGTGTTCTTCGCGATCCTCTTCGTGGCGGCCAACACCATGATGATGTCGGTGCGCGAACGGGTCGGCGAGGTGGCCGTGCTCAAGACGCTGGGATTCCAGGAAGGAACGCTGTTCGGGCTGGTGCTCGCCGAGTCGGTCCTGATCACGCTGATTGGCGGCTTGTTGGGCTTAGGGCTGGCCAAGGTTGCTTTCATGGGCAAGAATCCGCTCAACGCCTTCTTCCCGGGCTTTGGCGTTACCGGCGGTACTTTTGCGCTTGGCATTGCGATGGCCATCGGGCTCGGCCTGGTGAGCGGGGCCATTCCGGCCATCCAGTCTGCCAGGCTCTCGGTTGTCAACGCGCTTCGGCGGGTAGCGTGAGGAGGGTATCGTGAAAATCCCGATCATCTACAACATCCGGAGCTTGCGTCAGCGTCCCGTTTCCACGCTGACCACCGCGCTGGGCATGGCCGTGGTAGTGGCCGTCTTCGTGGCGATGAACGCCATGGCCAACGGCTTCCGTTCCGCATTGGTCAGCACCGGATCGGCCGAGAACGTGCTGCTGCTCCGCAAGGGGGCCGGTGCCGAGATGAACAGCGGTCTCGGTCGGCAGGTGGCGAGCATCGTGTCCGGGTTGCCGTTCGTGGCGCAGAACGCGGCTGGGCAGCCGATGGTGAGTCCCGAGACCTTTGTAGTGGTGCCGATGGAGCGCGCGGGTGGCGGCGGGATGGCCAACGTGGTGATTCGCGGCGTCAGCGAGCGGGCGCTCGAGGTGCGGAAGAACATCCAGGTCGTCGACGGGCGACCGTTTCGCTCGGGCGCGCGTGAGGTCATCATCGGAACCTCGTATGCCAAGCGGTTTCCCAATTCGGAGGTAGGCCAGACGGTCCGCTTTGCCGAGCAGGACTGGACTATCGTAGGTCACTTTTCGGCCGGCGGGTCGTCGTTCGAGTCCGAGATCTGGGGTGAGAACGAGCAGTTCATGCCCGTCTTTCGGGGGCAGGTGTTCCAGTCGATCACCTTCCGGATGAAAGATCCGGCCGCATTCGACGGTATCAAGGAAACGCTCGAAGGAGATGCGCGGCTGGTGGTCGACGCCGAGCGGGAGCTGGCCTTCTACGAGAATCAGTCGTCGGGTGTGGCCACCATGCTCAGCTTCATTGCCGTGTTCATCGCGTCGATCATGGCGGTGGGGGCGGTCTTCGGGGCCGTCAATACGATGTACGCTGCGGTCGCGTCACGCGCCCCCGAAATCGGGGTGCTGCTGACGCTGGGATTTCAGCCGAGGAGCGTGATGAGTTCGTTCCTGCTGGAGTCGGTTTTCATCGCGTTGGTGGGCGGGGTCATCGGCTGTCTGCTGGCGCTGCCGATCAACGGGCTCGTCACCAGTACGACCAACTGGGCATCGTTCAGCGAGATCGCCTTTGCGTTCCGGGTCACCCCGGGGTTGCTGCTCAATGGGATGATCTTCGCGCTCGCGATGGGCTTCTTCGGCGGACTCCTGCCGGCGCGGCGGGCGGCCAAGCAGCAGGTGGTCGACGCGCTGCGGGAGGCATGATAAGGTGGAGCTTCGGTTCGACCAGACGCCTTAGAAGGAGATCACGAGCGCCAGCCCGAAATGGGCTTCGTGGTAGTCGGCGCCGAGAATTCGGGTCAGGCCGACCTCAGTGCGCAGCGTGATCGCCGCATCGTTGAGGAAGTCGACGCCGGCGCGGATGCCGACGGTCGCGTGCTCTCCGTCCTGTGATTGCACGCCGACGTGGGCGCCGACATAGGGCGAAGGCTTGTTCGCTCTGCTGACGACTGACTGGTCGAGGCCGATGCCAACCCTGACGCCGTTGCCGCTTCCGCTTCTGCAAGGTTCGATCACACAGATCCGTCCCCCGCGTTTGAACAGGGCTTTGCCCTCGAGCGTGATCCTGCGCGAATCCCAACGGCGCTCGATCTGACCGCCGACGAAGCTCTGGTTGAAGTCAGCTGAACTGAGGGTTAACCCGACAAGCGGAGCAACCGCAAACGTCTTCTTTGCTTGTGCAAGCCCTGGCACGGTCAGCAGGAGAGTCAGTGCTCCAAGAGAACACCAGATTCGGATTGGGTTCATTGGCCGGGACCTTCCTGCGTCCAAGCATTTCATCGTTCAGTTTCTCGTATCGGAGTGCATACGGAAATATCGGTGTTCCAGCGGGGAATCGCCGTGATGTGTATCACACGGGCGGGGTTACCGAGGGTCTCTTGAAGGGGCAGCTAGCGCTCCCTTGTCCATAGCAGCACGACGCCACACTCGGTACCGACCGCCTGGTACTGGATCGGCGCCATCCCGTTGCTGCGGTAGACCTCGACCGCCTCGAGTGAATGCACTTTGAAGTCGTCGATGTTGGGCGGCTCGTTCCGGCCCGGGGCCCAGATCAGGATGCCGTCGAGATACACGGTGCTGTAGCATCCCGTCGGGAAGTAGCATCGCCCCCGCCTCGGCGAATAGAGGCTGCTGACGCCTCGATTGGTGCCGAGCGCAAAGCCTCCGCCACACGCCTCCGGCCGGCGGATAGTCTGGATCCCGGTGGCCCGGAGCACCGTGCTCATCTGGGAGTGCTCGCGTTCTGCAAGCTCCGCACGGGTCAGGAAGGTGCCGATGTCCCTTTTCCTTCGCTCGTCGAATCCGGCCAGCTTGGCGCTGGTGGCAGGTCGAGCATCTACGTTGGTCACCACCGGGTCGAGAACCTGCGCTACACGCTGAAGTTCGAACTCGATGTCGACGATGGATGAATCGACTACGTTGACGTTGAGATAAATCGGGTGGAACCCGACCGCCCGTGCCAGGACGACTCGGCGCCCGGCCGGAACCGTGAGTGAGAACTCGCCTGCCTGATTGGTCCGACTGGTAAGGCGGAACTCTTCGATCAGAACCTCGACATCCCTGATCGGACGCCCGCGGTCCGTCACGATGCCGACCACGGTGCCCTGGGCTGAGAGATTGATGACGAAGAGTGCGGAGAGCAGGGCGGATATCGCAGCGGTGCTGCGGAACCATCCGGACCTGGCGGTATCGCGGGTAGTCGGCAGGTCAGGCGCCATGGCTGCTCGTCCTCCCTGTCAAACGGCTCGGTCAAACACTAACATGACCGAGCCGTTGAGACAGAATCCAGGGGTGGAGCGCGACGCCTAACTGTTCCAGATCAGCGTCGCACCGGTCGATTCCGTTACCTGTTCCTTGGTCCAGCCGGGCAGCAGTTCGGCCACCCGAAGGCCGTCGGGCGTCACGTCCAGCACGCACCGCTCGGTGATGATCCGGTCGACGCAGCCCTCACCGGTAAGCGGCAGGGTGCAGCGATCGAGGATCTTCGGGCTTCCCTTGGCGGTATGCTCCATCACGACGATGACCCGCCGCGCACCGGCCACCAGGTCCATCGCCCCGCCCATCCCTTTGACCATCTTACCCGGGATCATCCAATTTGCCAGGTCGCCGTTGGCGGCAACCTGCATGGCGCCCAGGAAACACATGGCAACGTGCCCGCCGCGGATCATCCCGAACGAAGTAGCGCTGTCGAAGTAGCTGGTACCCGCCACCTCACTGACAGTTTCCTTGCCGGCGTTGATGAGGTCGGCATCCTCTTCGCCATCGAGCGGGTAGGGCCCGACGCCCAGCATGCCGTTTTCCGATTGCAGCACCACCTCGACGCCGGCAGGCACGTTGTCGGCAATCATCGTCGGAATACCGATGCCCAGATTGACGTAGTAGCCGGTGCTTTCATCGAGCGCGAGCAGTTCCTGCGCAGCCCGTTTGACGATGATCTGTCGGATATCTTCGCTCATCGCGCCCTCACCGTCCGCCGTTCGATCAGCTTTTCGCTCGTCTTGCGGAGGAAGATCCGCTGCACGAAAATCGCCGGGGTATGCACGTGGTCGCCGTCGATCTCGCCCGGCTCGACCAGATGCTCCACCTCGGCGATGGTAACCCGTCCCGCCGTCGCGATCATCGGATTGAAGTTCCGGGCCGTCTTCCGGAAGACCAGATTGCCGAAGCGGTCGCCCTTCCAGGCGCGCACCAGGGCATAGTCTCCCGTAATCCCGCGCTCCATCACGAAGCGGCGGCCATCGAACTCGCGCACTTCCTTGCCTTCCGCCACCAGGGTGCCGACCCCGGTCGGCGTGAAGAAGGCCGGAATCCCGGCGCCGCCCGCGCGGATCCGCTCGGACAGCGTACCTTGCGGAATCAGCTCGACCTCGAGTTCGCCGGAGAGCATCTGCTGCTCGAAGACGGCGTTCTCGCCTACGTAGCTGGCCATCATCTTCCTGATCTGCTTGTTCTTGAGCAGATGGACCAGGCCGTGATTGGTGGTGCCGGCGTTGTTGCTCACCACGGTGAGTCCGTCGACACCGAGCTCACGCACGGCGTCGATACACTCCTCGGGAACGCCACAGAGCCCGAAACCGCCCACCAGCAGCGTCGATCCGCTGGCGATGTCGGCGCAGGCTGCCTTTGCGTCGGGATAGACTTTATTCATGGCTGGGTAAGGTAGGTGAATGCCGGACCGATGGTAACTAGCCGATCCAGGGCCGCACGATGGCCGAAGCCTGCTCCAGAGCCGCCGGGTCGATCCCGGTGGACTCACCAAATAAAGCCACCAGATCCTGGGTCGCCACGTTGCCGGTTGCGCCGGGAGCGAAAGGGCAGCCGCCGATGCCGCCCGCGCTCGAGTCGAACGCCGTAATCCCCATCTGATGGGCCCGCGCCGAGTTGGCGACGGCATGCCCGAAGGTATCGTGGAAATGCATGGCGAGGCGTTCGGCACCCACCACCGGGAGCAGCAGATCGAGCAGCCGGGCCACCTCGTCGGGCACGGCCTTGCCGATGGTGTCTCCGATCGACAGCTCGGTGCAGCCCAGCGTGAGCAGTGCTTCGCACACCGGCAGCACGGCCTCGGGGCTGATCGGACCCTCATAAGGGCAGTGCCAGGCAGTCGACACGTAGCCGCGCACCGGCACCGGCGACCGTTCCACCACCGGCCGGAACCGCTCGATCGACTCGGCGATGGTGGCGTTGATGTTCTTCCGGGTAAAGCTCTCGCTTGCCGCGGTAAAGACGGCCACCTTGTCCACCCGGGCCGCAATGGCGCGTTCCAGCCCCGCTTCGTTAGGCACCAGCGCCATGTAGCGGACCCCGGGTTTCCGGCTGATCCGCGCAAAAACCTCGGCCGCGTCGGCAAGCTGGGGCACCCACTTGGGCGAGACGAACGAGCTGACTTCGATCTCGTCGAACCCCGCGGCCGACAGCGCATCGACGAAAGCCACCTTCACCTCGGTCGGAATCGTCTTGGCCTCGGTCTGCAGCCCATCCCGTGGGCCCACCTCGATCAGGCGGACTCGGCTCATGGCCGGCTCCGGATGGCACGGCGAGCTTCGCGCTCGGCGGCGCGGATCCGGGCAATCGCGTTCAGGTGCTCGGCGTAGGTGCGTGTGAACACGTGCTTGCCATCCATGCCGGCGACAAAGAAGAGATAGGGCACCGGGGCCGGATCGAGCACCGCTTCGATGCTTTTGACGCTTGGTGCGCCGACCGGGCTCGGCGGAATACCCGGAATGAGATAGGTGTTGAAGGGCGACTGGAACTGATAGTCCCGTTCGAACAGCCGGTTCTTGCGCTGCCCCGTGGCCAGTTGGATGGCATACTGCACCGTCGGGTCGGCCTGGAGCGGCATGCCGATCCTGAGCCGATTGAGGTAGACGGCCGCGACTAGAGCGCGATCTCCGTCAACCCGCGCTTCCCCTTCCACGATCGACGCCATCGTCACCAGATCTCTGCGGGACAGCCCCTTCTCGGCCGCGCGGGCGTCCCATTCCGGGCGCCAGGCGCGCCGGAAATGGGTGGCCATCTCGCGGACCAGGTTGCGTCCGGTGATCAATCGGGAGACGAAATAGGTTTCGGGCAGCAGGTGCCCCTCGAGCGTCTCACCGTCGACGCCGAACTCGCGGAGCAGGGCGGTGTCCTGCGTCGCGGCGCGGATCGAATCGGCGGGAATCCCGAGCCGCGCTTCCGCAGCAAGCGCTATGTCGGTGATGGTAAAGCCTTCGGGGACGGTAAACCGCTGGGTCTTCTCGGTACCCTTGGCCAGGGTCTGAAGGATCCGCCAGGCGCTCTCGCCCCGGGGAATCTCGTAGTACCCGGCCCGGATCTTCCGATCGTAGCGGCCCAGCCGCGCCAGCGTCTTGAACCAGCCCTGATTGGGAATCAGCTGATGCGCAGCCAGCGAATCGGTCACCGCCCGGAACGACGAGCCGACCGGAATGAAGACCGGTTCGACCGGCGCGTCCGCAGGTGCGCCGCCGCAGCCGGCGAGCACGAGGGCGATCAGGGCGGCCCGGTACTTCATCGCCGGTTCCGCCGAGCGTCGAGGTAGTGCTGCAGAAAGATCGCGGCGGCGAGGGAGTCGATGTCTTCCTTGCGGCCGCGGGTCGATCCGCCCTGCTCCCGGATGGCGGCTAGCGCGCGGGCGGTCGACATCCGTTCGTCCCAGAGCATCAGGGGCAGACCGGTGCGTCGGGCCAGCAGCTCCGCCATTTCGCGAGCTTCGATGGCGGACGGACCCTCGTCTCCCGAAGAGTCGAGAGGCAGTCCGATCAGCAGTCCAACCGGTTGCTGGGCATCGAGATGGAGTTGCAGCGCCGGCATCGGGAACCGTTTTCCGACCCGGCGCGTCAACGTCGCGAGCGGGCTCGCCAGGGTCTGTGTCTCGTCCGTAACGGCGAGCCCGATCCGGCGCTCGCCCCAATCGACCGCCAGGAGGCGGCCGGACGATGGGAGGGTGTCGAGCGCGGGGCCCTCGGTCGGAGGGAACTCCGACCCGTCGGGCGCCAGGCTCATTGCACCATCGTGGCGAAGAACTCCTTGTTGGTCTTGGTCCGCTTCATCCGTTCGAGCAGGAACTCCATGGCCTCGACCGGGGGCATGTCTGCCAGGAAGTTGCGGAGCAGGTAGACCCGGTTGAGCTCGTCCTTGTCCATCAGGAGCTCTTCCTTACGCGTGCCGGACTTCTGGATGTCGATGGCCGGCCAGATGCGGCGGTCGGCCAGGCGCCGGTCGAGGACCAGTTCCATGTTGCCGGTGCCTTTGAACTCCTCGAAGATCACTTCGTCCATCCGTGATCCGGTCTCGATCAGCGCGGTCGCGATGATGGTGAGCGAGCCGCCGCCATCGATGTTTCGCGCGGCGCCGAAGAACCGCTTCGGCTTCTGGAGCGCGTTGGCGTCGACACCGCCCGAGAGGATCTTGCCCGAGTGCGGCACCACCACGTTGTGGGCCCGCGCAAGACGGGTAATCGAGTCGAGCAGGATCACCACGTCCCGACCGTGCTCCACCAGACGCTTCGACTTCTCGATCACCATGTCGGCCACCTGGACGTGCCGGTCGGCCGGTTCGTCGAAGGTCGACGCAATCACCTCGGCGCGGACGTTCTCCTGCATGTCCGTCACTTCCTCGGGGCGTTCGTCGATCAGCAGCACGATCAGCACCACCTCGGGGTGGTTCTCGGTGATCGCGTTGGCCAGCTTCTGCATCAGGATCGTCTTACCGGCCTTGGGCTGCGCGACGATCAGGCCGCGCTGTCCCTTGCCGATCGGCGAGAGCAGGTCGACCACCCGCATCGAGATGTCGCCCTTCTTGCTCTCGAGCTTGATCCGGGCATCGGGATAGCGGGGCCGGAGGTTGTCGAAGGCAATCCGATGCTTGGTCTTTTCGGGTTCTTCGTAGTTGACCCGCTCGACCTTGAGCAACGCCAGGTAGCGTTCGCCCTCTTTCGGGGGGCGGACCTGACCCATGACCGTGTCGCCGGTCCGGAGGTCGAAACGCTTGATCTGGCTCGGGCTGACGTAGATATCGTCCGGGCCGTAGAGGTAGTTCCAGTCCTGACTGCGGAGGAAACCGTATCCTTCGGGCAGGATCTCGAGCACCCCTTCGCCGCGAATGACCGTGTCCTTGTCGAGCAGTGATTGCTCGATCCGGAAGATCAAATCCTGCTTGCGCAGGCCGGAGTAGTTGGTGATGTTCAACTCTTGGGCCAGCTGATGCAGTTCAGCGACTGACTTCTGCTTCAGTTCTGATATATCCACGGGAGGGTGCCTCATGTCCGCCGTTTTCTGGACGGGGGACGGGTGAAGATGGTAAGAGTGCCTATTCAAGAGCCCCGGAACCGGAGCGGTATTGTAGTTGGCCGTAACGATGCTTTCGGGGGTTCATACCGGATGGATAAATCATTTTAGCGAACCAACCTACCTCCGTCAAGAGCGGCGTGGATCAATTCGAACGGTTCTTCAGTGCCTGGCGTACCATCCGTTGCGGTTCCCGTGAAGCGATCGATGCCCTGGTGCTGCCGGGGCACGCGGCGCCGTCGCCGGAACTTGCGACCTTCCTGGCGGGCTGGCCGGGGGCGCACTACTGGGCCGATCGGTCGGCCGGCCACCTGGTTCTCATCCGTGCCATAGAGAGGGACGTCCCTGTTCGTTGGGTGACACACGTCCTCCTTTTCCTCCTGACACTGGTCTTCTCGCTGGCGGCCGGCTCCGCCATGGCGGGGGTCTGGTACCCGGTCGACAACCCCGGGTTCCTGGTCGGGCTGGGTCGAGACCTGGTCGATTTCGTCCGGGGGGTCATCCGCGGGGACTGGAAGCTCTTCCTGGCCGGCTGGTCGTTTGCGGTCCCGGCCATCGGGATCCTGCTGATTCATGAACTGGGACATTATTGGGCGGCCCGGCGATACCTGATCGACGCCAGTCCGCCCTACTTCCTCCCGGTGCCCCCCTCGGTGTCACCGATCGGGAGTTTCGGGGCCTTCATCCGGGTCCAGAGTCCGGTGATCGACCGGCGTCAGCTGGCCGATGTCGGGGCGGCGGGGCCGCTGGCCGGCTTCGTGGTGGCCGTCGGCGTAATGATCTGGGGCTATCTGACCTCGGAACGGGTGGCGTGGGAACCCGGGTTGGCCAAGAGTTACGTCGTCTTTGCCGGCCAGCTGATCCGGCTGGGCGATTCGCTGCTGACCTACTGGCTCCGGGAGTGGCTGCTGCCCGGGGGGACGGCCGTCCATCTCAGTCTCCCGGCCTTTGCCGGCTGGGTCGGCTGCTTCCTGACCGGCCTCAACCTGCTGCCGCTGAGCCAACTCGACGGTGGCCATGTGGCGTATGGCTATCTCGGGAAGCGGCAGAACTGGCTGGCCATGGCAACGGTAGCTGCGCTGCTCTACCTGTCGCAGTACTCGTTCAGCTGGCTGATCTGGGTCGTGATGGCGTTCGTGATCGGCGGCGGGCGTCTGTCTCATCCGCCGGTGGTGGTGCCGGACCGGCCCATCCCGATCCGCCGCGCCTGGGTCGGCGTGGCGTGTCTGATCATTTTCGTGATTACCTTCGTTCCAATCCCCCTCGTCATGTGAGCCCGGATGTGAGCGACCACGACGCGCTGTACACGCTCCGGCACGACCTGGCCAATCCCCTGGCCGCGCTGCTCGCCGAGACGCAGTTGCTGCTGATGGAACCCGAGAAACTGGACGAGGAGACGCTGACCTCGTTACGGGAGATCGAGCAATTGGCGATCCGGATGCGGTCGATCTTGCGCGGCGAGGTCCGCGGCGCTCAGTAGTCCGCGCGTGACCTCGAGAAGAACGGGCTCGCCCTCCCGTCCCGCTTCCGCAAAGGGCCCAGATGCTCCCCCGTTGATTGATGCCTTCCAGACACACAGGCACAGGCCCCAGTTCCCCCACTCCGCCTTGCGACCCAGCATTACAGACTGAGTAGTTGTTCGTTTTTTTGACAAGTGGGTCATGTAAAGCAAGATGGGATAGTAGGTTAGGTGTCTGAGAGGTGTCCAAGCACGGGGAAGCAAGGTTTTCTCCCAACTTGTACTCTGCGCGAATATTTCGAATCTTGTATGGCAGCGGGCTGCCCGAGCTGTCGGCAACCGGCCCGTTCTCCGCTCGCAGGAGCTTCGCGGATCGAGATGAGCGCACGAGAATCCTCCGACCCGACGGGAGCGACCCGGAACGCTCCGCCGCCCGGGCGCGCCGCCGGCGATCGGGTCCGAATCGGCGATCGGGCCGTGGTGACGTTCCACCGCACCTTGCGGGTGCCCGAGGAGGACCAGGACTATCCCCTGCCGCCCGGACTCGGGCGGTTGCCGGTCTTCGAGGTTGCCACTTATGCCGACCGGGTGCCGGCCGCCTGGCGGCGTACCGATGCCGTGTTCATCCCGCTCTATCAGCGTGAGGCGCTCTGGCTCGGCTTCGACGGTGCCTGGTGGCGGCCCAACGCGGTGGTGGTCGCGAGCGGCGGCATCAACGTGATCACCGGCGAGCCGGATCGGGGGGAACTCCTCGGTACGCCGCAAAACTATCTCGTGGTGCCGGACCAGCCGTGGCTCGACGGGTTTCGGCTCACCGCCGAGTCGGTGCGGCAGTTCGTGGCGGCGCCGTTGGGTCTGGGTGAGACGGTTGCTGAGCAGATCGGCGAATCCGATCCGGCGGCGCTCCGTCTCCGGGTCTTCGAACCGGTTCCCGGACGGTTTCCCGAGAACGAGCCTCCCGAGCCGGACCGGATCGTCGAGGGCGCCCCTCTGGCGAGTCTCGAGTTCGGCTTCGCAGCCGGCGGCCGGATCCGGCAGCGTCTGTACCAGGATGCGTACGGCGTGGCCTCGTGGCGGGGCGGTGCCGTACACGACGTGGCCGTCTACGTCGTCAACAGCGCCGCCTTCGAGCGGATCACGGGCCAGCCGCCCCCGCCCTCGCCGGTGACTGCGGCGCACTACGCCGAGCACGGCCTTCCCTGGTTCGCCTTCTACGACGAGCAGCACGCACCGCTCGCCGCCGACACCTGGCTCGACCGGGTGCGGACGGCGGGACAACTCGATCCGGCCCATCGGCCGGCTCCGGTGCATATCGATCCGGCGCATCTCGTCCGTGTGGATTCGCGCCGTCCACGTCCCCCCACCTCCCTGGAGGCTCCCATGCCCGAGGATATCCTGGCCTGCTGCATCGATCGTCTCGTGCCCGATCATCTCAAGGAGGAGGCGGACCGCGCCATGCGGACGGAGCAGGGCCCCACGCCTGAACTCGCGCTGGTCCGGCGCAAGAAGTGGAAGAACGGACGCCGGCTCCGGATCCGGTTCCTCGACGGCGACGTGGCGGTGCACGCCAAAGTCGCGGCGGCGGCCGCCGAATGGATGAAACATGCCAACGTGGTCTTCGACTTCGGGAATCACGCGGACGCGGAGATCCGGATCTCGTTCCGCCAGCCCGGCTACTGGTCAGCGCTTGGTACGGACGCGCTGGTCGAGGACTACTTTCCCAAGAACCAGCCGACGATGAACTTCCAGGGCTTCACCACCGGGACGCCGGACGCCGAGTATCAGCGGGTGGTGCTCCACGAGTTCGGCCATGCGCTCGGCTGCATCCACGAACATCAGAACCCGGCCAACCCGATCCAGTGGAACAAGGAGCAGGTGTACCGGGACTTGAGCGGGCCGCCCAACAACTGGGACCGGGCCACCATCGATCACAACATGTTTGCGAAGTACGGCAAGCTCTCCACCAACTTCTCGAAGTTCGACGCCAAGTCGATCATGCTGTACGCCTTTCCGAGCAGCTGGACGCGCGACGGGATGGCGTTCCCGAACAATCGAGCGCTGTCGGAGGCGGATCGCGCGTTCATCGGGCAGCAGTACCCCAAATGACCGGGGCGCATGCCGGACGGGAACGTCGTGTCGGCGGGGAACGCTGAGAGCGGCCGCCTGGTGCGCTATCAGAACCTCGATCTCTGGGTCGAACGGTCGGCGGACGGCCGCTACCTGATCCAGGGCAAGTCGCCCCAGGGCGACGCCCGCGAGCACGCCTCGGTGGAACTCGGCTGGGTCGGGATCGATCCCGCCACGCTGGGCGAGGGGCGCCTCGATGCCGCCGACCTCAGGCAGGTCGGCGACCGCCTCTTCACGTTCCTCTTCCGCACCGGCGATCGGACGCCGGACGAGGGCGCCGCTCCCGGAGATCCCAAGCTTGGTGCGCTGTTCGATCAGTCGCTGGGCGCGGCCCGCGGTGCCGAGTCCGGGCTGCGCATCCGGCTCAAGCTCGACGAGGCGAACCCCGAGATCGCCGCGATGCCGTGGGAGTACCTCTTCCGGACCATCGACGACCGATTCCTGGCGACGCAACTCGAGACGCCGGTGGTCCGGTTCGTGGAGGTGCTGGTCCCGCTCCGCCGGATGGAGACGACGCTGCCGCTGGCGATGCTGATGGTGGTGCCTGCCGCCGCCGACCTCCAGACCGAGCTCGAGGTGGCGCTGGTCGAAGACGCGCTCGGCCCGATGCAGAAGGCCGTCAACCTCACCGTCCTCCAGGGGATCGTCACGCCCGACCGGTTGGAGCGGGCGCTGCTCGAACGCAACTACGACGTGCTGCACTTCGTCGGTCACGGCGACTTCGACGGCGCCCGCGCCACGCTCCACCTGAACGACGCGGCGGCCCGACCGCTGCCGGTGGACCAGGAGGCGCTCGGCAAGTTGCTGCGCAACCAGATGTCGCTCAAGCTGGTCGTGCTCAACTCCTGCCGCGGCGCCGCGCTCTCCGACACGCAGGCGTTTCTCGGCATGGCGCCGCGGCTGGTCGCGGCCGGCGTACCTGCCGTGGTGGCGATGCAGTACCCGATTCGGGACGACGAGGCGCTCTGTTTCGTGCAGGCGTTCTACGGCGCGCTCTTCACCAGCAAGGGACAGGGCAGCATCGATTTCGCCATCTCGACCGCCCGCGACACGCTCGAGCGGCGCGCGGTGGCGCCGGTCGATCCGTCGGTACCGCCCCTGCGCGCCGGGGCCGTGGGGCTGCCTACGCTCTTCATGCGGTACGAGCAGGGCGTCCTGTTCCGTGCTGTGACTGGGAACCCGCTTCGGGACGTCCCCTTCCGGCAGGAGGACGCGGCGCGCGACAAGGCCGTGATCGAGGAGCTCGACGGCAACCGGCGGCGGCTCGACGCCGCGGCCGCGGAGGCGCTTGCCGATCCGGACGCACAGGCGCGCCTTGCCGACCAGGCGGAGGAGCTCGATCGGATCCGACGGCGCCTCCGCTACCGGAATGCGTCCGTGGTTGGTGCGGTGACGGTGGCGTTGGTCACCGCTCTCGCCTTTGCCATCGGGCTGCTCGACCGGCTGCCGCTGACCTGGGTCGCGGCGGCGTCGCCGGTCTGGTTCGGCGATCCGGTCGGCCGGTCGCTCGAGGCCGGTCCGATTGCCATCGTGACGGGACAGGGCATCGATCCGACCTGGCGCGGACGCCACGCAGCGCTGGTGGATCGGCTGTCGGAGGCGGGCGCGCGGGTCGTCGTACTCGACATCTTCTTTCACGAGCCCCGCCCGGCCGATGATGCCGAGCTTGCGGCGGCGTTCGGCCGAGCCCGCGAACGGGGAACGGCAGTCGTGATCGGCGTCCGGGAGTTGGCGGGTAATCTGCCGCGGGTGGTGCCCGCGCTGGCCGAGACCACCATCCCGGCGTCGGTGTGCCTCGGAGAAAACCGGGCTCGCTTCTCCGGCATCGTTCCCCTGATCTGGGCGTCTGCCGACGGCGGCCTGACGCTCCCGTCGCTGTCGCTTGCTGCGGTGGCCGCCTGGCGCCGCGCCCGCATCGTGAGCGACCTCGACGCGGCTCTGGTCACACTGGTCGACCCGGCGGGCGTCGCCGTCGATCGGATTCCGGCGACGAGGATGATCCAGGTGGCGGAGACCTATCCCGGCTGCAGCATGGTGAGCGCGGGCAGCCGGTACGGCGAAATGCTTGCTGCGCGCGCGCCCGTCGGTGTCTGGCGCGATCCTGCCCGCCGGATCGACTACCCGACCGTGCTCGCGGCGGCGCCGGCCGATCTGGGCTGGGCCCGCGACAAGATCGTGCTGGTCGGCTCGATCACCGCGGACGAGCTGTCCCGGCGCACCATCGGGCTCGGCACCGACGAGCGGTACGGCGTGGAGCGCCACGCCGACGCGATCGCCACGATGTTGAGCGACGCCGAGGCGCGGCCGCTGGGCGGGATGGGGCATTTCGGCGTGATCCTGGTGGGTGCGGTCGTGGGTGCCGCCGTCGGGTTCCACACCCATCGAGGCCGCGGCGGGCGCGCTGCCGCGCTGCTGATCGCGGCGGTGGTCGGGTTCGGGATTTTCGCGACGATCACCTACCGGACCGGCCGAATCCTGGTCGACGTGCTGTATCCGTCGGCGGCACTGATCCTGGCGTATCTGGCGGTGTTCCTCCTGAGAAGGCGGTGGCTTCCATGAAGCGGTGCTGGCGTTCGTCCGGATGGATCCTTGCGCTGCTGGCGGGCGCGTGTACGCCGCCATTCGCGCGGCTCGATGGCGTGCTGGTGGATGTCCGGCCGGATCCGCGCCTCGCCACGCCGTCCGAACTGGGCCGGGTCGAGGTGACCCGGGAGGGCCGTTCCAGTGCGGCAACCCAGAGCATGACGCTCAAACAGGGCGACACGCTGGTGACCGCCGTGGACGGGATCGGCGTCATGGAGCTGACGGCCGGCTACCGCATCATCCTCGAGCCGGGCACCGATCTCACGATCGAGAACCCGTCGATCTTCCTCCGGGTGGGGCGGATCATCGTCAAGAAGATCCGCGACGTTCGAGAGGCGCTGACCGTCAAGACCGAGATCGGGGCGGCGGCCGTCGAAGGGACCGAGTTCGTCTTCGAGGCGAACCGCCGGGGCGAGGCGCAGATCACCGTGCTGGAAGGGCGGGTGAAGGTCTATCCGCGCGACGGGGCGCGCTGGCGCGACACGGTCTGGTACGTCGCGGGCGAGCGCGGCACCTTCGAGACCGCACGGGTCGGCCGGATGCCGCCGCTCGATGCTCGTTCGGCCGCGGTGCTGCGGCGCCGGATTGCCGAGATCGAGCACACCGTCAGGCCGATCGTTCCCGATGTGCGCGGCTTCCGGGAGGCCGAGGCGCGGGCGGAGCTGGAACGCCACGGCTTTCGGGTCACCGTCACCACCGTCATTACCCGGCGGGCAGAGGTGGGCACGGTGACGGAGATGCAGCCCGCGCCGGGGCGGGCCGTCCGCGCCGGCGACCGGATCCGCCTGGACGTCGAGGAGCAGTCGGTCGTCGTGCCGAGTCTGCTGGGACGGCCACTTGCTACGGTGTTGCGGCTCCTGGCGGGGGCCGGGCTTCGGCTGGGCGACACGTCGAGCGTGGTGTCCGCCGACGTGGAGGACGGCACCGTCACCGGCGTCCAGCCTGCCGCCGGGGCATTCGTCCGCCCGGGCAGCGCGGTGTCGATCACGATTGCCCGGCGCCCGCGGGACGAGCGGTGCAGGGTGCCGTCGCTGGTCGGGCTCACCGAGCGGGACGCGCTCGCGGTGCTGCAGCGAGGCAAGTGGGTGGCGGGTCAGGTGTCCCGTGGCGTGGGCGACAGAGTCACGAGCCAGACGCCGGCGGTCGGCAACTCGGTGGCGTGCGGCTCGGTGGTGTCGTTCATGGTGGGGTCCGTGATTCGCGACTAGCGTCGATCGGGGCCCGCCCGCGCGGTGGCGGGCCCCGGTCAGTTGCAGCCGTAGACCGAGAAGCCGGCCCAGAGATGGGGCTCCGCGCCCGCGTCGAGCATTGCAAGCTGCGCATCACGCAGGGCGAGGAGCGGCGCTCGGCCGAGCGTGCGATGCTCGTAGTACCGGGTCATCAGCGCGAGCGCGGCGTCGTCCCGTGCCGGCGTGATCGAGACCAGCACCGATCGGGCTCCCGCCTCGAGAAATGCCCCCGGCAACCCCACGATGTCGTCGCCCGCGAGCACGAGGTCGCCCACCTGGGTGGGTCGGTGGCCCGAGGCGCAGGCCGACAGGACCACTTCGTCGAACGGAATCCGGCGGTGCGCGATGTCGGCGGCGTCGAGCCGTCCGTCGGTGAGGAGCAGCCCCGAGTTCTCGGGATCGCCGGCGACGAAGTCGCCATGGCAGGCGAGGTGCAGGATGCCTCCCGCCGCCGCGGGGTCCTGGAGCAGCTCGCGATAGGCCCGCTGCGTGGCATCCGCGCCGATCCGGGGGCGCTGCACCACCCGTCCGGGAAAGAGATCGGCGGCCGCGAGCAGCTCCTCGTGCGCCAGCGGCAGGGGTGCGAGCGTACCAAGCGGGTCGTAGCTCGGCCCGCCGAGCAGCGCGATGGCGGGATCGGTCCGGAGCGGTGTGTCGAGCAGCGCGACACAGGCCAGGTTCGGTAGTACGCCGATGGCGCAGTGCTGAAGCAGTCGTCCGCCGTCCAGCGGAAGCGCCGCCCAGGGCAGCGAATGCAGGGCGCCGTGCGGCACGATGACCAGCGTCTCGCTCTGGAGCAGCTCGCCGAGCAGGGCGCGCGGGAGCAGCCGGTCGGCCGTGAGCCCCGGGAATGCGGCGGGGTCGTAGCCGCGATGGTCCGGACGCGCGCTCTCCAGGTTGCGGTGGTAGGCCGTGACGGCGGCTTCCGCGTCGGCGTCGAGCTCGCGGGTCGCCATGCGGAGCACGCCGTCGCAGAGGGCAAGCGCCACAATTCGCCGGTCGCGGTGGTAGAGCGACAGCGCCGCCTGTCGCTTGTTGCGCATACGGTCGAGCAGGGCCGCGAGATCGAGGTCGGGTTGGGTGGAGAGCGTGCGCCACCGCGGGTCGGCCAGCCGCGCTCGCTCGAGCAGGCGGGTGCGCTCGGTCAGGAGGCGGTCGCGCTCGTCGCGCGCCGCAGGCTCCCAGCCCATCCGATGGGCCTGGTACTCCAGCGCATCCACGCCTCGCGACAGCGCGTCGATCTCGGCCGCCCACTCGGATTCGGCCGCCTCGCCGGCGGGCGCCGTGAGCAGCGCCGTGAGCGCGCGTGACTTGACCTGCTCGACCATCGCGAGGCAGCCCCGGGCGTCGCCGGTGTCGGCCGCGAGAACGATGGCGGCGTCGAAGAGCGGCAGCTTGTCGGCGAGGAAGGTGCTTTCCAGGCGGTAGCCGAGCGGGGCACGTCGGAGCCCTGCAATGGTACGCACGGCATCGCGGTACGCAGCCAACGCCCCCGGCCGGTCGCCGCTGCCGGCGAGCCCACGGGCCAGCCGCCACTCGGCACGCCAAAGCGAATCGTCGTCGCCGAAGTGGGCCGACTCCGCCGCGGCATTGCGCGCCACCGCTGCGGCTTCCTCGAACCGGCCGAGTCGGAGGAATACCTCAGCACGCCAGCTGCGGATGACGCCGAGCTTGGGGCGAAGCAGGCCGGTCATGGCGGGCTCGAGCCTGTCGATCGCGGCCAGGCCTTCGCCAAGCCGTCCCCGTTCCACCTCGATCCGCGCCAGCTGGAAGTCGATCGCCGCGAGCACGTGCTGCTCGGTGTGCATCCGGACCAGCCGGAACAGCGCAGCCGCCGTGTCGAAGTCCCCCTGGTCGCGCGCCAGGCGCGCTTCGATCTGAAGCAGCTCGAGCCACACCGCGGTGAGACGGGCGGTGGCCTGGGCTTGCGCGAGCAGTCCCGACATCAGCGCGGTCAAGGCGGCGGCAAAGGTGGGCGGTTCCGCGCCGAGCATCGGTTCGATCAGGGCGCGGGTCCGGGATGCCTCCGCCCGCGCCCGGATCCCGTCGCCGAGCCACTCGTAGAGCTCCGCGAGGTCGGCAGCCACGCGGGCGGCCTGGAGCGGTTCCGCTTGCTCGGTAAAATGGTCGCGGGCTTCGGCCAGCGCGGTGGCCGCCTCCGCGTACCGGCCCTGGGACAGCAGGGATGCCGCCCGCTGCCGCTTCCGCTCGGCCTGGCCCGCCGTGCCGAGCCGATCGGGGGCCAGCGCCATCGCGCGCTCCCGGAGGGCTTCGGCGGCCGGCCGGTCGGCCAGCGTTTCGGACAGATCGGCGCGGGTCAGGAGCGCATCGAGCAGTTGCTCGACGGCGGCCGTCGGATCGAACGGCGTCTCGGGGTGGTGCCGGTTGTGTTCCTCGGTTGCCTCGAGCTGGCGCGTTAGCGCGGCAATCAGGGCGTCGCCCGTCTGTGCCGCATCGTCCAGGCGGCCGACCCGCTTCGCGGCTTCGGCCTCGAGCAGCAGCGGTCCCGACTGGCGCATCTCATTGAAAATCCGGAGCAGCAGCTCAGCCTTGTCGGTCGGCACGGCACGGCCTCACGGCTCGGGAAGCCGGAGCCGCGCCGCCGGGTCGCCGTAGACCATGTAATTCTGCGCGTCGCCGCGGGTGATCCAGCTGTCGAGGAATCGGGCCCGACTCTCCGGCGTCCATTGCATCCGACCCCGCTGGACTCGGTCGTAGGTGTTGGTGAGCAGGGCGTTCAGGGTCGAGTACCGCTCGTTCATGCCCTGCATCGCGAGTCCCGACGCCTGGACCTCCAACAGCATTCGCAGGGCGCTCACGAACGGCTGGATCCGGGTGTGCCAGCGGTCGAGGATCTCCGGCGCCTCGGCATCGGCGAACCCGTGCAGGAACGCGGTATCGAGGTGCCCGATGAACGCGATGGGCCCGCGCGGGTGGGCCAGCAGGCGTTTGGGCAGCGCGGCCACGAAGTCGCGCTCGGTGTTGCGGGTTTCCTGGCCCGGCTGGCCGAGCCAGTGCGCGTACTCGCTCAGCGCCGGGGTGCCGTATCCGAAGCAAGCGAACTGGAAGAAGACTGCCCCTTCGAGGAACGGTGCGCCGTTGGCCGGCACGTCCTCACCGCCGAAGAGGGCGTCGAGCGTGAACGGCCCCGCCGTCTGGCAGCAGATGGCGCCATTGTAGCGCGTCTGGACTTCGAACGGCTCGTCCGTCGCGCCCAGACCGTGCGATGCGGTATAGACGATGGCGGGTGTCGTTCCGGTCAGCGCGCCGGTGAGCGCCGCTTTGGTCGCCGCGGGGCCAAGCAGCCGAGTGGTCGTGCACGCGAGCTCCGCCTCGATCAGGTCGGCGAGCGGCTCGGCCATGAAGCGCCGGCTGTAGTGGGTGGGATCGGTGACGCCGCCGTCGGGTGCAAAGATCACGGCTTCGCGGGAGACCACCGGTTCCGGCGCGGTTTCGAGCCGGATCACCTTTTGCACGTAGCCGGCAAGCTCGTCCGCCGTGGCGAAGTCGACTCGCCCGACGTTGGCGACGGCATCGAGCAGGGATTGGACGCCGAACGGCACCTGGTCGGGACCGCCGGCGATCAGGACATAGCGCGGAACCTTCCCGCCGGGGGCGAGATCGAGGGCGTAGTAGGCATCGGTGAGCCAGTCGCCCCACTCGTCGGGCTCGCTGTCGACGTACTCGATCGGCTGTTCCGGCCGGTCCATCCCGCGGTGTGCGGCCAGCGGAGCCAGCGCGGCCAGGAGCTCGGCTTTGCGCGGGTCGTCGCGGTTGACGAGGACGGTCCAGCCCGCCGTGACCGGGTCGCCGGCGTCCAGGACCCGCCGGGGCTGCTCGCCTCGGAAGACGATGCCGGGCGCACCCGCCGTCGCCATGGTCCGCATGCGGGGGCCATTCGCAGCGAGCGCGTCGATCAGCCGGTCGGCAAAGGCCTCGCCGTCGAGCGGTTGAAAGAGGCGCTCGCCCTTCAGGTTGAGCCCCATGCCCAGCACTCTCATGGTTCCTCCTCGGCCGCCGCGGTCAGTCCGCCAGGTCGACCCGCACGGCGTGTTCCGTGTCGGGCAGCACCTCGAGGGTGTAGCCGTACTCGTCGGGCGGGTATTCCTCGGTCAGCTTCGTCACCGACGGCGTCGGGTTGGTCACGACCAGGGCGATGGGCCGTCCCTGCTCGTGCGCAGCTTCTACGATCCAGATCAGCGTCGCGACGTCGGGATTGCCGTCGCGGCCGTTCGCCGATGCGACGTAGGTGTCGGCGGTGATCCGGCGGAAGAAACGGCGAGTCACGTTCCGGTCGCTCCCGTGGTGGGGCAACTTGAGCACGTCGACGTGCAGCGTGCCGTCGCCGGCCAGCAGACCGGCTTCGCCGAGGCCCTGCAACAGATGGTCGCTCCGACCGTCGCCCGTCAGCAGCAGCGTCCGACCGTCGGCCTCGGCCAGCAGCATCAGGCTGCTCAGGTTGGGGATCGAGCGGTCGGAGTTCGCGAGGATCATGACGTCGTCGCTGCGCACCGCGCGCTCGTGCCGCTCCAGCCAGTGCTGCCATTCGTCCCGCAGGGCGGCAAGGTTGGCTCGGGTGGGCCCCACCACGCGCA
This sequence comes from uncultured Gemmatimonas sp., assembly GCA_964619465.1. Lineage (GTDB taxonomy): Bacteria > Gemmatimonadota > Gemmatimonadetes > Gemmatimonadales > GWC2-71-9 > SHZU01. The sequence continues at coordinate 20,117 of CAZUES010000019.1, forward strand.
GCGACAGGTTGGCGAACCGCATCTCGTCTCGCATGTCCTCGACGGTGACGAGTCCGCCCAGTACGTCGGGGTTCACCGGTACCTCTGCCATGCGGGCCCGCAGGCGGAGCGTCTGTCCCTCGCCGATGCCGTTCACGGCGGCGGCTGCGCTGGGCATGGCGGCCGCGCGATTGACGGTGAGCAGGGCCTCGAGTCGGGGGGTGATGTCACGGTCGGGATCGATGGCGTCGCCGAATGCGTTGTGCCAGAGCGCAGCGGGGCGGGGCAAGTCGGGGGGATCGGTGGCGAGTTCGGCGAAATAGTCGAGCATCCCGATGACGTGGTCGTTGTCGACGTGGCTCAGGATGGCCAGGTCCAGCGTGCGCACCTTGCTGTGGACTTCGCAGAGGACCTGCCGCAGATGACGGTCGTAGATGGTGGCCGGGCCGCCGTCGATCAGGATGAAGCGCGGCGCCGACGCCGTGCCGTACTCCAGCAGCAGGGCATCGCCGTGCGCGGCTTGTACCACATGGAGGCAGAACATCAGGCGGGGTCCAGCGGCGAGGTCAGCGGTCCGGTCACGACCAGCGCGAAATCCTGGTTCGGTTTGGGCACGTTGGTGGCGGTGACCTGGACCAGGTAGCGCCCCGGCGGCGCGTCGTCGATTACCAGCGACTCCACGTTGTTGGTGGGGTCCGGGCCGCCGAAGCCGCGGGGCACCTCCTCGTTGCCGAACCGCTTGCGCAGCACGCCGGGCATCTCGACCAGGAGGTTGAGGTTGTTCTGGATGGCTCGGCCGGGCGCGTCGGTATAGACGAGGCAGAATCGGAGCGGTCCGCCGCTCGCGGTGACGGCAAATCGGAGCCGCTTGCCGGTGCTGACGAAGTGCGAATTCGGGTCCTGCCAATTGTCGAAGAACACGAGCCGGAGCGCAGGTGCTTGCGCCGAAGGGATCGTGCTCGGCAGATGGACGCAGCCGAAGCCCTGGTGGTAGTTGGGGCGGTCGGCGAAATCGGCGACTGCGCCGGCTCCCCCGAGCCACCGGGTTCCGTTGATCAGGGTGGCCTTGAGCAGGGCGGCGCTCGGTTCGTGGTGCCGCACAGTGCGGTAGTACTCCCGAACCAGCGCTGCGCACCCGGAGACGAGCGGCGCGGCCATGCTGGTGCCGCCCAGGTACGCATAGCGGGGGTTGGATCGGTCCGCCCCCCAGAAGTTGCGCAGCGGCGCGATGCTCGAGCGGCAGGAAAGGATATCGGTGCCGGGCGCCACCAGGTCGGGCTTGATCCGATAGTCGTCGCAGGGGCCGCGGCTGCTGAAGGCGCTGAGGTCGTGTGCGTCCTCCGAGACCCGGGCGGCGGCGGTCGGGTCGGCGGGAAACTGCTCGGGCCAGACTTCGCCGTAGCTGAGTTCCGCGAACCCTCCGGTCGTCCGGCCGCTCCGGCTGGCCCCGACGGTGAGCGCATTCTTGCCCGTGGCGGGCGACCCCACGCTGAGCCAGTTGACGAAGCCGGGCTGGGCGTTCCGGCGACCGATGCCGGGGTCGGCGGCGGAGCCGCTGTTCCCGGCGGAGATCACCACCAGCATGTCCTTGTGCTGGTGTACGAATGCATCGACCTCGTTGCTGGTGATCCGATACGACGATCCGGTCGCCGCGCCCCAGCTGTTGTTGTGGATGCGCGCCCCCGCTTGGTACGCTTCCTCGAACAGCTCGCCCAACTCGAGCGGGAGGCCGTCGAGGCCGCCGTTGGGATCGAGCAGGGACTGGAAGAAGAGCCGGGCCCGAGGGGCCACGCCGCGGAGCCGGCCGTTCGAGGCGGCGCCGTCGCCGAGCACGGAGCCGGCCACATGGGTGCCGTGACCGTTCGGGTCGGAAGCGTCGCCCGGGCGGCCGAGGCCGACCGCCTTGTCGATCCGGCCGGCGAAATCGGGGTGGGTCTGGTCGATCCCGGTGTCGGCCACGGCGACGATCTCGTCCTGGCCCTGGAACGGGAAGTTCGGCCGTGACGCATCATCTGCGTCGAGCCCGAGCGCGACCCGCGCGAGATCATGATGCAGTTCCGGCGGCACGTACTCGTCGAGCCGGTCGACCCAGGTCACCTGCTGGCGGATCTCGTCGATGAGCGGGCTGCCGACCGCCAGGTGGAGCCGGACCTTCCGGCCGCGGGCGGCGCCGACCGTGACGTGCCGCGCCCCGAGCCAAGCGAGGAACGGTTCGCGATGGGTGGCGTCGTGCAGCAGCACGTCGAACGGCCGTACCTGCGGGTCGCGCGGCGGCAGACGGCCGGCGGCGGGACCGAACCCGGGCATCATGGCCGGGGCGGCGCCGAGCGGCTCGAGCGGCCCCACCACGAATGGGAGCGCGGCCACCTGATCGATCGCACCGGCCGGGACGCGCACGCGGAGCGTGAAGCCGGGCAGCGCTTCGATGACGGCGACGTCGAGCCGCTCCAGCGTCGAGCGCCACGAGGGCATCAGCGGCCCGCGGAGTCGCAGGCGATGGAAGGCTTCGGGGATTCCGGGAGGGAGCGTGACCGCCGGCGCTGCAAACCCGCGGGCAAACGGGATCTGGGGCGGAAGCTCGGGTTCCATGATGTCTAATTCTTGGACAATCATGCCGCGATCACGGAGTTCCGCAACGGCACTGTCATCAAGCTCGCCAAGGACGAGCGCCTCGGTCGCCTCGCCCGTGGGCATGGCGTTCGAGGCTGCCGCCTGTTCCTCCTCATGCATCGGGAAGACGATCACGCGCCGAGTCGCCACGGGCTCACTCCGGGTGGGAAGCTATGGCCAATATCGGAAATGCCTGTCGGAAGTACAAGTTAGGAAAAAACCTTGCTGCTTCTGCCATTCTGAAAAAGCAAGGTTTTTTCCCAACTTGTTCTGATCGGATGCGTTTCCAATATTGGGTTTGCGCTCGTGAGGTTCCGCGGCGGGGCACTGGTAATCGGGCGGTGCCGTCGCGGTTCAGTTCAGTGCAATTCTTTGCACTCTTGCGCCACTGGTGTTCGATCTGTATATCAACCGCATGGGTCCCCGAGTCTGATGATCAGGGGGGCGACCACGCCGATGGGAGATCCCGTGGCGAAACAGCGAGTCCGGCAGGCGGTCGGCAAGGGGATGCGCACCGACCCATTGAGCCGTATGTGGAGCCAGCTCACCGAGGCCTGGATCCACCCGGCGCTTGGTGCCGATGTCGAGGTGGTCGTCGGACCGCCGGGCGATGTCGGTGCGCCTGCGCCTGGCGCGCAGATCGACCTCACCCTCCTGGATCTGGTGCCCGTCACGCCCGCTCGGGCGTCCCACCGCCCCACGCCGCTGCTGCTCCAGGCCCGCTGTCTCGTGACCGCGTCGGGCGCCGATGCCGACCAGTGGATCGTCGCTCTGGCCTTCCATGCGCTCGAGGCGGGCCAGCCCGAGCTCGAGCGGGACGGCCTCGCGCCCGCGCTTTGGGCCGCGCTCGGTGCGAAGGCGCGTCCCGCGCTGGTGGCGCGGGCGCTGCTCGAGCAGTCGCGCGAGGTCCCGCCGGTTCCGTTGGTTCGCCAGGTGGTCACCGAGTGGTCGAGGCGCCGGCAGCTCGATGGCCGGATCGTCGGTCCGGGCGACGTGCCGATTGCCGGGGCGCGCGTCGAGGTGGAGCGGCTCGGGCTCACCACCGTCTCCGACCACCGCGGCGAGTTTCACCTCACCGTTCCCGCCGGTTCCTCCGCACCTACCGTGTCCGTCACCGCCAAGGGGGCCCGGCTCGCCGTCCGCGCCGATCCGCCCCCGGGCGAACCGCTGGTGATCCATGTCCCCCTGCCGGAGCTCTGACCGATGGCTAGCAATTACCTGTCGCCCGACATCTATGTGGAAGAGATCTCGACCGGTCCGCGGCCGATCGGCGCCGTCGGTACCGGCACCGCGGGGTTTGTGGGCATCGCCCCGCTCGCCGATGCGCACCTGGGCGAGCCGTGGGCGGTCAACAACTGGTCGGAGTTCCTGCGCGAGTTCGTCCCGGCCGATCCCAAGCAGGCGGTGAGCACCGACCTGTCGCATGCGGTGTTCGGCTTCTTCCAGAACGGCGGCAGCCGCTGCCTGGTGGTGAATCTCGGGAAGGGAAAGCGGGTGGCGGACGGGGTGGCGGCGCTGGAGTCGCACGACGAGGTCGCCATCGTCGCTGCCCCCGGGTACGCCGACGCTCTCGCGTACGACGCCCTGCTCGGTCACTGCGAGAAGCTCAAGGACCGTGTCGCGGTGCTCGATCCGCCCGCCCAGGTCGCCAAGATTGCGCAGCTGACGGAGGTGGCGGTGGTCAAGAGCGGCGGCAAACCGCCCGAAGCCGGCGAGGGCGGGCTCCGTCCCCGGCAATCGGACGGCGGGTACGGCGCCTTCTACTTCCCGCGCATCACTATCCTCGATCCCCTCTCGCCGACGGGACAGACGGTCGACGTGGCACCGTCGGGGCATCTCGCCGGGATCTGGGCCCGAACCGACTCCACCCGGGGCGTGCACAAGGCGCCCGCCAACGAGGCGATCCGTGGCGCGCTCAACGTCACCTACCGGGTCACCCGTGCCGAGCAAGCGATGCTCAATCCCGCCGGCGTCAACTGCATCCGGTTCTTTCCGGCCGAGGGGATCCGGGTCTGGGGCGCGCGCACGGTCGCGGCGGAGGCGAGCGAGTGGCGCTATCTCAACGTGCGGCGGCTCTTCAACATGATTGAGGAATCGATCGGGCGGGGGACCCGGTGGGTGGTGTTCGAGCCGAACGACCGCCCGCTCTGGCAGGACATCAAGCGTGACGTCGGCGCCTTCCTGCGCACCGTATGGCGCGACGGCGCGCTGATGGGCCGCACCGCCGATGAAGCCTTCTTCGTCCAATGCGACGCGGAGACCAACCCGCCGGAGTCGATCGACCAGGGCCGGGTCGTGATCGTGATCGGTATCGCCCCGGTGAAGCCGGCCGAATTCATCATTTTCCGCATCGGGCAGCACGCCGGCGGAGTCGAGATCGAAGCCTGAGAGCGAGGAACCCATGACAGCACCTGCGCAAGCGCCCCAGGCGGCCCCGGGCGCGTTCAAGGATCCGTACGGCAACTACAACTTCAAGCTGGTGGTGCAAGGCGTCACCGAGGGGCACTTCACGCAGTGCACCGGGCTCGGCGCCCGCGTCGAAGCGATCAAATATCGCGAAGGCGGTACCAGCCAGGTGGTGCACCGGCTGCCGGGCCGGGTGGAGTACTCGGACGTGGTCCTGCGATACGGCCTCACCTCGTCCCGGGAGCTCTGGCACTGGCTCGAGTCGGCGATGAAGGGGACGGTGCAGCGCCGCAACGTCTCGATCATCGTGCTGGCGCAGGACGGCGTCACCGAAGCCGTGCGCTTCAATCTCATCAACGCCTGGCCCTCGGCGTGGATGGGCGCTCCGCTCGACGCGCTCGCGAACGAGGTGGCGATCGAGGAACTGACCCTGGTCTACGAAACGCTGGAACGGGCCTGAGATGGATCTCTTGCGACGGATCGCGCGGGCGATGAGCGTCATGCTGGCGCAGCTGGGAGAGCGCTTGGCGCGCTGGGCGGCGGCGCCGGTTCCGGGCGGCGTGATGCCGCTCGAGGCGGTCGGCGACGGCCCGCCGGCGCACTGGCTTGCCCTGGTGCAGGCCCGGGCGCCATGGCTGCTCGGGAACGCCCGGTCCCGGTTCCGGTCTCGGCCGCCGGTCTGGCCGCATCGTGTCGCGGCGGAGCGTGCAGACACGGCGCCGGTGTCGCGTGCGCAGGTGACGACCCAGACCGTGCTGTGGCCGAGTATGTCGACCCCGGTGCGGGTTCCGGTCTCTCCGCCACCCGCGGTGCGCCGAGGCCCGCCCGGCAGCGGGTCGGCGCGGGCTATGATGCACGCTCCGCAGCCGGATCGCGCCTCGCCCGAGCCGAGGTCCGGCCGACCTCCCGCCTTCGAGCTGACGTCGGGCGGGGAGTCACCCTCCTCGGCGCCCGTCCATCCGGCGCGACTATCGTCAGCTACGCATCGGGACGCGGCGCGGGGTCAACGCGCGTCGGTCGCGCCGTCGGGGCCGGTACCGCTCCGGAGCGTGCCGGCCGGACCGGCTCGAGCGGCAGCCGAGCCCACGGACATCGTCCGGCCGCGAGGCGCCTCCCCCGACGGCCCCAGGCTGATGGACGACGCGACCGGCCCGAACCTGGCAACGGCCGTTCCGGCGGTGCACCAAGCGCAGCGAGCGGATGAGGCGATCGGACCGAATCACGCCGTCGCAGCGCCCCGCTCGCCTGCCGGCGAGGCCGCGTCGCGCGGATCCGACGGGCCGGCGCGCCCCGGCACCCCCGGCGGTGCTGGTTGGACCCTGAACACGGCAGATCCCGCGCTCGAACCGGTGCCGAGCGTACCTGGCGCACCGGACGCAACCATCGGGCCGGTGTTTCCGCCGGACGATGACCGCTGGCCTCAGTTACCCGAGGGAGAGATCCACGGATGGCAAACGGATCCGCATCCCCGCCGGCTGCAGGATTGGAGTCGCCCGGACCGCCTGACGGCGGAACAGGCGGGCTCCTCCTGGAGCGGGCAGCCTTTCTGATCGAGGAGACGGGGGAGCGTATCCCCTGTCTGCTCAATCCGGCGACGGTCGTGATGCGCCGGACGGCCGGAGTGCGTCCCCGCTTCTCGGCGGGCGGGCCGCTCACCGGAGCGGGGCTCGCCGATACGCCGTTGCTCTTCACCGGCGGCGGGACGACCGAGATCCTGCTCGACCTCCTCTTCGACGTGTCCCTGGTGCGGACCCCGCCGTCGGTGGAGAACGTTCGCGACCTGACGGAGCCGCTCTGGCGGCTGAGTGAGAATCGCCGCCGTGAGGGCGCCTACGGCCGGCCGCCGCTGGTGCGGTTCGTCTGGGGCAAGAGTTGGAACGTGCCCGGCGTGGTGGTCGCCGTGGCGGAGCGGCTCGAGCATTTCACCCATGCGGGGACACCGCGCCGCTCCTGGCTCCGGCTCCGGATGCTGCGGGCCATCGACGATGCGCTCACGCCTGCTGCGGATCCGGCGCCTCTGACCCTGCCGGAGGGGCCGCTGGAGGTTGATCCCGAGTCGATCCGCTTCCACGATCTGGAAGGCGACGGGGGTGGCGGCGGCGAGCCGCTCTATCTCGTGGCGCAACAGCTTCACGGCACGCCGGACACCGAACACTACATCGCCGAGTTCAACGATCTCGATGATCTGCTGCGATTGGAGCCGCCGTTGACGCTCAGGATTCCCCCGCCGCCGGGACGCTCGCCATGAAGATCGCGATGGAGCTCGGGATGCTTGAGGTCGAGCTGGCCGGGGCGCCGCTCGGTCCGGTCGACGCGAACCGGTTGGCGGGTGTCACCGTGCATCAGCGCCTCGCGATGCCGGCGCAACTCGAACTCGTGTTCCAGGGGGTCGGACCGGAGTTCGCCGGGCGGGCGGCGCTCCTGGTCGGACTGAGCGCGGGTGTGCGGAGTGAGCCGGCCGGCGCCGAGCTGTTTGCCGGAGACATCACCGCGGTGGAGCACGTGCATACGGCCGACGGGGGGCTCGAGGTCCGGGTGCGCGCCTACGATCGGTTGCATCGGCTGCGCAAGCGGCAATCGGTCCGGGATTTCGCCGATCTCACGATTGCCGACCTGGCGCGCCGGCTCGTCGAGCGCGACGGACTGCCGGTCGAGGCGCGGGAGGAGGGGCCTCGGCGAAGCCGCGTGGTGCAATGGCGCCAGTCGGATCTCGCCTTGCTTGCCGATCTGGCCGGCGCGGCCGGGCTGTACTTCACCCTGGCCTGCGGGCGGCTCGAACTGTTCACGCTCGCGGGTACGGGCCAGCCCGTCGTGCTCCGTCTTGGCTCGGAGCTGCTCGAGGCGGTGCTCGAACTCAACGGCGACGATCCCGTCGACGAGGTGACCGCGCTCGGCTGGGATCCGACCACCGGACGCCGCTTCGAGGAAACGGCGGCGGAGGTGCGCAGCGGCCGGACCGCGGCGGCGCGGGTGCCGGGCGGGGAACTCACCGACGCGCCGGTACGTACGCTGCCAAATCTTGCGGCTCGTGACGCCGAGCCCGTCCGGGCGGCCGCCCGCGCGGGCCTCGATCGGGCGGCGGGGCGGGCCGTCACCGCGCGGGGCATTGCCCAGGGGCATGCCGGGATCCGTCCCGGCGCCAAGGTCCGGCTCGACGGAGTAGCAGCCACCTTCGCCGGCGAATACGTGGTCACCGAAGCGGTTCACACCTTCGACACCGAGCGCGGTTACCTCACTCGGTTCGGCAGCGAGCCGCCGCCTCCGATCATGCCGGCCGCGCTGCCGGCCGTGGCGCCAGGGCTGGTCGAGCGGGTCGACGATCCCGAGGGCTTCGGCCGGGTCACGGTGGCGCTGCCCACCTTGCCATCGGTCACGACCGACTGGCTGCGCGTGCTGCTCCCCGCCGTCGGGAGCGGCAAAGGGTTCATCGCCCTGCCCGCGCCGGGCGACGAGGTTCTGGTCCTCTTTCCGGGCGGCGATCCCGCGGCAGGCATCGTGCTGGGCGGGCTCGCAACCGCCGACGATCCGTCCGACTTCGGTGTCGAGAACGATCGCGTCTCGCGCTACGTCTGGCGGACCCGGCACGGCGAGACCGTTGAACTCGACGAAGGCAGGGAACGGATCCAGCTCCGCACCCCGAACGGCAGCGCCGTCACCATCGGCAGCGACCGGCTCAGCATCGTTGCCGCCACGGATCTCGAGTTGGCCGCCCCCGGCCGAACGATCACCATCCGCGCCAAGGCCGTGGATTTCGAACGGGCGGAGTCCTGACCATGCCGCTCTGGCTCACCGAGGATGCGGTGCTCCGCTGCGATCACGCCGGCTCCGGCAAAGTGAAGGGGTTCAACCCCGCGCAACGCTGGGTCCGCATCGAGCGCCGCCGGGTGCTGATTCGACCCGATCCCGAGCGGCGGTCTTTCGATCAGGGGTGCATCATGAAGCCGCCGCAGTTCAAGCCGTGCGGGCTCACGCTGGCGGTCACATCCGGCTATTCCAGCTTGGTACGCATCGACGGGCACCCGGTGTGTCTCGGCACGGTGACCGGCATGACCGAGGGGTTCCCTCCCGCGCCGTATCGGGTGCACGATCCGGCGCAGCGGCTGGTGGGGGCGGGGGTATGACCCGGGCCACCTGGCGGGGCATCCGCTTCCTCGTTCCGGGGTTCGACGCGCCGGCCGCAGGCGAGGGCGCGGGGCTTGCCGTCACCCCGCAAGGGCGCTTGGCGACGGTGGCCGACCGGGCGGCTGTGCGGCAGGCGCTCCTTCTCCTCCTCTCCACCCGCCCCGGCGAACGGGTGATGCGGCCCGGTTACGGCTGCGATCTCTTCAAGCTGGTGTTCTGGCCGAACGACGACACCACCGCGGGGCTCGCGATCCACTACGTCCGCCAGGCGGTGCTGCGCTGGGAGCCGCGGGTCGACCGACTCGAGGTCGACGCCACCCGCAATCCCGATGATCCCGCCCGGCTCGACATCACCCTTGCGTACCGAGTGCGCTCCACCGGCGAGCCGGAGCGGCTCTCGGTGCAACTCGACCTCGAGGGGCGTGAGGGATGAGACGCCCCGTCCCGCCCCGACTCGACGACCGCAGCTTCGACCAGCTCCGGGCTGAAGCGATCGAGCGGATCAAGGCCGCCTGTCCGGAATGGACCGACTTCTCGCCGTCCGATCCGGGTATCGCGCTGGCCGAGGTGTTTGCCTACCTGACGCAGACGCTGCTCTATCGGGTTAACCGCGTGCCCGACAAGCAGTATCGGGCCTTCCTTGGCTTGCTGGGCATCTCGGAGTTGCCGCCCGCAGCGGCCACCACCCGGGTGACGTTCCTGCGGTCGGGCGGCGGTGCGCGGCTCGAAATTCCCCGCGGCACCGTCCTCGCTGCCGGCCCGGAGCCGTTCACCACCCTCTATCCCGCGGTGTTCGAGGACGGAGCCTCCGAGGCCGCGACCGCGGCGTTCCACGGCGAGCTCGTCGACGGTGAATTGCTCGGCATCGGCACCGGCGCGCCCGGTCTCGAGCGCCGTGTGGCGCGGTTCCCGATCGTTGCCCCGATGGAAGACGGGCTCGACCTGGTGGTCGCGGTCGAGGAGACGGAGCCGCTGCCGCCCGAGGCCCGCGCCGTCCAGTTCGGCGGGAAGACCTTCCGGGTCTGGCGTGAGGTGAGCACGTTCGCCGAGCTCGAGCCCGGCGAGCGCGCCTACACCGTAGACCGGCAGCACGGCATCATCCGCTTCCCGCCGGCGATGATCATCGATGACGAGCGGGGCCGGTTGATCATGGGCGACGGCGCCGTGGGCGCCGTACCCCCGCAGGGGCGCGAGATCCGGGTCAGCTACCGGACCGGCGGTGGCGCCCTCGGCAACGTGCGCGCCGGCGCGGTCGTCACCCCGAAGAGCCCGCTGCCGGGCATCACGGTCACCAACCCGGCGCCCGCTACCGGGGGCCGCGAGGCCGAGCCGCTCGACAGTCTGCTCCTACGCGGGCCGACCGATTTCCACCGGCTGGAACGTGCAGTCACCGCGCGCGACTACGAGACGCTCGCCAGGCGGGCAGGAGGGATCGCGCGGGCCAAGGCGTTTACCAAGGCCGAGATCTGGCGTCATGCGGCCCCCGGCGTGGTCGAAGTCCGGCTGGTGCCCACGCTCGGCGAAGGTGATGGGCAGGCGCTCGAGGATCTCCGCCAGCGCGAGTCGCTCGACGAACTCGCCAAAGTCCAGCGCGCGCTCGACGATGCGCGGCCGCTGGGCAGCCGTTGCGAGGTCCGGTGGAGCGCCTACAAGCCCGTCAGCGTCACGCTTCGCGCCGTCGCGGCCCGGCAGGAAGACCGGGTCGCGGTGCGCGAACGCATCCTGGCCCGGCTCGAGCGGCTCATTACGCCGCTGCCGCGCTCGGTCTGGGACGAGGGCTGGGCATACGGCCGCACCCTCCGCCGCTACGATATCGAGGGCACCGTGCGCGCGGAGCCTGGCGTGCTCTACGTCACCGGCGTCGAGCTTCGGGCCGACCGGATGCCCGAGGGGCCCATCCCCACCGTCGCGGTCGATGCGCATGAGCCGCGCACCTGGTACGTCGGCTCGCGGCGCGCGCTCTACCGGAGTACCAACGGCGGCGACGGCTGGGAGCTGCTCCATGAGCTCCGGCGAGAGCCGGAGGAGGAGGCGGAGCAGGCCTGGCTGGTGCGGACCAGTCGATGGCATCCCGGGTTGGTCGCCGCGGTTGTGCGGGTCGGCCCCGCGGGCTGCCGCACCTATGTCTCGCGTGATTGCGGCGAGACCTGGGCTTCGGCCGTCACGTTTCAGGAGGCGCTGGTCCGCGACGTCGCCTGGTCGGACCGGAACGGCACGCCGGTGCTCTTCCACGCCACCGACAAGGGACTGTACGAGTACGTCCTCGGCGCGGCGAGCCCTCTGCTCGTCGAGGTCGAGCCGGCCCGTCCCGATCAGGGCTTCACCTCACTGGTGGTGTATCGCGACGTCCGGGGGATCGAGTACCTGGCGGTGGCCACCAACGACGGATCGGGCGTCTACGTCTCGCGGCAAGCCGGGCAGACGCGGAGCTTCGCCAACGCGGGTCTCTCCGAGATCGTGATCCGGCTCGCTGTGCAGACGGACGGGGTCCGGTCCTTCCTGTGGGCGGGGTTCGCCCATCCCGCAAACGGCGCCGCGCGTTACGAGCTCGATCGTGACGTGCCCGAGGAAGGTTGGGTGCCCTTCAGCGACGGCTGGGGCGATGCGGGCAGCTGCCTTGCGCTCGCCTTCACGCGAGACGGTCTGGTGCTCGCCGGCTCGCACTCGCGCGGCGTGCTCTGGCTCGCGCCGAAGGTCGGCGCGGCGTGGCGGCAGCCGGGGCTCGATTGCGGGCTGCCGCTCCGCGGCGAGCGGGTCGACGGCGAAACTCGGCTGCTGGTTCCGGTTGAGACCCTGGCGGTCGACGCCTCGACTGCCCGGCCGGAGCTGGATCGCATCGTCGTCGGGACGCAGCGCGGGGTCCACCGCGCGCCCGCCCCCGACCGTCCCTACGAGGACGTCACCGACCACGAGCACCTGGCGCCGCCGTTGCGTGAGGTCGTCACGCTGCCCCCCACCTGGCTGTTCTGTTCCGGGCGCCACGACGTCATCGTCGAGAGCGAAGACGGGCTTGCTGCGCAAGGAGAGGCCTGATGGAACGGGACCAGGTGCTTCGCTTCCTGCCCGATGTGATCCGCCGCACCGTGGTGCCGGGGACGCCGGCGCTGGGATTGACCGATGCGATGGTCTCGCTGCTCGATCCGGTGGATCGCCGGTTGCTCGTGCTCGACGCCTACTTCGATCCGTTCCGCGCCCCGACCGCGCTGCTCCCGTTCCTGGCGGGCTGGGTGGACCTGGGCTGGTTGCCGCTTCGGGAGCGCGCCGACGGCGACGGCCTTCCGCTCGAGCGGCTGCGCCGGCTGGTGGCGCTGGCGCCGCTGTTCGCGAAGCGCCGCGGCACTGCCACCGGACTCGAGACCTTGCTCCGCGTCGCGCTCGATGCGCCCGCCATCCGGGTCGTCGACCGGCCGGACCGTCCCTTTCACCTCGTGGTCGAGCTGCCCAGCGTGGCATCCGCCGACCGCCGGCTCGCGGAACTGATCGTTCGCGTCGAGAAACCGATTCACCTCACGCACGAGATCCGAGACGTGGCTTAACCATCGACAAGGAGGTTCGCATGCTTCGCACCATCCTCGCCATCTTCGGCGGCCTGCTCGGCGTCGTGCTCGTCCTCGCCGCCATCTTCAACTGGAAGATCGTGCCGATTCCTTCGCAGACGCCGTCGGTCGGCGGGCCGGCGCGCGGGATGTCGCCGGGCGTTCGGGCGTCGGTGGGTGTCGTCGGTGCGATTCTGGCGGTCCTGGCGGTTCTGACGCTCACCAACGTTATCTGACCGATCCGGGGCGCGGACGGCGCCCGCTTCCACTCGGAGCTGATCATGCCAGGCTTCAACCTGACCACCACGCCCAAATCGCTGAAGCTCAAGCCGGGCGAAACGGCCACGATCGCGGTGGTCGTGAGCAACGCGCTGGGCAGACCGTTTCTGGCGCGGGTCGATGCGGACCTGACGCCGGCGCAGGCGGCGGCGTGGGTGACCGCGCCTGCCAACGCGCAGACCCAGTTCAAGGCCGACCCGGCCGCCACCGAGACGATGCAGTTCCAGCTCAAGGTGCCGGCCAATGCCGTGCCCGGCGACGTGACGTTTCGCGCCAAGGTGGTCGAACCGGGGCGTCCCGACGATCCGCTCGAACTTGGGGAGACGGTCGCGGTGGAGGTGCTGGCCCCCGATGCTCCGGTGGAGGAGGGCGGTAAGAAGGTTCCGTGGTGGGTCTTTCTCGTGGCCGGCATCGTCCTGGTTGGCGGGGGCATCGGGCTCTATCTCGCGCTGCGGTCGAGTGGCGTCCCCGTCGTCATCGGGAAGACAGTTGATCAGGCCACGGCTGCACTGACGAAAGCCGGCTTCGAAGTCGTGCTGACGCAGGACTCCCTGGGTGACGGGCGCGATACCCTGGTCGTAGCTCAGATGCCGGAAGCCGGAGGTAAGGTCCCCGATCAGGGAACGGACACCGCGACCATCGTGATCAATCGGCCTTCGGTGGTGATCCCGCCGGTTCGGAATCGGCACATAGCCGTGGCCATCGATCTGCTGCGTGAGGCGGGGTTGCGCCCCGGGCGCACCTCGGGACGGTGGACGAGCGCGCAGGCGCAGGATGATCACATTGCCGACCTGGCGCCGGGTGAGGGCGAGCGCGTCGTCGTCGGGCGGGAAGTCGATCTCGTGATCTACTACTACAGCGCAACGCGGCCGTGTGCGAATCCCCGGATCTGCGCGATCGAGAGGGCGTCGTGGGAGAGTCAGATCCGGACGCGGTGGGTCGTCCCCAACCCCTGAATGCCATGGACGCCAAGAAGGTCGTGATCATCGTGCTGGTCGTGCTCGCCGTCGCCGTCGGGGTGGTCCTGGGCGCTGGCGCGTTACGGGATAGCCGCGAGGGCAGGCGGCCCCCGGCGCCCGAATCTTACGAACCTGGCGGCGGCGTGAAGGTCCTCGGCCGGCTCACCGATCCGTTTCTGGCGCCGCTCGACCGGTCGCGGATCGTCGGGCCATGCGTCGACGGGAGCGTGATCTCGGTGGTGCGGGGCGGTACCTGCGAAATCCGGATCACCCCCGGATCGGCGCGGCCGAGTCGGCTCCGCCTGGTGCCGCGCGGGGGGCAGATCGCCGGGTGCTTCGGGCTCACGCACGCGCCGTACCGGGACTGCCTGGACGAGCGGGACGAGCTGGAGCCCAAGGATATCGACGAGCCGGCCGACTTCGTGGTCGCGGAGGGCGGAGCGTTTCTCGGCCTCCGGTGCAGGGGACAGACCGATTGCGTGGTGAACGTTGCGGCGCGCTAGCGCTCGTCCGGCTTGCGGCGCCGGAGCTGGAGGTTGCCGAGCAGCGCGCTGATGGCGCCAATCAGATAGGCGATGCCCCAGATGATGGCGCAGACGAATGCGATGAGCGCGCCGACCGCGTCGGTGATGCTCACCAGGAACCGCGGCGGGAAGCCGTGGAGGAAGCTGAGCAGGAACGTGAGCCCGATCGAGGTGGCGAAGAGCAGGACCAGGTTCTTGCTCTTGAGGAGTTGCGGGCCGCCGAGCACCGCGCAGATCGCGGCCACGACCTTGAGGATCATCACCACGGCGAGGGTGATGGCCGCCTCGCCGCGATCGAAGTGGCCGTAAACCGCCATGTACGCCGCAGTGCCCAGCAGCGGAGCGAGCAGGAGCCCGACCATGAGCATCAGCAGGGCGAAGGTCACGAAGACCAGCAGGAGGCTCGCCAGGAGCGTGAGCAGCGAGGTGATGCCCACCACGAGCCCGTTGAGCCGAGCGATCAGGTGCGGTGAGACCCCGCTGAAGCCGAGGGCGGAGAAGATCATGCTGACCAGGAGCAGCACGTCCACGGCTGCGAGGCTCGGGATCCCAAGCCCCGGACGGGGCGTATCCGCGGGGACGCCGATCGCGCCGGCAATCCAGAGCCGGGCGCCGACCTCCACGGCGAGCGCAATCCCGATGAGGACGGCGGCGGCGATCACCAGCGGCGGACGGCCTGCTTCCATCAGCGCCTCAGGTATGGGAACCGACTCCCAATATGCTGCCCGGAGCCCGGTCTCGACAGCCCGAACGTTTTTCAGGAGGGAATCATGACGGATCAACGACGTGTGCTCGGAACGCTGCTCGTATCACCGATCATCACCGCGATGACGGCCGTCGCGCTCAGCATGGCGCTCGGCCTGAACCCCCTGGTCATGCTGGTCGCGGGCGCGGGGTTCGGACTGCTCTACGGGCTGATGGCCGGTCTCCTCCATTCGTACGACCTTACCCGCCACACCGGAGTCGTAGCGCTGATCGTCGATCTCACCTGGAGCCTGCCGAACACCGTGGTGGGGTTCGTGCTCGGCAACCTCGTCTATATCTGCTTTGCCAACCCGTCTCGTTCGCTGAGCCGCGACCAGGGCTGGATTGCCTATCAGCCTCGGGGCAGCTCGGGGTTCGGGGTGAACGTGCTGCAGACCATCGGCACCGTCAACATCGGCGGCGCCGGTGCGCACGAAAAGGTGCATCTGCTGCAGGCGAGGATCTTCGGGCCGTTCTTCATTCCGATCGTGGTGGCCAACTACATCCTGACCGGTCTGATCCAGATCCTCTTCACGATTACCATCGGCGCGGCGCTCAAAGCCGCCGGGAAACGCCCGACGGCCTATCTGACGCCGCCGGCCTCGTCGGCGGTGGGCGGATTCTTCGGGTGGATCTACTATGCCACGATCTTCGAGCTCTGGGCCTATGCGACGGAGCACTAGCACGCTCTGCGCGGCTGCCGTCCTGCTGGGCTGCGGCGGGCAGCTGCGGATCGACGCCTCGGCCAGGGACGGGGAGTTCACCACCGCCGAGGGCGAGGACCGCATCGGGCTTCGGGCGCGGCTGCCGTTCGGATGGCGGTCGGCGGTGGTGACCTGGGAGGTGAGCCGCGGCGCCGGCGATGCGTGGACCGCCGTTTCGGTCGACTCCGGCCCCCGAACCGAGTTCGTGGTCCGGAGCCCGAGCGGGACGGCGCGCTATCGGGGCCGGCACGAGGGGAGCGCCGAGGCGCGGAGCACACGGCTGGAGCGACAGCGCCTGCGCTACCGGATCGTGGCCGTTGCGCGTCGAGGCGACCGGGAGCTTCGCTCCGATACCCTGGCCCTGGCGCAGAATCTGATTGCCGCCGTCCGCCAGGAATATCTCGACATCGGACTCCGGCGCGGTGCGGCGCCGCGCGCCTGGTTCCGCGAGGTTGCGCAGCTTCCGCCAGGACTGGCCTACGGCGATTTCGACGTGGCGGCGATGAATCCCGATTTCCTCGAGCGGCTGGGGCGCCTCGAGCGGATCTGGAAGCGCGACTACGCGCTCCAATGGCAGCTCAACAGCGTCTTCCGCAACCCGGTCCACAACCGGTTCCATATCGGGGGCGGCAGTGGCTCCGGGCCGGTATCCAACAGCTGGCATCAGTTCGGCTGCGCCGTCGACCTCCAGACCTTCCCGGTGCTGCGGAGCGGCCGGTCGCCGCGGGCCGACACGCTGCGGGCCCGCGCCTTCTGGGATGCGCTGGCCGAGGAGGCCCTCGAGCTCGGGTTCGAGGTGGAGCCGCGCGACAAGAATCCGAACCGGCCCGGCGCGTCGTACAGCGGCGTCGGTCACGTTCATCTGGAAGTGGATTGTATCTCATGAAGTGGCCACTGCTTCCGGCCGCGCTTCTGCTCGCGGCGCCTTCGCTTGCTGCACAGGTCGACTCGACCCGTCGTGCCGTCGTTGGCGCGGTTGCGCTGGGACGGCTCGATACCACCCGGGTTCGGGTCCAGCGACCGGTTTCCCGCGTCGTGTTGGAGACCACCTGGTCCACCGTCGATCCGGGCCCGGCGCAGGCTTCGGCCGTACTGGCCAAGCCGCGCTGGAGTGGCGACGCCGTGCTGTACCGGCGGGTGGCGCAGCCGGCCGGCACCACGGCCGCCGCCACGGCCGGTGCGATCCAAGTCTCCGGTCGGCGGGTGCCGCCTCGCGCGACGCAGACCGTCACCGCCCGCGACGATTCGACGATCGTATTGCAACGGGCCGCGGATTATCGGGTCCGGGCCGCGGCGATTGCGCGGATCGACGCGGCAGCCGTGCATCCGACCGTCGCGGCCAATCTCATCACCGAGCTCGACTCGGTCGGCGCCGCCCGGCTCCGGGCCGGGCGCATGGCCGGCCCCGAGCTCGGTGCGGAGGAGGAAGACTACGCCGAATATGTCGTGAGCCTCACCCGGGCAGTCGTACAGCTCCGCGACCCGCGCGCCGTTCGCGCGGTGGCGTTGGGCGGTCTCGGCAGCAGCCGGCAGGCCCAGCGGTTCGTGGCGGAGCAGGGCATCGAAGGGCTCGCGGTGCTCGACACGGTCTTCGCGGCGAGCGACGACGCGGCGCCGGCTGCCGTCACGACCTGGGCCATGGCGCTGGCCGGTTCGCCCAGCCGACTGTCGTTCGAGGATTCGGTGTACGTCTATGCCCGGATCGTGTTGGCTGCGCAGTACCACCCCGTCGCGTTCACGCACGCTGCCCGGCTTGCGTCGCTCTTCGACCTGACGCCCGAGCTCGACAGCCTGGCCGCCCAGACCAGCGACTCCCTGCCGGCCGTGGCGGGCGCCGCCCGGGCGGCGTCGCGGATCCTCGCCGATCGGTCGGCGTCGGCTCCGGCCCGCGATTGGCTGGCGCGGCTCAGGCTCCGGACCGGGGTGCTGTGCATGAACGCCCAACGGCTCGGCGAGGGCAGTTGCCGGGAGCTGCTGGACGCCACCGTTGCCGCCTCCCGCGGGATCGGGAGCCAGGCCGCGCGGCGCCAGGCGGCCGCGCAGTACCAGACCGTCCTGGATCGGACGGTACGGGAACGGCGGATGAGCGCGGACACCCGGGCTCGCCTGCTCATGTTGCTCGACGTCCTGGTCCGGTCGGCCTGACGCGATGGCGCCTCCGACCGACGAAGCGGCGCGCGTGATGAGCGCCCGGCAGGCGGCGACCGATACCAGCCTCCCGGAGCCTCAGCCCGGGATTGCGGAGCTTCCGTTCGAGCCGGAACGGATCATCGTGGTGAGCGATCTGCATCTGTCGGCAGGCCGCGAGATGTCGACCGGCCGGTATCGCCCGGGTGAGAACTTCCTCGCCGGCGCCACCTTCCGGACCTTGCTCGAACAGTTCGAAGCCAAGCTGTCCGCCGGTCCGGTGCTGCTGGTTTTGAACGGCGACACCTTCGATTTCGTGCGGATCGACGACCGGCCCCGCCTGCACCGCGAGTTCGTCGCCTGGCACGACCTGCTTGCTTCGCTCGGCGTGGACAAGTCGATCGACGAGCTGAAACAGTTCCATCGGCGCGAGGAACGGTACGGCCTCCGCACCGACGACTACAAGAGTGTCTGGAAGCTGGCTCGGATCGTCGAGGGGCATCCCGAATTCTTCGAGGCGCTGGGCTGGTGGGTCGAGTCGGGCGGCCGGATCGCCATCGTCAAGGGCAATCACGACCTCGAGCTCTATTGGCCGCTGGTGCAGCGCGCGCTCCGCCGGATCATCGCGAGCCATACCACGTTCGAGGCGGCGGCCGACCGGATCTACTTCGTGCAGGCCGGCCTCAGGATTGGCAACGTCTATCTGGAACACGGCCAT
Organism: uncultured Gemmatimonas sp.; assembly: GCA_964619465.1. Classification (GTDB taxonomy): domain Bacteria; phylum Gemmatimonadota; class Gemmatimonadetes; order Gemmatimonadales; family GWC2-71-9; genus SHZU01. Next base: position 38,825 of record CAZUES010000019.1, read on the forward strand.
CAGTTCGAGTCGACCACGGCGGTCAAAGGCGATCCGATCCTCGCCAGCGATCCGACCCAGCTCCATCTCCCGCTCGGCTCGTTCGTCAACCGCTATCTGATCAATCCGCTGGAGCGGCTCGAGCCGTTTCTCGACAACGTCAAGCCGGTAAGCCGCGTGATCGGTGCGCTGCTTCGGCGGCACCCGCTGCGGATCTTCCGCATTCTCTGGCGCGCCGTCCCGTTCCTCCGGCGCGCCGCCCGGCCGTACTGGCTGCGGGAATGGCTCGCCTTCGCGCTCTTCTTCGGCTCCCTCCTGATTCCGTTCCTGACCCTGGCGGCGATCGTTGCGGCGATCATCTGGCCGAACGTGGTGAGCGGCATTCCCGGGGCGCTTCGGCCGGTCCTGAGCGTCGGCGGGATGCTGGCGCCATGGCTGGGCGGGGTCGCCCGCGATGCGCTGCTCACCCACAAGCCGAACGTCGGTGAGGACTCCTATGCGGCGGGGATCTATGAGCGGCTGGCGCGGGTGACGATGGAGGCCCGCTACACCTGGGTCTACGGGGTCCTGGGTCACACCCATCGTCCGGATCTGCAGGAGTTGCCGCCTCTGTCCGGTTCGCGGGTTCTCTATGTGAACGCCGGTACCTGGGTACCGTGCTGGTCGGACGACCGCCCCGACCTCACCGGGCGGGTGGTGTACTCGGTCGTCGAGTTTACCGCCGACGGGCAGGGCCGCTATCGGCATCGGTCGCTCGAGTGGCGTCCCGACGCCGGGAAGGTCATGCCGGCCGTGCTGCTCGCGCCGCGGATTCGACTCGGACCCGGCGGATTCCTCACCGATCGCCAGCTGAAAACCGTTCGTGCGTTCGCCGAGGTCTTCATCGAGGGAGACGACAAGGTGCTGGATCCGGACGAGGTAGCGGCAAACGTCGATGCGCACCTCGCCAGAGTCCGTACCAACCGGAAGCAGAGCCTTCGGCTCGTTCTCCGGCTGATCGAGTACCTGATGCCGCTGCTCGACGGGCGATGGCGGTTCTCCCGGCAATCGCCTGAGGTCCGGCGGAGTATGATCGAGCGCCGCCTCGCCAATCCCCGAGCCGGGCCGCTGTTCCGGAACCTGGCAAAGATCCGGACGCTGTTTGCCGTCGGGTACTATGGCAGCACGCGCGTCTATCCTTCGATCGGCTTCGTGCCGGTGCAGGATCGGCCGCGCAATCTGCCGCCCAACCCGCCGCTCGGGCCGATCGGCGTGCCGATGCTGCCGCTTCGGGCGCCGGCCCACGGCGAAACGTCGATCGAGGCCGACCTGTGCGTGATCGGGTCCGGCGCCGGCGGCGCAGTGGTTGCCGCGCTTGCCGCGCAGTCGGGGCGGCGCGTGGTTCTGCTGGAGGAAGGGCGGTACTTCCACAGCTCCGCGCTCTCGCACCGGGAACACGTGATGTCCGCCTCGCTGTACAAGGAAAGCGGGCTCCAGTCGACCGTCGACCTGGGCATGACCATCCTGCAGGGACGGGCGCTGGGCGGCACCACGGTCATCAACAACCATATCTGCTTCCGGCTCAACGATCCGCTCCTGACGCCCGGCCTTCCCGACACGCTCGCGCAATGGCGGAACGAGCTCCAGGTCGAGATCGACCGCGCTCGGCTGGACGAGTCGTTCGACCGGGTGGTCGAGGCGATTCAGGCCCGGCCGATCCACGACGAGATCATCGGCGCCAACGGGACGGTGCTGCTCGACGGCTGGAACCGATTGCGGGGGCAGGGCGGGGGCAACCCCAAATTCGCCTCCGGCCGTTTCACCAAGAACTACAACCAGACGCCGGGCCAACGGTGCGGAGGTTGCGGATACTGCAACTTCGGCTGCCCCTACCAGCGCAAACTCTCGATGCTGGAAACCTACGTCACCGCGGCCCACGAGGCGGGGGCGCGGATCCTGACCGAATGCAAGGCAGAGCGGATCCTCCGTGAGGGCGCGCGGGCCACGGGTGTCGAGGGCCGGCTAGGCGACGGGCGCTCGGTGCGGATCAAAGCGGACCAGGTGGTGGTCGCGGCCGGGGCAATCGGCTCCACCGTGTTACTCCTGCGGAGCGGGTTTCGCAGTCGTCCGGTAGGCCGCCGCTTCTCGTTCAATGCCGCGACCCCTCTGTTCGCCCACTTTCCGGAGCCGATCGACGCATACGACGGGATCCAGATGGCGAGCTATATCGACGCCGGCGACGCGCTCCTCGAGAGCGCGTTCAACCCGCCGATGACGTTCGCGGTGTCGCTGCCGGGATGGTTCCAGACCCACTTCGACCGGATGCGCGCCTTCCGGCACTTCGCCAGCGCCGGGGTGGTCATCGCGACCTCGCCGACGGGGCGTGTCAAGCGCAGCAACTTCACCCGCCGCACCTTCGGCCCGGTGGCATGGCGCATGGACGGGGCCGATTTCGACCGGGTGCGGACCGGCCTCTCGCTCCTGGCACAGGTCTACTTCGCCGCGGGCGCCGACTACGTGCTGCCGGCCACGCTGCACGATTGTGTGATGAAGGCCGACCGCTTCGCGCCGGGCGGTCGGGTCGACGGCCCCGCGATCGAGCGATTCATTCGTTCCGCACTGACCCGGCCGGCGATGCTCACGCTCAACTCGTCGCATCCGCAGGGCGGCAACGTCATGAGCGCCGACCCCCGGCACGGCGTGGTCGATGCCGGGTGCCGGGTGCACGGAACCGAGAACCTGTACGTCTGCGATGCCAGCGTGTTCCCGACTTCGGTCCGCGTCAATCCGCAGCTCACCATCATGGCGGTCGCGGACTACGCATGGCACCAGGCGATCTCGCGGGAGCCCCGAGCATGAGATTCGAGACCCGGAAGACGTGGACCAATCACACCCGCAACCAGCGCATCGAGCCGCTCCGCATCTATCACCCGGAGAGCATCGCGGAGGTGCAGACCATCGTCCGCGAGGCGGAGCGTCTCGGCGTGACCGTGCGGGCCGTGGGGTCGCACCATTCGTGGTCCGATGCGGCGCTCACCCCCGGGTTCGTGATCGAGACTCGCCGGCTGGCGCGGGTCCGGCCCGATCTCGACCGCGAGGTGCTCCGGGCGGAGTCGATCGCCGAGGTCGAAGCGCGAGGCCGGCAATGGGTGGAAACCGAAGCGGGTATCCGCCTCCGGGAGCTCAACGCCGAGCTCGATCGGCGGGGGTTCGCGCTTTCCAACATGGGCGGATACGACGAGCAGACGGTGGCGGGGGTGATGTCCACTTCGACGCACGGGTCGGGCATCGCGTTCGGCCCGATCGCTTCGCAGGTCCGCTCCCTCGACCTCATCGCGAGCGGCGGCCGCTATGTCCG